>DASWRU010000021.1:0-72621 GCA_036403015.1 Allosphingosinicella sp.
CCTCCGGCGCCTCTGCCAGCCTTTCCGTCAGCGCCGCGACGCTCGCGGCGCGCGCCTCGAAGAGGGCCGCGCCGTGCTCCGCCATCCTCGCTTCCAGCGCCGAGAGCCACGCCTCGTCCGGCGGCCCCTCCTCGGCGAGAAGCTTGTTGCGCGCCCGCATCGCCGCTTCGTAGCGTGCCGAGTCGACGGCGTGCTCGGGCCGCAGCGCCAGCACCAGGCGGTCGAGGAACCGGCGCCGCCCGCCCGCCCCCTCCTGGAACAGCCGGTCCATCGCCGGCGTCAGCCACAGGACCGAGAGCCACTCGGAAAGCGAGGTGGCCGAAGCGGGGCGGCCGTTGATCCGCACCTGTCGTCGCTCGGGTGCCGACGGCGTGGTGCCGGTGCCGATCTGGACTGGCCCCTCCCCTTCAGGGGAGGGGTTGGGGTGGGGCCTGTTCAACCCACCCGCGCTTCGGTGGGTCTCTCCAACCTTCCCCACCCCCAATTCCTCCCCTGAAGGGAAGGGGCTAAGTTGCGCCGCGACGGCGAAGCCGCCGGAGCCGCCGATCCGAGCCATCTCCGCGAGGCTCGCGCCCCTCAGCCCCCGCCCCGGGCTGAGCAGCGACACCGCCTCCAGCACATTGGTCTTGCCCGCGCCGTTCTCACCGGTGAGCACCACGAGCGCCGGCCCGGGCGCAATGACGGCGTCGGCGTAGGAGCGGAAATCCGAAAGGCTGAGGCGGACGAGGGGCACGGGCCGCGGTCTAGCCCGCCGCGCCGGGCGCGAACAGCCGCGCTATTCGCGGTAGAGGGTGTCGACGGCGGGACATTCCGCCACGCGGCGGGGCCGGTCGCCGTCGCGCGAGCTGCGCACCCAGCATTCGTCGAAGACGGAGCAATAGCAGAGCCGGGTCTCGATCCGGTTCGCCTTCCGGGCGGTGTCCAGGGCCACCGCCGCGGGCCGGCTAGCCTCAGAGACCGGCAGCCGCAAATAGGCGAGGGTCTGGCCGGGCCTGATCATGGATCCCAGCAGGGTGGAGGTGGTGAGCCCCTCATAATTGTTGGCGCCGCAACAGGACCTCAACAATTGCGCCGCGTCGCCGACGGGGCGGCCGTCGACCAGTACCTGCGCGGTGCGGATCTCCGCCGGGCCGACGCCCGCGTTGGTCGCGCGGAAGCTGATCTCCGGCTGCCCCGCGTCGCTCAGATTGCTGCCTTCGATCTGGAGGTGCGGCAACGAGTTCGCCTGCACCAGCCGCTCGTTCTGGTGGACCAGCTCCTGCATCACCCGGCCGTGATGATAGGCGATGAAGATCGAGACGAACGAGACGAACAGCGCGCAGACCGGCAGCACCTTGTCCAGCCAATGATAGCCGGTCGGATGGTGGTGGACGTGCGGAGGCTCGATCTCGACATCCACCGCCGGGTCCTCCCCGCTCACACCCGCATCGGCATCAGCACGTAGAGCGCGGGCGCCTTGTCGTTTTCGCGGAGCAGGGTCGGCGCGGCCGCGTCGGCGAGGTGCACCTCGACCGTGTCGCCCTCGATCTGCCCCAATATGTCGAGCAGGTAGCGGGCGTTGAAGCCGATCTCGAGCCCGTCGGCATTATAGTCGCCGGGCACCTCCTCGGCGGCGGTGCCGTTCTCCGGGCTGGTCACCGACAAAGTCACCTTGTCGCGGTCCAGCGCCAGCTTGACGGCGCGGGTCTTCTCGCTGGCGATGGTGGAGACTCGGTCGACGCCCTCCTCGAAGCTCCTCGGGTCGATGCGCAGCAGCTTGTCGTTCGCGGTCGGGATGACGCGGCTGTAATCCGGGAAGGTGCCGTCGATCAGCTTCGACGTCAGGATCGCGTTGCCGAGGCCGAAGCGGACCTTGGTCTCGGAGAGCGACACCTGGACGGTGCCGTCCACCTCGTCGAGCAGCTTCCTCAGCTCGGCGACGCATTTGCGCGGGATGATGACGTCGGGCATGCCTTCCGCCCCCGCCGGCCGGGGCACGGTGACTCGGGCGAGGCGGTGGCCGTCGGTCGCCGCCGCCTTCAGCACCGGCTGCGCATCGTCCGCGACGTGGAGGAAGATGCCGTTGAGATAATAGCGCGTCTCCTCGGTTGAGATGGCGAAGCGAGTCTTGTCGATGATCTGGCGCAAAGTCGCGGCCGGAAGCTCGAAGCGGGTGGGGAGGTCCCCTTCCGCGATCACCGGGAAGTCGTCGCGCGGCAGCGTCGCGAGGTTGAAGCGCGCGCGCCCCGCATTGACCTGCATCTTGCCTTCCGCGGCGTTGATCTCGACCTGGCTGCCTTCGGGGAGCTTGCGGGCGATGTCGAACAGAGTGTGGGCGGAGACGGTGGTGGCGCCGGCCTGCGTCACGTTGGCGTCCACCGTATCGACGACCTGGAGGTCGAGGTCGGTCGCCATCAGGCGCAGCCCGCCGCCCTCGCTCGCCTCGATGAGGACGTTGGAGAGGATCGGGATCGTGTTGCGGCGCTCCACCACGGACTGGACGTGGCCGAGGCTCCTCAGCAGCGTAGCCCGTTCGATCGTCGCTCTCATGGAAAAACCCCCGGAAGTGGCACTTGGGTCAGAGTATTAGAGCGGCCCGCCGCCCCCCGCTAGGGGGTTGTCGCCGGGGATGCAAAAAGGGCCGGCCGCGCCCCGCCGTCGATCGGCCGGCGCGGCTTGTCCTCATCGGCCCCGCACGGCGATTCGCGGTTGCCAAGCCGCCGCAAAGGGCGGCATCCGTCGCGATATGGTGCGGCGCCTCCTCATCGCAGTCATCGCCCTCGGCGCGGCCGTGCCCGCCGCGGCGCAGCGAAGCTCGCTGGGCGTGTTCGGCGCCTGGGGCGGCTTCCGGGAGCCGGGGCGCTGCTACGCGATCGCCGAGGCGGAGGGGCCGCAGCGCTCGGGCGAGCGCGCCTTCGCCGCCGTGTCCTGGTGGCCCGCGCGCGGCGTCAGGGGGCAGCTCCACTTCCGCTTCGAGCGCCCCAAGCGGCCCGGCTCGGCGGTGCTGCTTAGGATCGACGGGCGCACCTTCCAGCTGATCGGCGGCGGCGGCGACGCCTGGGCGCCCGACGCGCGCGCCGACGCGGAGATCGTCGCCGCGATGCGCACCGGCATCGACATGAGCGTCGAGACCCGCAGCGGCATCGGCGGCCTCGTCCGCGACTCCTACCGGCTGCGCGGCGCCGCCTCGGCGATCGACGCCGCGGCGATCGGCTGCGCGCGCGGGTGAGCCGCTTCTTCATCGCCCGCCACGGCCAGACGGTGTTCAATGCGGCCGGTCGAATTCAGGGCGAGACGCTCCATACGCCGCTGACCCGCGCCGGCTTCGCCCAGGCGGAGGCGATGGGCGAGGCGCTGCGGCGGCGGCTCGGGCCGAAGCCGGAAGTGGCGCTGTGGGCCTCCCCCACCGGCCGCGCCCTCCAGACGCTGGCGGTGATCGCCGAGCATCTGGAGCTCGACTGGCACGCCGCCCGCACCGATCCCCGCCTCGCCGAAATCGCCATGGGCGATTGGGGCGGCCGCTATTACCGCGACGTCATCGAGGAGGTGGGTGCAATCTTCGACGTTTCGGCGGGACTCTTCACCCGCCCCGCGCCGGGCGGCGAGTGGTACGATGCGATCGCGATCCGGCTGCAGGCGTGGCTCGAGGAGGTCCGGGGCGAGCCGGGGGATTGTCTGCTGGTGATGCACGACATGTCCTCGCGCGTGCTGCGCGGTCTACTCACCGGCCTGCCGCCCCGGCCGAATTGCGGCGCCCCGGTCGCGGAAGGGCTGCCGCAGGGGGTTGTGGTGGAGATAGACGCCGGCGTTGAGACGGTGGTTGGCCGGCGAGCGGGGCGCGCATGAGCCCGCACCGGTTGCCGAACGACGTGCAGCGCGCCTATCGGGACGGCGGCACAGGAGGCGCAATATGATCGGGTTCGGGAAGATGACGGCGATCGCTGCGGCGGCGGCGGTCCTGGCGGCGGGCGGGCAGGCGGCGGGGCCGGGACCCGCGGTGGTCGAACGCATCGCCGGACCGGACGGCGGCTGGGACCTGCTCAGCGTCGATCCGGACCATCGACGCCTGCTCGTGGCGCGGAGCGACGGCGTGATGGCGGTCGACCTAAGCACCGGCGCCGTGACGGCCAGGTTCGTCCCCGGCGCGCGCCTTCACGCCGTTCTGGCCATTCCCCATTCCCACCTCGGCCTCGCTACCTCCGGACAGACGAACCAGGCGCTCATCTTCGACACCGCCACCGGCGCGGTGCGGGCGGCGGTGCCGACCGGGGCCAATCCGGACGCGGCCATCTACGATCCACGTTCGCGCACGATCTGGGTGATGAACGCGAAGGACGGCACCGCCACGGTCATCGACCCCGCCGGCGCGAAGGCGGTGGCGACGGTGGCAATCGGCGGCGCGCTCGAACTTCCCGCGCTCGACGGGCGGGGGCACCTGTTCGTCAACGTCGAGGACCGCAACGAGATCGCCGAAGTGGACATCGCGCGGCGCCGCGTGGTGCGGCGCATCCCGCTCGCCGGCTGCGACGAGCCGACCGGCCTCGCCTACCTCGGCTCCGACATGCTCGTCTCCGCCTGCGCCAACGGCGTGGCGAAGCTGGTGCGCGCCTCGACCGGCAAGGCGCTGGGCGACATCGCCATCGGCCCCCGCCCCGACGGCGCCTTCTACGACGCCGCGCGGCGCCGCGCCTACATCCCGTCCGGCGGCGACGGCACGCTCACCGTAATCGACACGTCCGGCCGCCTTCCGCGCGCGATCGCCAGGGTCGCGACCCAGACCGCCGCCCGCACCGGCGCGGTCGATCCGGCCACGGGCAAGGTCTACCTCCCCGCCGCCCGCTTCACCCCGCCCGCTGCCCCCGGCCAGCGCCCGAAGATGGTTCCAGGCTCCTTCGAGGTGCTGGTCGTCGGCTGAAACGGGTAGCAAAATCGGCCTGTCGTCCCTAGATGGGCGGCATCATGACAGCGCTGATGCCCATCCCCGGTCATATCGACCCGGTGCCCGTCCCGCGCCCCGCTTTTGTGGGCGAGGATGCGCGTCTCGACCTGGTGGGCTTGTCGAAGCCGGCGATCCAGTCGGCGCTGGCCGAGTCGGGCCTCGAGCCGAAGCAGGCGAAGCTCCGAGCCAAGCAGATCTGGCACCAGATCTACAATCGCGGCGCCACTTCGTTCGACGCGATGAGCGACATCGCCAAGCCGCAGCGCGCATGGCTGGCGGAGCGCTTCGTCGTCGGCCGGCCGGAGGTGGTCGTCGAGCAGGTTTCGACCGACGGCACCAGGAAGTGGCTGCTGAAGACCCCCGACGGCCACGATTTCGAGATGGTCTTCATCCCCGACGCCGACCGCGGCACGCTCTGCGTATCGAGCCAGATCGGCTGCACCTTGAACTGCCGCTTCTGCCATACCGGAACGATGCGGCTGGTGAGGAACCTCACCGCCGGCGAGATCGTCGGCCAGGTCATGCTCGCCCGCGATTCGCTCGGCGAATGGCCCTCGCAGCCGGAAGGGCGGATGCTCTCCAACATCGTCATGATGGGCATGGGCGAGCCGCTCTACAATTTCGACAATGTCCGCGACGCCTTGAAGATCGTCATGGACGGCGACGGCCTCGGCCTCTCGCGCCGCCGCATCACCCTCTCCACCTCCGGAGTCGTGCCGATGATGGCGCGGGCCGGCGAGGAGATCGGCGTCAACCTGGCGGTGTCGCTCCACGCGGTGACCAAGGAGGTGCGCGACGAGATCGTGCCCCTGAACCGCAAATACGGCATCGAGGAGCTGCTCGCCGCCTGCGCCGCCTATCCGGGCGCCAACAACGCCCGGCGCATCACCTTCGAATATGTGATGCTGAAGGGGAAGAACGACAGCGACGAGGATGCCCGCGAGCTGGTCCGCCTGATCCGCAAGTACAAGCTCCCCGCCAAGGTCAACCTCATCCCGTTCAACCCCTGGCCGGGCGCGCCCTACGAATGCTCCGACGAGGCGCGGGTGCAGCGTTTCTCCGACATCGTCTTCGAGGCGGGCATTTCGGCCCCGATCCGGCGGCCGCGCGGCCGCGACATCATGGCCGCGTGCGGGCAGCTCAAGTCCGCCGCCGAGAAGAAGAGCCGCGCCGAGCTCGACCGGATCGCCGCCGAAAAGCAGGCGGCGATCGCCTAAGCTTCGGCCGGCTCACGCTTTTTCAACGGTTTGCGATCCACGCTGGGCGCGCTAAGCAGGCGCCAGCAGCCGGGGACGCGCGACATGGCCTCACTACCCGCCGAAAGTCACGGCACCGCGGCGTCCGCGGCGGACCCGCTGCTCGCCTTCGACTGGGCGGCGACCCCGCTGGGGCCGATCGCCGCATGGCCGCAGCGGCTGCGCATGGCGGCGGAGATCTGCGCCCATTCCAGCCTGCCGACCGCGCTCTACTGGGGCGCGGCGCGGACCCTCGTCCACAACCGCGCCTGGGAAATGCTGCTGGGCGGGCGCAGCCTGCTCGGCCGGCCGGCGGCGCAGGCGCTGGGGGCTTTATGGGCGACGATCGGCCCCGCGGTCGATCGGCTGGCCGCCACCGGCGAGGGCACCTTCGTGCGCGAGCAGCCGCTGAGCGTGGCGGGCGAGGAGAGCTGGTGGAACATCAACCTCCTGCCGTTGCTGGACGAAGACGGGCGCCTGGCCGGCGTGCTCAACCAGGCGAACGACGTCACCAAGACGGTGACGGTCGAGCGCCGCCTCTCCTTCCTCATCCGCCTCGCCGACCGGCTGCGCCTGCTGAACGACCCCGAGGACGTCAAGGGCGCGGCGACGGCGGTGCTCGGCGACTATCTCGGCGCGGCGCGGGTCGGCTACGCCGAAGTGGACGAAGCGGAAGGGCGGATCGCGGTCAAGCGGGACTGGACCCGCGACGGCTCGATCGCCAGCCTGGCCGGCCAGACCGGGGCGCTCGCCTCGTTCGGCGAGGAGGCGCTCGCCCTGCTCCGGGCCGGCGAGGTGCTCGCCATCCCCGATCTGCGCGCTCTGCCCACCGGCGGCAACGTCGCGGGCATGGAGGCGCTGGGCGTGCGCGCGCTGATCACCGTTCCGCTGGTCCGCGAAGGGGCGCTGAAGGCGTTGCTCTACGTCCATGAGCCGCAGCCCCGCGCCTGGAGCCGCGCCGAGGCGGCGATCGCGCGCGACACCGCGGAGCGGACCTGGTCGGCGGTGGTGCGCGCCCAGGCGGAGCAGTCGCTGCGCGAGAGCGAGGATCATTACCGCCACGCCGTCGAGCTGAACCCGCAGGTCGCCTGGACGTCGCTTCCCGACGGGCGTCTCAACCGAGTCGCGTCGCGCTGGTACGAATGGACCGGGACCACCGGGATCGCCGGCAGCTGGAAGGAGGGCATGCACCCGGACGACCATGAGGTTACGCTCGGCGAATGGGCGCGCTGCCTCGCGACCGGGGACGCCTACGACGTCGAGCATCGGGTGTTGCGCCGGGAGGGCGGCTATCGCTGGGCCCGTTCCCGCGCCTTCCCCCGCCGCGACGCGGACGGCAACATCATCCTCTGGTACGGCACCACCGAGGACATACACGAGCGCCGGCAGGCCGAGGAGCACCAGCGGCTGCTCATCAACGAGCTCAACCACCGGGTGAAGAACACGCTCGCCACCGTCCAGGCGATCGCGTTCCAGACGCTGAAGGGCGACCTCAGCCTGGGCGAGGCGAGGGCGCGGTTCGAAGCCCGGCTGATGGCGCTGTCGCGGGCGCACAACCTCCTCACCGAGCAGAATTGGGGCGGCGCCGGGCTCGACAGCGTGGTGCGCGACGCCACCGAGCATCTGGCGGGCGAGCGGGCGCGGTTCGACATAAAGGGCGCGCCGGTCTGGCTGTCGCCGCGGGCGGCGCTCGCCTTGGCCCTGGCCCTCCACGAGCTCGGCACCAATGCGGCCAAGCACGGCGCGCTGTCCCGGGACGGGGGCCGAATCGCCATCGCGTGGCGCGAGGACGGCGATTCGCTCCTTCTCGACTGGAAGGAAAGCGGCGGGCCGCCGGTCACGCCGCCGGAGCAACGCGGCTTCGGCTCCAGGCTGATCGAGCAGGGCCTCGCCGCGGATCTGGGCGGCAGCGCACGGCTGGCGTTCGAGCCCGACGGCCTGCGCTGCCGGATCGAGGCCTCGCTGGACGCGGTGCGGGCGCCTGAGGCACCCCTTGGCTGAGCGTCGCCTTCGCGTGCTGATCGTCGAGGACGAGATGCTGGTGGCGATGAACATCGAGGACATGCTACTCGACCTCGGCCACGAGGTCGCCGGCATCGCCAGCCGCCTCGCGGCCGCTCTGCAGCTCGCCGGTGAAGCGAGCTTCGACGCCGCCATGCTGGACATCAACCTGGCGGGCGAGAACAGCTTCCCGGTCGCCGACCTGCTCGCCGAGCGCGGCATCCCGTTCCTGTTCGCCACCGGTTACGGCCTTCAGGGAATCGAGGAGCGCTACCGCTCCCGGCCGCTGCTCCAGAAGCCGTTCCGGGCGCATGACCTCGGCATGGCCCTGGCGGCGCTCGCCGGCTGATCGTCCCGGCGGGGGTTGACCCGGCGTCCCCGCCTACTTCACTGCCACGCCGGATCCGGTCCGCAGGAGGGAAAAGACGATGTGGCTGCTCGACAAGATGCTCGCCAACTATGTGAAGAAGGGCGAGCTGACGGTGATCGGCCCCGACGGCAAGATCCACCGCTACGGCCGCCCCGACCCGGAATTCCGGCCGGTCACCGTCCGCATCGCGGACGGCGGCGTCGCGCGCCAGATCGCCCGCGACCCTGGGCTGGGCGCGGCGGAGGCGTTCATGGACGGCCGCATCCTTGTCGAGGAGGGCGACATACTCGACCTCGTCAACATCATCCGCGGCAGCCACAAATGGGAGGATTCGGCGGGCCCGAACCGTTTCCTCCGCAAGAGCGGCAAGCTCCGCCACCTCCTCTCCACGCTCAACTTCCGGGACGCGGCGCGGCGCAACGTCGCCCATTACGATGCCGGTAACGACTTCTACCGGCTCTTCCTCGACGAGGACCTGCAATATAGCTGCGGCTATTTCACCGACACGGCGAACAGCCTGGAGCGCGCCCAGCTCGACAAGAAGACCCACCTCGCCTCGAAGCTGCGCCTTCGCCCCGGCCTCAAGGTGCTGGACATTGGCTGCGGCTGGGGCGGCCTGGCGCTCTACCTCAACCGCGTGGCGGACGTGGATGTGCTCGGCGTCACCTTGTCCGAGGCGCAGCTGGAAGTGGCCCGGCAGCGCGCCGCCGAGGCGGGCGTCGCCGACCGGGTGAAGTTCGAGCTCCTCGATTATCGCGACCTGGATGGGGAGTTCGACCGGATCATTTCGGTGGGCATGTTCGAACATGTCGGCCAAGCCTTCTATCGCACCTATTTCCGCAAGCTGCGCGCGCTGCTCGCCCCGGATGGGGTGGCTGTCGTCCATACGATGGGCCGGCTCGGCGGGCCCGGCACCACGGACAAGTTCATGCTGAAATACGTCTTCCCCGGCGGCTATCTGCCGGCCCTCTCCGAGATCGTCGGCGCGAGCGAGCAGGAGAAGATGATCATGGCCGACTGCGAAACCTGGCGCCTCCACTACGTCCACACCATCCGCCATTGGTACGAGCGGCTCAAGGCGCACGAGGAGGAAATCGTCCGCGCCTATGACGAGCGCTTCTACCGCCTCTACCTCTTCTACCTCGCCGTCTCGCTGACGATGTTCCGCGACGCGCCGATGGCGGTCTACCAGATCCAGTATCTCCGCCGCCGCGACGCGACGCCGATCACTCGCGACTATATGTTCCACGAGGAGGCGCGCCTCCGCGCCATAGCGGGTTGACCGCCGCCGTCCCGCCTGCTCATCTCCGCCCCGAATGAGGCTTCTCGACAAGATGCTGTCGCGGCTCGTCAAGCGGGGCGAGCTGACCGTCGTCGACCATGACGGGCGCACCTATCGCTATGGCGCGCCCGATCCGGAGCTTCGCCCGGCGACGGTGCGGCTGATGGACCGCAAGGTCGCCTTCCAGATCGCCCGCGATCCGGCGCTCGGCACGGCCGAGGCGTGGATGAACGACCGCCTGCGCATGGAGGAGGGTGAGATCATCGACCTCATCCTCATCATCCGCCGCAACCGGCGGTGGGAGGACCGCACCCGCCCCAACAAGTTCATGCGCAAGACCGGCCGTCTGCGCCACCGTCTCAGCACGATGAACTGGAAGAGCCAGTCGCTGAAGAACGTCGTCCACCATTACGACATCGGCAACGACCTCTACCGGCTCTTCCTCGACTCCGACCTCCAATATAGCTGCGCCTATTTTACCGACCCCGGCAATTCGATCGAGCAGGCGCAGCTCGACAAGAAGGCGCATATCGCCTCGAAGCTCCATCTGAAGCCGGGCCAGCGGGTGCTCGACCTCGGCTGCGGCTGGGGCGGCCTCGCCTTGTACCTGAACCGCGTGGCCGACGTCGACGTGCTCGGCGTCACCTTGTCGAAGGAGCAGCTCGCCCTCGCCCGGCGCCGCGCCGAGGAAGCGGGGGTCGCCGACCGGGTCAAGTTCGAGCTGATCGACTATCGCGACGTCCAGGGGCCGTTCGATCGGGTGGTGTCGATCGGCATGTTCGAGCATCTCGGCACCGCCTTTTTCCCCTCTTTCTTCCAGAAGGTGCGCGACCTGCTGGCGCCCGACGGCGTCGCTCTGATCCATACGATGGGGCGCATGGGCAAGCCGGGCACGACCGATCGGTTCATGCAGAAATACATCTTCCCCGGCGGCTACCTTCCCGCTTTGTCCGAAATCGTCTCGGCGAGCGAGCGCGAGAAGCTGATCATGGCGGACTGCGAGGCGCTGCGCTTCCATTACGTCTACACGCTGCGGGCCTGGTACGAGCGGCTGAAGGCGCGGCGCGAGGAAGTCTCCGCCCTCGCCGACGAACGCTTTTACCGGCTGTGGCTCTTCTACCTCGCCGCCTCGATGACCATGTTCACCGACGGGGCCATGGTCGTCTACCAGCTCCAGTACCTCCGCCGCCGCGACGCGACCCCGATCACCCGCGACTACATGCTCGAAGCCGAAGCGCGGCTGCGCGCCATCCCCGCCCCTTAGGGGCTTGACCGAAACCGCCCGGCTGACGTTCATTGACGCCGCCCCGCAATCCTTAGGAGAAATTCGAATGTGGCTCCTCGACAAGATGCTCCGCAAGCTCATGAGGAAGGGAGAGCTGATCGTCGTCGACCATGACGGGAAGGAATATCGCTACGGCACGCCGGACGGCCGAAGGCCGGTGCGCGCCCGCCTCACCGACCGCGGCGCCGCTTTCCACATCGCCAAGGATCCCCGCGTCGGCGCCGGCGAGGCCTATATGGACGGGCGCCTGGTGCTCGAGGAAGGCGACATACGCGACCTCGTCCTCCTCATCCGCGAGAACGCGCCGTGGGAGAAGCAGGGCAAGCTCAACCCCAAGGGGCCGCTGCGCAGGGGCCTGTCCCACGTCGCCGCGCGGCTCGACCAGATCAACTGGAAGAGCCGCTCGCGCCGCAACGCCGAGCATACCTACAACCTCACCCGGCGCCTCTACGAGCTGTTCCTCGACGAGGACCGGCAATATACGTGCGCTTACTACCGCGACGTCGGGAACAGCCTCGAAAAGGCGCAGCTCGACAAAAAGGCGCATATCGCGGCGAAGCTGAACCTGAAGCCCGGCATGAAGGTGCTGGACATAGGCTGCGGCTGGGGCGGCTTCGCTCTCTACCTCCACCGCCACTACGGCGTCGACGTGCTCGGTGTCGCGCTGGCGCCGGACCAGATCGAGTTCTCGAACGAGCGGGCGCGGGAGGCGGGCGTCGCCGACCACGTGAAGTTCGAGCTCAAGGACTATCGGGACGTCGAGGGGCAGTTCGACCGGATCACCAGCGTCGGCCTGATCGAGCATCTGGGGACGCCCCATTATCCCGGCTTCTACGCCCACATGCACCGGCTGCTGAAGAACGACGGGGTGATGTTCTCGCACTGCTGCGGCCGGATGGGCACGCCCGGCACGACGGACAAATGGACCCGCAAGTACATCTTCCCCGGCGGCTATATCCCCTCGCTGTCGGAGATGGTCGTCGAGGCCGAGCGGCACCGGATGGTCGTCACCGACGTCGAGGCGCTGCGCTTCCATTATTCGCACACGCTGGAGGAATGGTACCGGCGCACCGTCGCCCACAAGGAGGAGATCGTCGCCCTCTACGACGAGCGCTTCTACCGGATGTGGGAATTCTACCTGGTCGGCGCCGAAGCGGCGTTCCGCTACGGCAGCATGGTCAACTGGCAGCTGCAATATGTGAAGCGGCGCGACGCCTTGCCGATGACCCGCGATTATATGTTCGAGGAGGAAGCGCGGCTGCGCGAGGCGGAAGAGCCGCCGCAATGGCATCTGGCGGCGGAATAGCCGCGCGCGTTTCTCCCCGCTGAATTCGGGGAGCGTCGCGGCTCCCCGGACGCATCGTCCTTGAACGGCCTCAACCGCCTGTGGCAAGGCTGCGGGCGAGGCAGGGCGGGAGCGCGGGTGGACGGCAACGATGCGCCTTGGTGGGAGCGGCGCTGGGGCGTGGCCGCTTTGGCGCTGCTCGCGGCGCTGCCCCTGCTGTGGCCCGGCATCCCGCCGCTCGTCGACCTGCCCGGCCATATGGGCCGCTACCGGGTCGAGCTGGACATGGCTTCCTCGCCCGCCCTGCAGCATTTCTACAGCTTCCAGTGGGGCATCATCGGCAATCTCGGCGTCGACCTGCTGATCCTGCCGATGGCGAAGATCTTCGGGCTCGAGCTGGCCGTGAAGCTGATCGTCCTCGCCATCCCGGTGATGACGGTCGCCGGCTTCCTGTGGGTGGCGCGCGAGGTGCACGGCCGGGTGCCGCCGACCGCCTTGTTCGCGGTGCCCTTCGCCTACGGCCACCCTTTCATCTTCGGCTTCGTCAACTTCTCCCTCTCGATGGCCTTCGCCCTCCTCGCCTTCGCGCTGTGGCTGCGGCTGGCGCGGCTCGGCCATGTCTGGCTGCGCGCTGCTTTGTTCGTGCCGATCGCGATCGCGATCTGGTTCACCCACACGTTTGGGTGGGGGACGCTCGGCGTGATGGCCTTTTCGGCCGAGCTCATTCGCCAGCACGACAAAGGCCGCCGCTTCCTCGAGGCGGGCGTGCGCGCCGGCGTCCACTGCCTGTCCATCGCCCCGCCGGTCCTGTTCATGCTGCTCTGGCGCAGCGGCCACCATGTCGGCGGGCAGACCGGCGACTGGTTCAACTGGCACGCCAAATATCTCTGGCTGATCATGGCGCTGAGGGATCGGTGGTTCGCCTTCGACCTCGCCTCCGTCACCATTGTCCTGCTGCTGATCGTCGCCGGGGTGAGGAGCGAGCGCCTGGGCTTCTCGCGCAATCTCGCCGCCTCGGCCCTGTTCCTCGTTCTCGTCTACATCCTGCTGCCGCGAATCATCTTCGGCTCGGCCTATGCCGACATGCGCCTTGTTCCCTACCTCCTCGCCATCGCCGTCATCGCCATCCGGCTGCGCGAAGGGGCCGGACGGCCATTCGCCCGCAGGCTCGCGCTCGGCGCCAGCCTGTTCGTGCTGGTCCGGATCGGCGCGAACACGTTGAGCTTCTGGATGTACGACCAAACCTACGAGCGCGAGCTTGCAGCGGTCGAGCACCTTCCGGTGGGCGCGCGGCTGGTGACCTTCGTGGGGGTGCCGTGCCGGCCCTCCTGGCGGATGTCGCGGGTGGAGCATCTGGCGGGGATCGCGCTCGAGCGCAGGCTCGCTTACGCCAACGACCAGTGGCTGATGCCGGGCGGGCAATTGCTCAGCAGCCGCATTCCGGGCGCGGACGGCTATGCCTACGATCCGTCGCAGCAGACCGGCGCCGATGTCTGCCGCGGCGAGGAATGGCGCTCGCTCGACGCCTCGCTCGCCGGCTTCCCGCGCCAGGCGTTCGACTATGTCTGGCTGATCCAGCCGCCCCGCTACGACAAAAGGCTGACCGCCGGGCTGCAGCCCATCTGGCGGAGCGGCACCAGCGTGCTCTATAGGGTCGTCGACCGAACGCCCCTTCAGACGCTTGCGAAAGCCCCTTCATGACCGCTCCGGCGCTGTCGATCGTCGTTCCCTGCTACAATGAGGAGGCCTGCCTCGCCGAGCTTCACGCCCGGCTGAGCGCGGCGGCGTGCGGCGTGGCGGGGGAGGCCTATGAGCTCGTCCTCGTCAACGACGGCTCGCGCGACCGCAGCTGGGAGATGATGAAGGCGCTCGCGGACGGCGATCCGCGCGTGGTCGCGATCAACCTCTCGCGCAACCACGGCCACCAGCTGGCGCTGACCGCGGGGCTGGATCTGTGCAGCGGCGAGCGCATCCTGATCATCGACGCCGACCTGCAGGACCCGCCGGAGCTCCTGCCCGGCATGATCGCCGAGATGGAGCGGCAGAAGGCCGACGTCGTCTATGCGGTCCGCCGCGCCCGCGCCGGCGAGACCGCGTTCAAGCTCGCCACGGCCAAGCTCTTCTACCGCGGCCTGTCGAAGCTCGCCGAGATCGAGATCCCGCGCGACACGGGCGATTTCCGGCTGATGAGCCGGCGCGCGCTCGACGCGCTGCTGAGCCTGCCCGAGCAGGCGCGCTTCATCCGCGGCATGGTCGCGTGGGTGGGGTTCAGGCAGGTGCCGATCGTCTACGACCGGGCCGAGCGCCATGCCGGACAGACCAAATATCCGGTGTCTAAAATGGTCCGCTTCGCGCTCGATGCGGTGACCGGCTTCTCGACCGCGCCCCTGCGCTTCGCCAGCCATTTCGGCCTGTGGCTGGTCGCCTTCTCCTTCCTAATCCTGATCTACATCGCAATCGGCTTCTTCAGCGGCAGCGCGATCCAGGGCTGGACCTCGCTGATGCTGCTCGTCGTCATCCTCGGCGCGGTGCAGATGTTCGTGCTAGGCATGATCGGCGAATATCTCGGCCGGCTCTACATCGAGGCGAAGCGGCGGCCGCTCTACATCGTCTCCGACATTGCCGGCCGAACGGCGGCGCACCCGTCGCTGGGCCATGTCGCTCACGAGGCGGAGGCGATGGCGACGATCGAGAGCCCCGGTGGGAATGGCAGCCGCCCGATCGCGTAGCGTTCCAGCCGGAACATCGTCTCGAACAGCCGGTTGAGCGCGGCCGGCGGCGGTGTGTCGGCGCTGTCGTCCTCCTTGTGGAACAGCCGCTCGGCGAGGCGCGCGGTGACGGCGAGCGGGAACAGCAGCGAGTTGAAATAGGTGATCAGGTGGAGCTTCAGCCCCGCCGCCTTCACCACCGCCCGAAGCGTCCGCTTGGTGTAGCGGCGCTTGTGGTGGTTGACCCGGTCGTGCGCGCTCCACATCCACGGATGCGCCGGCACCGCGATGAGGATGCGGCCGCCGGGCCGGAGCTTGCCCGCGATGCTGACCAGCGCCTCCCGGTCCGCATCGACATGCTCGAGCACATCCAGGATGCAGACCAAATCGTAAGCGCGGTCCTCTACCCCGGCCAGATGGGGGAGCGGCGCGTCGTAGACGGGGCGGCCGAGGCGGGCGCTGGCGACGGCGCGCGCGGCCGGGTCGATCTCCACCGCGTCGAGCCGCCCGAAGCCGCGGAGCATGTCGAGATTGGGGCCGGTGCCGCAGCCGATTTCGAGGATTCGAGCGTCCTGGGGGAGGGCGATGCGATCTTCGATCAGCTTGGCGAGGATGTCGCGGCGCGCGCGATACCACCAGTGGCGGTCGGCATATTGGGCCATGCGGTCGTAGACGACGCGCTCCATCAGGCGAACACCCACTGCCGGTTCAGCGCGAAGGTCAAGGCGGGGGTGACGAACAGCATCGGCGGGATCGCCCACCAGGTCGGGCCGTCCAGATGCCTGACCAGCAGCCAGACGAACGCCTGGTTGAGGACGAAGCCGAAGGCGTTGACCATGAAGAAGCGCGCCGTCCTCACCGCCGCCCGGTCGCGGGAGCCGTGGCCGCGGAAGCTGAAGCGGCTGTGGAGGACGTAGCCGAGGCCGGTCGCCCAGAGATAGTTCAGAGTCAGCGACAGCATCGGCTCGACATGGAGCGGCGTCGCCACCAGCCAGTAGCCGGCGGCGACCAGCACCGTCAGCAGCCCGCCGGTGAGCCCGAAGCGGACGATCTGGCCGGCAAGATCGGAATAGCGATGCGGGATCACGAGGCTTGAGCTTCCCCAAGGGCCGCTTGCCCTTTGCCCCTGAGCGACTAATGCCGCTCCGGCGGGTTGAAAAGGGGAAAGCATGGAGCCGCTCGACCGGCTGGAGAAGCACTGGCGCTGGTGGCTGCTGCTGTTCTGGCTGCTCGCGGCGGCCGCCCTCCTCTACGGGCGATGGGCGGCGATCCGCGGCTTCGGCCTCGGCGACACCGACGACAATATGCGGATCATGCAGGTCCGCGCCTGGCTGGCCGGCCAGCCCTGGTACGATTTGAGGCAATACCGGCTGAACCCGCCCGAAGGCGCCGACATCCACTGGTCGCGGCTGGTCGACCTGCCGATCGCCGGCCTGAAGCTGGCGCTGGCGCCGCTGCTCGGCGGGGCCGGTGCGGAGAAAGCGGCGGTGGCGATCGCCCCGCTCCTGCCGATGGCGCTTGCCATGGCGGCGGTCGCGGTGACGGCGCGGCGGCTGATCGCGCCCCAGGCCTTCGCCCTGTCGATCGCGGTCCTGCTCTGCGCCCATTCCACCCGGGCGATGTGGACTCCGCTTCGCATCGACCATCACGGGTGGCAGCTCGCCTTGCTCGCCGTCTCGGTGATGGCGCTGACCGACCCCAGGCGGGCGCGCGGAGGTGCGATCCTCGGGATCTCGACGGCGCTGTCGGTGGTGATCGGGCTGGAGATGCTGCCCTATCTCGCCGTCGCCGGCGCCATCGCGGTGCTGCTCTGGGTCCGCGACCCGGCCGAAAGCCGCCGACTCCTCACCTACGGGGCGAGCCTCGCCGGAGGCTGCGCGCTCGGCTATCTCCTCTTCGCCTCCTACGCCAACCGGGCGCCGGTCTGCGACGCCCTCTCGCCGGTCTGGCTGTCGGCGCTGGTCGGAGCCGGCGCCGTCGCCGTCATGCTGGCGCTGGTCCCGGCACGGTCCTGGCCGGTCCGGCTGGCGCTGGCCGCGGCGGCCGGCGCGGCGGTCGCCGCCGCCTTCGCGCTCGCCTGGCCGCACTGCCTCGGCCGGCTGGAGAATGTGACGCCCGAGGCCAAGGCGCTGTGGCTCGACAATGTCCGCGAGGCGCGGCCGATCTACAAGCACGGCCTGCAGACGAGCCTCGTGGTGTGCGCGCTGCCGGTGGCCGGGCTGATCGGCTATGCCGCGATGCTGTGGCGCGGCCGCCGCGATCCCGCCCTCCTCGCCCGCTGGGCCGCCGTCGCCGTGCCGGCGCTCCTCGCCGCGCTTCTCCTCCTCTGGCAGAGCCGCGCCGGGCCGGCCGCCCAGCTTCTCGCCGTCCCCGGCGCGACCGGGCTGGCCTGGCTGGTCATCCCCCTTGTGTTCGCCAGCCGCTGGATGCTGGTGCGGGTCGGCGGAGTCGTGCTGGCCTTCATGTTCGTCTCCGGGCTTCTCGCCCAGCAGGCGGCGAGGCTGATCCCGCAGAAGCAGGGGCCGGCGATCAAGGCGGTCAACAAGGCGAACGGGCTCTGCCCCACCCTCTGGGCGATGCGACCGGTGGCGCTCCTCCCCAAGGGCTATGTGCTGACCCATGTCGATCTCGGCCCGCGGCTCATCGCCGTCACCCATCACGACGCCGTCGCCGGGCCCTATCACCGCAACGGGCGCGACATCGTCGACGTGATGCTCGCCTTCCGAGGCACGCCGGACTTCGCCCATGGCGTGATCGAGCGGCGGCGGATCGACTATGTGCTCGTCTGCCCGGGGATGTCCGAGACGACCATCTATGCCAGCCAGGCGAAGAACGGCTTCTACATGCAGCTGATCAAGGGGCAGGTGCCGAACTGGCTGCAGCCCGTGCCGCTGCCGGCCCGGTCGCCGTTCAGGATGTGGCGGGTCGTCAGACCCTGAAGCTGACCGAAATGCCGTCGATCACGAACTGGGCGGCCAAAGCGGCGAGGATGACGCCCAGCAGCCGGGTCAGCATCGCCTCCATCCTGTGGCCGAGCAGCCGCATCAGCGTTCCGGCCGCGAGCAGCGACAGCAAAGTCAGCACCAGGATCGCGGCGAGCGCGGCGAGCACGGTCAGCGATTCGGTGAGGCCGTCGCTGCGCGCCATCAGCAGCATCACCGAGGCGATCGAACCCGGCCCGGCGATCATCGGGATCGCCATCGGGAAGACGGAGACGTCGTCATGCTGCGGATCGGCGCTCACTTCCTGGGCGCGGTGCTCGCGCCGCTGGGTGCGCCGCTCGAACACCATCTCCAGCGCGATCAGGAACAGCATGATGCCGCCGGCGATTCGGAAGGCGGCGAGGCTGATGCCGAGGTGACGCAGCAGGTCCTCGCCCAGCAGGCCGAAGAAGAGGAGGATGCCGGCGGCGACGGCGACGGAGCGCAACGCCATCATCCGCCGCTCGCCGGCCGGCGCCTCGCGGGTCAGGCCGGCGAAGATCGGCGCGCAGCCCGGCGGGTCGATGACGACGAAGAAGGTGACGAAGGCCGAGACGAAAAGCTCGATCACAGCCCCTCCGGCGCCGGCAGCCCCGCCCTCGCAAAGGCCGCGGCGACGGTGTTCCTGAGCAGCACCGCGATCGTCATCGGCCCGACGCCCCCCGGCACCGGGGTGATCGCGCCCGCGACCCGGCTCGCGCTCTCGAACTCGACGTCGCCCAGCAGCCGGGCCTTGCCGTCGCCGTCCTCGATGCGGTTCTGGCCGACGTCGATCACCGTCGCGCCGGGTTTCAGCCACTCGCCCCTGACGAGCTCCGCCCGGCCGACCGCGACCACGACGATGTCGCCGCGGCGGACGACGGCGGGAAGGTCGCGGGTGCGGCTGTGCGCTATGGTGACGGTGCAATTCTCCCTGAGGAGGAGCTGCGCCATCGGCTTGCCGACGATGTTCGAGCGGCCGACCACCACCGCCTCCAGACCGGAGAGATCGCCCAGCCTGTCCTTGAGCAGCATCAGGCAGCCGAGCGGCGTGCAGGAGACCAGCCCCTCCTCGCCGACCGCGAGCCGCCCGGCGCTGATCACATGGAAGCCGTCGACGTCCTTGTCGGGGTCGATCGTGTCGATCACCGCCTTGTCGTCGATCCCCGCCGGGAGCGGCAGCTGGACGAGAATGCCGTCCACGGCCTCGTCGGCATTGAGCGCCTCGACGAGCGTGACCAGCTCTTCCTGGGTCGTGCTGTTCGCCAGCCGGTGCTCGAAGCTCGCCATGCCCGCGGCGATCGTCGCCTTGCCCTTCGAGCGCACGTAGATCTGGCTAGCCGGATCCTCGCCGACCAGCACCACGGCCAGGCCGGGCGCGCGGCCGGTCGCCTCGGCGAACGCCGGCAGGGCCTCGGCGACGCGGTCCCGCAGCCGCTGCGCGAAGCCCCTCCCGTCGATCAGCTCGGCGCTCATGCGTGGCCGCTGCGCGCCAGGTCCATGCCGACGTCGAACAGGAGCCGCTGGAGCAGCCAGATCACCAGCAGCAGGACCATTGGGCTGAGGTCGAGGCCGCCGAAATCCGGGAGGATGCGGCGGATCGGCTTGTAGAAGGGCTCCGTGACCCGCTCGAGCCCCTTGAGGAGGCCGCGGACGAACCGGTTGTAGGCGTTGACGACGTTCAACGCGACAAGCCAGCCGAGGATCACCTGGATGATGATGAGCCAGCTGAATGCCCACAGAAGCAGGCTCAGCATGTCGATCAAGGTTACCATGGCCCCTCCAAGCGCGCCTGCCGGGGCATGTAGGGAAGCGGCGGGCCGGCGGCAATGGCCGCCGCCAACGCGTCAGCCCCGCGCGGCCTGCGGCAGGACGGCTTCGCTGGCGACGATCAGGTCCGCATATTCGGCGGCCAGGCGCCGGTGGCAGTCGGCGGCGAGCGGGTGCGTCGCCCGCTCCGCGGCACGCCGCTCCGCAAGGATACGGCGGCGATAATAATCGATGTCTCTCTGGTCCACGCTTCGATCCCCCCCGGGATGGAAAGACTCACCTTACCCGCGGCACGCGCCGTCGGCATTTACCTGGATCAGCCCGAATCGTTCATGTTTCGATCAGGGACGGGCGCTAACGATATTCGGATTCAGGGAACCCCGCTCATGCGCCTCATCGCCGCCGCTTTCCTCGCCGCCTCGCTCAGCGGCTGCATCGCCAGCACGGCCGTGGACATCGTCACCCTGCCGGTAAAAGCGGCGTCGAGGACCGTCGACGTCCTCACCACCAGCCAGTCCGAGGCGGACGAGAAGCGCGGGCGGCGCCTGCGCGAGCATGAGGAATGCCTCGGCAAGGAGCAGCGCCGCGGCGCCAAGGCGCAGCGCGAGCCCGATTATTCCCGCTGCCCGGAGGCCAGGACGCGTTAGGCGCGCCGCTTAGTTGCCGATGAGGCCGATCTTGGGGCCGTCGACGAGCCAGGCCCGCTTCTGCGTCCTGACGAAGATCGGCTTGCCGGTCCAAATCGACAGGAATACGTGAATCTCGGTAGGCACCGGGTCCAATATGTGGGTAACGCCGAGCGCTACGGGCTTCTCGCCATTGGCTCCTACCGGCTCCCTTATGTTGAGACAGGTGTTCGTGAATTTCCGGCTGGAGACGGTCTTGCCGTCGCTCGCAACGCGCAGGAGGAAGTGGCCGCCGAACGGATATTCGCCGTTCTCCACCATCGCCGTCAGCAGGTAGACGTCCACCGGTCCGTCCGGCGCGTCGGGCGCAATCGCGTCGATGTTGAAGCGCGCTGCGGTGCAGGGGCGGTACCCGCTCTGCGCACGCGCCGCCTCCACGGCCCGGGCGATCCGGATTTGGGCCGCGCTCAAGGCGGGACGCGACGACGCCGGGAGCAGCTCCCCGGAGACGAGCTTGTTATTCCGCATGTGCCCGACATACCAGGCGACAGGTCCGGACGGTCCGTCCGCGAAATAGGTGACGACGTAGGCGTGCACAGTCGTGGCGTCCGGTTCGACCACCCACCCCTTGATCGGCGCGCCCGCGTCGCCGCCGAGCTTCTCGATCATGTCGTCGGTCGTGATCCAGGCGGCTCGATCCACCTCGAACAGCCGTTCGCCGCGCTCGATCACCCGCTTGACCGCCGCCTCCTCGGTCGGACTCATCCGCAGGGGCGGCGGCGCGGCGGCGCACAAAATGAAAGCGACAAGGAGGGCGAGGTGCCTCACAGGGCGATGGCGACCGTCTTGAGCTCGGTATAGGCCTCGATCCCGTAGCGGCCCTGCTCGCGCCCGAAGCCGGACTGCTTGTAGCCGCCGAAGGGCAGCGCCGTGTCCGCGGCCGAGGGGCAATTGCCCCACACCATCCCCGCCTTCAGCTTGGCGGCGAGCTTGTGCATCGCCGAGACGTCGCGGGTCCAGATGCTGGCGGCGAGGCCGTAGGGCGTGTCGTTCGCCGCCTTGGCGACCTCGTCCAGATCCTCGTAGCGCTGGGCGGAGAGGACCGGGCCGAATATCTCCTCGCGCACCACCGCCATCTCCGGCTTCACGTCGACGAGGATGGTCGGGTTGACGAAATAGCCCTCGCCGCCGGGCGCGTCGCCGCCGCACAGCACCGAGGCGCCTTCCTTCCGGCCCTTCTCGATATAGCCGAGCACGCGCTCGTGCTGCTCGGTCGAGACCAGTGGCCCCATCATCGTGTCGGGGGCGAGCGAGGGCCCGACCTTCCATTGCGACGCGTTGGCCGCCACCGCCTCCAGCAGGCTGTCGAACACGTCCTTGTGCGCGAACAGCCGCGAGCCGGCGATGCAGACCTGGCCGGAATTGAAGAAGATCGACGCGGCGGCGCCGCGCGCGGTGCGCGCGACATCCACGTCCGGAAGCACGATCACCGGCGACTTGCCGCCGAGCTCGAGAGTCACCCGCTTCAGCGTGTCGGTGGCGGCCCGGTTGATGATCTTGCCGACCTCGGTCGAGCCGGTGAAAGCGACCTTGTCGACGTCCGGATGCCGGACCAGCCGGTCGCCCGCCGTCTCGCCCATGCCTGTGACGATGTTGACGACGCCGGCGGGAATGCCTGCCTCGGCGACAAGGTCCGCGAGCCGGAGGGCGGTGAGCGGCGTCTGCTCGGCCGGCTTCAGCACCAGGGTGCAGCCGGCGGCAAGGGCCGGGGCGATCTTCTGCACCGCCATCATCAACGGGAAGTTCCACGGCACGATCTGCGCGGCGACGCCGATCGGCTCGCGGCGGACATAGGCGTGAATGCTTCCGACGGGGACGCCGTTCGGCTCGACATGCTCGCCGCTGATCTTGGTCGCCCAGCCGGCCATGTAGCGCAGGGTGGCGACGGAGCTGGGCAGATCGACGCCCTGCGACATCGCGCGCGGCTTGCCGTTGTCGATGGACTCGAGCTCGGCGAGATCGGCCATGTTGGCCTCGATCAGGTCGGCGAGCTTCTCGATCAGCCGTTCGCGCTGGTAGGGGGGAAGACGCGACCAGCGGCCGTCGTCGAAGGCGGTCCGCGCCGCCGCCACCGCCCGGTCGACGTCGGCGTCGGACGCGTCGGCGATCGAGGCGATCTGCCGGCCGGTCGAAGGGTCGTAGACGGCGATGATCTTGTCGTGGCTGGAGCGGACCCATTCGCCGTCGATGAACAAGGCCGGCTCGCGCGCCAGCGCCTTGCGGGCGGCTTCGGAATAATCGGGCTGCGCGGCGAGGCGGGTCATCTCGTTCATGGCTTTGGCTCCTTCCCGAGTCGGTATAGCGCAGCCGTCATTGCGAGCGAAGCGAAGCCATCCAGGGCAGCACCGCCGCCCGCTGGGGGGCCCGAGCACTCCAGGCCTGTCCGGCTCATACCGCAGGGGTGAAGAGCGCGCTGGCGCCCCAGCCAAGCGGGGGCATTTGGGGGACTAGTGGCTGTCCCCGGTGCGCAAAGGCTGAACTCCAGGCACCGATTTCTCCATCCGTTCGTGTCGAGCGAAGTCGAGACACCCTATCGAGCGAAGCCGAGATCGAGCGGCGCCGAGACCTCTCTTATCCAGACCCTCGCCTTCGCTCGGAAGGGCCCCTCGACTTCGCTCGGGGCGAACGGTGAGGGGGCGGCCGCTTCGCTACGACGGGTCAGGCGAGGATCGAGCGGGCGGTCTCGACCGAGCGCGCGGGATCGGCGCGCGGTGGGGTCGTGACACCCTTCTGGACCGCCGCGCGCGCGGCGATCGCCGCCATCCAGCGCTGCAGATTGTCGAGCCCGGCGACGTCCACCCCGGGCCATTCGTGCGTGTGCACCCATGACCAATTGGCGATGTCGGCGATCGAATAATCGCCGGCGAGATATTCCTCCCTGGCGAGGTGCCCGTCGAGCACCTCGAACAGCCGCCGGCTCTCGCGGCGGTAGCGGTCGATGACCGCCGGGAGCTCTTCGGGGAAGTAGCGGGTGAAGACGTTCGCCTGCCCCATCATCGGGCCGACTCCGCCCATCTGGAACATCAGCCACTGCACGACCCGGCTGCGGCCCTTCTCGTCGGCGGGGATGAGCCGCCCGGCTTTCTCGGCGAGGTAGAGGAGGATCGCGCCGCTCTCGAAGACGGCGAAATCCCCCCCGTCGTCGCCGGCTCCGCGGTCGACGATGGCGGGGATGCGGCCGTTGGGGTTGATGGCGGTGAACCAGGGCTGCTTCTGCTCGCCCGCGCCCATGTCGATGACGTGGAGCGCATAAGGGAGGCCGAGCTCCTCCAGCGCGATCGAGACCTTCCAGCCGTTCGGGGTGGCGGCGGTGTAGAGGTCGATCATCGGCGGGGCTCCTCGCGGCGGTTGAGTTGCGAAATAGGACCGACCTGCGCCGGACGCAACTCTTCGCCGCCTCGCGCTTTGAGGCGGACCATGCCCGCCGCCGCCCCCCGCATCCTCGCCTTCGGCGACAGCCTCGTCGCCGGCTACGGCCTCGGCCGCAGCGAAGGCTTTGCGCCGCAGCTCGAGGCGGCGCTGCGGGCCCGCGGAATCGAGGCGACGGTGGTCAATGCCGGCCTCTCCGGCAACACCGCGGGCGGAGGCAGCGTGCGGCTGAAGTGGGTGCTCGACGCGCAGCCGGCGCCGCTTGATCTCGCCATCGTCGCCTTCGGCGGCAACGATATGCTGCGCGGCATCCCGGCGCGGGAGACGCGCGAGGACATGGCAACGATCCTCCGGACGCTGAAGGACCGCGGCATCGCCACCGTCCTCGCCGGCATGCTGGCGCCGGCTTTCCTCGGCGAGCGCTACACCCGCGACTTCAACGCCATCTTCCCGGAGCTGGCCCGCGACTATGGCGCCGGCTTCTACCCCTTCTTTCTCGCCGGCGTGGCGGGCAATTCCCGGCTCAACCTGCCGGACCGGGTCCACCCCAATGCGGCCGGGGTGGCGAGAATGGTTTCCGGGATATTGCCGGTGGTGATCCGCGCTCTGAACTAGCCGCCGAGCACGATCTCGTGGCCGAAATTGAGGCCGATCCGCCCTTCCCGCGCCCAGCGCACGAAGGCGTGCATGCGGCTGCATTCGGGGAACTCGACCAGCACCGTCTCGCCGAGCCGCGGCTGCAGCGCGCTTTCGATCATCGTGCCCCGCGTCGAGAGATTGAGGACCGGCACGTGATGCGGCTCGCCGCGGAACCAGATGACCGCGCTTTCGACCAGACCCTCGTGCCTGTCTTCCGAGCGCCGCTCGTCCACGATGGTCTGATGAACGCCCATGCCGGCCTCCTTGCGATTCACCGGAGCATGAGCCTGGAAGCCTTTCGATTTTCCTAGCGGCTGTGGAAAAGTGGCTAACCTGCTTTAACCGTTCCTGCTTTTGCCGGAACCGGGGCGTGGCGGTCGTGTTTCGTTACCCAGCCGCAAAGATCGAGACGCTGACGGAATGACGAGCAATTACCGCAAGACGCCTCCGCTGGAGCTCTGGGGCGGCGTCGAATGCACCATTGTTCGCCTCGGCGACGAATATCGGGACCAGAATGCGGAGACCGGCCACCTCCGGCGCCGGGAGGACATCGACCTGATCGCCGACCTCGGGATCGGCACGGTTCGATACCCGATTCTGTGGGAGGCGATCGCCCCCGACCGGCCCGAGGCGCTCGATTTCGCCTGGACCGACGAGCGGCTGACGATGCTTCGGGAGCGTGGCATGAAGGTGATCGGCGGCCTTCTCCACCATGGCTCGGGGCCCCGCTACACCGACCTGCTCGACCGCGATTTCCCGGCCAAGCTGGCCGATTTCGCAGCGCGGGTCGCCGACCGCTATCCGTGGATCGAGATGTGGACTCCGGTCAACGAGCCGCTGACCACCGCCCGCTTCTCCGGCCTCTACGGCCATTGGTACCCGCACAAGCGGGACTATCCTTCCTTCCTGCGCGCTTTGGCGAACGAGTGCCGCGGCACGCTGGAGGCGATGAAGGCGATCCGGGCGCGGATTCCCGGGGCGAGGCTCGTCCAGACGGAAGACCTCGGCAAGACCTTCTCGACGGCGCCGCTTCGCTACCAGGCGGCGCACGAGAACGAGCGGCGGTGGCTCAGCCTCGATCTGCTCTGCGGACGCGTCGACACGCGCCACAATTGGCACTCCATCCTGTTCGGCGCCGGCGTCGGCTGGGCGGAGATCGAGGCGTTCGAAACCGGCGAGGGCAAGCCCGACCTGATCGGCATAAACCATTATTTGACCAGCGAGCGGTTCCTCGATCATCGCACCGGGCTTTATCCGGACCATGAAATCGGCGGCAACCGGCGCGACAGCTACGTCGATGCCGAGGCCGTGCGGGTGAAAAGGCTGGAGGCCGACACCGGCCTCGGGCCGCGCCTGCGCGAGGCGTGGGAGCGCTACCGGATCCCGATGGCGGTGACCGAGGTCCATCACGGCTGCCACCGCGACGAGCAGCTGCGCTGGTTCGCCGAGGTGTGGCGGACCTGCGGCGCGTTGCGGGAGGAGGGCGTGGACCTGCGCGCGATCACCCTCTGGTCCATGTTCGGCAATGTCGACTGGCGCTTCCTGCTGACGCGGCGCAACGGCTTCTACGACACAGGCGTGTTCGACGCGCGCGGCGAGACGCCGCGGCCGACGGTGATCGCCAAGGCCGCCAAGGCTTATGCCAAGAGCGAGGATTTCGACCATCCAGTCCTGGACAGCCCCGGCTGGTGGCGCCGCCCGCCGCGCCTCTACCCCTGGAACGGCCGTTGCAGGAGCTTCGAATGGGGCGGCCGCAAGCTGCTCGTCACCGGGGCGACCGGGACGCTCGGCCGGGCCTTCGCCAGGATCTGCGAGGAGCGCGCCTTGCCCTTCTGCCTCACCAGCCGGGCCGAACTCGACATAGGCGACGACGCCTCGATCGCCGCGGCCATCGAGGCGCACCGGCCGTGGGCGGTGATCAATGCCGCCGGCTTCGTCCGAGTCGCCGACGCGGAGCGCGAGCGCGCCGCCTGCCTCGGCGCCAACTCGGCCGGTCCGGAGAAGCTGGCGCGCGCCTGCGCCGCGGCCGGCATCCGCCTCGTCACCTTCTCCTCCGACCTCGTCTTCGACGGCAAGCTCGGGCGGCCCTATCGCGAGGACGACCCGGTGAGCCCCACCGGCGTCTACGGCCTCAGCAAGGCGAAGGCGGAAAGCCGCGTCCTCAAGGTCATGGAGGACGCGCTGATCGTCCGCACCAGCGCCTTCTTCGGGCCGTGGGACAAATATAATTTCGCCTGGAACGTCCTCGCCGCCCTCGCGCGCGGCGAGCCGGTGACGGCCTGCGACCGAACCGAGATCTCCCCCACCTATGTGCCGGATCTCTGCCATGCCGCGCTCGATCTGCTGATCGACGGCGAGAAGGGCGTCTGGCACCTCGCCAACCAGGGGCGGCTCAGCTGGTACGAATTCGCCTGCCGGGTGGCGGAAGGCGCCGGCTACGATCCCTCGCTCGTCGAGCCGCTCAGGGAGGGCAAGCAGACGATCACCGCGCTCGAGAGCGCGCGGGGGCCGCTGCTGCGGCCGTTCGATGACGCCCTCGAGGACTTTCTCGACCAGGTCCGCGACAGCGAGGAGCTCGCACCGGAGACGGAGCTCGCCGCCGAATAAGGGTCAGACTTCGTAGCCCATCCGCTCCGCCCACCGGGCCAGGATCGGGAGGACCGGCGCCAGCTTATCGCGATAGCGCTCCCAGCGTCCCTTCGAGCGGCGATAGATGGGCTCGGTCACCTGCGAATAGCTGGCGGTGCGGATATGGTCGCGCTTCGCCGCGCTGGCGCGGTTGTCGAGCACCTGCGGGTCCCACGGCAGGCCCAGGAAATCGAGCAGCGGCCGCATCTCGGCTTCCAGATCCTCGACCATCCGCTCGTAGCGTACGCGGTGAACGGCCAGCGGCAGCAGGGCCTCGGCGCGGGTCCAGGCATCGAAGACGGCATCGTAGGTTTGCGCCGCCTCGACGAGGTCGGTGAAGCTGCGCATCGCGACGTTGAGCTGGAAATTCGACATGAAGCAGGAGAGCACGGTGTCGCACGGATGCCGCTCGACCAGGAGCACTTTCGCGTCGGGAAACAGGCGGTGGATGAGCGGCATGCGCGCCATGTGGAGCGGATATTTGTCGACGATCGTCTGCCCCGGCGCCGGCGGCGACAGCCCGTCCAGCACTTCGAAATAGCGCGCGCGCAGCCGGTTCGCCTCGGTCGCGTCAAGCGTCGCCAGCCGCGCGTCGCCGCCCAGCTCGCCGTCCACCGCGCCGAGCACCGGCATCTCTTCCAGCACATGAAGGCTGGGGACGTTCATCAGCAAGGTGTCGAGCAAGGTCGTCCCCGACCGCGGGAAGCCGACGATGAACACCGGCGCGGGCGGCTCCGCCGTCACGTCGACCGGCGTCCAGCGTGCCACCTTCTCGGGCCTGATCAGCGCGGCATTGGCCTGGACGATCTCCCGATAGGTCGGCCCGGCGGGCGCGGGCTTCGCCTCGAGCGCCGCGCGGTTCATGTCCTCGAACGCGGCGAAGGCCCGCGCCGTGTCGCCCAGCCGGTCGCTGAGCTCGGCGATGAGCTGCGCCCGGCGAACCGGATGGATCGTCTCCGGCGTCGCCGCGGCGAGCGGCATCGCCTCGGCGAAGCGGCCCTGCCGGCGCAAGGCCCAAGCCTTGAGGAAATCGAGCTCGGGCTCGTTGAGGCCTTTCTCGTGCGCCTCCTCGACGAGGGCGGCGAGATCGTCGATGCGGTTGAGATTCTCGTAGAGGAGGCCGAGCTCCAGCCAAGCCTGGTTGAAGCCGGGGCCGAGCCGGATCGCTTCCCGATAGGCCCGCTCCGCCGCCTCGAAATCGCGTACCGAGGCTTCGGCGAGGCCGAGCTCGGCCTGCACCTCGGCATTCGCCGGGGCGAGACGCGCGGCCTCCCGCATCACCCGCTGCCGGGCGTCGAACCGTTCGGCCTGGGCGAGCACGTCCGACAGGTTGATATGCATTTCCGGAACGCCGGGATGAAGCGAGATCGCCCGCTGGAACGCTTCGATCGCCGGTTCGAAATCGCGCCGGGCGGCGTGGACGTTGCCGAGATTGTTCCAGCTTTCGAAATCGTCGGGAAAGGCGGCGACGACGCCGCGATAGGCTTCCGCCGCCTCGGCGAGCCGGCCCTGCTGCTGGTGGACATAGCCAGCGATGCGCAGCAGCTTGGGCTCGCCGCCGCCCGCCGACGCGACCGCCAGCGCGCGATCGAGCGCTCCGGTGGCGAGGAGCGCGGTGGCGAGATTGATGCGGGTCGCGGTGTCGCTGGGGTCCGTTGCGAGGACCGCCTGGAAATGCGGGATGGCGCCGGCGGGATCGCCCATCCGGGCGGCCGCGAAGCCGGCGAAGGCGAGGAGGGGCTGGGAGCCGGGATGCTGGCGAAGCGCCGCCTCGGCCGCGGCGCGCGCGCCGGCGAGATCGCCGCGGCGCAGGCGGTCGAGGGCGGGCGCGAGGCCGGGGGGAACTTGCTGCATCGGGCGGGACTCAGGGCGCGGTGGGAGCGACGTCGAAGGCGACCGTCAGCCGCTCCCCTTCGCCGAACGGCACCGTGCCATGCCACATCGTCGAGGGGAGGAGGACGAGCCGCCCCGGCTTCGGCTCGATCGTCCGGAACGCGGCGAGGCCGAGGCCGAGCGATTCCTGGGGCTCGCCGAGCGTCAGCCAGCCCGCGGGCGCAGAGCCCCGTTCCGTCTCGCCGGGCAGGGCCACGTAGAGGGCGGAGCTGAGCCAGCCCGCCGGATGCAAATGGTTGGCGTGGCGGCCGCCGCCCGTCAGCCGCACCGACCAGGAGCCCGAGAAGCGGACCGGCCCGCGCGGGCCGCCGAGCAGGGGGTGGCCGGGGATTGGCGGCGGAAGGCCGGCGACATGCGCCTCGACCGCCTCCACCACCGCGCGCCGGAGCGCCCGTATCTCCGGCTCGATGCGCGCGAAGAGCGGCCCGTCGGTCTGGGTGCCGCCGCGGACCGACTGCTCGAGCGGCTGCTCGCTGGCGAGATGGAGTCCGCGCAGGCAGCGGGCCAGCGCGTCGAGCGGCGGCAGGCGCTCGGCGATGTCGTAGACGCCGACGAAGCGCGGATCGCCTTCCAGCCATTCCCGCCGCGGATCGCCGGTCAGCCGCCAGCCCAGCGAGACGTAGGGCCAGAGCTCGCCGCCCGCTTGCGGCGCGAGCGGCTCGGCGAGGGCGAGCGCCTGCTCGGGGCGGCCGGCGCGCAGCAGGTGCCGCACCCGGCGGACGGCCATGGCGATGTCGCGCGGCGGGCCGAGCCGGGCGAAGAGCCGGTCCGCCGCCTCGATCATGCCGCTTTCGGAGGCGCAGACCGCCTCATAGGCGTCGAACAGCGGATCGGGCCCGGCCAGCGCGCGGCCGCGGGCGACGACGGCAAGCCCGGCGCCATACATTTCCGCCTGGGCGAGGGTGTCGAGCAGGCCCTTCCAGATCGCCGTCTCGGCCGGCGCGAGGCTCAGCGCCGCCTCGAAGCTGCGGGCGAAGCCGTCGCGCTCGCCCGCCATCCAGCGCAGCCGGGCCAGCGTCGCATGGCCCTCGACCCAGCCGGGATGGCGGTGAAGCTGCGCGTCGAGGTCCTCGATCGCCGCGCCGAGCCGGCCCCCGGCATATTGGGCGGCGGCCCGGCCGAGGATGATGCTCGCGTCCAGCGGCGACAGCGCCAAAGCGCGGTCGAACAAAGCGGTGGCGGGCAGCCCCGCCTCCAGCGTCGTCCGCGCCAGGCCGTGGGCGATGAGGGCGTCGCGGGGCGCGAGCTCCGCCGCGCGCCGCATCGCCTCGACCGCGGGGGCGAGATCCTCGAGCCCGCGATGGGCGAGGGCGAGCAACTGCCAGAGGCGGGCGTCGCGCGGATGGGCCCGCAGCGCCGCTTCCAGGAGCGGGATGGCGTCGGCTTCCAGCCCGCCGTCGAGCGCCGCGTCGGCGGCTTCGGCGGCGGCCTGGGCGTCGTTCGGGCTGGCGTTTCGCACCTGCCATTGCACCCGGGTCATGGGGCCTCCGGGGGGTCGGTGGCGGCCATTACGGCGGCGACGGCGGCGCGCTCCGGGGGAGAGAGGCCGGGATGCCAGGTGTCGACGATGAGGATGACCCGCAAAACCTCGGACGGATTGGCCGCTTCATGCTCGATCGTGTCGTCGAACACCCACGCTTTGCCGATTTCCCACACGCGCCGCTCCTCGCCGACCCGGAACCAGCAGCCCGGCGGCACGATCAGCGGCAAATGGCATACCAGACGGCTATTGGCGACGCCGGTATGCGGCGGGATATGCGCGCCGGGCGCGAGCAGCGAGAACATCGCATTGGGGCCGCGCCCCGGAATATGCGGCTGATCGAGCCGCGGGAGGAGCGCCATCACCGCCGGGCAGTGCCGCGCATTCGCCTCGACGGCCTGGCCGTTGCGGACGAGATGAATCGCGGTCCAGTCGCGGCTTCGGTTGAGCGCCTGCCACTGCCGAAGCGGGACGTCGTCCGGATATTGGATGTAGGGGACGAGCTCGGCCCGCTCGGCGGCCATGACCCGCCGGAAGTCCGCGGCGATCGCCTCGGTCGCGGCTTCCAGATCGCCGAGCCAGGGGAAGTCCTCCCGATCGTGATATTCGCGCTCGACGAGGCCCGGATAGTGAAAATGGGTCGGCTCGCTGTGATAGACGCGGGTCTTCCTCAGCACGTTGGTCTGGAAGCGCTCGACCCGGCGGCGCTCGGCGGGCGACAGGCCGGCCTCCTCGGGCGCCACGGCGGCGGCGAGGCGGGCGGCGCGAAGGACGTCGTGCTCGTCCCGCTTCGCCTCCGCATGGGCGACGGTCTGGACGAGATGGGCGGGGATCTCGTCCGGCTTCTGCGCGAGCGCATAGCCGTAGGTCTCGGCCGCCTCCTCGTCGCGGCCGGCGCGCTCCAGCAGATTGGCCTTGAGGAGCAAAGGGAGGAAGCCGAGCGGCTCGACGCGAAGCGCTCCGGACACGGCGGCCAGCGCCGCGGGCAGGTCGCCCACGGCCCGGCACATGGCGGTGAGCTTGAGCCAGGGCTCGACCCGCCGGGGATCAAGCACCGTCAGCCGCTCCAGCAGCCGCCGGGCGCCCGCCGCGTCGCCGCGCGCCGCGGCGGCGTCGGCGTCGCGCTCCAGCCGCGAGTCTTCGTCGGTCGGGGTGGCGGGTCGATTCACGAGGGCGTTTCTAGCGCTGCCCGTGCGCAAAAGAAAACGGCGGGCCCGAAGGCCCGCCGTCCAGTTGGGTTGCGGCGATGCCGACTTAGAAGTCGAGCGTCACGCCGGCGAAGATGTACCGGCCGAGCGCGTCGTACACGTTCGGGAAGGTGTTGCCCGAGCAGTAGACGGCCGTGCAGGCGTTGACCGTGGCGCTGGCACCGTTCGCGCCGATGATCGGAGGATCGCGGTCGAGGATATTGTTGACGCCGAGGCGGAAGTTGTAGTGGTCGCCGAGCCGCGCGGTGATCGCGAAGTCCAGATAGCTCTGCGTCGGGATCCTCGCGTTGAACGGCGAGAAGGGGAGCGCCTTGCCGGTCGCGTCCTTCGACAGGGTCGGCTGGCTGGTATCCGACCGGTCGAGGTCGACGCCGCCGAAGTAGCGCCACTGGACCGAGAAGCCGACGCCGTCCGGAGCGTTGTAGCTCAGGCGGATCTTGTGCCTCCACACCGGCGCCGGCGTGCCGCAGCGCAGGCCGTAGAGGCCGGCGCAGTCGAACTGATCGCCGACACCCGTATCGGTGATGCTCTTGTCGAGCCAGGTGCCGACGGCGTTCAGGCTGAGGCCTCCGAGCGCGCCGATATCCATGGCGTAGCTGAAGCCGACGTCGATGCCGCGGGTGCTGACGCCGCCGATATTCTGCGTCAAGTCGGTGACGAAGCCGGCCGAGGTCCTCCACAGCGAGCCGAACTGGTCGCGGTGGACAAGGCCGCAGAAGGCGGGATCCCGGGTTTGATCGCAGACGTCGAGGATGGTGTCCTGGCCGATCTGCTGGATCGCGCCCTTCACCTTGATGTCGAACCAGTCGACGGTGAGGGCCAGGCGCGGGATGAAGCGCGGCTGGATCACGACGCCGAGCGACTTGGTGGTCGCGACTTCCGGACGCAGGTTGGTGTTGCCGCCGATCAGGCCGTTATACTGGCCCGCCGGGTTGCCCACGACGGTCTGGCCGACGACCAGTCCCTGCGCGAGGCAGCCCAAGTCGCCGGCCGCGATCGGGCGCCCGAGGGCGCACGGATCGGCGTTGCCGTTCAGGGCCACGCGCTGGGTGGCGAACAGCTCCTGGATGTTCGGCGCCCGGACCGCGCGGTTGTAGCTGCCGCGGAACCGGATGTCGCGAACCGGCGCGAAGTCGGCGCCGATCTTCCAGGTGTCGGTCTTGAAGCCCTTCCCGTTCGTACCCTTGAGGTCGTAATCGGACCGGCGGTAGCCGGCCTCGATCGCGAGGCTCTGGAAGAAGTTGTTCTCCACGATCGGGATGCGGATCTCGGCGAACAGCTCGCGGACGTCGAAGGCACCGTGCGCGGGAAGCGTCGGCGCGCCCTGGCCGGCGAGATCGCCGGTCTGGAACTCGATGTCGGTGTCGAGGTTGAGCTTGTCCTTGCGATACTCGGCGCCGAGCGCGATGCCGACGCCGTCTTCCGCCCACGGGAAGGCGAGGCCGTATTGGCCGAGCTTGCCGGTGACCGATACGTCGGCCACCGCCTGCTCGACCTGGCCGCGCTGGAAGCCCGGGGTCGCCAGGTAATTGACCGCCGCCGGGCTGATCGAGCCGCCGAAGACGTCGTAGGGGACGCAGTTCGGATCGTCGCCGGTGCGCACCGAGCGGCAGGTCGGCACGCCGCCGATATTGACGACGTCGAGCGCGCGGGTGAGGCGCGTCACCGAGAAGTCGTTCAGATAGGTCTCGGCGAAGTTGACCCGGCCGTATTGGTAGTAAGCGTCATAGGACCAGACGTCGCTCAGCTGGCCGCGCATGCCGCCGACGATGCGATAGGTGGTGTGCTGGAGATCGTCCTGGCGCCCGCCGCCTTCCACGTCGCGGCGCAGGATCTGCGCGAAGCCGCGGAAATAGGGCTGGCCGGTGCTCGGATCGATGAACACCTGTGGCGGCAGGCCGCCCGGCCGCGCCGCCGTGATCGTCGAGCCGACCACGGTATTGTTGAGAGCGCCGGTGATCGCGTTCAGCTCGCTCGAAATGAGATTGTTGGGCGCACAGAGGATCGACCGCTGCTGCGCGGAGAGCAGCGGGTTGTCGCAGTTGATCGTCGTGGTGTTGCCGAAATCGCCCGAGGGAGCGATCTGGGCGACCGTGCGGTCGTCCATGAACATCGCTTCCATATACGGATGCAGCGCGGGGCTGATCTCGTAATCGGCGAAGGCGCCGAACGTGTAGCGCTCGTCCGGCCGCTGGTAATAATTGTACGGCGCGAAGTTGAACGGCGTGAAGCCGCCCTGGAGCGTGCGGTTCGGTCCGACCTGGAAGAAGGTCGAGGTGAAAGTGCTCAACGCCGGGTTCGGGTTTGGCGTGCCGGTGAACGCGATGACGGTGCCGTTGGCGGAGGTCGCCGAGCCGCCGCAGTCGATGATCGTGCTGGCGGCGCGGGCCTGGCTGGTACAGGCGCTGTAGTCGCGCTTGTTCTGCGTGACCTGGCCGATCTTGCGGTAGGTGGCATAGGCGACGACATGGCCGCGGCCGTCGTCGAAGCTCGCGCCGATCTGGCCGCTGAGGTCGATCGTGCCGCCATCGGTGACGACTCCGTGCGGATGGCCGAAGCCGCGGCGGTTGAGGGCGTCGATGATGCCCGTCGTCGAGCCGTTGACGTGGTTGTAGAAGCTGTACTGGCCGTCGAGCTTGATGCCCTCGAAATTGGTATCCATGATGAAGTTCACGACGCCGGCGACGGCGTCCGAACCGTAGACCGACGAAGCGCCGCCGGTCAGCACGTCGACGCGGTCGATGATCGCGGCGGGGACGATGTTGATGTCGGCCGACGACGAGGTCACGTCGCCCGGGACGAGGCGGCGGCCGTTGATCAGCACCAGGGTGCGCTGCGAACCGAGGTTGCGCAGGTTGACGGTGGCGGTGCCGGTGGCGCCGTTGGCGAGGTTGCCGCCCTGCTCGGCGAAGGCCTGGGGCAGCGAGTTGATGAGATCCTCGGTGCGGGTCGTGCCCTGCAGCCGGACTTCCTGGCTGTTGACGACCGTGACCGGGCTCACCGCGGTGAGGTTCGGCTGCGGAATGCGCGAGCCGGTGACGACGATCGCGCCGTTGTCGGCCGCGTCGGGATTGGCGTCCGCGGAGGTGGTGGGATTGGCTGCCTCGACCGGGCCGGTCTGGGGCTGGGTATCCCCGGTGGCCGGGGTGCCTTGCGCGAAGGCGGGCGAAGCCATGCTGAGCGCGCCGCCAATAAACGTCGTCGCGAGCAAGGTGTTCAGAATGCGAGTCTTGTTCATGTCTGTCCCCTTAAAGCGGCTCGAGCCGCGGATCTTTTTCCATCCCTCAAGCACCAGATAAACACTGGCGAGCCATCGACCGTTTACGGGATGTAATGAAAGCTAAGCAATTCCCCTCCCTCGGAAGTCCTGCCAATTTTGCGGCTCGTGACAAAATTGCCACAGGGTGTCCGCTCCCGGCGGGTGGTTGCGCGGGGGCCCGCCATCGCGCAATATCGCCGGCAGTCGAGGCGGGAGGACAATGATGCGCAAGGGTTTGACGGCGGCGGTTGCGGCGGCGGCGGTCGCCGCCCTGTGCGCCGGGGGCCTCGCCGCGAAGAAGCCGCCGGTGCAGAGCGAGCGGCCCGCCGCGTTCGAGGCGCTGGTCCGCTGCCGGGCGGTCGCCGACGACCATGCCCGCCTCCAATGCTTCGATGCCGCGTCGCAGGCGCTCGAGCAGGCGCAAGAGCGCCACGAGCTGGTGGTGATCGACCGCAAGCAGATCCGCGAGACCAAGCGGACCCTGTTCGGGCTCGAGCTGCCGCACCTCAGCATCTTCGGCGGCGGCGAGGGCGACGAGGAGGAGGTGACCTCCATCGAAAGCACCGTCGCCGCCGCGGTCGAGGACGGCAACGGGCGCTGGATCGTCAAGCTCGCCGACGGCGGCACCTGGGCTCAGACCGACAACAACATCATCGCGCTTCGGCCCAGGCCCGGAATGAAGATCAAGGTCAGGAAGGCCGCGCTCGGCAGCTACGTGATGAACGTCAGCGGCCAGCCCGCGGTACGCGTCCGGCGCCAGAATTAGGGCGCCTAACTCCCCTCTCCCGAGGGAGAGGGGTCGGGGGTGAGGGGTTCCGCCCTATGCGAAGACGCACGAACCCCTCACCCTACCCCTCTCCCCCGGGGAGAGGGGAAGCTGGGGCGCGCCGAAGTTACGAAGGCCCTGAAGAAGATGGATCCCGGATCAAGTCCGGGATGACGATTCAAGTTCGGGGTGACTCCCCTCTCCCGCGGGAGAGGGGCCGGGGGTGAGGGGTTCCGCCCTATGCGGAGACGCACGAACCCCTCACCCCTACCCCTCTCCCCCTGGGAGAGGGGAATTTGGGGCGCGCTACGACTCATCTGAATCCCCGGTGCCGCAGGGGCCGAACTCAATCGCCACAGGGGGGTTCAGGTGACGCGCGCCTCCGCCACCCCTCCCTGGAAGGGAGGGGTGAGGGGTGGGTAGCGGCCGGGCGGGCTCGAGGCCCGTTCGGGCGCCCACTGCCGAGGCAGGCGGCTCGCTGCGCTCGCTACCCACCCCCGGCCCCTCCCTTGCAGGGAGGGGGGTGATTCCGGGAGCGCGCGGTTCAGCCGCCGCGGTCGGCCTCGACGGAGATGTCGGCGCTCGCATAGGCCTCCTGCCGGGCGACGCTCCAGTAGCGAAGCTCGTCGAGCGGGATGGCTCGGCCGGTGACGGCGCAGACCACATGATCGCCCGGGGTCAGCACCCGGAAGGTGCCGGCCATGTAATGGAGGCGCGCCTCGCGCCCCTTGTTCGACATCAGCATCGCCATCGACTCTCCCGCAAAAAGCTTAGCTTTAAAGTAGCGCGGCCTAAAGCAGCTTGGGCTGCTCGCCCGGGGGTTTCAGATAGGGAGTCCGGCGCGGGCGCTCAACGCCTGCCTCTCCGACCCTGGCCTCGACGCCGCCGTCGGCGAAGACCAGCCGCAGCCGATCGGCGGCGCGGGCCGCGGCGGCGGAGATCAGAGTCTTGCCGGCGCGATCCTCGACCCGCGCATAGCCGCGCTCGAGCGGGCGGTTGGGATGGGCGAGCTGCGCGACCCGCCACAGCGCCTCGAGCCGCTCGGTGGCGCGGCGGTGGGCGCCGGCGAGCAGGCCCGGCCGAAGCGCCCCGGCCGCCTGGCCGAGCGCGGCTCGGGCGTGGCTGAGCTCGGTGCGAAGCGCCCGGGGCAGGCGATCGGCGAGATCGTCGAGCTTCTGCCGCTGCGGGGCGAGCAAAGCTTCGCGGGCGGGCCAGCGGCGAAGGCCGATGGCGAGCTGCTCGGCGGACCGCTCGAACGCTCGGCGGGCGCAGCGCTCGATCCGGGCGCCCAGCTCGCGCAGCTGGCCGATGAGGTCGCCGCGCACCGGCACCGCGATCTCGGCGGCGGCGGTCGGAGTCGGCGCCCGAACGTCGGCGGCGAAATCGGCGAGCGAGGTGTCGGTCTCGTGGCCGACGGCGGAGATGATCGGGATGGAGCAGGCGGCGATGGCGCGCACCACCTCCTCCTCGTTGAAGGCCCACAGGTCCTCGATCGAGCCGCCGCCGCGGGCGACGATGACGAGGTCCGGCCGGGCGATCGCCCCGCCCGGCGGAAGCGCGTCGAAGCCGCGCACCGCCGCGGCGATCTGCGCCGCCGCCCCTTCGCCCTGGACCGGCACCGGCCAGACGAGGACGTGGCTGGGGCAGCGATCGGCGAGCCGGTGGAGGATGTCGCGGATCACCGCGCCGGCCGGCGAGGTGACGACTCCGATCACTCGGGGGTGGAAGGGCAGCTTCTGCTTGCGGCCTTCGTCGAACAGCCCCTCGGCGGCGAGCGCCCGGCGGCGCTTGTCGAGCAGCGCCATCAGCGCGCCCTGGCCGGCGAGCTCGAGCCGGTCGATGACGATCTGGTAGCGCGAGCGGCCCGGATAGGTGGTTAGCTTGCCGGTCGCGACCACCTCGATCCCATCCTCCGGGCGGAATGGGAGGGCGGCGGCGCTGGCCTTCCACAGGACTCCGTCGAGCACCGCCTTGTCGTCCTTGAGGCAGAGGTAGCAATGGCCCGACGCGGCGCGCTTCCAGCCCGATATCTCGCCCCGCACGCGGACGTAGCCGAACGCGTCCTCCACCGTCCGCTTCAGGCGCATCGCCAGCTCGGAGACGGAGAAAGGCGCCGAATTGTCGCCGGGCGCCTCGGTTGCTAACAGCCGGCTGTCGGTGGAAGGAAGCTCGTCCATGAATGTCCTGCTGCTGGGTTCGGGCGGCCGCGAGCATGCGCTCGCCTGGAAGCTCGCGCAATCGCCGCTTCTGGGCAAGCTGTTCGCAGCGCCCGGAAATCCGGGGATCGCCGAGCAGGCGGAGCTCGTCGCGCTGGACTCCGCCGACCATCGCGCGGTGGTCGATTTCTGCCGCCGGCACGCGATCGGCCTCGTCGTCATCGGGCCCGAGGCGCCGCTGGTCGACGGGCTGGCCGACAATCTGCGGGCGATGGGCTTTGCGGTGTTCGGGCCGAACCGGGTGCCGGCGCAGCTGGAAGGCTCCAAGGGCTATACCAAGGACCTGTGCGCCCGGCACGCCATCCCCACCGCCCGCTACGCCCGGGCGACCGACAAGCTCGCCGCCGAGGCCGCGCTGCAGGACTTCCCGGCCCCGGTGGTGATCAAGGCGGACGGGCTCGCCGCCGGCAAGGGCGTCATCGTCGCCGCCACCGACGAGGAGGCGCAGGCGGCGCTCGACATCATGTTCGACGGCGGCTTCGGCGAGGCGGGGTGCGCGGTGGTGATCGAGGAATATCTCGAAGGCGAGGAGGCGAGCTTCTTCGCGCTTACCGACGGGACGATTGTGCTGCCGTTCGGCACCGCCCAGGACCATAAGAGGGTGGGCGACGGCGATATCGGGCCGAATACCGGCGGGATGGGCGCCTACAGCCCCGCCTCGATCGTCACCGCCGAGGTGGAGCGGCGGGTGATGGAGGAGATCGTTCGCCCCACCGTGCGGGCGATGGCCGGGCAGGGGACGCCTTATTCGGGCATCCTCTATGCCGGGCTGATGCTCACCGCCGAGGGGCCGAAGCTGATCGAATATAATGTCCGGTTCGGCGATCCGGAATGCCAGGTGCTGATGCTTCGGCTCGACGGCGACCTGCTGGCGCTGATGGAGGCGACGGCGCGGGGCCGGCTGGCCGAGGCGCCGACGCCGGTCTTCTCCGGGGATGCCGCGCTCGCGGTGGTGATGGCGGCCAGGGGGTATCCCGGGCCGACGGAGCAGGGCGGCGCGATCGCGATGGGGGAGGTGGGCGAGGCGAGGGTGTTCCAGGCCGGCACCGCGCTGGAGGAGGGGCGGCTGGTCGCCCGGGGCGGCCGGGTGCTCACAATCGCCGCGCTCGGGCGGACGGTGGCGGCGGCGCGCGACGCCGCTTATGCCGCGGTGGACGCGATCGCCTTCCCGACCGGCTTCTGCCGCCGCGACATAGGCTGGCGCGAGGTGGAGCGCGGCGGCTGAGTTGGCGGGCGGCGCTTTTCGCCATACAGGATGGGTGCGCGGCAGGGAGGCGAGCATGTCCAGGACCGTGAAGATGCTGATCGGCCTCGTGGCGGTGCTGGCGATGGGCTGGATTTGGCACGCCCCGATGCACCGGGGCGAGGCCTTCGTCGCGATGCTGGAGACCCGGGCCCGCGCCGAGATCGCGCCGCTCGGCCTGCCCGGCATCCAGGTCCGCTTCGGCCGCCATCCGCTCAGCCGCACCGCGACGATGAGCGGCCCCGCCAACGACCTCCAGCGCGAGGGGCTGGGCAGCGAATGGGGGCTCAGCGACTATGTGCGCGCAGTCCCCGGAGTCGCCGGCGTGCGCTGGGCCGACGAAAGCGGCAAGGGGGGCGGGCTGCCGCTGCTGGCCGAGACCTGGCTTCTGCTCATCGTCGCCTACGCGCTCGGCCTCGGCCTCGGCGCCCTCCTCTTCGGCCGCCGCAAGCGGCAATCCTTCCTCGACTGACCTTCAAGGACCCCGCATGACCACACTCGCCGAATACAGCCTCTACCTCATCGTCGCCGCGATCCTGATCGGGCTCGTCGTCGCCTTCTGGGCCTTCCGCCGCGCCCGCCCTTCCGAAGAATCCGCCGCCCGTCCCGTCGCCCGCGACGGGCCGGAGGGGAATGCCGTCGCCGACGAGTTCGCCGCCGCCACCCGCGACGTCGCCGGGGAGATATTCGGGGTCGACGCGCATCGCCCTATTCCCGGCCCGAGCGGCCCGCCCGACGACCTCCAGCGGCTGAAGGGGGTGGGACCCAAGCTCGCCGCCCAGCTCAATGCCAACGGCATCACCCGCTACGACCAGCTCGCCCGCCTCTCCGCCAACGAGGTGGCGCTGCTCGACGCGCGCATGGGCGCCTTCCAGGGCCGCATCGCCAAGGACCGGCTGGTCGAGCAGGCCTGCTACCTGGAACGCGGCGACACCGACGGCTTCGAAGCCACGTTCGGCAAGCTCGGCGGCTAAGCTTCCCCTCCCCTTCAAGGGGGGGATCGAGGGGTGGGGCTTGTCGCGGGGAGCGTGCGCGGCGGCGTCCGACCTACATTCCCCACCCCAACCCCTCCCCTGAAGGGGAGGGGCTAGGCGCGGCGCCCCTCGAAAGGGGAGGGGCTCAGGCGCGCCGCTTCCTCACGACTTCGCTGGCGAGCAGCTTGTCGATCTTGAAGCCGTCCATGTCGACGATCTCGAACTGCCAGCCGCCGAACGCGAAGCGCTCGCCCACCTCCGGTATGTGCTTGAGGATGGCCAGCGCGAAACCGGCGGTGGTCGCATAGTCGCGGTCCTCCGGCAGAGCGAGGCCGAGCTGGTCGGCCAGCGCGTCGGCGGGGAGCGAGCCGGACACCCACCAGCTGCCGTCCTCGCGCTCGACCAGCGGCGGCTCGCCGCCGCCGTCGAAGTCGGAGGCGAACGCCCCGGCCAGAGCCGAGAGCAGATCGGCCGGCGTCACCAGGCCTTCGAAATGGCCATATTCGTCGTGGACGAAGGCCATCGGCACCTCGGCTCCGCGAAGCACGTTGAGCGTGTCCATCGCGTCCATCCGGTCGGGCACCACCGGCGCCCCGCGCATCAGCTCGCGCAGGTCGAGCCGCCGCCCGTCGATCGCGGCGACGACGATGTCGCGCGCCTGCACCACCCCGACCAGCCTGTCGACCGTCCCCTCCGCCACCGGATAGCGGCTGTGGGGGCAGTCCCGCAGGCTCTCCCGGATCGAGGCGGAGTCCGCGTCCACGTCGATCCAGTCGACGTCGGTGCGCGGCGTCATCACCTCACGCGTCGGCCGGTCGGCGAGGCGGACGACGCCGGAGATGATGGCGCGCTCATATTCCTCGAGCACGCCGGCGCTGTGCGCCTCGGCGACGACGAGGTGGAGTTCCTCGGCCGTCACCTTGTTCGAATTGTCGCGGGTGAGGCGCAGCAGGCGGAAGACGAGGCGGGAGCTGCGGTCGAGCAGCCAGACGAGGGGCGCCGTGCCGCGCGCGATCCACAGCATCGGCAGGGCGACGATTGCGGCGATCGGCTCGGGTCCGCGCAACGCGAATTGCTTGGGCACCAGCTCGCCGATCACCAGCGAGGCGTAGGTGGTGAGGAGGATGACGAGCGCGAAGCCGGCGGTCTGCGCGGTGTCCGGGCTGAGGCCGAGCCGCGCCAGGCGCAGCCCCACCGGCCCGCCCAGGCTGGCGCCCGAAAAGGCGCCGGCGAGCACGGCGATGCCGGTGATGCCGATCTGCACGGTGGAGAGGAACCGCCCCGGGTCGGCGGCGAGGTCGAGCGCGGTCTGAGCCCCGCGGCGGCCGTTCTTCGCCATCGCCTTCAGTCGCGGCTTTCGCGAGGAGACGATCGCCAGCTCCGCCATCGCGAACAGCCCGTTGAGGCAGATCAGCAGCAGGATGACGACGACGTCGTACCAGGGGAATGGGGGAAGGTCGGGCGGCATGGGCGCGCTCCTTCCTTAGCGTCGAAGCGCGGGCCGGGACAAGTATTGCCTCCCCACCGCCCGATGGGGAGGCGGGCTACCGCTTCTCCCTGAAGAATGCCTTCAGCAATTCCCCGGCCTCCGCCTCGCACAGGCCCTGATATATTTCCGGCGCGTGATGGCAGGTCGGCTGGGCGAACAGGCGCGGGCCGTGGACGACCGCCCCGCCCTTCGGATCGGGCGCCGCGAAATAGAGCCGCCCGACCCGCGCCAGGCCGATCGCGCCAGCGCACATCGCGCAGGGCTCCAGCGTTACCCACAAGTCGCATTCATCGAGGCGGGACGTGCCGAGCGCTTCGGCCGCGGCCCGCAACGCGACGATCTCGGCGTGCGCGGTCGGATCCGACCCGTCGCGCATCCGGTTGCGTCCCGTCGCCACCACGGCGCCCCCGCGCGTGACGACCGCGCCCACCGGCACCTCGCCGGCGAGCGCCGCCGCGCGCGCCTCGTCGAGCGCGAGGTGCATCGGATCGGTGAACGGGCTGACCATCGCCCGTGGGTAGTGTCCCGCGCGGCGCGGCGGAAGCCTATTGGGCGCTGTTGCCGTCGGAGACGCGGACGGTCGGCGTCTCGACCTGCTTGGTCTTCATCTCGACCGTCGGCACGGAGACGTTGGTGGTGGTGGTGCCGACCTCGAGCTTCCTGACCTTGACGTCATAGGCCGGCGCCTGCGCCTGCTGGGTCTGGGTGAGGTGCACCATCCCGGTGGCGACGAGGCCGATGCCGACGAGGATGACGAGGGCGATCAGAATGAGAAGGGCGCGCATCATGGATATCCTTCGCCGGCAATGGAACCTAACCTGTGTCAGTAAACGATCCCCGGCTCAAGCGGTTGCACCTGCGCAACGACTCCGCCCGCGGTTGACGAAAGCGCGCCCAGCGGCTATCCGCCGCTCCGATTCCGGGGGCCCTGACGCCGCCGCTTCATTATCAGGACGAGAAATCATGTCGCGCATTTGCGAGCTGACCGGCAAGGGCCGGCAGGTGGGCCACAACGTTTCCCACGCCAACAACAAGACCAAGCGCACCTTCCTGCCGAACCTGCAGAACGTGACGCTGATCAGCGACTCGCTCGGCCGCGGCGTCAAGCTGCGCGTGTCGATGAACGGCCTGAGGTCGGTCGAGCATGTCGGCGGTCTCGACAATTGGCTCGCCAAGGCGACCGAGGCGCAATTGAGCCTCAAGGCGCGCCGCCTGAAGCGCGAGATCGCCAAGAAGGCGTCGGCGACGGCCGAAGCCTGATCCCTGCCTCCCCAAGCGCAGCTTGGGGAGGCAGATCAACCCTCGAGCGCGAACTTCATCAGCAGCGTCCGCTGCAGCGGATTGTAATTGTCGTCCGAGGCGATCCAGACGATCGTGCGGCCGGCTTCCCGAGTCACGCTCAGCGCCTCCATATTGTCGACCGTCAGCGGCGGCCGGAAATCGGCCAGCTCCTCGGCGGTGAGGATGCCGCCCCCGCCTCGGCGGAGCAAGGCGAGCTTGGCGGTGATCCCCTCCAGCAGACGGAAGCGGCGGTTCAGCACCAGCACCCGGCCGTCGGGAAGCAAGGCGGCGTCGGTCGCGCGGTAGCCGGGCGGAGGGCGGTAGGTGAAGCGCGTCTCGGGCGTGCCGGGCACCGCCGGGTCGCCCTGGAACAGCAGGACGGGACCACCGCGGCCATTCCCCTCCGCGAAGACCAGGAAGCGGCCGTCGCGCAGGCGGACGATGGCCTCGGGGCCGCGGTTCGGCGGCCATCGCCGCATGCCCGGCGGCCAGGCGGCGGCGCCGACCGTCCAGCCGGGCTGCTCGAAGCGCCAGACGACGTTGCGCCGCTCGAAGCCGATCCACACGCTCCGCCCCTCCACCCACATCGACTCGATGTCCCGCGCGGACTTGCGCTCGGAAGCGCCGGGCCCTCGCGGCAGCGCGCGGATCATGGCTTTCACCGGCGAGCGGGGGCCGGGAAGCGGGAAGCGGATCATCCAGCCCGAATCGCTGAAGGCGAGCACCGCGGCGCCTTCGACATGCATGGCGGAGATCCCGCCGAAGCGGGGATCGTTGCTGGTGAGGCGCCAGCCGCCGAGGAAGCGCAGCCGTCCCGCGGATTGCAGCGCCGGCCAGCTCTCGTCGAGCGGCACCGGCTCGGCATAGACCAGGCTCAATGCGGGCGGCGGCTCGCGCCGCGGCAATGCGGGCGGCGCGAAAGTCGCGAGGAGCAGCACGGCGAGGAAGGCGAGGATCGGGCGCATCCGCACCGCCTTAGAGTCTATCCTGATTGAGTTGAACTATCCCGCTCATCCTGAGTAGCCGGTGAGCCTGTCAAACCGGCGTATCGAAGGACCAATGTGCCGGTCCTTCGATACGGGCCTTCGCCTTCGCTCAGTCCCTACTCAGGATGAGCGGTTCAGGGTCCAGGAGGCAGAGCCTGGCCCCGCCCTTACCCCCTCCGCGAGCCTGAACGGCGCCTTACGAGTGCATTCAGGCCGGGCTCAAGCGAATCGGCGTAGACACATCGGCATACCAACAAGGCCGGCGAGGCTTCGCCAGCCGACGGCACAGGAGTTTCGACATGTTAAAGAAGATCACCCTCGCCGCCGCCGCCGCCGCGACCGCGCTCACCGTCATGCCGAGCGCCGCCGAGGCCCGCGGCCGCCACTACGACCAGGGCTATTACAGCCAGGGCTACAATCAGAGCTATTACGGCAACGGCTACGATCGCGGCTACAACCAGGGCTATTACGGCAACGGCTACAACCGCAGCTACAACCGCGGCTACAGCAACAATTATTACGGCCGCACCTATAACGGCTACCGCGGCGATTATCGCCGCTGCAGCGGCACCACCGGCACGATCGTCGGCGGCGTCGCCGGCGCCCTGCTCGGCCGCGAGATCGGCCGCAGCTCCGGACGCGGCTATTACCGCCGCGGCGGCAGCGGCACCACCGGAGCGATCCTCGGCGGTGCGCTCGGCGCGCTGGCCGGCAACGCGGTCGGCAAGTCGAGCTGCCGCGACCGCTACTAAGAAGCTTGCTTACCCTCCAGTCGCGTAATGAGGGCGGGGCCGGCACTCCAGCAGGGGTGCCGGCCCCTTGTTTTCAGGGCTGGTCGAACAGCCCGGCGAGCTGCTCGACGATGGCGCCGCCCAGCTGCTCGGCGTCCATGATCGTCACCGCCCGCTCGTAATAGCGGGTGACGTCGTGGCCGATGCCGATGGCGACGAGCTCGACCGGGGAGCGAGTCTCGATCCAGCCGATCACCTGCCGCAAATGCCGCTCCAGATAGGTGCCGGAGTTCACCGACAAGGTGGAATCGTCGACCGGCGCGCCGTCCGAGATGACCATCAGGATGCGCCGCTCCTCGGCCCGCGCGATCAGCCGGTGGTGCGCCCACAGCAGGGCCTCCCCGTCGATATTCTCCTTGAGCAGGCCCTCCCGCATCATCAGGCCGAGGTTGCGGCGCGCGCGGCGCCACGGCTCGTCCGCCGCCTTGTAGACGATGTGCCTCAAATCGTTGAGCCGGCCCGGATTGGGCGGTCGGCCGGCGGACAGCCACGTCTCGCGCGCCTGCCCCCCCTTCCAGGCCCGCGTCGTGAAGCCGAGTATCTCGACCTTGACCCCGCAGCGTTCGAGCGTTCGGGCGAGGATGTCGGCGGAGATGGCGGCGATCGAGATCGGCCGCCCGCGCATCGAGCCCGAATTGTCGATGAGCAGGCTCACCACCGTGTCTCGGAACTCGGTGTCCCGCTCCACCTTGTAGGACAATGAATGGGCGGGATTGACGATCACCCGCGCCAGCCGGGCGGCGTCGAGCAGCCCCTCTTCCTGGTCGAACTCCCAGCTTCGCGACTGCTGCGCCATCAGCCGCCGCTGAAGGCGGTTGGCGAGCTTGGTGACGGCGCCCTGGAGGTGGATGAGCTGCTGGTCGAGATAGGCCCTGAGCCGCCCCAGCTCCTGCTCGTCGCACAGCTCGGCGGCGCCGACCTCCTCGTCATATTTGGTCGTGAAGACGCGATAGTCGAAGTGCGGCGGCAGGTCGGAGAGCGCCCGGTTCGGGCGGACCGGCATCATGCCCTCCTCCCCTTCCTGGCCGAGCCCCTCCTCCGTCTCCCCCAGCTCCTGGTCGTCGTAATCGCCTTCGGACTCGTCCTCCGAGGCCTCGCCCTGCTCGGCCCGCAGCTCCGCGTCGCCCCGGCCGTCCGATTCGTCCTCCGAATCGTCCTCGCCCTCGTCGCCTTCCTTCTCGTCGCCTTCGCCGGCCTCGCCCTCGTTCGGGTCCGGCTCGGCCTCGAGGTCGCCCTCGATCAGCTCGAGATCCTTGAGCAGCTTGGTCGCCAGAGCGGCGAAGGCGGCCTGGTCGTCGATGGCGAGGCCGAGCGCGTCGAGATCGCCGCCGGCTCTCTCCTCGATCCAGCCGGCGACGAGGCCGAGGCCGGACCGCGCCGCCTCGGGCGGGGCCTCGCCGGTCAGCCGCTCCCTCACCAGCAGGCCGACGGCCGTGCCCAGCGGCACTTCGGCGCGGCTTCGCGCCCGAGTGATCGGATCGGTGCGGATCCGCATCTCGGTGGCGCGGCCGAGATTCGCGCGCACGCCGGCCATGGCGCGGGCGCCGAGCGCCTCGACCCGCGCCTGCTCCGCCGCGTCGAACACCGCTCGGGCGACCTCGTCGCCCGGCGCGCCTCGGCCGTGGAGGGCGGGATTGTGGTGCCTAAGCTTGAGCGCCGCCGAGTCGGCGAAGCCCCGCGCCTCCGCCACCTCCCGCTCGGGGAGGGTGCGGCCGGGCATCGGCACCTTGACCGACTTGCCGGACGCCGACGGGCTCTCGGCGGTGAAGCCGAGCTCCACCTCCGGCTCGCGCGCGATCGCTCGGGCGGTGCCGGTCAGCACCTGGCGGAAGGCTTCGAGCGGATTGTCCTTGTCGGCCATGACGGGCGATCTAGGCGGGCGGCGACGTGTTGGAAAGCCGTCAGGCGCGGCGGGCTCCCCTCTCCCCGGGGGGAGAGGGGTCGGGGGTGAGGGGTTCGGGCGCCGGAGGGAAAGGCTGCCGGGCCGTCGAGGCTAATCGCGAGCGCCGGAACCCCTCACCCCTACCCCTCTCCCCCAGGGAGAGGGGAATCTCCTCACCGAGTCTCCGCCATGAAGTCCCGGATCGCTTCGGTCACCGTCTCCGGCTCCTCCCACGGGATGAAGTGCCCGGCCGTCGCCGAGGTGACGATCCTCAGATCCTTGACCCGCGCATGCAGCCCTTCGAGCTGGACCGGCAGCAGCGCCTTGTCCCCGAGCCCCCAGACCACCAGGGTCGGCTGGGTGACGCTCGGGAACGGGCCGCGGACCCAGAGCGGCAGGCTCGCCGCCTCGCCCATCGCCGGCACCTCGATCTTCGCCGCCCGGTACCAGTTCAGCATCGCCGTCAGAGCCCCCGGCTGCGACCATTCGTCGAGATAGGCCTGCCGCTCCTCGGGCGCGATCCTGGTCAGGTCCGCATGGCTGCCGAAGGTCCTGTCGAAGAAGGCGCCGAGCCCCATCGCCTCGATCCCCGCCTCCATCATCGGATTGCGGAAGGCGCGGATATATTGCGAGGCGGCGCGCTGGGCCTCGTCCTCGATCACCGAGGTCTGGAAGACGAGCGGGTGGGGCGCGTTGACGATGACGAGCCGTTTCACCCGGAACGGGTGGGTGAGCGCCGCCGCCCAGGCGACCGCCCCGCCCCAATCGTGGCCGACGAGGGTGAAATGCTCCACGCCCAGCGCATCGGCCAGCGCCATGACGTCGCCGACGATCCTGCTCGTCTCGTAACTCTCGACGCCTTCGGGCTTGTCCGAGCCGGCGAAGCCGCGCTGGTCGGGCGCGACGACGAACCAGTCGCGGGCCAGCACCGGCAGCTGGTGGCGCCAGGTCCGGTGCGATTCGGGAAAGCCGTGGAGGAGGATGACCGCCTCTCCCCCCGCCTTGCCCCCCGAACGCACGTTCAGGGTGACCCCGGTCGAAAGCGCGATGCGGCGTGTGTCCAGCTCCGCGGACAAGCCCCTCCCCTTCAGGGGAGGGGTTGGGGTGGGGAATGTAGCCTCCGTCACGGATAACTCACCGTCATCGGCGTCGCCACCGGCAGCGGGATGAACTCGCCGCTATCGTCCGGCGGCAGGACGAAGCGCCCGGCGCGCCAATCCTCCTTCGCCTGCCGGATGCGCTCGCGACGCGAGGAGACGAAGTTCCACCAGACGTGGCGCGGCCCGTCGAGCGGCGCTCCGCCGCACAGCATGACATGCGCCCCGCCCGCCGAGCGCAAGGTCGCGCGCGTGCCCGGCCGCAGCACGTAGAGCACGCTTCGCTCCAGCGGCAGCCCATCGAGGCTCGCCTCCCCTTCCGCGACATAGATTGCGCGCTCGTCCGCCTCCGGGTCCACCGGCATCGAGCCGCCGGCCTCGAGCCGGATGTCGGCGTAGATCGTCTCGCTGTGGCAGGTCACCGGCGAAGCGGCGCCCCACAGGCGCCCCATCACCACCCGAGCCGAGGCGCCGCTCCCCTCGACCACCGGCAGCCGGTCGCGCGCCACATGCTCGAAGGCGGGCTCGATCTCCTCCTTGGCGCTCGGCAAGGCGAGCCACGTCTGGATGCCGGAGAGCTCCGGCCCCTCCGCCCGCAGCCCGGCCGGCGTGCGCTCCGAATGGGCGATGCCGCGGCCCGCCGTCATCAGATTCACCGCCCCCGGCTCGATCGTCGCGAAGGTGCCGAGCGAATCGCGATGGTCGATCGCGCCGGCGAACAGATAGGTGACGGTGGCGAGGTTGATATGCGGGTGGGGCCTGACGTCGATGCCGCCGCCCGCCGCGAGCCGGGCCGGCCCCATCTGGTCGAAGAAGATGAACGGCCCGACCGTCGTCCGCTCCCGGTGCGGGAGCGTCCGGTGGACGCTGAAGCCGCCGAGATCGTGGGTCGCGGCGTGGAGGGTCTGGAGGATGAGGTCGTCGGCCATCGCAGCGCCATACGCCCTCCCCGCCCCCGGAGAAAGCCGGCGCAATCGCATCTTTCCCCGCGAGCCTGCCATGGCTAGGCAGCGGCCATGCGAACGTCCCTGGTGATCGTCGACGACTTCATCGACAACGCGCCGGCGCTGCGGCAGGCGGCGCTGCAGCTCACCTATCCGCAGCTCGAAGGTCCCTTCCCCGGCCGCAACTCGCTGCAGCGGATCAACATGCCCGGCCTCGCCGACGAGGTCTCGCACATCCTCGGCGAGCCGCTCGAGCCGCTGTCGCCGCCCCTCTCCCACTGCAAGGCCCGGATCACGCTCGCCCGCGACAAGGGCAAGGCCAAGGTCCACATGGACCCGGGTTATTGGTCGGGCATCCTCTATCTCAGCCGACCCGAGGATTGCCGCGGCGGCACCGAATTCTTCCGCCACCTTCCGACCGGCAGCGACCGCGCCCCGCTCGACGAGGCCGAGCTCGCCGCCCGCGGCTTCGCCTCGTGGGAGGAGATGCACGAGAAGATCATCGAGCGCGACAGCGTCGACGACGCCAAGTGGGAAAAGGTGATGGAGGTGCCGATGCGCTTCAACCGCCTCGTCCTGCTGCGCCCCTGGCTGTGGCACACCGCCGGGCCGGGCTTCGGCGACAGCCTCCAGAACGGGCGCCTCGTCTTCCTGATGTTCTTCCAGCTGAGGAAGTAGAACCGAGCCTATTCTCCCGGCGCCCGCGCCTTGATGGCCAGCGCGTGGATGCGGTCCCTCATCAGGTCCGCCAGCGCTGCGTTCACCGCGCGCTGCCGCTCGACCCGGCTCATCCCGGCGAACCGCGCCGCCACCACTTCCACGGTGAAATGGCTCTCGCCGCTGCCGTCGTCGCCGGCATGGCCGCGATGCCTGGCGCTGTCGTTGGTCACTTCCAGATGATCCGGAGCGAGCGCGTCGCGCAGGCGTTGGTCGATTTCGGCGGCGAGCGTGCCGGTGCATGGCTGGGTCATCGCGCCTATATATAGGGGTGAAGGCACGAAAGGGAGCAAGTGGCGAGCACGAGCGGACGGCAGACTCGGTTTCACGGGCGGGTCGAGGGGCGGGGCACCTGCGTGCATCCCGGCTGCGACGCGCCCGGCGAGTTCCGCGCGCCCGCCGGCCGCGGCCCCGATTTCGACGGGCCCGGCGACTGGCGCTGGCTTTGCCTCGATCATGTCCGGGCGTTCAACTCGGGCTACAATTATTTCCAGGGGATGAGCCCGGACGAGATCTCCGCCGCCCAGAATCCCTATGGCGGCTGGGACCGCGAGACCCGCGCCTTCGCCCGCGCCGGCGGCGACGCGCCGCCGCGCTGGGCCGACTTCACCGATCCCCTGGACGCGATCGGCGCCCGCTTCCGCCGCTCGAACGCGGAAGGACCGCGCGACGACGGGCGGGAGCTGAGCGGCGAGGACCGCAAGTCGCTGCGCATCCTCGGCCTCGGCACCGACGCGGACCGGCGGGCGCTGCGCCGCCGCTATGCCGAGCTGCTGCGCCGCTACCACCCGGACCATAATGGCGGCGACCGAGGCCACGAAAAGGCGCTCCAGGCGGTGATCGAGGCCTATACGATCCTCAAGTCGCGGCCGGCCTTCGCCTGACCGGCGGCGTCAGGGGTTGAGCGGCTTGCTCTGGCCGAACGGGATGAGCTTGATCGTGGCGGGCAGCGCCGCCGCCGGGAATTCCCCTGTCTTCAGATAGGCGCCGACCGCGTCCACCACGGCGGCGAGCAACGCGCCGTCGGGCTTGTGGCCGGCGTTGAGGAGCACGAACGAGGCCCCCTTTTTGCCAGCCGCGCCCGCCGCCTTGTGAAGCGTCTCGCCCTCCTGCCACGGCACCGTCGCGTCGGCGGTGCCATGGATGAGGAACCAGGGTTCGTCGAGCTGCGGCACCGCGGCGAGATTGTCGTAGGCGTCCGGGACGAAGGCCCGCGCGATCTTCGGCGCCATCGCCCTGAGGCGCGTGAAGGCGCCGATCGTCACCAGCGCGCCCAAATGCTCCCGCCGCGCCAGCCCGAAGGCGACACCCGCTCCGAGGCTGTGCCCCACCACCCACACGGGCCCGCTGCCGGCGCGCAGCTTGGCGAAGGCGTAGAAAGCCTCGGCATCCGCGAACAGCCCCGCCTCGTCGGGCTCGCCCGGATTGCCGCTATAGCCGCGATATTCCGCCGCGACGACGCCATAGCCCCGAGCGACCAGCGGCGCGAACCAGGCCATTGTCCCCGACGCGCCGGAGCCATTGCCGTGAAACACGAGCAAGGTCGGCATCCCTTCCCGCGCGGGCACTTCGACGCCCGCCAGATCGAGCCCGTCCCCGGTACGCACCCTGACCAGCGCGGCCCCCGCGGGAAGCCCCGCCACCGACAGCGGCGCGGTCGGCGCCGGATAAATCCGCTCCCGCACCCCCGCCCCCGCGGGCGCGGCCACGGCCAGCAAAGCGGCACAGACAAAAATCGATCGAACCAACACGAACATCACGCCCTTATGCGCGAACCTCCCCGCCTAACCAAAGCCCCTCCCCTTCAGGGGAGGGTTGGGGTGGGGAATGTACCCCCACCGCCCTTCCTCGCAATCCTCGATACCGACAGGCCCCACCCCAACCCCTCCCCTGAAGGGGAGGGGCTAGAGCAGAGCACCGCGACCACCGGCCTCACGCCCCCGCGAGGACCCGGAATCAGCCCTCGCCTTCATCCACGATCGCGTCGAAGCCGCCCCAGAACATGCGCTTGCCGTCGAACGGCATGTCGCCTTCCGGCTTCATCCGCTCGTCGGCCATCACCTTGCCCCAGCCGGCGTCGCGCGCCGCTTTGGACGGCCAGATAATCCAGGAGAAGACGACGTTCTCGCCCTCCTCCGCCTGGGCGGCGCGGTAGAAGTCGGTGACCTTGCCGTGTGGCAGATCGTCGCCCCAGCTTTCGACGACACGGGTGGCGCCATATTCGAGGAAGATCTTCGCCGCCTTGGCGGCCATGGCGCGATAGGTCTCCTTGTTGCCGTCGCGCACCGGCACGACGAAACCGTCGATATAGCTCATCCAGCCTCTCCTTCTGCTCGCCGCCCGATCACGCCGGGGAGGCGGAATCCGCCGCGGCTTCGAGGGCGGCGATGTCGATCTTGACCATCTTCATCATCGCCTCCATCGCCCGCTTCGCCCTGGCGCGGTCGGGGTCGCCGAGCAGCCTGGGGAGCTGCTTGGGAGTCACCTGCCAGGACAGGCCGAACCGGTCCTTCAGCCAGCCGCACATGCTGGGCTCGCCGCCGTCGGCGAGGAGCGCGTCCCAATAGAAGTCCGTCTCCGCCTGCCCGTCGGTCGTGACGACCATCGAGATCGCCTCGTCGAATTTGAAATTGGGGCCGCCGTTCAGCGCCATGAAGGGCCGCCCGTCGAGGGTGAACTCGACGACCAGAACGTCGCCTTTCTGGCCGTTGGGATAATCGGCGGGGCTTCGGTTGACGTTGCGGACGCGGGAATCGGGGAGCAGCGACACGTAGAAATTCGCCGCCTCCTCGGCCTGCTTGTCGAACCAGAGGCAGGTTGAGAGCGAAGCCATCGGAGCCTCCTTCAGCGCGTCTTGGAAACGAGGGCGAACATCGCCCCCTGGAGATCGCGGCCCTGGATCACGAAGCTGCCGTCGGGAACCTCCATCGGCCCCATCACCACCTGCCCGCCGGCCGCCTTCACCCGCTCCGCCGCGGCATCGATCCCCTCGACGACGAAGTAGAAGCCCCAGGCCGGCTTGGGCAGATCGGGCATGTTCATCATGCCGCCGATCGCCTCTGCCCCGGGGGCCGGCGCGAACAATTGGTAGGTGCCCATCGGCCCCATATCCACCGCCTGGTCCTTGGCCCAGCCGAACTGGTCCGCATAGAAAGCGAAGCCCGCCTCCCAGTCGGTCGAATAGAGCTCGTGCCAGCCGACATTGCCGGGCGCCATGCGGTCGAGCGGCGTCATCGCGCCGTCGCCGCGCGAAGTGAGCAGCTGGAAGACGGCGCCCTGCGGGTCGGCGACGACCGCGAAGCGGCCGACATTGGGGATGTCTCCCGGCGCTCGGTGGATGGTGCCGCCGGCCGCCTCGATCCGAGCCGCCGCGGCGTCGGTGTCCGCGACGGCGATATAGCCGGTCCAGCCGGGCTGCGCTCCGGCCGCTCGGGCCTCCTCCGGGATCGCCATGATGCCGCCGACGCCGCGGTCGCCGGCGAGGAGGAGGATGTAGCCCGTATTCTCGCCGCCCGCATCGCGCGTGTTCCAGCCGACGATGCCGGCATAGAAATCGCGCGCGGCGGCGACGTCGTCGGTCAGCAGCTCGTACCAGATGAACTTGCCTTCATGTCCGGCCATGGTGTTCGTTTCCTCTCGTTCTTCAGGGTGTCGGGGTGGGTCAGGCGGTTTCGAGCTGTTCCTTGCCGGCCATGGCCGCCTTGAAGCCCTCCAGGTCCATCCACATCGGCTCCCAGATATGGCCGTCCGGATCTTCGAAGGCGCGGCCGTACATGAAGCCGTGGTCCTCGGCGGGCCGGACCTCGCGGCCGCCCGCGGCGAGCGCCTTCTCCGTCACGTCGTCGACCGCCTCGCGGCTCTCGGCGGAGAGGCAGAGCAGGACTTCGCTTGCCGCATGGGCGTCGGCGACCGGCTTGGGCGTGAACCGGCGGAACTTGTCGTGGGTCAGCAGCATCACGTTCAGCGTCTCCGACAGCACCATGCAGGCCGCCGTCTCGTCGGAAAACATCGGGTTTTGGGTCGCTCCGATCGCTTCGTAAAAGGCGGTCGCGCGCGGCAGGTCGGTGACGGGAAGGTTGACGAACATCATCTGGGCCATGGCCATTCTCCTCATGCGAATCACACCTTGACGGTGATGCCCGCGCTAGTTACCTAAAGCAACTAGAAAGTTTCTAAAGGTAACTGAGCGTGGGGAAGGCGCCGACCAGACGCCGCTACGAGGATGCCTGCGGGGCCGCCCACGGGCTCGACCTGGTCGGGGACCGCTGGTCGCTGCTCGTGATCCGCGAATTGATGTTCGGCCCCAAGCGTTTCGGGGAGATTCGCGCCAGTTTACCGGGACTTAGCGCCAAAGTGCTGACCGAGCGGCTCGAGGACTTGCAGGCCTCCTCGATCCTCCTCCGTCGCCGTCTTCCGCCCCCCGCTTCCACCCAGGTGTATCAGCTGACGGATTGGGGCCGCGAAATCGAGCCGGTCTTCCAGACTCTCGGCCGCTGGGCGGCGCGCTCGCCCTGCCACGATCCGACCCTGCCGATCAGCGCCGCCTCGCTGATGCTGTCCTTCCGCACCATGATCGATCCCGTCCGGGCCGAGGGGGTGTACGCGACCATCGGCTTCCGCTTCGGCGAGGAGACCTTCCTCGGCCGCCTCACCGGCGGCGGCATCGACATCGCCCGCGGCGAGACCGCCGGCGCCGACCTGGTGTTCGCGGGAGATCCGGCCGTCCTCGCCGCCGCAGTCTACGGCGGTGTGCCGTTCGACCAGCTGCCGCTCGAAGTCGAGGGCGACCGCGACCTGGCCGGGCGCTTCTCCGGCCTTTTCCCGCTCCCGCAGAAGGCGCCGGCGCAAAACGGAACTTTACCCCCCGCCTCCGAATAGGCATGGGGAAGGCCAACCTTTGGGCGCGCGGCACCGCACGCGCCGCCCGACGATACGAAAAGACAGGCCATGACCGACCTACCCAACGCCAACCCGGCCAGCCGCGGCGCCGTGGTGATGGACGTTCCCGACAAGATCGTGAAGGCGCGCGACCTGTTCGGGATCGACACCGACATGGAAGTGCCCGCTTTCTCCGAGGCGGACGAGCGCGTGCCGGACCTCGACCCGACCTATGTGTTCGATCCGGACACGACGATGGCGATCTGCGCGGGCTTTGCGAAGAACCGCCGGGTCATGGTCCAGGGCTATCACGGCACCGGCAAGTCGACCCATATCGAGCAGGTGGCGGCGCGTTTGAACTGGCCGCTGATCCGAATCAACCTCGACGCCCATATCTCGCGCATCGACCTCATCGGCCGCGACGCGATCGTGCTGCGCGACGGCCAGCAGGTCACCGAGTTCAGGGAGGGGCTGCTGCCCTGGGCGCTGCAGACGCCGACCGCTTTGGTGTTCGACGAATATGATGCCGGGCGTCCCGACGTCATGTTCGTCATCCAGCGCGTTCTCGAGACCGAGGGCAAGCTGACCCTGCTCGACCAGAACAGGGTGATCCGCCCGCACCCCTATTTCCGGCTGTTCGCGACCACCAACACGGTGGGCCTCGGCGACACGACCGGCCTCTATCACGGCACCCAGCAGATCAACCAGGGCCAGATGGACCGCTGGAACATCGTCGTGACGCTCAACTACCTGCCCGCCGCCACGGAAGCGCGCATCGTCCTGGCGAAGAGCGGCGAGTACGACCATGAGGGCGGGCGCCAGGAGGTGGAGCGGATGATCAAGGTCGCCGACCTCACCCGCCAGGGCTTCGTCAACGGCGACATTTCGACGGTGATGAGCCCCCGCACCGTCATCAGCTGGGCCCAGAACGCGCTCATCTTCGACGATGTCGGATTCGCCTTCCGCCTCACCTTCCTCAACAAATGCGACGAGGCGGAGCGGCCGCTGGTGGCGGAATATTACCAGCGCGTGTTCGGCAAGGACCTGCCCGAGAGCGTGGTCGCCAGCATCTGAGACCCCGTGCCATTTCGGGGTTGGGCGTTCGCCCCCGCCCCGCTATGGCCGCCCTCCCATGGCCCAGGCACAACGATCCCGTTCCCGCTCCGCCGCGCGCCTTGCCGCCGTGCAGGCGCTCTATCAGCGCGAGATGGAGAAGGTGCCGGTTCCGCAGCTGCTCCACGAATTCCACCGCCACCGGCTCGGCGCGACCATCGAGGGGGTGGAATATGAGGAGGCGGAGGTCGACTTCTTCGACGACGTGGTGGCCGGCGTCGCCGCCCGGGGGGAGGAGCTGGACGGGCTGATCGCCGCCCGGCTCCCCGCCGACTGGCCGCTCCACCGCCTCGACCGCCCGATGCGCCAGATCCTGCGCGCCGGCGCCTACGAGCTCGCCGCCCGCATCGACGTGCCGACCGGCAGCGTCATCTCCGAATATGTCGACGTGGCCAAGGCCTTCTACGGGAAGAAGGAAGCCGGCTTCGTCAACGCCGTCCTCGACGCCGTGGCGAAGGACGTCAGGACCTGATCCGGCTTGCCTGATCGCGGCGGGGCGGCCAGACCTGCCGCCGAAAGGAGCTGGAACCTGTCCGATTCAAGCCTCCGAAAGGTCGCGCTCGTCATCGGCGGCAGCCGCGGCATCGGCGCGGCGATCAGCCGCCGGATGGCGGCCGACGGCCGCGACGTGGCGATCGTGCACCGGAGCCGCTCCGAGGAGGCGGGCAGCCTGGCCGCCGAGCTCGAGGCGGCGGGGGCACGCACCCTCCTCGTCGCCGCCGACATTGCCGATCCGGCCGCGTTATCGGCCGCGATCGACGCGGCCTCCGACCGGTTCGGGAGGATCGACATCCTCATCAACAATGCCGGCCTGTCGGTGACCGGAACGCTGGACAAATACACGATCGAGGATTTCGACGCGGTCTTCGCCGTCAACGTCCGCGCGCCCTTCCTGGCGGCGCAGAAGGTCGCCGCGGCGATGCTTCCCGGCGGGCGCATCGTCACGATCGGGAGCATCGTCGCCGAGCGCATGCCGGGGCCGGGCGGAACCCTCTACGCCGCGAGCAAGGCCGCGCTCGCGGGCCTCACGCGGGGCCTCGCCCGCGACCTCGGCAGCCGCGGGATCACAGTCAATCTGGTCCAGCCCGGCCCCACGGACACCGAGCGCAACCCCGCCGACGGTCCCAATGCCGAGGGCAATCGGGCGCCGCTCGCGATTCGCCGCCACGGCACCCCCGAAGAGGTCGCCGGGCTCGTCGCCTACCTCGCCTCCGATGCCGCCGGCTTCGTGACCGGCTCCGTCTACAATATCGACGGCGGGTGGAGCGCCTAGGACGGCAGCGTGAGCACCGAAGCCGCTTTCATCCACGCCCTGCGCGCGCTGGCGGATCACCCCGCCGCCCGCGGCCTCGCCGACGATGCCGCAATTCTCGATGTCGGCGGACGGACCCTCATTCTCACCCACGACCTGCTCGTCGAGGGCGTCCACTTTCTCCCGGACGACCCGCCCGCCGACGTCGCCTGGAAGCTGGTGGCGGTGAACCTGTCCGACCTCGCCGCCAAGGGCGCGCGGCCGGTGGGCGCGCTACTCGGCTACACGCTCGGCGAGGACGGGTGGGACAGCGCTTTCGTCGCCGGCCTGAAAACCGCCCTCGGCGCCTTTGCCCTGCCCCTGCTCGGCGGCGACACGGTGTCGCTGCCGACGGGGGCGCCGCGCGTGCTCGGCCTCACTGCCATTGGCGAGGCGGCCCGCCCGGTTCCCTCGCGCTCCGGCGCCCGCCCCGGCGACCGCCTCTGGGTCTCGGGCACGATCGGCGATGCCGGCGCCGGGCTGCGGGCGCTGAAGGGCGAGATCGCCGTCTCCGAACCGCTCGCCGAGCGCTACCGCAACCCGCGGCCCCGCCTGGAGGCGGGGCAGGCGCTGGCGCCGCTGGTTTCGGCGATGATGGACATTTCCGACGGCCTGCTCATCGACGCGCGGCGAATGGCGGAGGCGAGCGGACTCGCGGCGGAGGTGGACCTCGGCTTCGTGCCGCTCTCTCCCGCCTTCCTCGCCGCCCTCGGGGACGGCCGCGAGGCGCGGCTCGCGGCCGCCACGGCGGGGGACGATTACGAACTGCTCTTCGCGGCGCCGGCGCAAAGCGGCGCCGAGCTGCTGGCGCTGTCGGAGCGGCTCGGCCTCCCGTTCAGCCGCATCGGCGGCTTCCAGGCGGGCGCGGGGCTGCGCCTTCGCGACCGCGGCGAGCCCGTGCCGCTGCCGGCGCGGCTCGGCTGGGAGCATCGCTGAACGCGCGCCGCCGCCGGGCAGTTGAAACGCGGCACAAGGGGCCCTAAGAGGCGCGGCGCATCCGGGCGCGCTCGCTTCGGGGCCGCTTTGCCCTGCCCGGTCGATATTTAGAATAGGGGAAGACTTTCAATGAACGTCGTGCTCATCGCGATAGGCTGCGGCTTGCTGGCCGTGCTGTACGGCATCGTCACCACCCTCCAGGTGCTGCGCGCGCCCGCCGGCAACGAGCGGATGCAGGACATCGCCAGCGCCGTCCAGGAGGGCGCCCGCGCCTATCTCGCCCGCCAGTACATGACCATCGCGGTGGTGGGCGTCGTCGTCGTCATACTGGTCGGCTACTTCCTCGGCCTCGTCTCGGCGGCCGGCTTCGTCATCGGCGCCTTGCTCTCCGGCGCCACCGGCTTCGTCGGCATGAACGTCTCGGTGAAGGCGAACGTGCGCACCGCGGAAGCGGCGCGGACCAGCCTCCAGGGCGGCCTCACCATGGCGTTCCGCTCCGGCGCGATCACCGGCATGCTCGTCGCCGGCCTCGGCCTCCTCGCCATCTCCGGCTTCTTCTGGTATCTGATCGGCCCCGCCGGCCACGCCCCGAACGACCGTATCGTCGTCGACGCGCTCGTCGCCCTGGCTTTCGGTGCCTCGCTCATCTCGATCTTCGCGCGCCTCGGCGGCGGCATCTTCACCAAGGCCGCCGACGTCGGCGCCGATCTCGTCGGCAAGGTCGAGGCCGGCATCCCGGAGGACGACCCCCGCAACCCCGCCACCATCGCCGACAATGTCGGCGACAATGTCGGCGACTGCGCCGGCATGGCGGCCGACCTGTTCGAAACCTACGTCGTGACGCTCGGCGTAACGATGGTGTCGGTGGCGCTCACCGTCACCGCCAGCGCCGAGGGCCTGCTGCGGCTGATGTCGCTGCCGCTGATCGTCGGCGGAGTCTGCATCGTCACCTCGATCATCGGCACCTACATGGTCCGCCTCGGCAAGGGCCAGTCGATCATGGGGGCGCTCTACAAGGGCTTCTGGACCGCCGCGATCCTGGGCGCCGTCGCCGTCTATTTCGCCACCCAATTCGTCCTCGGCGACATGGGCGCGACGCTGGCGACCATACCGGGCGTCAACGGCGCCGCCGTCACGCTGACCGGGATGAAGCTGTTCTGGTGCATGCTGATCGGCCTCGCGCTGACCGGCGCGCTCGTCTGGATCACCGAATATTATACCGGCACCAACTACCGGCCGGTGCGCTCGATCGCCCGCGCCTCGCAGACCGGCCACGGCACCAACGTCATCCAGGGCCTCGCCGTCAGCCTCGAATCGACCGCGTTGCCGACGCTCGTCATCGTCGTCGCGGTGATCGCCGCCTACCAGCTGGCGGGCGTCATCGGCGTCGCCTTCGGCGCCACCTCGATGCTGGCGCTGGCCGGCATGGTCGTCGCGCTCGACGCCTACGGCCCGGTCACCGACAATGCCGGCGGCATCGCCGAGATGGCGGGCCTGCCGGACGAGGTGCGCCACCGCACCGATGCGCTGGACGCGGTCGGCAACACCACCAAGGCGGTGACCAAGGGCTATGCGATCGGCTCGGCCGCGCTCGCCGCGCTCGTGCTGTTCGGCGCCTATACGACCGACCTCAAGCAATTCTTCCCCGGAGTCCCGGTCGATTTCTCGCTCTCCAATCCCTACGTCATCGTCGGCCTGCTGCTCGGCGCGCTGCTGCCCTACAGCTTCGGCGCCTTCGGCATGACGGCGGTCGGCCGTGCCGCCGGTGCGGTGGTCGAGGACGTTCGCGCCCAGTTCCGCGACAATCCCGGCATCATGGAAGGCACCAGCCGGCCCAATTACGGCCGCACCGTCGACCTCGTCACCCGCGCCGCGATCAAGGAGATGATCCTCCCCTCGCTGCTGCCGGTGCTGGCGCCGATCCTGGTCTATTTCGTGATCACCTGGGTGGCCGGCCAGGCCTCGGGCTTCGCGGCGCTCGGCGCCCTCCTCCTCGGAGTCATCGTCTCGGGCCTGTTCGTCGCCATCTCGATGACCTCGGGCGGCGGCGCCTGGGACAATGCCAAGAAATATATCGAGGACGGCAATTACGGCGGCAAGGGCTCCGAAGCGCACAAGGCCGCGGTGACCGGCGACACGGTCGGCGATCCGTACAAGGACACCGCCGGCCCGGCCGTCAATCCGATGATCAAGATCACCAACATCGTCGCCCTCCTCCTCCTCGCCGCGCTGGCGGCGAAGGGCGCGGGAGGCTGATCGGCGGGCGGCGCGGACGGGGGATTGCGGCCGGCCGCGACCCCTTCCGCTCTACCCGATTGATTCGACAGCATCTTTTCTCCAGAATGCACCCGATTCGGGATGAGTGGGGACGAAGGATGCTTGGAAAATCGCTGATCGCGCTGGCGCTTGCCGCCGCGCCGACCGTCTGGGCCGTGGCCGCGGCCGAGGTGCCCTCCACCAAGGAATGGGCCGGCAAGGTCGTGCCGATCGAGGCGTTCGGCCATTTCCCCACCTTGTCGGCGCCGCGCATTTCGCCCGACGGAACGATCATCGCGGCGAAGGCGCGTTCCGGCGACACCCAGGTGCTCGCCCTCGTCCCCGCCGGCGAGGCCGGCGCGAAGCCGCTGATCATCGCGCGCGACGGCGATTTCTCCCGGAACAAGGAGGGCGAGGAGCGGATCTTTGACTATCGCTGGATCGACGACGACAATCTGCTGATCGTCGTCGGCTCCCGCCAGGTGCTGGAGGGTAGCTGGTACGACGAGACCCGCGCCGTCGCCTATAACCGCGTCACCCGCAAGATCACCCGCCTCGGCTGGGACCATGCCCGTTTCGGCGCGGGCGACGTGCTGTGGATGTCCCCGCCGGGCACCAGGGCGCCGCACCTGCTGATCCAGCGCGGCAGCGACGAATATAATCTTGAGCTGTACGACAAGCCCGAAGTGATCGACGTCGATGTCGCCACCGGCAATTACAAGGTCGTCGTCCACGCCAATCCGCTGGTCCAGGACTGGCGGGCCGACGAGAATGGCGTCGTGCGGGTCGGCACCGGCAGCGACCGCGATACCGGCAAGGTTCGAGTCCTCTACCGTCCGGACGGCAACAGCAACTTCACCACCATCGTTCGCGAGCGCGCCGACATGCACAACGATCTCGTCGCTCCGTCCATCTTCCTCAAGGGCTCGGACAAGGCCTATGCGCTGAGCAACCGAGACGGCTACCGGGCGCTCTACGAATACGACCTTGCGACCATGAACCTCGGCAAGAAGGTCTTCGCGGTCGACGGCTACGACGTCGGCGGGGCCAGCACGACGCCGGACGGCTCCGCTCTGCAGAGCCTGCACTGGACCGACCAGAGGTCCCGCACCAAGTTCCTCGACCCGCGGCTGAACGACATCCAGTCGGTGCTCGAGGAATCGTTCGGCAAGGGAAACGTCACGATCGATTCCGCCGATCTCAAGCGCCAGAAGATCGTCTTCACCTATGCGGAGCTCGGCCAGGCGCCGACCGTCTTCCTGTTCGACACCGTCACCGGCAAGATGACCCGCCTCGCTTACTTCAACGACGCGCTGAAGGATGCGCACCTCAATCCCGTGTCGGTGGTGCGCTACCCGACCAGCGACGGCAAGCAGGTGGAGGCGGTGCTGACCATGCCTCGCCACCGCGTCGGCCAGAAGAACCTGCCGCTGATCGTCATGCCGCATGGCGGCCCCTGGGCCCGCGACGACGCCGACTGGGACCCCTATCTGTGGGCGCAGGCACTGGCCGAGCAGGGCTATGTCGTCATCCAGCCCAATTACCGCGGTTCGACCGGCTACGGCCGCGACTGGGGCAAAGCCTCGGACGGCAATTGGGGCGAGCGGATGCAGGACGATCTGAACGACGCCATTCCATGGCTCGCCGCCCAGGGGATCGCCGATCCGAAACGGGCCTGCATGTTCGGCTGGTCCTATGGCGGCTATGCCGCCAGCCGCGCCGCGCAACGCGATGGCGCCAGGTTCCGCTGCGCGATCAGCGGCGCGGGCGTCCACGACCTCCCCGCCATGGTGGCCTACGACAAGGACTATCTCGGCCCGTACGGCGCCAAGATCGCGATGGGCGCCGCCGGATCCAACCTCCGCGCCATCTCCCCCGCGGCGCACCCGGAGCAATATTCGGCGCCGATCCTGATCATCCACGGCGCGCGCGACCAGCGGGTCCCGGTCGGCCAGTCGCGCAATTTGGTGTCGCGCCTCAAGGGCGCCGGCAAGGTCGAGGGACGCGACTTCGTCTATGTGGAGCAGCCGCTCAACACCCACAATCTGCTGCGAGAGGAGGACCGGATCCAGGTGCTGACTGAGGTCAAGAAGTTCCTCGACCGGTTCAACCCCGCCTGAGCCGCGCCGGTAAGGCCCGCCGACGGCGGGCCTTACCTTTCCCCATTTACTTCGCGCCGCCGCCGATTATCCTTGCGGCGCAAGGGGGTAGGGGATCGTGGTGAAGCACATGCTGATCGGGGCGGCGCTGGCGCTCGCGGCGGTGCCGCCGGCGCTCGCCGCCGAGACGGCCCCGGCACCTGCCCCGGCGCCGGTGCCGATCGAGGCGCTCGGCGAGATGCCCTTCATCTCGGACCCGGTGCTGTCGCCCGACGGCCGCCGCGTTCTCGCGAGGATGAATTCGCAAGGGACCGAAGCCCTCGCCGTCTACGACCTCCAGGCGCCGCGCGACGCGCCGCCCAAGATCGTCCCGCATCCCGGCAGCGCCCGCTGGTTCTCGTGGGCGGGCAACGACCGGGTGCTGGTCGGCAACACCTTGTTCACTCTGGTGATGGGCATCCTGCCGCTGCCGATGACGCGCGCGACCAGCTACGACCTCGCCACCGGCAAGACGACCGTTCTCGTCGCGGGCGCGGGAATGCTGGCCGACGACCTCCTTTACACCGATCCCGCCGGGCGGTTCGTCCTGCTCGCGGCGCAGAAGACCTTCCTCGATTCGCCCTCGGTCATGCGGGTCGACCTCGCCACCGGCACCGCCGTCGAGGTGCAGCGCAAGCAGGCGGACATCTGGAACTGGTTCGCCGACGACAGCGGCAGCCTGCGCGGCGGAATCAGCTACGGCACCAATGGGTGGTCGATCTACCGGCGCGACGCGGGCGGCAACCTCCACAAGGCGGGCTCGGGCAAGTTCCTCCCCAACCAGGACATCGCGGTCGATTCGATCCGGCTGCTTCCGGGCGAGGACAGCGGCGTGATCGTGACCAACGAACGCACCGGCCGCTTCGGCGTCTACCGCTACGACCTCAACACCCAGGCGATCGGCGAGCCGATCTTCGAGCATCCCGAGGTCGACGTGACCAAGCCGCAGATCGCGGAGGACGGCAAGGCGGTCGAGGCCGTCTATTATGAGGACGATCTGCCGCGGGTGGTGTGGATGACGCCGGAGCTCAAGCGGCTCCAGGCGCAGATCGACGGCACGTTCCCCGGCAAGGTCAACCGCATCCTCGGCCTCAGCCGCGACCGCAACGTCGCCCTCATATGGACCGGGGCCGCCGACGATCCGGGCGGCTATTACGTCTTCGACCGCAAGGCCAAGCGGATGAACGCCTTCGCCGCTCCTTACGAAGCGCTGATCGACCAGCGGCTCTCGCCGGTGAAGCCGGTCCGCTACGAAGCGCGCGACGGCCTCGCGATCCGCGGCTATCTCACCCTCCCCGCCGGGCGGCCGGCGAAGGCGCTGCCGCTCATCCTCATGCCGCATGGCGGGCCGTTCCTGCGCGACAGCTACGAATTCGATCCCCTGGTCCAGCTCCTCGCCAGCCGCGGCTATGCCGTCCTCCAGCCCAATTTCCGCGGCTCGACCGGCTTCGGCCGGGACTTCGTCGAGCGCGGCTACGGCGAATGGGGCCGAAAGATGCAGGACGATCTCGACGACGGCGTTGCCTGGCTCGCGGCGCAAGGGACGATCGATCCGAAGCGGGTGTGCATCGTCGGCGGCTCCTATGGCGGCTATGCCGCCTTATGGGGGGCGATCCGCAACCCGGAAATCTATCGCTGCGCGATCAGCTTCGCCGGGGTCACCGACCTGCGCGCCATGCTCAAGTTCGATGCCCGGTTCATGGTCGCGAGCCGCTACTGGAAGCTGTGGCGCAAGAAGGTGGAGGGGGAGGAGAAACGGGACTTGGCCGCCGTCTCGCCGCTCCAGCAGGCGGCGCGGCTCAACGTGCCGGTGCTCATCGCGCATGGCGAGCAGGATGGTACCGTCCCCTTCGAGCAGGGCCGGCAGCTGGTCGCCGCGCTCAAGGCGCGCAGCGCCAACGTCCAGTCGGCTTTCTACCCGCGGGCGGCGCACGGCTTCAGCCGCAGCGAGGACCGGATAGACTACATGAAGCGGGTCGAGGCCTTCCTCGAGGTGCACAATCCGGCGGACGGAGTCCGGCACGCCGGCCCGCGGGACGCGCAGCTGGTGGCGGGAGCCGTGACCTCGGCGGCATTGCTGGCCGGCGATCACAAGAAGCCGAAGCGGAACGCCGTCGACCTGCGCTACCTCGTCACCGACGACGGCCGCGTCACCTCGTGCCAGGTGACGGGGCCGAGCGGCGCGGCCGATATCGACAAGCGGGCCTGCGAGCTGGCGGAGCAACAGCTCCAATACCGGCCCGCCTCGGGCGCCGACGGCGCGGCCCGGGAGAGCTGGCTGACCTACAGCATCGCCTGGGATGCGGAGCGCAAGAAGAAGTAGCCCCGGCCGCGCCGCGCCTTCCATTTTCGCGGGCCAGTCGCTATGGCGGCGCGAATTTTTCGCTCAGCCCACGAGGATGAATGGCCAAGGAAGAACTTCTCGAGATGCGCGGCCAGGTGGTCGAGCTGCTGCCCAACGCGATGTTCCGCGTGCGCCTCGAGAATAATCACGAGGTCCTCGGCCACACTGCCGGCAAGATGCGCAAGAACCGCATCCGGGTGCTGGTCGGCGACGAGGTGCTGGTCGAGCTCACCCCGTACGACCTCACCAAGGGTCGGATCACCTACCGTTTCAAATAGGGGGGACCGCGACATGCGGCTCGTCCTCGCCTCCGCCAGCCCGCGCCGCCTGGAGCTGCTCGCGCGGATCGGCGTCGTCCCCGACGCGGTCGTCCCCGCCGAGATCGACGAGGCCCCCCGCGCGGGCGAGCTGCCCGTCCCTTATGCCCGCCGCATGGCGGCCGTGAAGGCGGCCGCCGTCGCGGAGCGCGGCAGCCTCGTCCTCGCCGCCGACACGGTGGTGGCGGCGGGGCGGCGCATCCTTCCCAAGGCGGAGAGCGAAGAGGAAGCCCGGCGGGCGCTGGGCCTGCTCTCGGGCCGCCGCCACCGGGTGCACAGCGCCGTCACCCTGATCGATGCCGGGGGGCGGGCGCGCCATCGCCTTTCCACCAGCATCGTCACCTTCAAGCGGCTGTCAGAGGAGGAGCTCGCCGCCTATGTGGCCAGCGGCGAGTGGCGCGGAAAGGCGGGCGGCTATGCCATCCAGGGACGGGCGGAAGCGCTGGTGCGGTTCCTCGCCGGCAGCCATTCCGGCGTGATGGGCCTGCCGCTGCACGAGACGCGGGCGCTGCTGCGCGCCGCCGGCTATCCGCTTGGCTGAGTGGCTCTACGAGGAGGGGATAGGCGAGAACCGCGCCATCCTGGTCGACGACGGCGAGATCGTAGAGGCGGCGGTCGAGCTCCCAGGGGAGATGAATTGCGGCTCGGTCGTGACCGGCCGCCTCGTTCAGATCCCGATTCCCGGGCGCCGCGGCATCGTCGCCACGCCCTGCGGCGAGGTGCTGGTGGAGCCGCTGCCCCCGATGCTCACCGAGGGCCGAGAGGTGCGGGTGGAGATCGTCCGCGAGCCGATCGCCGAGCCGGGCAATCCCAAGTTCGCCAAGGGCCGCATCACCGATTCGGAGGAGCGGGAAGGGCCCAGCCTCGGCCGGCGTGTCGGAGCGACCGCGCCGCTCGGGCCGCACGGGCCGGACCGCTTCGAGCACGCCGGCTGGTCCGAGCTGATCGAGGAGGCGTTCGACGGCGAGATCGATTTCCCCGGCGGCGAGCTGCGGATGAGCCTGACGCCCGCCATGACTCTTTTCGACGTCGACGGCTTTCTGCCCCCGGTAGAGCTCGCCATCGCCGGCGCCGCGGCGGCGGCTCGGGCGATCCGGCGCCTCGGCATCGGCGGGTCGATCGGCATTGACCTGCCCACGGTCCCGGCGCGTGGCGATCGGCTGCGGGCCGTCGCGGCGCTGGACGCCTTGCTCCCCCAGCCGTTCGAGCGGACCGCCGTCAACGGGTTCGGCTTCCTCCAGGTGGTGCGGCGCCGGGAGCGGCGGTCGCTGCCGGAATTGCTGCAATGGGATGCGGTCGGCGGAGCCGCCCGCGCCCTGCTCCGCCAGGCCGAGCGCCATCCGGGCGTGGGCGCGAGGGAGATCGTTGCCGCGCCCGCCGTCGTCGCGCGGCTCCGGGCGAACCCCGCCTGGCTCGAAGCCCTGGCGCGGCGCCTCGGCGCTCCCGTCGCCTTGCGGGAGGAGCCGCGCTTCACCACATGGGCGGGCCATGTCCATGCCAACCCAGCCTGACCGCCGCCGCAATGGCTGCCCCTTGTGCGGCAAGCCCGCCAGCAGGGAGCACGGCCCCTTCTGCAGCCGCGGCTGCCGCGACCGCGACCTGCTGAACTGGCTCGGCGACGGCTACCGAATGCCCGGCCCGCCCGCCGCCGAGAGCGCCGAAGGCGGGCTGGACAGCGAGGCGTAAGCGCCTCTATAGGCGCTCGTCTTCGGCTCCCGCCGGAACGCCCAGGTAGCTCAGTTGGTAGAGCACGTGACTGAAAATCACGGTGTCGGTGGTTCGATTCCGCCCCTGGGCACCATCCCCCCACTTTCCCTTTAGCGGGGCTGCGAGCCCGCGGTGCCGGCTGGGCCGAGCGTGACGCTGGTCGTCGTAGTGGGCGCGAGCGTCATGGCGGCCTGGTGGATCTCGTCGACGCGGTGGATGATGTGCGGCGTGACGACGATGTAGAGCTCGGTCTTCGCCTGGGTGTGCCGGTCGGTGCGGAACAGCTGCCCGACGAGCGGGACGTCGCCGAGCAGCGGCACCTTGGTCTTGGTGCTGATCACGTCTTCCTGGCTTAGCCCGCCGATGATGAACGCGTCGCCGTCGCGCACCGTCGCGGACGTCTCCGCCTCCCGTTGGCTGATCGTCGGATAGCCCTGGCTGAAGCCGGTGACGCTGGAGACCACGCAGAACACATGGCTCGATACGTAGCCGTCCCGACTCACCCGCGGCGCGATCTGCAGGGTCACGCCGACGTTGACGTACTGGACCTGCTGGCTGACGCCGTTGACGCCCGACAGGGTGATGGCGGTGAGGATGGGGAGCGCGTCGCCGGTGATGATCTTGGCGGTAGAGCCGGATTGCGCGGCGATGCGGGGCTTGGACACGATGCGCCCATTGCCCTTCTGCACCTGGGCATAGATCGCGGCCTGCACCTGCGCGCTGAACAGCCGCGGCCCGCCGCCCTGGCCGAAGCCAGGCGGGATGAACTGGCCGCTCTGGCCGGTGATGACCGCGATCTGCCCGTTGGAATTGGCGAAGTCGATGCCGATCGCCCTGGCGCCGCTCTCGGTCAGCTCGACGAACTGCGTCTCGAGCACGACGCTGTCGAGCGGCACGTCGATAGCGGCGATCATCAGCTTCATCCGGGCGATATAGTCGGGCGATCCGCGCAGCCAGACCGCGTTCAGCCGCCGGTCGATGGCCATGCCGGCGTCGATCGACTGGCCGAGCGGCGTGTCGTCGCTGCCGGGAGACTGGGTGGTCGGGCCGGGATTGTAGCTGCTGCCGGTCAGGCTGTTCGACCCGAAGGCGGGCTCGCGGGGCACGAACAGGTCGTTCGACTTGACGCTGGAGCCCTGGCTCAGCAGCCCGACGATCTCGCTGACGTCGGCATATTTGAGCTGGACGAGCTCGAAGCCGTCGCCCGCCGCATAGCCCATCGGCGGCGGCACATCGCTCGCCACTACACCCGGCTGATCGCCCTTGACGGTGACCGCCGGGGCGCCGGTCGAGACGGTGACGTCGATGGTCCGATCGCCGCTGGCGGCGGCGGTGACGCTGGCCGCCGAGGTGACCGAGAAGCGCAGGATGAGGATGGTCTCAACCTGCTCGAAGCTGATCTGCCGCACCAGGCCCTTGAGGCCGGGGGGAGTCACCGCGCCGCTGCCGCGATTGGTGAGCGCGAGGCCGAGCGCGGGCCGGTTGACGTCGTTGCCGACCGGCGCGAAGCCGTGGGCGCGCGGCGCGAGCTCGAGCTGAAGGCGGGTCTCGCCGGGCGAATCGGTCAGCACCGTGATCCGGGTCAGGACCGACGGGCCGGCCTGGGCGGCCGCGGGCGCGGCCCACGCCAACAGGCCGAGGAAAAAGGCGAGCGCGCCGACGAGGAGCGCGCGGTCCGTGGATCGTTTCACCGGATCGTCCGAATGCTGGCAAAAAACATGGAAATGTCTGCAGGAAAAGAGCGGGCGGCAACGCGCCGCCCGCTCCTCCTGGCGGTCCCTTTAGAAGGGGCCGGTGCCGTTCGGCGTGCCGAGGCCGGTCGGGCCGTCGTAACCCACGCCCGCGGTGCAGAAGTAGGTGCCGCCGCAGGTGCCGTTGGTGCCGCTGGTCACGTCGTTGAGCAGGCCGGCATTGGCGTAGATGCTGGCCGCGCCGGTCGGCGTGTGGCCGGTGACGCCGTAGATGCCGCCGATCAAAGGCGCCGAGACGCTGGTCCCGCCGAACACGAGCCAGCCGGAAGCCCGGCGGGTGGTCGGGCCGTAGACGGCGACGCCGGTATTGGGATCGCCGACCGCCGAGACGTCCGCTTCCATGCGGTTGGCGCAGAGCGCGTCGTGCTGGAAGCTGGGCTTGGCATAGACGCTGCTGCAGCCGCTGCCGCCCGAGCTCCACGCCGTCTCGCTCCAGCCGCGCGCGTTGGCGGCCCGGACGAGATGGGTGCCGCCGACCGCGATCACGGTCGGCGCCGAGGCCGGGAACTGCACCCCGTAGCCGCTGTCGCCGGTGGAGACCGTAACGGCCTTGCCCGGCTGGTTATAGGACGCGGCGTAGCTGGACGAGCCGGTTTCGGTGCCGCCATAGCTGTTGGAGATGACGGTGACGCCGGGGATCGCCGCGGCCGTGCGGACGGCGGCGGCGAGGTTGGCGAAGCTGGCGGTCGTGCCTTCGACCAGCACCAGCTTGCAGCCGGGGCACATGGCGCTGGCCATGTCGAGGTCGAGCGCCGATTCCTGCGACCAGCCGATGTCCGTCGCCGGGTAGCTGCCCTGCACCCCGTTCTGGTTCACCTTCTTGAAGCAGCCGTTGGCGGTCGTGCACGCCGGCAGGCCGTATTGGGCGCGATAGACCGCGAGGTCCTGCTCCGCATTGGGATAGCCGTAGGCGTCGACGATGGCGATCGTCGTCGTGCCGTTGGTGGTGATGTTGTAGGCCGAGCGCAGGTCGGCCGGACCGAAGCCGGCCGGCACGGCGTTGGGCGTCAGCTGGCCCGAAATCTCCTCGCCGCGGGCGTCGGTGACGATGTGCGCGTGGCAGCGCGCGGTCTCGTGCGGATTGCCGTGCGCACAGGCGGCGTGGTGAAAGGTGTTCCCACTCTTCTCAATCGGTTGATCGGCACTAGCCACGGTGCCCATCATGGCGCCGCAAACGACCGCCAGGGCCGTTAGCCCCCACTTTTTCAGGTGCATGTCATTATTCTCCCAGTCGCGGTCAGGACGACCGCAACCGGGATGCTGACAGGAGGATTCTCAAACGCAAGCAGAGACTTAGCCGTTTCCGGATGTATTCGCCGATTAGGCTCCAGAAACGCGACCAAGCGTGCCCTGTAACCGACGATCAGCCTTCGAGCGACGCAACCTTTACCCGTGGTGGCGCGTGCCCACGTACCCGGCATTCGTAGGAATACAATATGTTCCTGACGTGGGTTGCCGTCATTTCGCCAGGTCTGGAGGCCGGGCGCTGAAGCAAGTTCATCCGGCCTTTTAGAAGAATTTCTTTGCCGATTCTGCGATATGTCACAATCGTGACGTTCGAAACCTCACCGTCGACTTTGCGAGCGAGCGCGGATTGGCATTGCTCCATCGCGTGCCGCTGCGCCGGATTGGCGATCGCGGGCGGCATTTGCACGGCCAGGACGGCAGCCCAGAGAAAGGCGATCATGAAGCTCCTCCTGCCGACGCCCCGGGGCGCGGCCAAGCATATCCATTACTGCGTCCGCCGCTCCGGATTGGCAACGGGTTTCCAACGCTGAGCGAACCTCTGGTTTCCGACGGCAGGCTGGCAAGTTGGGCGGCGGAATCCGGTGGATTGCCGACCGGCAGGTTCTAGAAGCCGTTGCGGTAGGTGCCCGAGCAGGTCAACCGCTTCGATTGGAACCCATGATGTCCAGCAGTCTTGCCGGCCAGGACCAAAGACAGCGCGCCCTGCTGCTGCTGGGGATCGCGCTCGCCTCGATCCTGCTGTGGCAGACGACGCTCGGCAGCCTCCTGCTCTATCCTTTCACGATATTGGCGACCTGGTTTCATGAAATGGGCCATGGCATCGCCGCGATGCTCACGGGCCGAGGGTTCGAACGCCTGCTGATTTTCGCCGACGGTTCGGGCGTCGCTTTGTCGCTTCGCCCCGCCGACGGGTACAGGGTGACCGATGCGCTGATCGCGGCGAGCGGACCGCTCGGACCGGCGATCGCCGGAGCGCTGCTGATCATCGCCTCGCGCTCTCCCACCGCCACGCAGGGCGCCCTGGCGGCGCTGGGCGTCGCGCTGGTCGTGTCCACATTGATCTGGGTCCGGTCGCCGACGGGTTGGCTGGTTCTCCCAGCACTGGGAATGGCGATCGCCCTGCTCGCGCTGCGCGGATCTCTGCCCTGGCGGCGCTTCGCCATCCAGCTCATCGGCGTACAGGCGGCCATCAGCGCGTGGCAACAGTTCGACTATCTGTTCAGCCCGGGCGGAAATGTCGGCGGCGAGCTGCATCGATCGGACACCGGCGCCATCGCGGACGTCCTGCTTCTCCCTTATTGGTTCTGGGGGGCGACCATCAGCACGGCGATCCTGGCCTTGCTATGGTGGAGCTTCAGGCTCGCGTTTCGGCGCTGAAGCAAGCGCGAGGACAGTCTGGGCGCTTATCCCCACCGAGTCTGATCAAAGCCCGTCCGGGGGAAATTAGTGACAGCATATGTTCTACCGAGGCCGCTCCTCGCCACCCGGCCAAAAATGTATACTCTCACTGTTTACCCACGCCTCGTTCAGTTGAGCCAACGTGCCGCAACATCAGCCTCCTGCCACAGCCCAATCCGACGGAGCGCTGGTGCGGCATGTCGTCGCAACACTGCTGGAGAAACGCTCGCCGGCGGAGATGATATCGGCGCTGAAGACACTTCAGCGACCGCAGCGTTCGAAAGCGCTGGAGAGGGAGATCAAGGCATTCATCCAGCAGCTCGGCAGCCACCTTGAGGCCCAGCGCAAGCCTGAGGCAATGGCGACCGCACTGGCGATCCTGTTCGCCGACGCCGAATACGCAGTTGCGAAAATGAGGCGGGACGGCGTGCTACGCGCTTCCAAATACGGCTTCAGGGGCTTGCTCATCGCGAATGTCGCAAGAGCAGCTCTTGATATACGTCCATTGCTGATCGCACGGGACGAGCGGTTCGAATATCTCAAGTCTGTCGTTGCATTGACCAAACTCGCGCCTAGCGCGCTGGCCCTCCACGACAAAATCGTGAAAATTCTCAGGAGACGAGAGGACGTTGCACTGAAGACGGTGCTCGCGGTCCTCAACAGCCGGTTCTACCATCACAATCCACCTGATGTTTCGCTTAGTTCCCTGAAGATGGACCGATACACCGTTGAGGATGTGTCTGACGGAGCCTCGCTGATACTGTCAATATATCGGGAGATATTCCCGATCCACGATAACTGTTGCAACCACGTCGATATAGAAGGGATAATGGGCGCCACTCCGGTATATGAGCGGCTGTTCCTAGCAGCGATCCGCTTGACTAAATTCAAGGATGCGGAGGTCCTGATTGACGGTTTGCCGTTTCAGGCCCGGATGGACGTCGGCGGCGTACATATTTCCTCGGTCGACCCCGACATCGAGAAGTCGATCCGACTCGGATACATTCAGGGGCAGAATCAGGTCGCGATCAGAGCCCGGCACCTCAGGGACTCCAACCCGCCTCTCTCGATGCGCGAGGTCATCGAAAAGGGTTTTGAAAGGGGTGCGCTCGATCGCCTGGTTGAGCTCGTTGATAAGCCGGTCAGACGGTTTCGACTTTTTCTTCCGACGGCTCCGCAGGTTTTTCAGATGTTCCGAACGAACGAGATGCTCCGTGACGACATCGAGAGCCTGCTGATGATCGACGCTGACATTTTTGGGGAGCTCGATCCGAATCTTCAAATCACGCCTTACGTCACCGCGATGGATCTTCTTAAGGTTCAGCGATACTTTAACTTTATCAGCTGTTTATATCAGAAGAAAATTGAGACTATCGAAGATGCGGAAGATAGGGCTTATCTCACCTTCTCTTCGACCATTCCGGTCGTGCCCCACGATCAGCTTTTCGGCCAGCTTCAACTCATATTTGATGATGCCACCAAGTCGCGCGAGATTATAAGGTTGCTGGTGATAGATTACGGGTCTAGCCATATCGACCTCCAATACACGCCCTTGATAGACCTTGGGACTTATTATGTGATTGCGCCGCATGTCCTTGCTGCGTCCAATCTAGTCCGTAACGTCACCGTGGCGAAGAAGCTGAGAGAGTTTGCGCTAGGGTCGGCCGATCCAATGATACGAGCAGTGGTCAAGGCTCTGGCGTCGGCCGGTTTCCAGGTACGCTCCGATTTTGCACTCAAGGTAAACGGGAAGGATATCGAGCTCGACATCGTCGCATGGCGCGACAGCGCGCTGTTTCTGTTTGAGTGCAAGAACGCTTATCATCCCTGCTCTGCCCACGAGATGCGTAACAGTTTCGATCACATCCAAAAAGCTCAAGAC
>DASWRU010000022.1:0-6155 GCA_036403015.1 Allosphingosinicella sp.
GGCGCCAAGCGGCGGCCATTGAGCAGAATCAGGGTCCGCGCAGCGCCTAGGCTGCGCAACGACAGCGTGTTGGCGCCCGGACCGCCATCGGTAATGAAGCCCGTGAAGGTGTTATCGATCTGACGCGCACCGGCGGTGACGGCCGTGCTCTGCAGAAGTTCTGTCGTGGAATTGAAACCAGCAACGGTCGCGTCGGTGCGCGTCAGAACAGTGATCGGGGAAGGCGAGTTGAAGGTATCACGCTTGATGCGAGACCCCGTGACGACGATTGCGTTTTTTTCGTCGACGGTCGTGCCGTCCGCGTTGGAGCAGCCCTTGAGCGACGTATCGGCTGCGCATTCTTCAGCGGTCGGCGCGGCCTGGGCCTCTGCAGGCTCCGCAGGTTGCGCATAGGCCGGAGCCGCGAGCGCCACGGAAAGGCCAATAAACGTAACAGAGCCGAGCGCGCTCGTTCCGAGCAATCCGAACTTTCTCATGAGTTTTCATCCCTCCAAGAGCGCAGGAGACGATCCGCGCGTCTGGAAGGATCGTTGGCGGGATTCGCCCCGCCATTCAAGGGAATGGCCGTGCCGTTCACCTATTATTCAGCGGCTGTCGCCGTTCTGCAACATACTTTAGTTAGCAGGCGGGCGCCGTCAGTCCCGCTCGACGCAGAGGGCGATGCCCATTCCGCCGCCGATGCAAAGGGTTGCAAGGCCCTTTTTCGCGTCGCGCCGGCCCATCTCGTAGAGCAGGGTGGTGAGCACGCGCGCGCCCGACGCGCCGATCGGGTGGCCGATCGCGATCGCGCCGCCGTTGACGTTGACCTTGTCCGCGTCCCAGCCGAGCTCCCTGCCGACCGCCAGCGCCTGCGCGGCGAACGCCTCGTTCGCCTCGATCAGGTCGAGGTCGCCGACCGACCAGCCGGCCTTCTCCAGCGCCCGCTGTGTCGCCGGCACCGGGCCGATGCCCATGATCGACGGATCGACTCCCGCCGACGCCCAGCTCGCGACTCGGGCCATGATCGGGGCGCCGCGCCGCTCCGCCTCCTCGCGGCTCATCACCACCAGAGCGGCGGCACCGTCGTTGAGGCCGGACGCGTTGCCCGCCGTCACCGTCCCGTCCTTGCGGAAGGCCGGACGAAGGCCGCCGAGCGCCGCCTGCTCTACTCCGTCCCTGATATATTCGTCGTGCTCGACGATCGTGTCGCCCTTGCGTCCCTTCACGGTCACTGGCGCGATCTCGTCGGCGAACCTTCCCTCCGCCCGCGCCGCCGACGCCTTGTTCTGCGAGGCGGTGGCGAAGGCGTCCTGCTCGTCGCGCGTGATCTGGTAGCGTTCGGCCAGGTTCTCGGCGGTGATGCCCATGTGATAGCCGTTGAAGGCGTCGGTGAGGCCGTCCTTGATCATCGTGTCTATGAGCTCGAGGCCGCCCATCTTGGTGCCGGCGCGAAGCGCCTGGGCGTGGTTCGACAGGCTCATCGATTCCTGGCCGCCGGCGACCACCACCTTGGCATCGCCGGTCTGGATCATCTGCGTCGCCAGCGCCACCGCGCGAAGCCCCGATCCGCACACCTGGTTGACCCCCCAGGCCGGCACTTCCTTCGGCACGCCCGCCGCCATCGCCGCCTGGCGGGCGGGGTTCTGCCCCTGAGCCGCGGTCAGGACCTGGCCCAGGATCACCTCGCCGACATCCTCCGGCGCCACGCCGGCCTGGGCGAGCGCCGCTTCGATCGCGGTCCGCCCCAGCTCGTGGGCCGGCACGGCGGCGAAGGCGCCGAGGAACGCCCCGACGGGCGTGCGCTTGGCGGCGATGATGACGACGTCGGTGGGGGCGGTCATGGGGGGCTCCTGGCTGATGTCCTTCGCGCCGTAGCGAAGCGCCCCCTAGCAGCTTGATCCCAGCCGCGAAAGCCAGCCCTCCAGCGGCTCCCACAGCGCCGCCTTCGCCCGGCTCCCGACCACCATGCCGACATGGCCGAGCGCCAGCTCGATCCGCTCGCCGGCCCCCGCCGCGGTCGCCGCGGGGACGATCCGGTCGATTGTGGAAACCACTTCCAGCACCGGGCAGGGCAGCGCAGCCGGGTCCGCCACCAGCCAGCCGCCGCCGCCGCTCGCATCCTGCGCGAAGAGGCCTTCGAACAGCTCGCGCGCGGCGGCGTGCGGCACCGGCGGCCCGTCATTCGCCCAATCCTCCAGCGTGACGAAGGCCCGCGCCTTGTCGCTGTCGGCGGGCATGGCGGCGAAGGCCTCGAACTTGGCCACGGTGCGTCCCGGATCGAGACTCCAGAAGGCACTCTGCAGCGCCTCCATCGGCAGCACGCCCAGGCGCTCGGAGGTCGCTTGCGCACCGGCCCACAGCTGTGCCAGCATCGCCCGCGCCTCGTTGGGAAAGCCGGAGAAGCGCCACGGCGCCGCGATGGTCGCGACCCCCGCCACCGTCCGGGCCGCCGCGGCCCCGAGCGCCATCGTGCCGCCCAGGCAATAGCCCACCAGCGCCGTTCTCTCCCCCAGCGCCTCCAGCAGCGGCAGCAGCACCATCTCGACATGGCCGGCCACGTCAAGGTTCCGGCGGCGCTCCACGTCCCAGCCCCAATCGACCAGCAGCGGCCGCACACGGCCCCGCGCCGCCAGCCACCGCAGCAGGGAATTCTCCGCCGACAGGTCCAGGATCGATGGGGGGTTGATCAGCGACGGCACGAACATCGTGGCGAGGCCGCTGCCGCCATAATCCCTCAGCTTCGCCCCCAGCACCTCCGCCACCGCCTCCGGCGGGGCAGGCGGCGGCCTCCGCTCCGCTTCCTGATACTTGCGCAGTCCGTCCAGCGCCCGCGCCATCCGAGTGGGGTCGCCGGTGGTTTCGCTGCGCAGCATCGCCAGGAACAGAGGCAATGGCCGCGGCCTCTGTTGCGGTGCGGCAAGCTTCGGTGCTAGTGCGCTATCGTCAAGCGAAAGGGAGCCCTCCATGGCCGCATCGGGGTCGGGCGATGACGTGGTCATCATCAAGAAATACGCGAACCGGCGGCTCTATGACACCGAAAGCTCGTCCTACATCACCCTCGATCGGCTGGCCGAGATGGTGCGGCAGAAGCGCGAGTTCAAAGTGATCGACGCCCGCTCCGGCGACGACATCACCCATGCCGTCCTCACCCAGATCATCATGGACGAGGAGGCGCGCGGCAAGACGATGCTGCCGGTCAATTTCCTGAGGCAGCTGATCGGCATGTACGGCGATCAGATGCAGTCGATGGTGCCGCAATATCTCGAGGCGAGCCTCGAGGCGTTCCAGCGCAACCAGTCGCAGTTCCGCGACGCGCTCGCCGGCGCCTTCTCCGCCAATCCGTTCGCCGAGCTGGCGCGGCGCAACATGGAGCTGTTCCAGTCCGCCGCGTCGGCCGCCAAGCCCGCCGCGGGCCCCAAGGCCGCTCCCGCCGATCGCGAGGACGAGATCCGCCGCCTCAAGGCGGAGCTCGCCGATCTCCAGGCGAAGGTCGATCGGCTGGGGCGCTGATCGCCGCGCCAGGCGCCGAGGCAAGGCTGCTGCCGACCCGCGCGGGCGGTGACGTTAAGGGGCCGCGATGGATTTCACCGAGCTCACCGTGTCAGAGATGCTGTGGACGGCCGCCGCCCTCCTCGTGCTGGTCGCCGCCGCGGCCGCCTGGGCGGAACACCGCCGTTCGAAACGGCGCGACATCGAGCGCGTCGGGGTCGTGCCCTGGCACCTCATCCAGATCCTCGCCTCCATCCTCGCCGTGGCCGCGATCGCCCTGGCGATGAAGGGCTGAGCGCGCGGCCGTCATTCCCATCGGTCGGCCGCCGCGAAATAGTCCCGCATGCGGGCGGTGCCGGGGTCGGTGAGCTCGACCAGGGTGTCGCCCGGGGTGCCCGGATCGGGAAAGCGGCGGGCATGGCCGTTCTCGCACAGGCGGTCGAGCCAGCGCAGCAAGGCGGCCGGGGCGAGGCCGGTGGCGGCGGGGAGGTCCTCGGGCCGGGCAGGCCGCGCTTCCAGTCGGGTGTGGAAGAGGGTGAGGAGGAGGGTCCAGCCGGGATCGGCGAGGTCGAGGCCGAACGCGGCGGAGCGTCCTCGGTTCGCGGCGATCAGCGCCGCGACCTGCTCCGCGGTCGGGCCCTGGTCCAGGGTTCGGCGCCGGCGCCGGCCGGCGCTTTCCCTCGCCGCCTCGCCCAAGGCGGCGGCGATTCGGGCGAGGTCCCGGCTGAGGCCGGCCACCAGCGTCCTCGCATGCGCCGCACCGGCGGCTTCGGCACCCTCTCCCGCCACTGCCAGTACGCCCCTCCCGTTCCGCCGTTTAGCGCAACAGAAGGCGTAAAACTACACGTTTTGCGAAACCGCTCGGTGAGCTACAGGCAGGCTTCCAGATAGGGCCCGTCGAACCCGAACTGCTTGGCCTTTTCGAGGGTGTAGGGCCTCAGCCCCATCGACCGATATTCGCCGATGATCTTGCCGTCGGCGGTCTCGTCCAGATATTCGAACTTGAAAAGCTCCTGGGTGACGATGACGTCGCCCTCCATGCCGATCACCTCGGTGACGTTGGTGGTGCGGCGGGTGCCGTCGCGGAGGCGCTTGACCTGGATAATGAGGTCGACCGAATCGGCGATCTGGCGGCTGATCGCTTCCTTGGGCACCTTGATGTCGCTCATCATCACCATGTTCTCCATGCGCGCAAGGCATTCGCGCGGGGAGTTGGAGTGGAGCGTCGCCATCGAGCCGTCGTGGCCGGTGTTCATGGCGGCGAGCAGGTCGAAGCACTCGCTGCCGCGGATCTCGCCCAGGATGATGCGGTCGGGGCGCATACGAAGGGCATTGATGACGAGGTCGCGGATCGAGATCGCGCCCTGGCCCTCGAGGTTGGGCGGCCGCGTCTCGAGCGGCAGCCAGTGCGGCTGCTGAAGACGAAGCTCCGCCGCGTCCTCGATGGTGATGACTCGTTCGCCCGGGTCGATCAGCTTGGACAAGGCGTTGAGCATCGTCGTCTTGCCCGAGCCGGTGCCGCCCGAGATGATGACGTTGAAGCGGCTGGCGCCGGCGATCTTCAGCACCGTCGCCATCTTCTCCGACATCGACCCGAAATTCTTCATCATGTCGATGGTGATCGGCTTCTCGGAGAATTTGCGGATCGAGATGGCGGTGCCGCGCAAGGAGAGCGGCGGGACGATGACGTTGACGCGGCTGCCGTCCTGGAGACGGGCGTCGGCGAGCGGAGTCGTCTGGTCGATGCGGCGGCCGACCTTGTTGACGATGCGCTGGGCGATCTGGAAGAGGTGCTCCTCGTCGCGGAACTGGATCTGGGCGATCTCGAGCTTGCCGCGCTTTTCGATGAAGGTCTGGTTGGGCCCGTTGACCATGATGTCGCTGATCTCGGGATCGCTCAGAAGCTCCTCGAGCGGCCCGAGGCCGAGCAATTCGTCGACCAGCACCTTTTCCAGCGCGAACTGCTCGCGCCGGTTGAGGTTGATCTTCAGCTCGGCGAGCACCTCGCCGATGATCGGTCGAAATTCCTCGGCGAGCTCGTCTTTCGAGAGCGTCGCGGCGGCCTCGGGGTCGACCCGCTCGAGGAGGCGCGGGAGGACCTGCTCCTTGATGCGGTGGATCGAGGCTTCGAAGCCTTCGCTGCGCGAGCTGCTCTGCTCGCCGGACAAGGCCTGGCGGTCGGCGAGGCGCGCCATCGCGTCGCCGCGGTCGAGCGGAATGAAGCTTTCTTCCGCGGCGCCGATCGATTCGGGCTCGATCGGCGGGAACTGGCTGCCGCCGCCATCATGCTTGACCGGGCCGGGGCCCTTCATCGGCTGCGCGGTGCCGAATTGCGGGCGTCCGCCGCCCGTGCCTCCGTTGCCGCTCCGTCGTCCAAAAGCGCTCATCGTACCAGCGATCCTCGCCGCAAAGCTCGAAACATTTCCCGCTGCGGGTGGTGAATAAGGAGGAAACTTTGACAATTGCCTAATCGCGGGGGAGGGCATTTGCGTGCCCCCGACCAGCGCCCGCACCGCCTTGATCCTCGCCTTGTGCGGCTTCGCGACCCTGTCGATCGGCGACGCCCTGGTGAAGACGATGGCGGGGCAGTGGCCGGGCACGGCGGTGGCGGCGCTGCGCTATTCGGCCGGCGCGGCGGGCCTCGCAATCGTCGTCGCCGTCACCGAGGGGCGCGAGGGTTTCCGGGT
>DASWRU010000023.1:0-40720 GCA_036403015.1 Allosphingosinicella sp.
GCGATCCCGCCCTGCTGGAACACGCTCTCCAGCGCCTCGGCGTCGATCGCCTCGATCAGGCCGGCGGCATGGCCGGAGGCGCGGATCGGCAGCTGCCAGCCCATATAGGATTTGGCGTTGAGCCCCATGCCCTGGAGGGTGATGGCGAGGAGGCCGCTGGTCACCTGCTCGCCCGAGGCGACCACCACGTCATATTCGCGGGGGTCGTAGAGCGACGAGGCCTCGCGGCAGAACTGGATCAGCCGGTCGGTTTCGCCGGCCATGGCCGAGACGACGACCGCGACCTGGTGGCCGCCCTCGGCTTCGCGCTTCACCAGGCCGGCGACATGGCGGATACGCTCGATGCCCGCCATCGAAGTGCCGCCGAATTTCATCACGATGCGGGCCATGGCGGGGGGTTAAGGAGGCGGCGCCGTCAAGGCAAGCGGACGACTCTCTGCCGGAGCCAGTCCGGCACCCGGTCGGCGGCGATGAGGGCGTCGATGTCGAGCCGGGGGCGGACGACGGCCCAGTCGCGGCCGTTGACCAGCACTTCCGGCGTCAGCGGGCGGCTGTTGTAGGTGCTCGACATCGCCGCGGCATAGGCTCCGGCGGTGCGGAAGACGAGGAGGTCGCCCGGCTGGGCGGCGTCCATCTCGCGGGCGGTGGCGAAGGTGTCGCCGGTTTCGCAGACCGGGCCGACGACGTTGGCGACGGTGCGGCCGCCGCGCGGCGCCACGGCCTCGATGGCGTGCCAGGCGTCGTAGAGCGTGGGGCGCATGAGGTCGTTCATGGCGGCGTCGACGACGAGGAAGGGGTGGGCGGCGCCGGGCTTGATCCGGATCAGCCGGGTGAGCAGCACGCCGGCATTGCCCATGATCAGGCGCCCCGGCTCGAAGACCAAACGGAGGCACCAGCCCGCGGCGACGCGGCGGACCATCTCGCCATAGGCCTGCGGGCTCGGCGGGGGCGGGGCGGCCGGATCGTAGGAGACGCCGAGCCCGCCGCCGAGGTCCGCGACGCCGAGGCGGTGGCCGGCGCGCCGCAGGTCGCCGATGAGCTCGCCGAGACGGGTGAAGGCGGCTTCCAGCGGCGCGAGGCTGGTGAGCTGGCTGCCGATATGGACGGCGATGCCCTGGACTCGAAGGCCGGGCAGTATGGCGGCGCGGGCATAAGCGGCCAGGGCCTCGGCCGCGGCGATGCCGAACTTGTCACGCGCCGAGCCGGTCGAGATCTTGGCATGCGTCCCCGCCGCGACGTCGGGGTTGATGCGGAAGCCGACCGGAGCGGCGGTCCCCATCGCCGTGGCGACCTGCGACAGCGTCTCCGCCTCCGCGACGGATTCGAGGTTGAACTGATAGAGGCCGCCTTTCAGCGCCAGCGCCATCTCGTCCGCGGTCTTGCCGACTCCGGAGAAGACGATGTGCTCGCCCGGCACGCCGGCGGCGCGGGCCCGGCGATATTCGCCGCCCGAGACGACGTCGGCGCCCAGCCCCTCGCGGGCGAGCGTCGCCAGCACGGCCGCATTGGGATTGGCCTTCACCGCATAAGCGACCAGCGGATCGGGGAGCGGCTCCAGCGCGGCGCGCAGCACCCGGGCGTGGCGGACCATCGTCGCCGTCGAATAGACGTAGACCGGCGTTCCGACCGCCGCCGCTATCTCCGGCAGCGGCACCTCTTCGCAGTGGAGGATGCCGTCGCGCGGCTCGAAATGGTCCATCCGGGATGCTTTTGCGTTGGGGGTGGAGCGACGTCCTGATAAATGCGAGCCATGAGCACGGCAACCGGCACGACCATCGATCCGCGCGAGACGGCGCATTTCGGGCGGATGGCCGCCGACTGGTGGGATCCCAGCGGCTCGTCGGCCATGCTCCACCGGCTGAACCCGGTCCGGCTCGCCTACATACGCGACCGGGTGGACCAGCATTGGAGCCTCGACGAGTGCAATCTGAAGCCGCTCGCGGGCAAGCGGGCCGCGGACGTCGGCTGCGGCGCCGGGCTACTGGCGGAGCCGCTGGCGCGGCTCGGGGCCGACGTGACGGGCGTGGACGCGGCCCCGGAGAACGTCGCCGCGGCGCGCGAGCATGCGCTGCAGCAGGGCCTGGCGATCGACTATCGGGTCGGCAGCGTCGAGGCGGTGGAGGGGGAATATGACCTTGTGACTTCGCTCGAGGTGGTCGAACATGTCGCGGACGTCCGCGCTTTCGTGCACGGCCTGGCGGGCGCGCTCGCTCCCGGCGGGCTCATGGTGCTGTCGACCCCGAACCGGACTTCGCTGTCGCGGCTGATGCTGATCGTGCTCGGCGAAGGCACCGGCCGAATCCCGCGCGGCACCCACGATTGGGAGAAGTTCCTCTGCCCCGAGGAGATGTGCGCGCTGATCGCCGACGCCGGCCTTGAGGTCGTCGACTGCCACGGCCTCGCCTGGGGCCCGGCGCGGGGTTTTCACCTCTCGGACAACAAGTCGCTCGATTATTTCGTGACGGCGAAGCGGGCATGACTCCCGCGACGCGGTGGGTGTCGGCGATCGGTGCGCGGCGCTATGCGCCTTCCTCGCGGCTGCCGGCGCACCACCATGACGAGCCGGTCCTCTGCCTCGTCCTCGCCGGCCGATATCTGGACCGTATCCGGGGGGCGGAGACGGAGCATCGGGCCGGCCACCTCCTCTATTGCCCGGCTTTCGAGCCGCATGCGCAGACCTTCCGCGCCGGCGGGGCGCTGAAGCTGCTGATGCGACCGACGGCGGCGGCGCTGGACTTTCTTGCCGACGGCGTGAGGCTGGAGGAGGCGCCGTTCGTCCGCGGCGGGCGGCTGCGGGCGATCGGCATCCAGCTGGCCGCAGAGCTGAAGGCGCCCGACGGATGCAGCGCGATGATCGTCGAAGGCCTGGTCGGCGAGCTGCTCGGGCTGCTCGGCCGTTCCGCCCAAGACGCCGAATGCCGAGGCGGCCGCGCCGTTTCGGCCGCGCTCGACATCATCGCGCAGCGCGCCTGCGGCGCCTTGACCCTCGCGGAGATCGCCGCGGCGGTCGGGGCCGATCCGGTGCGGCTCTCCGCCGCTTTCAGGCGCGCCTTGGGCAAGACGATCGGGGAATGCATTCGCCAGAAGCGGCTGGAACAAGCGGCGGAGCGGCTGTCCCGGAGCCGGACGCCGATCGCCGCCATCTCGTCGGAATGCGGCTTTTACGATCAGGCGCACCTCACCCGCGCCTTCCGGGCGGCCTACGGGGTGACGCCGGCGCGGTTTCGCTCCGCCGTGCAGTAGCGCCGTACAATCGGCGGCAACGTACAATACACGGCCGCGACGGGCGGCTAGCGTGGCTCCGCAACGGAGCGGCGCTCATGGCAAGCAAGGTCCGGATATCGATGCTGGCGATGGCGGCCTGGCTGGCCGGCGCCGCGGCGCCGCCGTCGGAAACGCCGCCGTTCGCGCGGACCGCCTGGCTGGAAGACTATGCCGCGCTCAAGGCCGGTATGGAAGACGGCTATGCCAATCTCGCCTGGTTCGGCTCGCCCGAAGGCGGAGTCGACCTGCCCGCGCTCGACCGGCGCACGACCAAGGCGCTGGAGCAGGCGGACTCCGACGAGGAGGCGCGGCTCGCGCTGGGCAATTTCATCGCCTCCTTCCACGACGGCCATTTGTCGCAATTGCCGTTCCTCACGGCGCCGCTCGCAACGCCCTCGGCGGAGCCGCCGAAACGCGATTTGGCGCACGTCGATGCGGGCGAGGGATGCGCGGCCCTGGGCTATGCCGACCGCTCCCAGGCGGCATTCTCGCTGCCGTTCGAATCGCTCCCCGGCTTCGTCATGCACGCCGACGGTGTCGGCAGCGCCGTCCGCGCCGGAATTGTCGCGGTGGGCGGGCGCCGGATCGGCATCGTCCGGCTCAAGAATTTCAGCCGCCAGCAATATCCCAGCGCGTGCTTGCGCGCTTGGCCGGCGAGCGACGCGAAGACGAGAAATGACCCCGAGGCCTTCGAAAAGCGCGTCACCCGCTTCTGGTTCGAGGCGCTGGCGGCGCAGCTGAGGCGATTCGAGGCGGAGGGGGTGGCGGCGGTGCTTGTGGACGTCGGCGCGAATAGCGGCGGCGACGAATCGGCCGACTGGGCGGCCCGCCTCTTCACCGCCCGCCCGGTGGTCTCAGCCCGGCTGCTCATGGCCGCCGCCAAGCCTGCGACCGATTATTTCGATGAGCAGATCGCCGCGCTGAAGGCCGCGCCCGGCGCCCAGGCGGGCGCCGGCGCGGCCGCATTCGAAGCGCGAAAGCCGCTCGTTGCCACCCGCCATTGCGACATGGCGTGGGTATGGCGGGAGCGGCGGCCGTGGGGGCGGTCGGAATGCAGCCGTCTGCTCGACGCCGGCTGGGCGAGCGGCGCCTTCAACTATCTGGCGCCCGGCTCGGTTGGAGACCCGCGTGTCGCCGCGCTCCTCTACTGGCCGGCGCAGGTCGAGCGGTGGCGGGGGAGCTGGCGGGGCGCGACCTACCTGCTGACCGGCGCCACCAGCTATTCGGCGGCGGAGATGTTCGCGGCGGTGATGAAGGACAATGGTGTCGCCAGGACGATCGGGACCCGCACCGGCGGCGACGGTTGCGGCTTCATGGCCGAGGCGGAACCCCTGGTGCTGCCGCACTCGAGGCTTCGGTACCGGATGCCGAACTGCATCCGCCTCCGCCGGGACGGCACCGACGAGGTGGCCGGCATCGCCCCGGACCTGCTTGTGCTTCCCACCCAGGGCGAAAGCACCCGAGCGCGCGCCATGCGGGTGCTGACCACTCTGGTCGGGGATCTCGAGGCGCCCCGCGCTCGAACTGGCAGGCCCGTTCTGCCCTAGAAATCCACCTTGTCGTAATGGGCCGGGGGGGTGATCACCTCCATGCGCTCGGCGAGGAGCGGGCGGAAACTGGGGCGGGACTTCATCACCATATACCAGTCCGCGGTCTGCTTGTGGCCGCGCCAGTCGATGCCGCCGAGATAGTCGGCGACCGAAAGCTGGGCGGCGGCGGCGAGGTCGGCGAGACTGAGGACGGGGCCGGCGAGCCAGCGGCGGTGGTCGAGCAGATAGTCGATATAGTCGATATGGGCGTTGGCGGTCTTCATCGCGTCGCGCAGCACGCGCGTGTCGGGCGCGTCGCGGTTGACCAGCCGCTTCGTCATCCTTTCCTCCATCAGCGGCTTGACGACGTCGCCGTGGAGGCCCTCGTCGAACCAGGCGACGAGCCGGCGGACCTCGGCGCGGTTGGGGGCCGTGCCCGGGATCATCGGCGCCTTGTCGACCGTCTCCTCGAAATATTCGCAGATCGCGCCCGAATCGATGAGGACGATGCCGCGTGATTCCTCGACCAGGACGGGCGTCTTCCCGGCGGGATTGAGGTCCGCGAACTCGTCGCGCCGAAGCCACGGATATTCCCGGACGAGCTCGTGCGCGATGCCCTTCTCCGTCAGCATCAGGCGCACCTTGCGGGAGAAGGGGCAGAGCGGGAATTGATAGAGCTGCCACATGCGCGCAGCCTTAGCGGGGCGCGTGACGCCCCGTCCACAGCCTGCCGCGGCTTATCCCCGCTTTTTAGCGGCGGTCGTAGGGATAATCGTCGCGGTAGCGGCGGTAGTCGCGGTCGCGCATCGCGGCGTCCAAGCGGCGGGCGGCGTCCTCGATCGAGCGGCGGAGCATCGGGGTGACGATCGCGACCTCCTCCGTGACCGCGCCGAGGCCGGTGGTGGTGGCGCGGATCTCGTCGTGGAGGCGCTCGCGGGCATAAGGGTCGTCGCGGCTGGCGAGGTCGCCGAGCGTCTCCGGCCCACGGTAGCGGCGGTCGTAGCGGCGCGCGGGATCGACCGCGTCGGCCACCGGGCCGATGTCGATGTCCATCAAGGCGTCGGTGACGCGCGCGAGCATGCGGCCCGCGCGATCGACTTCATAGGCGCTCGGCACGTGGCGGAGCAGCTCTTCGTCGCGCGGATCGTAGCGGGGATCGTGCCGCGGCTGCGCGGCGGCGGGAGCGGCGATCGCGAGCAGGCTCGCGGCGAGGATCAGTTTACGCAAGAAGGGCCTCCCTTTTTCACAGGCCGGTACGCGCGGCGAAACGCGCTCCGCGGCGACTCGGTTGCGGCTTATCGGGAATCGAGCCTTAGTCTTTCCTGAACGGCAAGCCTTATCGGGCCAGAAGCCAGGCGAGGGCCACCGCGCCCGCCGCGATCCGGTACCAGGCGAAAGGCGCGAAGCCGCGGCGCGAGACGATGCCGATGAACCAGCGGATCACCACGAGGGCGACGACGAACGAGACGGCGAAGCCGAGCGCGATGGCGCCGAGGCCGACGCCCAGATCGGCGCGATTCTTGGCCAGCTCCAGCGTGGTCGCGCCGAGCATGGTCGGGATGGCGAGGAAGAAGCTGAACTCGGCCGCGGTGCGGCGCTGCACGCCGAGCGCGCGCGCGCCGAGGATGGTCGCGCCCGAGCGGCTGACGCCCGGGATCATGGCGAGGCACTGGATGAAGCCGATGGTGACCGCCTGGCGCATCGGCATGTCGGCGATGCCGCGCTCCTCGCCCTCTGGGGCAACCCGCTCGATCGCCAGGATGGCCAGCCCGCCGGCGATCAGCGCGACCGCGACCGTCACCGGGCTCCCCAGCAGCGCCTCGATCTGCTTGTGGAGGATGAGGCCGATCACGGCCGACGGAAGGAAAGCGAGGAGGATATTGCGGACGAAGCGCCAGGCGCCCGGCTCGCGGCGGACGAGGCCTGCCAGCACCGCCAGGAAGGTGCGCCAGTAGAGGACGACCACGGCAAGGATCGCGCCGAGCTGGATGACGACGTTGAACACCTTCCAGTGATTCTCGTCATAGCCGAGCAGCGCGCCCGCCAGGATCAGGTGGCCGGTCGAGGAGACCGGGATGAACTCGGTCACGCCTTCGACGATGCCGAGCAGGATGATCGTCAGGATCTCGCCCATGGTCAGTAAGGCTGCTTGGCGGCGAAGCGGCCGTGGCGGCGGTAGGCGGTGAGCCAGCCTTCAGCGACGGCGATGAGCGGCGTCCTGGGGATGCCGAAGGCCTCCAGGCCCTGCGCGCCCGGCGAGACGACGCTGTCGCGGGTCAGCATCAGATATTGGTCGTGGGTGATCGGCGCGCCGGGCAGCCAGCCGATCACGCGGGCGAGGACGGCCGCGACCGGATCGGGGACGTCGATGAGGGTGCGCTCGCGCCCGGTCGTCTCGCATATCCAGGCGATCAGCTCGCGCATGGTCATCACCTGCGGACCGCCGAGCTCATAGGTCTTGCCGCCGCGGCTCGCCGGATCGAGCGCCGCGGCGGCGACGGCGCGGGCGGCGTCGGCCGCATAGACGGGCTGCATCTTCATGCCGCCGCGGATCACCGGCAGCACGAGCGCGAGGCGGGCGAGGCCGGCGAAGCGATTGACGAAATTGTCCTCCCGACCGAATAGCAGCGAAGGCCGCACCAAGGTCGCCGCGGGGAAGGCCGCGCGGACCGCCGCCTCGCCCTCCGCCTTGCTCCGCGCATAGGCCGACGGCGCCTCCGGGTCCGCGCCGAGCGCCGAGACGTGGACGAGGGCGGCGGCGCCGGCCGCGGCGGCCGCCTCGGCAACGGTGCGCGCGCCCTCGACCTGGATCGCGTCGAAATCGCCCTTGAGGATGCCGACGAGGTTTACGACCGCCTGGCTCCCCTCCGCCGCCGCCCGCACCCGCGCCGCGTCGCGGATGTCGCCGGCGACGAACTGGACCTGGCCGAGGCTCGCCAGCGGCTTCAGGAAGAAGGCCGCGCCGGGGTTGCGCTGGACGATGCGGACCCGGGCGCCGGTGTTGAACAGCGCCTGCGCGACGTAGCGGCCGAGGAAGCCGCCGCCGCCGAACAACGTGACCAGACGGTCCATCTCCAGTCCCTTGAAAGCTAAGGCAAGTCGGCGCCCCCTTGCCTGCTCTCCCGCGCGTTGACAAGCGCCGGTGCCGCCCCTAACTCGCCGCTCCTACCCCGTGCCCAGGTGGCGGAATTGGTAGACGCACCAGCTTCAGGTGCTGGCGCTCGCAAGGGCGTGGAGGTTCGAGTCCTCTCCTGGGCACCATTTCCCCGTCCGAGTGCGGTGGCACGTTAACCAACCCTCCACCCTGTTTTCCTAAGCCTCCTCCCGGCGTTGCAGCCGAGGAGAGCCATGCTTCATCTTTCGCCCGTTCCTGCCGCGGCAATGGTGCTGGCGCTCGCGCTGGCCCTGCGGGGCGCGGTGCCGAGCGGACGGCGGCGGCCGGTGCGGCTGCGGCCGCTGGCGCGGGCGCTGTTTCCGCGGCGGCTGATCCGCAGCGCCTCGGGGCGGCTCGACATTGCGGGCATGGCCTTCAGCCTGTTCGGCCTCGGCGCGATGCTCGGCTGGGCGCTGGTCTCCGCCGACTGGTGGGCGCAGGCGGTGGCGGAGCGGCTGGGCGAGCCGGTGCGTGCCGCCGCGTCCCCAGTCCTGGCGTGGAGCGCGATGACGGTCGCGGTGTTCGTGGCTTATGAGGGGGCTTATTGGGTCAACCATTGGATGAGTCACCGCCTTGCGCCGCTCTGGGCGTTCCACAAGGTCCACCACAGCGCGACCTCCTTGTCGCCGCTCACCAACTTCCGGGTGCACCCTGTCGACACGATCCTGTTCTACAACATGGCCTCGGCGGCGACGGGGGCGACGGCGGCGGTCGCCGGCCACTGGCTGGGGGTACCGCACGGGTCGGTGGCGGGGGCCAACCTCCTCGTCTTCGTCTGCTCGATCGTGCTGACCCAGCTCCAGCACACCCATCTATGGATCGCCACCACCGGGCGCTGGGGCCGCGTCGTGCTCAGCCCGGCCCACCACCAGCTCCACCATTCGGTCGATCCGCGCCACCACAATTGCAATCTCGGCAGCAGCCTCGCTCTGTTCGACTGGCTGGCAGGGACGCTTCGCATCCCCTCGGCCCGGCGTGAGCGCCTGGCCTTCGGCATCGCCGATCCGGGCTACGACCCGCACGGGGCCAAAGGCGCGGTGCTGATGCCATTCGTCGAGGCGGGGCGCCACCTGCTGCCGGCGGGCAGCCCCAGAGGCGCGGCCGAGGCGGAGTTCAGCGGGAGCTGAGGACGAAGCGGTTGCCGTCCGGGTCCTTCATCGTGGCGAAAGTGCCCCAGGGTTGCTTCCGGGGCGGCGAGTCGAACTCGACGCCCCGCTCCGACAGCTGGCGCCAGGTCGCCTCGACGTCGTCGCAGGCCAGCGCACCGCTCCAGAAGCTGCCGATCCGGTCCTCCTGCCCCTCGGGCGTGAACAGGACGAAGCGGGTGTCGCTGTCGCGGACGGCGAGCTCGATCCAGCGCTGCTTCTCGCTGAACGGCTGGTCGCTCACCACCGTGAAGCCGACCTTCTCCGTCCAGAAGGCGAGGGCGCGGTCCTGGTCCGCGGTCGGGATGCTGACGAACTTGACGTGCGTGATCATCGTGCCGGCTCCAATCGCGAGGAGACATTCCAGCGCCCGGGGCGGGGGGACAAGCCGTCCGTTAAACACTATAGTGGCGAAGATGATGCAGCCGCTCCCCCTCGATCCCTATATCGTGGACGTGCTGATGCGCGACCTCGCCGGTCACGACCGCGCCCCTTCCGCCTTCCTCGTCTATCTCTGGCTGTGGCGTCAGTCCGCCGGAGAGGGGCGGCCGCGGGTCGCCGCCAGCCTGCAGACGATCGCGACCCGCACCGGGCTGTCGAAGTCGGCGGTGCAGGCGGCGGTCGCGCACCTCAAGCGGCGACGGCTGGTGACGGCGGAGCGCCGTCACCCCACCGATGCCCCCGTCTACGAAGTGCACATGCCCTGGCGGCGTCAGGCCTCGCCTTCGTCCGCCGTCTCTTCGGCACCGCCGGTGAAATAGGGCTCTACCTCGCCATTCAGGCGGATGGTCAGCGGGCGGCCGTGGCGATCCATCGTCTTGCCGGCCTGCACCCGGATCCAGCCTTCGGCGACGCTATATTCCTCGACGTCGCGGCGCTCGCGGCCCTTGAAGCGGACCCCGACGCCGCGGCGGAGCAGGTCGGCGTCGAACCAGGCGCTTCGGGGGTCGAGGGAGAGGCGGTCGGGAGGCGTGTCGGCCATGCGCGTGTCTTTCGTCCGGGCGGGCCGAGCCTCAGCGCAGCTTGCTGATCTTCAGGCCGTCGATTTTCGCGCGGTCCTTCACCGACTCCTCGCTTCGGGTCAATGCCTTGGCGATCGCCCTCAGCGACATGTTCTTGCCCGCGAGCTGGTGGAGCTTCTGGAGCTCCTCGCTCTTCCACGGCTGGCGGTGGCGGGCGAAGGGCTCGGCCATCAGTCGCTCGCCAGCGTACCCTTGGTGGACGGCTTGGCCGCGATCGTCTTCTTCACTTCCTTCTTCGGCTTCCTGGCTTCCTTGTTGCCGCGCACCTGTCCCTTGGCCATGGTCGGTCTCCTTCGGGAGGCTACATCGGCGAGTTGGCGCGCGATGTCGAGTGGGGCTAAGGCTCCCGTCCGATGGAATCCCGCCCCCGCTTCGCCTTTTCGATCGCCGCGACCGACGGCGCCGCCCGCATCGGCCTCATCTCGATGCGCCGCGGCGATATCCGAACGCCGGCCTTCATGCCGGTCGGGACGGCGGCGACGGTCAAGGCGATGAAGCCGGCCGACGTGCGGGCGAGCGGCGCCGACATCCTCCTCGGCAACACCTATCATCTGATGCTTCGCCCGGGCGCGGAGCGGGTGGCGCGGCTCGGCGGGCTGCACCGCTTCATGGGCTGGGAGCGGCCGATCCTCACCGACAGCGGCGGCTATCAGGTGATGAGCCTGTCGGAGCTGACGAAGGTGACGGAGGAGGGGGTCGCCTTCCGCAGCCACCTCGACGGCACCAGGCACATGCTGTCGCCGGAGCGCTCGATCGAGATCCAGCGGCTGCTCGGCGCCGACATCGTCATGGCCTTCGACCAGCTGGTGCCGACCACGTCGCGGCGCGATGAGCAGGAAGCGGCGATGGCGCGCTCGATGCGCTGGGCCGGGCGCTCGCGCGCCGCGTTCGACGCGGGCGGCAGCCATGCGGAGGGGGCTGCATTGTTCGGAATCCAGCAGGGCGCGCTGGAGGAGGGCCTGAGGCGGGCCTCGGCGGACGCGCTGACGGCGATCGGGTTCGACGGCTATGCCGTCGGCGGCCTGGCCGTGGGGGAGGGGCAGGGGGCGATGTTCGACTGCCTCGATTTCGCCGCCGGGCAGCTCCCCGCCGACCGGCCGCGCTACCTGATGGGCGTCGGCAAGCCCGACGACATCGTCGGCGCGGTGGAGCGCGGCATCGACATGTTCGACTGCGTTCTCCCCACCCGCTCGGGCCGCACCGGCCAGGCCTTCACCCGCGACGGGCCCATCAACATCCGCAACGCGCGGTTCGGCGAGGACGAGGCCCCGCTCGACCCCGATTGCGGCTGCCCGGTCTGCGCCACCTGGTCGCGCGCCTATCTCCACCACCTCGTCCGCGCGGGCGAGATTTTGGGGGCGATGCTGATGACGGAGCATAATCTCTATTTCTACCAGCAGCTGATGGCGGACCTGCGCGCGGCGATCGCCGAACGGCGGCTGAGGGCCTTTGCGGACCGGTTCCGCGCCCGATATCGCGCCGCCGCCGCGGGCTGAGCAGGCCCTTCAATCCCTTGAAAATTTGAGGTTCAGGGCCATTTCGGCTATGCACGGAAAGCGGGCTTTGTTCCGGTTTCCCGTCGTGCCGGGCTCTCGCGCTGCCTCGTGCGCGGCTCGGTGCGGTTGCGAAAAGACGCCGTCTCCCTTAAGGGGCGCGGCCCCCTTGCGGAGTCACGGATGCTGAGCAAGCCGATCACGATGCCCTCCCTGCGCCTGCCTTCGCTGCCGGACAGGAAGCATGTGCTGAGCGCCCTGATGCTGGCGGTGACGGTCCTGCTCTACGTCGTCGCCGGGCTCAGCGTCGGCACGGTGAGGCCGGTCGCCGGCGTCGCCCACGCCAACGTGCCCGCCAATCTGGTCATTCCCGGCCTCGGCATCCCGCCCCAGCCCGAGCCGCTCCAGTTCCGCGACGTCGCGCCGCAGGACGCGCTGGCGATCAATGCGGCGGTTCCGGTCTCCGAGCTTCCCAATCCCGCGGCCCGGCCCTTCGCCGCCACCTTCGCGACGCCCGCCGACCGCCTCCGCGCGCTCGAATGCCTGACCGCCGCGGTCTATTACGAAGCGGCGATCGAGCCCCTCGAGGGGCAGCGGGCGGTGGCGCAGGTGGTGCTCAACCGAGTCCGCCATCCGGCTTTCCCGAAGAGCGTCTGCGGAGTCGTCTTCCAGGGGTCCGAGCGCTCGACCGGCTGCCAGTTCACCTTCACCTGCGACGGTGCGCTGGCGCGGACGCCGAGCGCCGGCGGCTGGGCGCGGGCGAAGGCGGTCGCCGAGCAGGCGCTGGCGGGCAAGGTCTACGCGCCGGTCGGCTGGGCGACTCATTACCATACCAATTGGGTGGTGCCCTATTGGAGCTCCTCGCTGGTCAAGCTTCAGAATGTCGGCAGCCAGATCTTCTACCGCTGGGACGGCGGCTGGGGCCGCCCCCCCGCCTTCCGATTCCGCCCGTCCTCCGGCGAGCCGCAGATCGCGCTGATGCGCCGGTTGACCTCGGACCCGAGCAGCCTCGCCGACGCGGTCGACGTGCCCGTCATCGATCCGGCCGCCGCCGCCGCGGCTGCCGCGGCTGCCGCGGCCAATCCCGACGTCACCATTCCCGTGCCGGCGGCGAGCAACCTCGCGGGCGTCGTCGCCGCCCAGACCAGCATGGCCAACCGCGCGGTGGTCCGCCGCTACGTGCCGATGACGCGCGAAGCCGCGGTCGCCGCGACCATGGCGCAGACGGCGCAGCCCAATTCGCAGCTGCATTGGGCGCTGTCCGGCCTGCCTGAGAAGCCGCAGGCGCCTCTCGGCCACAAGACCGCCACCGACGCCGCGCCCGCCGCCGCGACGCCCGTCCCGCCCCATTGCCTGGAGGGGGTGCGCCGGCTCCCCACGGGCAGCTCCGCCGCGCCCGAAAAGCAGGCCTGCTGAGCTTCAGGTTCACTTGAGGGCGAAGCGCTGGAGCTTGCCGGTGGCGGTTTTGGGCAGGGCCGCGACGAATTCGATCTCGCGCGGATATTTGTAGGGGGCGATCGCCGCCTTGACGTGGTCCTGGAGGGCCGCCGCCAGCTCCGGCCCCGCCGCATGGCCGGCCGCCGCCACGACGAAGGCCTTCACCTTCTGCCCCCGTTCCTCGCATGGCACACCGATCACCGCGCATTCCTGCACCGCCGGATGGGCGTAGAGGGCGTTCTCCACCTCGGGCGCGGCAATGTTGTAACCTGCCGACACGATCATGTCGTCGGATCGGGCGACATACCAGAAATAGCCATCCTCGTCCTGCCGGTAGGTGTCGCCGGTGACGTTCCAGCCGCCCTGGACGTAGTCGGATTGGCGCGCGTCGTCGAAATAGCGGCAGCCGGTCGGTCCCTTCACGGCCAGGCGTCCGGTGCCGTGGGGGAGGGGGGCGCCGTCTTCGTCCAGCACGCAGGCCCGGTAGCCGGGCACCGCCTTGCCGGTGGCGCCGGGGCGGATGTCGTCGCCCGAGGCGGAGATGAAGATGTGCATCATCTCGGTGGCGCCGATCCCATCGACAATGCGAAGGCCCGTCGCTTCGTGCCAGGCGCGCCAGGTGGCGGCCGGGAGGTGCTCGCCGGCGGAGACGCAGGTCGTGAGGGAGGCGAGGCAAACGCCCTCCCCCTCGCCGGGGGCGGGTTGGGTGGGGGTGAGGTTCGACGAAGGGCGGTGCGGGTCTCGTAACCCACCCCGCCCCAACCCCTCCCCATCGAGGGGAGGGGCTTTGGCGGCGGCGCCCTCCGCCAGCAGCCCGAGCATCGCCTTGTAGGCGGTCGGGGCGGTCGCGAGATGGGTGACCTGGAATTTCGCCACCGCTTCCAGCAGAGGCTTCGGCCCCGGCTGCTCCACCGTCACCGCCGCGCCCCGGAACCGCCAGGGGAAGATGAGCTGCATGCCCAGCCCGAAGGTGAAGGCGATCGGGGCGGAGCAGAGCCAGCGCCCGCCCGGCTCCGGTCTCAGCACATGGCGGGCGAAGCTGTCGGCCGGGGCGAGGACGTCGCGATGATAGTGGACGCAGCCCTTCGGCACGCCGGTCGTGCCGGAGGTGAAGGCGATCATGGCCACGTCGTCGCGGTGCGTCGCGGCCGCCGTGAAGCCCGACGCCGTCGCCTGCAGCCGCGCTTCGAGGGTACCGCCGCCGCGATCGCCGCAGTAGGTGAGCAGCGAACGTACCAGGCCGGTCTCGTCCGCCGCCCTCAGGAAATCGGCGAGGCAGCGTTCGTCGACGATCGCGTGATGGACCTGCGCCCGCTTCAGGATAGTGGCGACCTCGCCGGCGCGGAGGATCGGCATGGTCGTGACCAGCACGCCCCCCGCCTTCAGCACGCCGAGCCAGGCAGCGAACAGCATCGCCCCGTTCGGCCCGCGCAGCAGCACCCGGTTGCCGGGGACAAGGCCTTCCTCCTCCGCCAGCAGCCGGGCGATGCGGTCGGAGAGATCGCGCATCCGGCCGTAGGTCCAGGTCCCGGCGTCGTTGATGACGGCCGGCGCGTCGGCGGGAGCCTCGTCGATCAGCTCGACCGCGGCGTTGAGCGCGTCAGGATAGTGAAGCTCGGGCAGGTCGAAGAGGAATTCGGGCTGCAGGTGCGGCGGGGGCAGCCGGTCGCGGACGAAGGTGTCGAGATGCGCCGAGCGCATCAGTCGGGCACCACCGCAATCGCCTCTATCTCCACCTTGGCCTCGGGCTCGACCAGCGCGGAGACCTCCACCACGGCCATGGCCGGGAAGTGGCGGCCCATCGTCTCGCGCCAGTCCCCCCCGATGTCGGCCAGGCTTGCCACATATTCGTCGCGGCTGGTGACGTAGCAGGTCATCCGGACGACATGCTCCGCGCCCGCGCCATCCTCGGCGAGGATCGCGAGGATGTTCTTCAGCACCTGCCGGAACTGGCCGGCGAGGTCCGTCGCGGCGAAGCGTTCCTGCTCGTCCCAGCCTATCACGCCGGCGGTGAAGATCGTCCGGCCCCGCGCCGAGACTCCGTTGGCATAGCCTTTCGGCCGCGGCCAGCCGGGCGGCTGCAAGGTCTTCATGCGCGATACTCCGCCAGGTGGGCGCGGGCGATCACCACCTTCTGCACTTCCGAAGCCCCCTCGTAGATGCGCAGCGCCCGAATCTCGCGGGAGAGCCGCTCGACCGGGACGCCGCGGGTGACCCCGAGGCCGCCGAACAGCTGCACGGCCTTGTCGATCACGCTTTGCGCGCTGTCGGTGGCGTGGAGCTTGGCGAGCGCCGCCTCGCGGCTGTTGCGCCGGCCTTTTACGTCGCGCAGCCAGGCGGCGCGGTAGACGAGCAAAGCGGAGGTCTCGACGTCGAGCACCATCTCGGCGAGCTTCGACTGGGTGATCGCATTGTCGGCGAGCATGCCCTCGCCCAGACGCCGCGTCAGCGCCCGCCGAGTCGCTTCGTCCAAAGCCCGTTTCGCGAAGCCGAGGGCGGCCGCTCCGACGGTGGTGCGGAAGACGTCCAGCGTCGCCATGGCCTGGGCGAATCCCTTGCCGCGCTCGCCGAGGAGGGCGTGGGCGGGAAGCCGCATGTTCCGGACCTTCAGAGTCGCCAGCGGGTGCGGCGCGATGACCTCGATCCGCTCATCGGCGTCCAGGCCCTCGGTACCGCTCTCGACGATGAAGGCCGAGAGTCCCTTGGCGCCCGCCGCCTCGCCGGTTCGGGCGAAGAGGATGTAGAAGTCGGCGATGCCGCCATTGGAGATGTAGGTCTTGGTGCCGTTCAGGACCCACGAGCCGTCCTTCTCCTCCGCCTGCATCTCGATCGCGGCGACGTCGGACCCGGATGCCGGTTCGGTGAGGGCGAAGGCGGCGATCTTTTCGCCACGCGAGACGGCGGGCAAATAGGCGCGCTTCTGGTCGTCCGAGCCGAACAGGCTGATCGCGCCGGATCCGAGGCCCTGCATGGCGAAGGCGAAGTCGGCGAGGCCGGAGTGGCGCGCTAGGGTTTCACGGATGAGGGAGAGCGAGCGCACGTCGAGGCGGCCTTCCGCGTCGGGTACGCAATACGTCAGCCAGCCGCCCTCGCCGAGCCTGAGGACGAGGGCGCGGCAGGCCTCGTCGACATCGGCGGGGTCCTCGTCCGTCAGCTCCGACTCGCACCAGCGCTCCAGGTCGTTGGCGAGCGCTCGGTGACGGTCGTCGAAGAACGGCCAGTCGAGGAAATCCTTCATTCTTCCCTCCCTGGATGGGAGGGGGGTTTTTCCGCGTCAATCACCCTTGAACTCCGGCGAGCGTTTCGCCGCGAAGGCTTCGAAGGCGCGCTTGAAGTCGTCGGTGGCCATGCAGATCGCCTGGGCCTGGGCCTCCATCTCGATCGCGGTTTCGAGGCTGACGTTCCATTCCTGGTTGAGCTGCGTCTTGGTGATGCCGTGGGCGAAATTCGGGCCGTTCGCCAGCTCGCGGGCGAGCGCGTGCGCCTCGTCGAGCAGGCGTTCGGGCTCGACGAGGCGGTTGTGGAAGCCCCAGCGCTCCCCCTCTTCCGCCGTCATGAAGCGGCCGGTGAGGAGGAGCTCGGCGGCGCGGCCCTGGCCGACGATGCGGGGCAGGATGGCGCAGGCGCTCATGTCGCAGCCGGCAAGGCCGACCCGGGTGAAGAGGAAGGCGACGCGCGCGCCCGGCGCGGCGAGGCGGAGGTCCGAGGCCATGGCGAGGATCGCGCCGGCGCCCGCGCAGATTCCGTCGATCGCGGCGACGATCGGCTGCGGGCAGGCACGCATCGCCTTGACCAGGTCGCCGGTCATTCGGGTGAAGTCGAGCAGGCCGGGCATGCCCATCTGGGTGAGCGGCCCGATGATCTCGTGAACGTCGCCGCCGGAGCTGAAATTGCCGCCGGCGCCGGCGATCACCACCGCCTTCACCTCGCGGGCGTAGACGAGGGCGCGGAAGGTGTCGCGAAGCTCGGCATAGCTCTCGAAGGTGAGCGGGTTCTTCCGCTCGGGCCGATCGAGGGTGATCGTGGCGACGCCCCCGGCGAAGTGCCAGAGGAAGTGCTCGGGGGCGAAGCTGTTCGGGTTCATGCGATCTCCACGGCCTCACCGTTCCGCTCCGAGAGGGCGAGGTCAAGCACCGCCGCCGCGACCTCCTCTGGAGCGATCAGCCGCCCGGAGGGATTGAGCCGGGCAAGTTCGGCCCGCGCTTCCTCGGCGCTTCGGCCGGTTTTGGCGGTGATGTTGGCGATCGACCGGGCGGTCATGTCGCTCTCGACGAAGCCCGGGCAGACGGCGTTCACGCGCAACCGGGTGCCGGCATATTCGGCGGCGAGGGCGCGGGTGAGGCCGACCGCCCCGTGCTTCGCGGCGATATAGGGCGCGGCATAAGCGAAGCCGTAGAGGCCGGCCATCGAGGCGACGGTGACGATCCGCCCGGCTTCGGCGGCGAGGAGATCGGCCAAAGCGGCCTGGCAGCAGTGGAAAACCCCGTCGAGATTGACCGCCATCATGTCGCGCCAGAGCGCCTCGCTCACCTTCGCGAACGGCATCCCGGCCGCGGCACCGGCATTGTTGACGAGGATGGTGATCGGCCCCTGCGCCTCCCGCGCGGTGGCGAAGGCGTGGTGGACCTGATCCCGGTCGGTGACGTCGGCTTGAACGGGCACTATTCCGTTCGTGTCGAGCGAAGTCGAGACACCCTGCCGAGCGGAGCCGAGGTTTTCCTCCGACCCTGGATCTCGGCTTCGCTCGATGGGGTCCCTCGACTTCGCTCGGGACGAACGGAGTATTCCGGCCAGATCTTCCAGCGGCTCAAGGCGTCGCCCAACCAGCGTCAGCTTCGCCCCCTCGGCCGCGAGCGCGCGGGCGACCGCCGCCCCGATGCCGGTGCCGCCGCCGGTGACGAGGGCGTGGTGGCCGGCGAGCCTCACGCCTTCAGCTCCGCTTCCCGCGCCATGTTTCGCGCCAGCTGCGCCATGCCGCCGAGATATTGGGGCGGCACGGCGACTCCGCGATAGTCCAGCTGCGCGGCGGCCCTGAGCGTCCACATCGGGTCGATGAGGTGCGGGCGCGCCAAGGCGACGAGGTCGGCGCGGCCGGCGGCGAGGATCGAATTGACGTGGTCGGGCTCATAGATGTTGCCGACGGCGATGGTGGCGACATGGCCTTCGTTGCGGATTTGGTCGGCGAAGGGCGTCTGGAACATGCGGCCGTAGACGGGCGAGCCTTCGGCCCAGGTCTGGCCCGCCGAGACGTCGATGAGGTCGGCGCCCGCTTCCGCGAAGGCGCGGCCGATCAGCACCGCCTCGTCCGGCGTAACCCCCGCCTCGCCCATCCAGTCGTTGGCGGAGATGCGGACCGACATCGGCTTATCCGTCGGCCATTCCGCACGCATGGCGCGGAAGATTTCGAGGGGGAAACGGAGGCGGTTGGCGAGGGTGCCGCCATGTTCGTCGGAGCGGCGGTTGGTGAGCGGGGTGATGAAGCTGGAGAGGAGATAGCCGTGGGCGGCGTGGAGCTCGACCATGTCGAAACCGGCCTCGCCGCCGAGGCGGACGGCGGCCACGAACTGCGCCACGACCACATCCATGTCGGAGCGGGTCATCGGCCGGGGAATCTGGTTGCGGGGCGACCAGGGCACGTCGGAAGCCGCCATAACCGGCCAATTTCCGCGCTCCAACGGCACGTCATAGCCTTCCCAGCCGATCCTGGTGCTGCCTTTCGGCCCCGAATGGCCGAGCTGGAGGCAGAATTTGGCGCGGCTGTGGGCGTGGACGAAGTCGACGATGCGCTTCCAGGCGGCGAGATGCTCCGGCGCGTAGAGGCCGGCGCAGCCGGGGGTGATCCGCCCCTCCGCCGAGACGCAGGTCATCTCGGTATAGAGGAGCCCGGCTCCGCCTTGCGCCCGGGTGCCGTAATGGACCAGGTGGAAGTCGTTCGGCACCCCCTCCCGCGCCGAATACATCGCCATCGGCGAGACGACGACCCGGTTGTCGAGGCGGAGGTCGCGAAGGCGGTAGGGCGCGAACATCGGCGGGGCGGGGTCGTTGACCGGCGTTCCCAGCGCCTTCGACTGGAACCAGCGCTCCACCCCCTCCAGCCACGGCCTGTCGCGAAGCCGGAGGTTCTCGTGGCTGACTCGCTGCGAGCGGGTGAGGAGGGAATAAGCGAACTGGATCGGCTCGAAATGGAGGTAGCGCTCCAGCGTCTCGAACCATTCGGTCGAGTTGCGCGCGCTGTTCTGGAGCTTGAGCACCTCGAGATTGCGCTCGGCCCGATATTCCTCCAGCGCCGCCTCGCGCGACAGGCCGGGGCGGCTCAGCACCTCGGCCAGCTTGATCGCATCCTCCAGCGCCAGCTTGGTGCCCGATCCGATGGAGAAATGGGCGGTGTGGGCGGCATCGCCGAGCAGGATCAGCTTCCCGTAGCTCCATCGCTTGCACAGGATTCGGCGGAAGCGGAGCCAAGCCTCCGGCCCCGGCAGGTGCGTGGCGTTCGAGACGAGCGGCCGGCCGTCCAGATATTTGGCGAAGATGCGCTCGCACAAGGCGATCGCCTCCGGCTGCTCCATCCGGTCAAGCCCGAGCCCGGCCCAGGTGTCCGGCGCCATCTCGACGATGAAGGTGGAGAGGCCCTCGCCGAAGCGGTAGGCGTGGGCCCAGACCCACCCCGCCTCCGTCTCCGCGAAGGCGAAGGTGAAGGCCTCGAACACGCGCGGGGTGCCGAACCAGAAGAATTTGTTCTTCCGCGTCTGGATGTCGACTCCGAAATGTTCGGCGTAAGCGGTGCGGAGGCGGCTGTTGGCGCCGTCCGCGGCGATGACCAGGTCGTAATCCGCCCAATCCTCCAGCCGCTCGCTCGCCTCATGCTCGAAATGGAGATGGACGCCCAGCTCGCGCGCCCGCGACTGAAGGATGTTGAGCAGCCGCTTGCGCCCGATGCCGATGAAGCCGTGGCCGGACGAGCGGATCGTCTCGCCATGGATGTGGACCTCGATATCGTCCCAATGGGCGAACTCGTCCCGGATCGTCGCGCCGGAAACGGGATCGTTCGCCATCAGATTGTCGACCGTCTGGTCCGAGAAGACGACGCCCCAGCCGAACGTGTCGTCGGCGCGGTTGCGCTCGAAAAGGTCGACCTCGTGCCGCGGATCGCGCAGCTTCATCGAGATTGCGAAATAGAGCCCGGCGGGTCCGCCGCCCAGGCACGCGATCCGCATCGCCCTCTCCCTTTGCGCGAAGGGGTAAGGATCATCGCCGATGGAAGCAAGACGAGGGTCAGATGCCGACCGGAGTCTAAACTCAATCCCCGTAGGGCGTCACGCTGCTCCGGGCGATCACGCTCGTTGCGAGGACTGAGTTTGGACCCTAAAGCGGCCGGAACGAGTAGCGGCGGACTTCGTCGAGTCCCATCTTGAGCTGACGCAGGGATCTTTTCACTTCTGCCGGCAGCGAATGCCTGAAGTCCTGCAAGCGATCCGCGGACCGCAGCGTCCGGATCAGTAATTCGGGTGGCGATTCGGTGTCCGCAGCCACCTCGCCGGCGGCGGTCTGATCCGGATCGGGCGAGGCTGGGAGCGGCAGGTCGATCGGATTGTCGAGCCTGGCGATGAACTCGCTCCACGCTTGCTTGTCCATCGCCATGATCGTCTTTCCGATCTTGGTCATGGTGGCGGGTGGAAGGCCGACCTCGCAGGCCAGCGCGAAGAGGACGGCTCGGTACGCGGCGGCGTCTTCGTCGCCGCTGCCGAGAAAGCTGTCCAATTCCGGTCCGTCGAGGCGCACTCGGATCAGCCGGTAGGTGTTGATCAGTCTCTTGACCGCGCGTGGAGACTTGGCCGCAAGAGGGCCTAGCGTCTTCAGGAATTGCTGCTCGTCCGGCTTGAGGATCATGCGTTCTCGTCGGGGTGCCGCCGGGTCTTCGTCGCGGGTGGGGGGGCGAGGCGCGAATGACCCGCCCGCGCCACTGGCCTTCGGCCCGGCAGACTTAGATTCCGGGCCATCGGTCGGGGCGGCGGCAGCTACCGCGGGCTGCTCCTCCTTCAAGAGGAAGTCTATATAGCTGTGATACGGCGAGTATTTCTTGTCCTCGTGCGCATCAGCGTCGACCAAAGGGCGCACCCAGAACGGTATCTGAAAGATCTTCTCCAAATAGTCGGCCGGAGTCAGTCGCCCGGCCTGATCGTTGAACAACTGCGGATGCTGTTCCTCAAGTGAGTGCTTGAGCCAGTTGGCGTCCGCCGCGACGATCACGACGAAGCAGTTGAACGAGAGCAGTAGATGAACCGCCTGAAGAATCTCCGAAACCTGCCTGGTGCTACAACGGTCGAGATCGTCGATGTAGAGTATGATTCGGTCGATGGCGTCGGCTCGCTCCCGGCGCGCATTTGCAATCACTATTTCGAGTTGCTCGAAGCAACGACGTACGACCGCGAGCAGGCCTGTCTGGGCCCGCACTGCCGCGACGGATTTGGATTCCTTCAACAGGTAATCGAGCATCTGCATCGGCGACGTGGCGGCGCTGCCGTGCTGGTCCATGGCATAGGAGCTGAGGAAGGCCTTGCTGCGATCCCGGTCGCGCTCGGCCGTGGCGCGACGTTCGCGATGCCGGAGAAGCTCGGTTCGCGCGTCGGCGACTGCTTGCGTCGCCGCCGTCTTGTGCATCCGCCAGTGGTGCCAAGCGGAGAACAAGGCGCGCCCCGCCGGCCACAGCGACGAGAGCAGGACGCCCGCAGCGGTGAGTTCCTCGATTGCCGAAGGTGGAAGGAGTGGGCGCGAGGGCAGGAAATAGGCGGCGGCGGCGGCGGCGAGCAGGACCAGCGCAATTGCCAGGGTCCGCTTCCATCCGAGCCAGTAAGCGGTCCGCACTAGCTCGAGCACGGAGCCGGTTTGGCCCGCATCCTTGCCCAGCTCCTTCGCGGCATCGATTACGCCTTCCCCGAAAGCGACCCGCCGGTCCGACCGCGCCTTTGCCAGCAATTCCTCGGCCACCTCGATCGCCCGGTCCTGCTCTTGAACCGCGATATCGGCGACCCGCAGGGAGGCGACCTCGCCGGCCGTCCGCGCTGCGACTTCGGAAACCAAAGCGCCCGCGGCGACTCGAGTCTGGAGGTCCACGGATTGGCCGGCAGGATCGTCGTCGGCCGCCATAGGCGAGCCGCCTGCCGCGAGCTGATCGAATATTTCGGAGGTGAAGGTTGCCCAAAGATTCGTGCTGTCGGCGAAAGTCCAGGCGTTGAAGCTCAGCTGGACGACATTGGCAACGATGCGCAGGCGATCGTCCTTCTCGGCTATCGTGCCACGGCGCGCTCGCTCCCGCGCAGTCTGGTTGACTACCTCCGTCTTGAGATGCTCGATTAATGTGCTCTTGCCGGAACCCCACGGGCCGAACAGCCCGACGGCGATCGGGGGCTCGGCTGCCTCGAGCAGGATGAGGTCGGCCAGCGCTCGCGCGTCGGCAGCCGCGCCGAGCGGCTCTTGTCCAAGGCGTAAGCCAAACCGAACCTGGTCATTGAGATAATCCGGCCGGCGCTCGCTTGGATCGTAAAAGGGCGGCTCCTTGGCGAGTTCGGCCAGGATACGCTGCCACGCGGCGACATCGTCGCCGTAGCGGGCGAACTCCTTGATCTTGAGACAATCGATCACTGTTGCTCGCAGGTGCTCAAATCCCTGGGCGAGCGCACCGATGTCACGGAAAGCGTTCTGTCCCTCTTTCGTCGCGAAGGCGGCCGCGAACAAATGACGCTGGCCGATATCGCGGTAGGTCTTGTTGGTGGCGCGCCTGAACTCCGAGGCTCGGGCCAGTATCTCGACCAATTCCCAATGAGCCACCGCGCCGGCGGGAGGGGAGCCCGCGGCGGCCGCCAAGGCGGGGATTTTCTCATGATCCTCCGCTCGGATCAGCCGGGAAAACAATTCGTTCTTTTCGTCCGCACTGCGCACGAAGATGCCGAAATGCCCACCTTCACCTAGCAGGGTGCTCAGGATGTGCGCGCGCAGCAAATGTCGGGCCCGAACCACTGGCTCGGGCTGCGCGGCGCCGGCCTCCTCCTTGGCGATGGCGGCCGCCAGCCTCACCACAGAGCCGGCATTGCTGCTTAAATAAGAGGTGCTGCTATCCCACCCGAAGCCCAGGATTGCCTCTATATTGACAGACGCCCCGCGCGCCGCCGTGATCGGATCGAAATCGGGGTCACGATCGGCAAGTTCGTTCGGCGCCAGCGTGACGGGAGACTCGGATTGAGAGGATTCGGGCATCTGCTTGCGCGAAGACCCGCCTCGCGCGATGGGGCCCATGCGTTCGCGCGGATCGGCGAAGGTGTTGCGTTTGATTTGAGGGTCGGGATCCCCCTCGCCGGACTGTCCGCTCTTGGAGTCGGCCATGATGACGTCTCTCCTGTCCCGAAAACCTAAGTTCCACGCTCGGAGTGTTTCATCGATGATGGGCGCACGCAATGGCGGGAGCCGCTAATGACTCAGCAATGGTGTTAGCGAACACGAATCTTCGGCAAACTGGAGTGTCTATGACCGAGGACCATGGTGCCGGATGTCGGACTTGAACCGACGACGTACCGCTTACAAGGCGGTTATTTTACCAGCTGAGCTAACCCGGCGCGCGCCGCCGACATCCTTTATCCAAGCGCGAAGGTCCAGCCCCGCACGCCTTTGACGCCCCATCTGCTCGGCTCGCTTTCGCTGCCTGCCCCCGGCCAACGTGGGCCCCGGACAGGTGTCGATGGCGATGCTGGCCGACGAGATCGGGGGCCTCTGGACAGCGCCGCCGTCGCCTCTTTAGGACATTCGCAAAGGAGACAGCGGATGGGTTTTGCAACGCGCGCGACGCTTGTCGTTACGGGAACGTTGGCGCTGGCGGCAGGAATGGCCACGGCCGAAGGGGTACGCCCGATCTATCCGCCCTTCGGCCTCGACCTCACTGCGCCCGACGCGAGCGTGAAGCCGGGCGACGATTTCTTCCGATATGCGAACGGCGCCTATCTGGCGCGGACCGTGATCCCCGCGGACCGGCCCGCCGCCTCGCGCCGGCTCGAGATGACCGACCGGATGGAAGCGCAGCTCCATGCGCTGATGGAAGACGCCGCCCGCGCCGCCGCCGCCGGGCCGGCGACCGACTCGGCCAGGGTCGGCGCTTTCTATGCCGCCTTCATGGACGAGGCGCAGGCGGAGCGGCTCGGCGCGGCGCCGCTCAAGCCGGAGCTGGACGCGATCCGCGCCGCGCCGGACCGGGCGGCGCTTGCGCGGCTGATGGGGGAGGGGCAGAGCGGGCTCTATCCCGGCCTGTTCGGCGTGGGAATCGACGCCGACCTGAAGCACCCGAACCTCTACGCCGCCTATGTCGGCCAGTCCGGCCTCGGCCTTCCCGATCGCGATTATTATCTGAAGCCGGAGCTCGCCGCGCAGCGGGACGCCTATCGCGCTTATGCCGCACGGCTGCTGACCCTGCTCGGCTGGGCGGAGGCGGAGCGCGCCGCCGACGCCGCCATCGGCTTCGAGACTCGGATCGCCGAGGCGAGCTGGACCAAGGTGCAGCAGCGCGATCCGACCACCCAATATAATCCGATGGCGCCGGCCGCGCTCGCCGGCTTCGCGCCGGGCTTCGACTGGGGCCCGTATCTCGCCGCGGCCGGCGTGGCGGGCAAGCCGGTGCTGGTGGTGGCGGAGAAGAGCGCCTTTCCCAGGCTCGCCTCGCTCTATGCCGCGACGCCGCTCGACACGCTGAAGGCGTGGATGGCGTTCCGGGCCGCCGACCGCGCGGCGCCCTACCTCTCCAAAGCGTTCGCCGACGCGCATTTCGACTTTCACGGCCGCACCCTGACCGGCCAGTCTGAGCAGAGGCCGCGCTGGAAGCGGGCGATCGTCGCGGTCGGCGGCGGCGATTGCGGCGCCGACCCGGCAAGCTGCTTCGGAACGATCAACTGGGCGGTCGGCGACCTCTACGCCCGGCGTTACTTCCCGGCCGGGACCAAGGCCAGGGTCACCGAGCTGGTCGGCAACCTCAAGGCCGCCTTCCGCGCCCGGATCGAGCGGCTCGACTGGATGGGACCCAAGACCCGGGCCGAGGCGCTGAAGAAGCTCGACACCTACACGATCAAGGTCGGCTATCCCGACAAGCCGCAGCGCGATTATTCCGGCGTGGCGATCCGCCGCGACGACCTGCTCGGCAATGTCCGCCGCGCCGCCGCGGCGGACTGGGCCTTCCGGGTGCGGCGGAGCGGCGGGCCGGTCGACCGCGGCGAGTGGCTGATGACGCCCCAGACCAACGACGCCTATAACGGCTCGCTCCGCGACATCGTCTTCCCGGCCGGTATCCTCCAGGCGCCGATCTTCGACGCGGCCGCCGATCCGGCGATCAACTATGGCGCGATCGGCGGGGTGATCGGCCATGAGATGACCCACGGCTTCGACGACCAGGGCCGCACCATCGACGCCGCCGGCGCGCTGCGCGACTGGTGGACGCCCGCCGACGCCGCCGCCTTCAAAAAGCGCGCCGACGCGCTCGGCGCCCAATATGCGCAATATGAGCCGGTGCCGGGCTTCCACATCAATCCCGGCCTCACCATGGGCGAGAATATCGCCGACCTCGGCGGCCTCACCATCGCGCTCGACGCCTATCACCGCTCGCTGAAGGGGAAGCCGGCGCCGGTGATCGGCGGCCTTACCGGCGACCAGCGGGTCCTGCTCGGCTGGGCGCAGGCCTGGGCCGGCAAGATGCAGCCCGACGCCATCCGGCAGCTGACCGTCAGCGACCCGCACAGCTTCCGCAAGTTCCGGGTGAACGGCGTCGTCCGCAATATCGACGCCTGGTACGCCGCCTTTCATGTCGGCCCGGGCGACAAGCTCTATCTGAACCCCGGGGAGCGGGCGCGGATCTGGTGATCTTCCCGAACGAGCGGCAGACCGAGGCCGAGGTCGCCGGCCATTATGACGAGCTCGACGCCGTCTACCGCGACATATGGGGCGAGCACGTCCACCACGGCTATTGGCGCACGGGCCGGGAAACGCCGGCCGAGGCGACGGAGGCGCTGACCTTTTTGGTCGCGGAGCGGCTCGCGGTGGGGCGCGGCGCGAGGCTCTGCGACATCGGCTGCGGCTACGGCGCGAGCGCGGAGTATATGGCGAGCCGGTTCGGGGCGGAGGTGACCGGCCTCAGCCTCTCGCAAGCGCAGGTGAAGCTGGCCCAGGCGCGGCGGCCCGCGGCGGGGGCGATCCGCATCCTGCGGCAGGACTGGCTGGACAACGATCTCCCCGACGCGAGCTTCGACGGCGCCTATGCGATCGAGAGCTCCGAGCATATGGTCGACAAGGCCCGCTTCTTCGCGGAGGCGGCGCGGGTGCTTCGGCCGGGCGGTCGGCTGGTGGTCTGCGCCTGGCTGGCGAGCAGCAAGCCGAGCGGGTTCGACGTCAGGCACCTGCTCGAGCCGATCTGCCGCGAAGGGCGCCTCCCCGGCATGGGGAGCCGCGAGGATTATGAGGCGCTTGCGGCGGGGGCGGGGTTCGCGCCGCTCGGCTTCGAGGATATCGGCCGCCAGGTCCGCCGCACCTGGTCGATCTGCGCGCGTCGGCTGGCGTGGAAGCTGCTCACCGACGGGAATTTGCGACGCATGGCGCTCGACAAGAAGGTGAGCAACCGCTCCTTCCTGCTCAGCATCCCCCGCCTGATGCTGGCGCTGAGGACCGGCGCGATGCGCTACGGCGTGTTCGTGTGGGAGAAGCCCGCCTAGCGCACCCGGGTCCAGCGGCGGGATTCGCAGAGGAAGAGGATGCAGCCCGATACCTTCAGGGAGCCGTCCGGGTTGAGGGCGAGGGTCGAGCGGTAGCTCTTCCCGCTTTTGGGATCGTAGGCCCGCCCGCCGCTCCAGCTCTGGCCCGACTGGGTGAAGCCGGTGAGCGTCGCCAGGCCCAGGATCGTCCGGCCGCGCAGCTTGGGATCGGGGTTGTGGATATCCGTCTTCGGCACGTTCGGGCCCGAATCGAGCACCCTGGCGATGCGGCCGCACATCCGGCTCCCGCACGGGGCGATCTGGACGATGCCCTTGTGATCGTCGGTCAGCCACAGGCCCTGGATCGAAGGCGCCGCCGCCGCCGCGCCGCTTCCGGCCAGCGCCAGTGGCAGGAGCAGGGTGCGCATGATAGGTTTCGACACCATGAGGCGAGTCTAGGCGGCGCCGCGCCGGCGATCAATCCGCTCCCGCCGCCCTTCGAAGGGACTTCCGATGAGCAAGCTCGCGATCCGCTCGCGCCAGGAAGAGCAGATGGACGCCCCGGACCTCGATCCGGCCGTCTACGAGAAGGTCCTCCACGACCTCGCCCGGGTCAACCGCTGGACCTTCACCGCCCACCCGACGATCGCCTTCCTCAACCGCGCCATCGGCCCGGCGAAGAGCTTCAGGCTGATGGACGTCGGCTTCGGCGACGGCGACGTGCTGCGCGCCGTCGCCCGCTGGGCGAGGAAGCGCGGCATCGAGGCGGAGCTGGTGGGCGTCGATTTGAACGAGAAGAGCGTGAAGGCCGCCCGGGACGCGACTCCGCCGGACCTGCGCATCGACTATCGCGCCGGCGACTATCTCGACCAGGCGGGGCCGTGGGATTTCGTCGTGTCGAGCCAGGTCACCCACCATATGACCGACGAGCAGCTGCTCGCCTTCCTCCGCTACATGGAAAGCGAATCGCGGATGGGCTGGCTGATCTGCGACCTTCATCGGCTGACCTTCTCCTATTGGGGGTTTCCACTGCTGGCGCGGCTGCTGATGGTGCACCGGATCGTGCGCGAGGACGGGCGGCTGTCGATCTGGCGGTCGTTCCGGAAGGCGGAGTGGGAGGAATATCTGCGGCAGGCGGGAGTGGCGGTGGGGGAGGTGCGGATCGTGCGGCGGTTCGCGGCACGGCTGTGCGTGGAGCGGGTGAAGTCCGCTTAAGCCCCTCCCCTGAAGGGGAGGGGCTTTTCAGGACTCCCGCCTTCTACCCACGGTGATCCAGAGGCCGCCTTCGCCGCCGAGGCTCCTCATCCAGGCGAGCTGGGCGATGACGCTTTCGAGCGGCCATTCGTCCTCTGCGGGCGCGAAGAGGTCGTCGGGTTCCTCGCCGATGAGGGTGCTGGGGTAGCTGGAGACATAGTCGATATCGTTCTCGGCAAACCAGCGGCGGACCTCCGCGACGCTGTGCCGATGCTCTTCCGGGTGTCGGTACTGGTCCCTCAGCCAGGCCTCGCGCCGGGCGGGCTCGGTCCTGCGGTCGCGAAGCACCGGGTCGAACGGGATCCAGCGGTAGCCGGTGAGGCGGGCGGCGAGGCGGCGCAGCCGGAGCGGCAGCCGGGCATAAAGATTGTAGAGGCCGAGCACGATCATGCCGCCGGGCTTTACGGCTTTGGCTATGGTGGCGAAGGCGGCGCGCGGGTCCGGCGTGTGATGGAGGACGCCGGAGGAATAGACGACGTCAAATGCGCCTTCGCGCAGGGGCAGGCGGCTGAGGTCGCACTCCACGAAGCGCACCTGGTCGACACCGTAGCGCCGCGCGGCCGATGCGCCGAGAGTGAGAGCGGCGCGGGAGAGGTCCAGGGCCACGACGAGCCGGTCGGCGCGGGCGAGATAGAGGCTCATCTGGCCGGTGCCGCAGCCGATCTCGGCGATGCGTGCGTCGCCGGGGATCGCCGAGTCGAGCAGCCGGGCGAAGGCGCTGCGCTCGGCGCGGGCGCGCAGCCAGGTCAGGGTGTCGTTGGGCGGGTAGCCGGGGAAGGGCGCGGAATCGTAGAATTGACGGACGATTTCGGTTCGCGCCTCGACGTCGAGCCGGAGCCGCGCGATGCCGTCCGCGACCGGCCAGAGGCGGCCGCACCCCGTGCAGGCCGGCCCCTCCGCCAGCGCGCCCCGGCAGGCGGGGCAGGCGAGGAGCCCGAGCGCTTCCTCCACCCCGGTTTTCAGAAGATCGAATAGATGAACGGCGCGAGCGCCTCGACCCCGGCGGCGAGGACGAGCAGGAAGCCGGTGACGCACAGGAAGACGGCGAGCGGCATGATCAGCTTCTTGTCCGATCCGCCCTTCCACAGGCCGCGGGCGAGGTCGCCGGTGGAGCCGAACGCGCTTCCGAGCACCACCAGCTGCCGTCTCAGCCGGCCTTTCTTCCTGATCATACCAGCTCCTCCGCCTGCGCCGCCTCGGCGGCGGCCGTCGCTCTTTTCCTGACCCGGGTGTTGCCGACCACGAGCAGGTCGACGCCGCTCCGGCGGAAGGTCGAATAACCCTCCTGCGCGGTGCAGACGATCGGCTCGCCGGCGAGGTTGAACGAGGTGTTGAGCAGCACGGGGATGCCGCTGCGCCGGCCATAGGCCGAGAGCAGATCGTAGAGGCGGGGGGCGAAATCGCGCTCGACCGTCTGCACCCGCGCGGTGCCGTCGACATGGGTGATCGCGGCGAGACGGTCCCGCCATTCCGCCCGCACCGGGAACACGCCGGACATGAAGCGGGCGAGGCGGGCGCCGCCGGAGGGGAGCTCGAAGAAGCGGTCCGCCTCCTCGATCGGCACGATCGGCGCGAAGGGGCGGAATTCCTCGCGATACTTGATGTCGCGGTTCAGCCGGTCGCGCATCGCCGCGTCGTGCGGCGCGGAGAGCAGGCTTCGGTGGCCGAGCGCGCGCGGGCCGAACTCGCAGCGGCCCTCGATCCAGCCGACGATCCGCCCCGCCGCGAGGTCGGCGGCGGTCTCTTCGATCAGAATGTCGTCCGCCGGCCGGTCGAACGGCAGCTTATCCTCGCCGGCGATGCGGGCGAGCGCGGCGGCGTCCGGCAGGGGGCCCCAGAAGGCGTGGTCGGGAAAGGGCCGGTCCGGATTGCCGAAATGGATCCGGTCCGCATAGAGCGCCGCGCCGAGGGCGCAGCCGGCATCGCCCGGGGCGGGCGGGACGAACAGCCGCTCGAAGCCGGACTCCTTGAGGATACGGGCATTGGCGACGCCGTTCAGAGCGACTCCGCCGCCGAGGCACAGGTCGGCAAGGCCGGTGCGGCGCTGGAGATCGCGGGTGAGGTCGACGAGTATGTCTTCCAGCACAAGCTGCACGCTGGCGGCGCAGTCGGCGAAGCGGCGCCCCTCCGGGGTGGCGAGGTCGATGGGATCGTAACGGTTCCGCGGCGGCCCGAACAAGGCCACGAACTTGTCGGAGAAGGAGCGGCGGGCGCTGCTGTGGAACTCGAAATAATCGAGGTCGAGCCGGAACGCTCCGTCGGCCGTGCGGGGAACGAGCTTCCGCACCGCATCCGCCATGGTCGGCCGGCCGTAGGAGGCGAGGCCCATCACCTTATACTCGCCCTCGTTGACCGCGAAGCCGAGATAGGCGGTGAAGGTCGAATAGAGCATTCCGAGCGAGTGCGGGAAGCGAATCTCGCGGTCGAGCGCGATCGCGGTTCCGCCCGGACCGCGCCGCCCGGTCCCGGCGGTCAGCGTCGCCCATTCGCCGACGCCGTCGGCGGTGAGGATCGCGGCATGTTCGGTGGGCGCGGTCAGGAAGGCGGCGGCGGCGTGCGACTGGTGGTGCTCGGTGAACAGGATCTTGCGCCCGGGCACCCCAAGGCGCGACGTGATGATGCCGCGCACCCACGCTTTCTCGCCCAGCATGTTCTTCATCGCATGCGGGAAGGTGCGGTAGGAGCGGGGGAAGGCACGCAGCGCCATGGTGAGAATGCGCTCGAACTTCAGCATCGGCCGTTCGTAGAAGACGATTGCGTCGAGATCGTCCGGTTCGAGCCCGGCTTCGTCGAGGCAATATTCGACCGCTCCGATCGGGAAGGCGGAGTCGTTCTTACGGCGGGACAGCCGCTCTTCCTGCACCGCGGCCACGGGCAGCCCGTCGACGATCAGCGCGGCCGCCGAATCGTGGTAGAAAGCGGAGAGACCGAGGATTTTCATCAATATTGGCCGCCGAGGCCGCGAGCCGCCCGCGGCGGCGTCCAGCCCTGGGGCTCGCGCCGCGCCGCGCGCTTGGCGGCCCAGGCGAAGGGCGGCAGCAGGATGAAATATTGGAGCGTCAGCACGACGGCGCCCATGATTCCGGCCAGCCCGACCGCAAGCCGCAGATAGCCTTTCCACAGCCTGCCCAGCCGCGCCCGCCACAACAGCCAGGCCTGGCGCCGCGGGGCCACCCGGCCGAGCTGGTGTCTGGTGTAGGTCATGTGGAAAGCCTCGTCCCTGAGGATCCGCGCGAAGACGTCGCGAGTCTCGGCGTCCGCGCCGACGGCGTCGCGGTAGACGCCGAAGCCGCGCGCCGCCGCCGCTTCGGAGAGGTGGAGAAACGCCAGCAAGGGTCCATCGCCATTCTCCGCCACCTGCACGTCGTCGAGCCCGCGCTCGCCCGGGGCGAGCCAGTCGGGCTGCCATCCCGCCTCGCCCTTTGGATGCGCGCGCAGCAATTCGGTGCCGCGGCGGCGGAAAATGTCGGCGTGGCGCTGCTCGTCGAGCGCGTGGCGCAGGTAGAGGCGGCGCAGCTTCGCGTCGGCGGTGAGCTCCGCGGCGCGGGCGAGGTCGCGGCCGCCGTCGGCCTCGACCTCCGCGAAGCGCAGTAGCCGGTAGCCGCGCCGGACGGGATCGCTCCACACCCATCGCTGCAGCGGGTTGAGCCAGGCGCCCATCGCCGATACCCCCTTTGAATCGCAGGCGTAACAGAGGTCGAAAGGGCTGCCAATGGGCCGGAGCCAGCCGGAACACAGACGCCGCGCCGGGCTGGCCGTGAACGTCGCCGCCGGCGCAGCGGGGCTCGCCCTCCTCATCATCCCCCTGCGCATGGGGCCGGGCTGGGCGGACCGGCATTTCCTGCCGGCCTGGGCCTATGGCTGGGACGCCCAGCTGCGCATCCTCCTCGTGCTGCGCCTCTTCGTCGCCGCCCTCGGCGCGGCTTTGATCCTTCTCGTCCGGCCCTGGGCCGCGCGGGCTGTCCGGGAGGGGCGCGGGCGCCAGGCGGCGCTGACGGCCGCCACCGCGCTGCTCGCCGTCGCCGCCGCTTTCGTCGCGACCGAGGGCATCCTGCGCATCCGGACCTGGCAATCGACCCAGGAACGGTGGGACCTCCAGGAGCCGCTGCGGGCGCGCGACCCTCTCTATGGCTGGAGCTTCGTTCCGAACCATGGCGGCCAGGTCGTGCTCCGCGGCCGCCTCGTCCATTATGCGACCGGCCCCTTCGGCTACCGGGCGCCAGCGGTAGGCGTCGGTGTAGACTTTGCGCGGCCGACGATCGTGTTCGCCGGCGAATCGATCGTCTTCGGCTACGGCCTGGAATGGCCGGAGACGATCCCGGCGCAGGTCCAGGCGATGACCGGCCTGCAGGCGGCCAACATCGCGGTCAACGCCCACGCGACCGACCAGAGCTACCTGCGCCTGCGCCGCGAGCTTCCCCGCTTCGCCCGCCCGGTCGCGGTGGTGATCCCGTTCATGCCGCGGCTGTTCGACCGCAATCTGGACCGCGACCGGCCCCACCTCGACGCCGCCCTGCGTTGGCACCCGGCCGGGCCGCCGCCGCTCCGTCTCGTCGAGATGGCGCGCCGAGTCACCCGCTACCGCAGCCGCGAGGCCATCGCGGGAGGGATTGCGATGACGCAGGCGGCGCTGAGGGCGACGATCGAGATGGCGCGGGCGCGCGGCGCAAGGGCGATCGTTCTCGTGCCCCAATTCCTTCCCGAAGAGGCGCGCGAGCGCGAGGTGCGGCGCGACGTGCTGGACGCCGCGCGCATCCCCTACCTCCTCGTTCCGATCCCGAAAGCGTGGCGCGACCCGTTCCACGGCCATCCCGACGCCCGCGGCGCCCGTGCCATCGCCGAGGCGATTTGCGCCGAATTGGGGAGGAGCGCCCGTCAGCCGGGCCTGTGGTGCCGAGTGTCCGACTCGAACGGACGACCTACCGCTTACAAGGCGGTTGCTCTACCAGCTGAGCTAACCCGGCCCGCGCCGACACATGAATCATTCGCGCCCAGAGGTCCAGCCCCCGCCGTCCCGGTTGACCGCGCGCCCGTCGCCGGGCGAGACTGAGCGCTCCACGGGATCGGGCGGGGGCGCATGCGGTTTTCAGGTCGGCTCATTCGTCTGGCGGGCGCGGCCGCCTTTCTGCTGGCGGCTCTCGACCCGGCCGCGGCGGCGCCGCCGGCGTGGCAGCCGCCGCAGCACCAGGGCGCCTGGCCCAACCTCACCAGCGGCCAGGACCCGCTCCAGCAGGCGGCGAGCCTCGATCGCGGGCCGGACCTGGAGCGCGGACGTTCCGCCCGCTTCGACCTCGCCGAGCATCGCCGGCTCAGCGCCGCGCTCGCCGCCCTCGCGCCGCAGCGCAAGGGGGTGGTCGATGCCTATGTGATCGCCCTCGGCCTCGACAGCGACGCCGTGTTCGGGCGTGAGGCGCGCGAGGCGGGCAAGGTGCTGTCGCGCCGCTTCGGCGCCGCCGGCCGCACGCTCGTCATGGCCGGCTCCGACGGCCGCGGGCCGAGCGCGGTGCCGATGGGCACGCTCCACTCGCTCACCCTCGCTTTAGCCCGGGTCGCCGAGCTGATGGACCGCAAGGAGGACGTGCTCGTCCTCTATTCGACCAGCCATGGCTCGCCGCTGGGCCTCGTCTATCATGACGGGGACGAAGGGTTCGGAGTGCTCACGCCCGCCCGCCTCGCCGCCTTGCTAGACGAGCTCGGCATCGGCAACCGGGTGCTGATCCTGTCCGCCTGCTATTCCGGCGTGTTCGTGCCGGCACTGTGGAGCGACACCACGGCTCTGGTCACGGCCGCTTCGGGCAACCGCACGTCGTTCGGCTGCGCCGCCGACAATGACTGGACCTTCTTCGGCGACGCGATGATCAACCACGCCCTGCGCAAGCCGCAGACGCTGGCCGACGCCTCGGCCGAGGCGCTGCGGCTGATCACCCAGTGGGAGTCGAGCAAGGCTTACCAGCCGTCCTTCCCGCAGGTCAGCATCGGCAGCCGGGTCGACACCTGGCTGAAGCCGCTCGAGGCGCGCATGCCGAAGACGGCGACCGCGCCGGTCGGGAGGCCGGCGGCGCAATAGGGGGAGAGCCTCAGAGGATGCCGAACGTCCAGCCCTCGGTGCGGGCGAGCTCGGGCGTCAGGCCGACGGGAGCGAAGGCACCGGGTTCGGCGCTCGCGAGGGCGCGCATGCCCGCCGCCGTGACGAGTGCGTCGGTCTGATGATCGTTCGGCTCGAAGCGCAAGCGTATCGACGGGCTGCCGAGGCCCTTCAGCGCCCGATTGAGCTCGACGCGCGACCTGAGCTTCGTCCCGGCAAGGCCGGCCCGGCGCAGGTAGATGCGGGTGTAGATCTCGACGACGGCGCTGCCGCGGTCGGGGAGCGGATCCATCGGCCAGATCGCCACCTTTCCCTCCAGCCGGTGAAGCAGCCGCATGCCCGAGAAGCTCGCCTTGGCGACCTGCGCCGCGCCGATCGCATCATAGGCGCTCGCCGTCTTGCGCCCGCCCTGGGCGTTCAGCCGGGCGTCGCACTGGCGAAAATGCATGAAGCCGGCCTTCACCCCATCCGCGATCCCGAAATAGAAATGGCGGCGGTGGGTTTCCTCGAGGAAGCTGGCGGCGCCCAGATCCTCATCCTCGCAATGCCGGTCCACATAGGCCCAGAAGGCGCGGGCGGCCGAAGGGACGCCAGGCTCGCCGGGCAGATATTCGCCGCGTTCGACGATCGGCGGCACGAAGCTGAAGTCGAAGCCGTAGAGCGTGGGCGCGTCGTCCCGGGTCTCCAGGATCCAGTCGAGCACGTCGGTGCGGGACCAGACATGGTCCGGCCGGACGAGGCGCGGCGCCTTGCCGCCGGCGTCCGCGACCGCAATGGCGATGCCCTTGTGGCGCTTCCCCTTGGCGCCCGACCAGTCGATCGCGGCGAAGCGGGTGAACCCGCTTCCCTGCAAGCGGGGAGGCGCCGGGTATGGGTGCGTTTCCGGAGACGCATTGTTCTTCATGGACGCACCTCAGCCTTCGCGCAGCGCCTTCCTGAGCGCGTCCCAATGGGCCAGTCGCTCCCGCACCCTTTTCTCGAAGCCGCGGTCGGTGGGCTCGTAGAAGCTCTGCGGCTCCATCTCCTCGGGCCAGTAATCGTCGCCCGAAAAGCCCTCCTCCTTGCCGTGGTCGTATTGGTAGTTCGCGCCGTAGCCGATCGTCTTCATCAGCCTGGTCGGCGCGTTGAGGATGTTCTTCGGCGGCATCAGCGATCCCGTCTCCTTCGCCGAGCGCCACGCCGCCTTCTGCGCCATGTAGGCCGCGTTCGATTTGGGCGCGGTCGCCAGATAGAGGCAGGCCTGGACGATGGCGAGATCGCCCTCGGGCGAGCCGAGGAAGTCGTACGTGTCCTTGGCGGCGATGCACTGGACGAGCGCATTGGGGTCGGCGAGGCCGATATCCTCGACCGCCGCGCGGGTGAGGCGGCGAAGCAGATAGAGCGGCTCCTCCCCGGCGGTCAGCATCCGGGCGAGGTAATAGAGCGCGGCCTGCGGGTCCGAGCCGCGGATCGATTTGTGAAGCGCGGAGATGAGGTTGTAATGCCCCTCCCGGTCCTTGTCGTAGACCGCGACGCGGCGGTGGAGGAGAGCGGAGAGGGCGGCGGAATCGAGCGGCTGCGCAAGCTCGATCGAGAACAGAGTTTCCGCCTGGTTGAGCAGGAAGCGGCCGTCGCCGTCCGCGGTGGCGACGAGCGCGTCGCGGGCCTCGGGCGTAAGGGGCAAAGCGCGGCCGACCAGGGCCTCGGCGCGGCCGAGCAGCTGTCCCAGCGCCTCGTGCCCGAGGCGGTTGAGGATCAGCACCTGGGCGCGCGAGAGCAAGGCGGCGTTCAATTCGAAGGAGGGGTTCTCCGTCGTCGCGCCGACCAGCACCACCGTGCCGTCCTCGACATAAGGCAGGAAGCCGTCCTGCTGGGCGCGGTTGAAACGGTGGATCTCGTCCACGAAGAGGAGGGTCTGCTTGCCCGTGCGGGCGAAATCCCGCGCTTCGGCGAATAGCTTCTTCAGGTCGGCGACCCCGGAGAAGACGGCCGAGATCGCGACGAACCGCATCCCGACCGCGTCGGCGAGGAGGCGGGCGATCGTCGTCTTTCCCGTGCCCGGCGGCCCCCACAGGATCATCGAGGCGAGTTTGCCGGCCGCGACCATCCGCCCGATCGCGCCTTCCGGCCCGGTGAGATGGTCCTGCCCCACGACCTCCGCGAGCGTGCGCGGCCGGAGGCGGTCCGCGAGCGGCGCGCTCTCGGCGGGCGGCGGGGTCGGGGGAGGGGGGTCGCTGGCGAAGAGATCGGCCACGGCCCTTATTTAGCCCAATCCGGCCCACCATCGATAGGGGGCTTGACGGCAGACAGGTCTTAGATATATCTAAGCTATGAACAGATACACAGGAGCTATGACATGAGAATGGGTTGCGGGCCGGGTTTCGGCTTCGGGAAAATGGGGCCGGGAATATTCGCGATGCGATTCGGGCAGGGTCGCGGCGGCGGCTGGGGCGGCTGGGAGGGCGGCGACTGGGGCGCCGAGTTCGGGCACGGCCACGGCCGGCGCGGCGGGCGCCGGGGGCGCATGTTCGAGTCGGGCGAGCTGAGGCTCGTCCTCCTGAAGCTGATCGCGGACCAGCCGCGCCACGGCTACGACCTCATCCGCGCGATCGAGGAGCTGACCCACGGCAGCTATGCGCCCAGCCCGGGCGTGATCTATCCGACCCTGACGATGCTCCAGGACATGGGCCTCATCCAGGAAGCCGGTGCCGACGGCAATCGGAAGGCGTTCGCCGTCACGGCGGAAGGCGAGGCGCATCTCGCCGAGCGGGCGGAGGAGGTCGAGGCGCTGTTCGCGCGCCTCAACGGCGCGGGCGAGGGCAAGCGCCGCGCCGGCGGCCGCCCGATCCAGCGCGCGGTCGGCAACCTTCTCTCGGCGCTCTGGCACCGGGTCACCGCCGAGGACATGGGCGAGGACCGCCTGCACGAGGTCGCCGCCATCCTCGACGAGGCGGCGCAGCGCATCGAGCGCCTCAAATAGGCCCAAGAAAGAGGCGCCCGCGGCTCGCAGCCGCCGGGCGCCTCATGGTTGCGGCAGGGAGTTAGCCGCTTACTTGTTGGTCGTCGAATTCTCGACCGCGTTGTCGACCGCGTCCGCCTGGTTCTCGCCGGCGGCGCGGGTGGCGTCCGCCTGGTTCTCCAGCGCGTCGGAGGCCGTGCCGTTCGACATGTTGTCGGACATGGCGTCGAGATTGTCGGCGACGTTCTCGGCATTGTCGGCGACGTTCTGGCCGGCGTCCGTATGGCTGCTGCAGGCGGCGAGCGCGATGAGACCGGCGCCGATGGCCGCTTTGACGATGAGCTTCATATCCTTCCCCTTTTCTTCCTCACAAAAGGACGCCCCAGCGGGTGCGCTGAGGCGTCCGTGGGAGCCCCGCGTGACCGGTTGGGGCTCAACCGAATCGAACAACCCACCCCCCCATGTTAAGTTCCGCAGCCGTGATGATCAAGGGACTGGGCTGCGCAGCGGCAAACGCCCTCCCGCCTCGCGCTGGCGGATGACCCGGCAATAGGCGTCGACCAGCGCCTGGTTGACCTCGTCCCACCCGTAGCGCTTGCTGATTTCGCACCCGGCGCGGCCGGCTTCGCGCCGGGCTTGCTCGTCCTCGCAGTAGAAGCGCAGGGCGTCGGCGAAGGCCTCGATCGCGCCCGGGCGGATGAGGCGGCCGGTCACCCGGTCGGTGACGAGGCTTTCGCTGCCGGTCGCGATCGCCGCGACCACCGGCAGGCCCGCCGCCATCGCCTCCAGCGTGACGTTGCCGAACGTCTCCGTCACCGAGGGGTTGAACAGCATGTCCATGGAGGCGACGGCGCGGCCCAGCTCCGCGCCGCCCTGGAAGCCGGCGAATACCGCCTGCGGCAGCCGCCGCTCGAACCATTCGCGCGCCGGCCCTTCGCCGACGACCAGCACCTGGTGCCGCACCGCCCGCTGATCGAGGCAGTCGATCGTGTCGGCGAAGACGTCCAGCCCCTTCTCCATCACCAGCCGGCCGACGAAGCCGATGACCGGCACGTCGTCGGCGAGGCCGAGGCCGCGGCGCCAGGCGAGGTCGCGGGCCGCGGGGTTGAAGACGATGCGGTCGATGCCGCGGGTCCAGATGCCGACATGGTAGCTCATCCGCTGGTCGCGGAGCAGCTGGGCCATGGATTCGGACGGCGCGAAGATGGCGTCGCAGCGACGGTAGAAGCGCCGCAGCACCGCCTCGACCAGCGGCTCCAGGAAGGCGAGGCCGTAATAGCGCATGTAGGTTTCGAACCGGGTATGGACCGACGCCACGACGGGCAGATCCATCCGCCGCGCCAGCGCCACGGCGCCGTGGCCGAGCAGGTCCGGGCTGGCGACGTGGAAGATGTTGGGCCGGAAGGCGCGTATGTCGCGCCGCGCCGCGGGCGGCAGCACGAGCGGCGCCTTATATTCCGCGCGGCCGGGAATCGGCACGCTGGGGATGTGGACGACCTCGCCGTTGGGCGGAAAGGCGGGCGTGGGCACGGTGGGCGAATAGATGCGCACCTGGGCGCCCTTGCGCAGCAGATATTCGACCAGCCGGTTCAGCGCCTGGTTGGCCCCGTCGCGTATGTAATTGTAGTTGCCGCTGAACAGGGCAATGCGCAGGCCGGTCACGTCCATGGTGGCGGCCGGATAGCGGGTTTGGGGCGCGAAGGGCAAATCCGCGGCGGTTGAGTGAGAAGAGGCGACACGCTAGCTTGCGCTTCTCTTGCCGAATGGAGTGCCGAGCCATGGCCCGATTTCGTGTCTTTCCGCTTCTGCTCGCTCTGGCCGCCGCGCCGGCCGCCGCCCAGACCCACGACGGGCACGCCCCGCCGGCGCCGCCGCAGACGCTCGCCGATTGGGCCGAGGGTGCGCGGCCCATCGAGGGTCTCGGCAGCTTTCACCGCGCAATCACCACCGGCTCGACCGAGGCGCAGCGTTATTTCGACCAGGGGATGCGCTTCCTCTGGGCCTTCAACCACGACGAGGCGACCCGCTCCTTCGCGAAGGCGGCGCAGCTCGACCCGTCCTGCGCCTCCTGCTGGTGGGGCGTCGCGCTCACGCTGGGACCCAATTACAACATGCCGATGATGGCCGAGGCCCGCTCGAAGGCGGGCTGGGAGGCGCTCGCCAAGGCGCGTGCCGCCGCGCCGGGCGCCACCCCGGTGGAGCAGGCGCTGATCGAGGCGCTGGCCAAGCGCTTCCTCGGGGCAACGCCCCTCGATCCGTCGAACAGCGCGGCGCCGCTCAAGGCCTATGTCGAGGCGATGCGCGGCGTCGCCGCCCGCTTCCCAGACGATATGGACGTCCAGACGCTCTATGCCGAAGCCTTGATGAACACCAATCCCTGGAAGCTGTGGAACGCCGACGGCACGCCGGGTCCCGGCACGCCGGACATCCTCGCCGCCCTCGGGAAGGTGCTGGCGAAGGACCCGAAGCATCCCGGCGCCAACCATTATTGGATCCATGCCGTGGAGGCCTCGCCGCACCCGGAGCAGGCGATCGCCTCGGCGGAGTTATTGGAAGGGATGATGCCCGCGGCCGGACACCTCGAGCATATGCCGGCCCACATCTTCCAGCGAGTCGGCCGCTATGAGGAGGCGGCGGAGGCGAACCGCAAGGGCGCCGCGGCGGACCTCGCCTACCTCAGCCTGACCGCGCCGCCCGATTATTACCCGATGTACCTCATCCACAATTTCCAGTTCCTCGCTTACTCGGCGGGGATGGAGGGGCGGCGGGCGGAGACGATCGAGGCGCTCCGAAGGGCGAAGGCCACCGCGCCCGAGGCGATGCTGCTCTCGATGCCCGGCCTCGACTGGTCGGTCGGCTATCTCTACGACGGCATGGTCCGGTTCGGGATGTGGGACGAATTGCTCGCCGAGCCGCGGCCCAATCCGAAGCTCCCCGGCCTCACCGCCGCGTGGCTGCAGGCGCACGCGACCGCGCTCGCGGCCACGGGCAAGCTCCAGGAGGCGCAGGCCGCCGTCGACGAGCTCGACCGGCTCGTCGCCGCCACGCCGGCCAACGCCACCCAGGGGCAGAATGCGGCGAGGCCGCTCTACGAGATCGGCGCGCTCCGGGCGAAAGCGCGGATCGCCTCGGCACGCGGCGACAGGAAAGGCGCCGTCGCCCTGCTGCGCCAGGCCATCGGGCTTGAGGACAAGCTCGCCTACGACGAGCCGGAGGACGAGTTCTTTCCCACCCGCCACCTGCTCGGCGCGGCGTTGGTCGCCGCCGGCCAGCCGGCGGAAGCGGAGGCGGTTTATCTCGAAGACCTGAAGCGCCACCCGAAGAACGGCTGGGCCTATCACGGCCTGCTGGCCGCCTACGGGGCACAACGCAAGAAGCCGACGGAAATGGAGACCTACGTCCACGACGCCTGGAGCAAGGCCGACGTGCAGCCGGCGGGGTCGGCTTACTGAACTCCCCCTCCCTGGAAGGGAGGGGCTGGGGGTGGGTAGCGAGCGCCAGCGAGCCGTTGGCCTTGCCGAAGCGGCTCCGCCGTACCCACCCCTCATTCCCCCCCTTCCAGGGAGGGGAGGTCAGTCGCGCCGGTCCAGCCGCTTGCGGATCATCACCAGCGTGGGGATGACGAGCACCGCCACGAGCAGCAAAGTGATCGCGATCTTGAGCGCCATCATGCCCTCCTGACGAAAC
>DASWRU010000024.1:0-23364 GCA_036403015.1 Allosphingosinicella sp.
CGCAGCCGGTGATCTGCCCGGCGAAGCGGACGTGCGGCGCCGATCTGAGGCGCAGCTCGGGATCGAGCAGGCGCGGCGCGTTGAGGAAGGTGTTGCGATGGAGGCCGCCGAGGCGGGCGAACTCGGCGTTTTCGAGCCCCGGTATGGTGCGGAACAGGCGGACCTGCTCGGCATGTTTGAGCTTGGTCTGGAAGCCGACGATGTTCCACAGCGTGCCGAGCGCATTGTCCTGGCGCAGCTGCACCACCGCATAGGGCCAACGCCCGGTGCGCGGATCGTCCAGCCCGACCGGCTTCATCGGCCCGTAACGCAGCGTATCGACGCCGCGTTCGGCCATCACCTCGACCGGCATGCAGCCCTCGAAATAGGGCGTGTCCTTCTCCCATTCCTTGAACTCGGTCTTCTCGCCGTCGAGCAGCCCCTGGTGGAAGGCGAGATACTGCTCCTTCGTCATCGGGCAGTTGATATAGTCCTTGCCGCCCCCCTCGTGACTTGAGCGGTCCCATCGCGCGGCCATCCAGGCGACGTCCATGTCGATGCTGTCGCGATGGACGATCGGCGCGATCGCATCGAAGAAGGCGAGGGCGTCGGCGCCGGTGGCGGCGCCGATCGATTGCGCCAGCTTCATCGCGGTCAGCGGACCGGTGGCGACGATGGCGCGGCCGGAGGCGGGGAGGGCGTCCACGCGCTCGCGCACCAGCTCGATGTTCGGGTGGGCGAGGATGCGTTCGGTGACCGCCGCCGCGAAGCCCTCCCGGTCCACCGCGAGCGCGGAGCCGGCCGGCACCTTGTACGCGTCCGCCGCGGCCATGATCACCGAGCCGAGCGTCCGCATCTCGGCATGGAGCAGGCCCACCGCATTGTGCTCGGCGTCGTCGGAGCGGAAGCTGTTCGAGCAGACCAGCTCGGCGAGACTGTCGGTGTGATGGGCGGCGGTGGTTTCGCCCGAGCCGCGCATTTCGGAGAGGCGGACCTTCACGCCGGCCTCCGCGAGCTGCCAGGCGGCTTCGGAGCCGGCAAGCCCGCCGCCGATGATGTGGACCTGGTGGGTCATGCGGCGGTGCGATAGGCTGCTTTGCGGCGGGGAGGAAGCGGATGGAGCGCGGGGCGCGCTCGCGGCTGCGCCCGCTTATGTGGCAAGCATTTTCACTTTCAGCAATGGATGCATGACGTCCTGCACCGGCTCCTGGAACTTCGGCTCCTCCCTTGGGACGGTCACATGTAATGGCACCGTGAGCAAGTCGGCGAAGTACCTGAGCGGCCGAGGCGCCATCAATGACTTTCGAGTCCGGCCGGAAGAAAATACGAGCTACACATCCGAAGGAGCGCTAGCCGAGCCTCGGCGGCGCTGAGGTTGCCGGCGGTCGGCCGCGGATGGCAGGCCTCCCTTATTCTTGCTCCTGGCTGTCGGGCAAAGTCTCCGGCCCGGTGCCGTCGTCGAGCCGCACCGTGTCGGACGCGGCGGCGGGAGGCGCCTTGCCGAGGTCCTCGGCGACCATCGCTTCCGCCTGGTTCTCCGGCTCCTCATCGTCGTCGATGCGGGCGATCGAAACGATGCGTTCGCCATCGTTTACCCTGAATATCCGCACTCCGACGGAATTGCGGCTCCTCACCCTCATACGCTGATCGCGTCCGGCCTCGCTCATATCCTCGGCGTCCGAGCCGGCCGCATCGGCGGCTGTGCCCTCGGTCCAGCTGCCCTCATCCTCATCGTCGCCGGCCGGATCGTAAGTCATTTCGATGGGGATGCGGATGACCTTCGCCTGGTTGGTGACCAGCATGATCTGCTGGCCTGTGCGGACGGGGAAACTTGCGACGACCTCCCCTGTGCGGCGCGTGTCGATGTTTATGAAACCCTTCACACGCCGCCCTGTGCGGCGGTAATCGTACGCGCTGGAAATTCGGCCGTTGCCACGCTCACAAATGGTAAGGATGAACTGCTCACGCTCCTGAAGCTCCTGAAATCGTTCTGGTGACATTGATCGTTCACCGTCTTTACTCGGCTTCCACGGCGCAAACTTGAGATATTCATCCCGTTCCTCCTGGCTCGTTCCGACACGGTGGAGGACGGAGAGCGAAATAAGCTCGTCATCCTCCTCAAGCATCATGCCACGCACTCCGGTCGAGGTCCGGCTCTGCACCTCGGGAACCTCGTCGGCGGGGAAGCGAACCGCCTTGCCCAGTCGGCTGGCCAGCAGGATGTCGTCGTCTTCGGTGAGAAGGTGGACCGCGATCAGCTTGTCCCGGCTTTCCTCCTCGAACCGTATTGCCAGTTTGCCGTTCGACGGCACATTCGTGAAGACATCCATGCTGTTGCGCCGCAGGTTGCCCCGCGCAGTTGCGAATACGACGTGCAGCTCCTTCCACTGAGCCTCGTCCTCCGGAAGAGGAAGGACCGTCAGGATCGTCTCGCTCGCGCCGAGCGGCAGCAGGTTCACCATCGGCCGGCCGCGCGTCGCCGGCCCACCTTCCGGCAACCGCCAGACTTTGAGCCGATACACCTTTCCCGCCGTGGAAAAGAACAGGACAGGTGTATGGGTGGAGGTGACGAACAGCTCGGAGATTGCATCCTCGTCCTTGGTCGCCATTCCCGCTCGGCCCTTGCCTCCGCGTTGCTGCGCCCGAAAGATGTCGAGCGGGGTGCGCTTGATGTAGCCGGTGTGGGTCACCGTCACGACCATGTCCTCGCGCTCGATCAGATCCTCGTCGTCGATGCCGTCGGCGGCGGGGGCGATTTCGGTGACTCGCGGCGTCGCGTAGGCGGCGGCGATCTCGTCGAACTCGGCCTGCATCACCGCATAGAGCCGGGTGCGGTCGCCGAGGATGTCGAGCAGCTCGCCGATCGAGGTAGCGAGCGCCTTCAATTCGCCGGCGATCTCGTCGCGCCCGAGGCCGGTCAGGCGGTGGAGGCGCAGCTCGAGGATGGCGCGGACCTGGGTGTCGGAGAGGGTGTAGGTGCCGCCCTCCACCTCATGCTCGATCGCCTCCACGAGCGCGATGTAGGGCGCGATCTCCGCGACCGGCCATTCGCGGGCGAGCAGCGCCGCCCGCGCTTCGGCCGGCGAGGCGGAACCGCGGATGATGCGCACCACCTCGTCCAGATTGGTGACGGCGATGACGAGGCCGAGCAGGATATGGGCGCGGTCGCGGGCCTTGCCCAGCTCGAACTTGGTGCGCCGCGTGATCACCTCCTCGCGGAAGGTGATGAAGGCGGAGACGATATCGCGCAGGTTGAGCGTCTCCGGCCGGCCGCCGCGTATCGCGAGCATGTTGGCGGGGAAGCTCGACTGGGCCGGGGTATGGCGCCAGAGCTGGTTGAGCACCACCTCCGGCGTCGCATCGCGCTTCAGCTCGATGACGACGCGCACGCCCTCGCGCGAGGATTCGTCGCGTATGTCGGCGACCCCTTCGATGCGCTTGTCCTTGGCGGCTTCCGCGATCTTCTCGACCAGGCCGTTCTTGCCGACCTGATAGGGGATGGCGGTGAGAACGATCGACTGCCGGTCGCCGCGGCCGGTTTCCACGATGTGGCGGGACCGCATCATGATCGAGCCGCGGCCGGTATGATAGGCGCTGCGAATGCCGGCCTGGCCGAGGATCAAGGGGCCGGTCGGGAAATCCGGGCCGGGGACGATCTCGATCAGCTCCTCGATCGTGATCCCCGGATTCTCGATATAGGCGCGGCAGGCCGCCAGCACTTCGCCGAGATTGTGCGGCGGGATGTTGGTCGCCATGCCGACCGCGATGCCGCCCGCGCCGTTGACCAGCAGATTGGGGAAGCGCGCCGGCAGCACCTGCGGCTCGCGCTCGGACGCGTCGTAATTCGGCGTGAAGTCGACCGTGTCCTTGTCGATGTCGTCGAGCAGCGCATTGGCGACGCGGGCGAGCCGCGCCTCGGTGTAGCGCATCGCCGCCGGCGGATCGGGGTCCATCGAGCCGAAATTCCCCTGGCCGTCGATCAGCGGCACCCGCATCGACCAGTCCTGGGTCATTCGGGCGAGCGCGTCGTAGATCGAGGCGTCGCCGTGCGGGTGGTATTTACCCATGACGTCGCCGACGAGCCGCGCGGACTTGCGGTAGGGGCGGCCGGCGACGAAGCCGGCCTCGTGGGCGCCGTAGAGGATTCGGCGGTGGACCGGCTTCAGGCCGTCGCGAACGTCCGGGAGGGCGCGCGCGACGATCACCGACATCGCATAGTCGAGATAGGAGGTCTTCATTTCCTCGACGATCGAGACGGGCGAGATATCGTGGCTGTCGATGGTCGGCGGTACGCTGGCCAAGGGGGTTTCCTGCTCTGCTTGTTCGTTGCGCGCGCGGGCGCGCCGGGGGAAGGACGGAGCCTAGCCGAACCACCGGCCGGGCGCCACCCCGCGCGCGTACGCGTACGCGCGCGTGCGATGCAAGCCTCTAGATAGGGAGGCTCGCGAGAAGCGCCACCTCCCGGCGTCCGAGCCGTCCGGTGCGAGGCGGGCGGCTGGGGCGGAGCCCTCGCGAATGGCCGAATTCCGCTATATTTCCGCAGCTTGCGGTTCAAGCCCGGTTCAGCGCCAGGGCCCTAGAAAGACGGGGCATTTGGCGGTAGAGGCCGCCCAGTCGCCCTATTCGAAAAAACGCGGCCGCGCGCGGTTCAGCCGCCGGCCAACAGGAGGCATCGTATGAAATCCGTTTCCAGGTTCGCGCTCGCCGTGGCGCTCGTCGTCGGCGGCGGCGCGGTGGTCGCGACCAGCGCCGCCGAGGCGAAGAAGGCGCAGCCGGCCGCTCCGGCGGCCGCGGCCAACCAGCGCCAGTTCAAGCTCAGCAAGGAAGAGCGAGCCGCGCTCGAGCCGGTGCAGAAGGCGGTGACGGCGAAGGATTGGCCGACGGCGAGCGCGGCCCTCGCGGCCGGCGATGCTGCGGCGAAGAGCGGCGACGCCCGCTACGTGCTCGGCTATCTGCAGCTCCAGATCGGCCTCGGCACCAACGACGAGGCGATGCAGGCGCGCGGCATCGATACGATCATCGGCAGCGGCACCGTGCCGGCCGCGGACCTCCCGCAGCTGGTCCAGAACCAGGCGGCGCTCGCGCTGCGCGCTCAGCCCGTCAACCAGCAGAAGGCGGAAGCGGCGTTCACCCGCCTCACCGAGCTGACCCCGAACGACCCGGAGGCGTTCGTCAACCTCGCCAAGCTCAAGAACGACATGCACAAGCCGCAGGAAGCGGTGGCGCTCCTCGACCGGGCGATCCAGATCAAGAAGGCGAGCGGCCAGACGGTGGATTCCAGCTGGTACCGCTATGCGCTCAAGCTCGCTTATGACGGGCACATGGCGCCGCAGGCGCTGAAGATCAGCCGCGACCTCATCGCCGCCTACCCGACCAAGGAGAATTGGCGCGACGGGCTGCTCATCTACCGGGACCTCGTCAACCTCGACAAGACTGCCAATATCGACCTGCTCCGCCTGGCGCGGACCGCCGGGGCGCTGAACGGGGAGCGCGACTGGTTCGAGCTGGCCGAGGCGCTCGACAATGCCGGCCTGCCGGGCGAGGCGCAGGCGACGCTCCAGCAAGGCTCGGCCGCCAAGATGGTCGACCTCAACAAGCCCGCGTTCCGCGATCTGATGCGCTCGGCCACCGGGCGCATCGCCGCCGATCGGGCAAGCCTCGGCGCGTCGGAGACCAAGGCCATGTCCTCGGCCACCGGCACGCTCGCCCTCAACACCGCCGATGCCTATTTCGGCTATGGCGATTATCCCAAGGCGATCGCTCTCTACCGCACCGCCCTGAGCAAGGGCGGGGTCGACGCCAACGTCGTCAACCTCCGGCTCGGCATGGCGCTCGCCCAGTCCGGCAGCCGCGCCGAGGCGGAGACCGCCTTCCACTCGGTCACCGGCCCGCGCTCGGATATCGCCGCCTTCTGGCTGACCTGGCTGTCCCAGCGCGCCTGAGGCCGCGGCCGATCGAAGAAGGGGGCGCCGGAGCGGGTCCGGCGCCCCTTTTTCATGGCCCGCCCGTCCCATATTGCGACGCGGGGTTTTGCGCCCCTTCCGAACGCCGGGCGAGCGCGTTAACGATGGTTGCGGGAGCCCTGCGGCGGCTCCGTTCCGGCTGTTGAGGACGAAGCGTTGCGTTTCGACGACATGATCGCGACGGTGCTTGGGCAGCCCGAGGGACATCCCTCGGCGACGGCCGCGAAATGGCGCCAGCTCGTCGACATCGTCGCCCAGCGCGGCGGCACCGGGACCGCCGAGGCGCTGGCGTGGCTGCGCAAGGCGCGGAGCGGCATTCCTCCGGCGCAGAGGCAGGACGTCGCGGCGAGCCTGGCGGGGCGGCGCGTGTCCCGCGACATCCTGCTTTATTTCGCCGAGGACGAGGCCGCCGTCGCCGCGCCGCTGCTGCGCGAGGCGCGTCTCTCCGCCCGCGAATGGCTCGAGGTGCTTCCGCGCCTCGGGCCGACCGCGCGCGCGCTGCTCCGCCACCGCCGCGATCTGCCGGCGGAGGTGGCCCATGCCCTCGGCGCCTTCGGGGCGGCCGATTTCGCCTTGTCCGGCACCGTCGATCCCGCCGCCGTCCGGCGCAGCCCGGCGCTGGAGCGCAGCGAAACCCAGATCCGCGACCTCGTGGCGCGCATCGAGAATTTCCGGCGGCAGCGGGAGTCGGCCGGCCCGCCGCCGCCGCCCGCGGAGCCGGCCGCGGCCGACCGGTTCCAGTGGGAGACCGGCGCCGACGGCGTCATCCTGTGGGTCGAGAACGCCCCGCGCGGCCCGCTGATCGGCCACTCCATCGCCTCGATCGCGGAGCGGGGCCAATATGGCGTCGACGGCCAGGCCGCGGGCGCCTTCGAGAAAAGGGCCCCGTTCCGCGACGCCCGCTTCCGGGTCCCCGGAACCGGCGCGGCTTCGGGCGACTGGCGGATTTCGGGCGTGCCCTTCTTCGATCCGGGGCAGGGCAGCTTCCTCGGCTATCGCGGCAGCGCGCGGCGTCCGCGCGTGGACGAGGTGGCCCGTGCCGATCCCCATGCCGAGGCGCCTCCGGGCCTGTTCGGGACCCAGTTTCCCGCCGATTCCCTGCGCCAGCTGATCCACGAGCTGCGCACGCCGCTCAACGCCATCATCGGCTTTGCGGAGATGATCGACGGCCAGTTCATGGGGCCGGCGGCGGCGGCGTACCGATTGCGCGCCGCCGACATCATGGACCAGGCGCGCGGCCTCCTCTCCGCCGTCGACGATCTCGACACCGCGGCGCGGATCGAGACCAGCCGCCTCCAGCTCGACGAGACTCCGGTCGACGCCGTCGCCTTGCTGTGCCGCCTCCACGACGCCTACGAACGGGTCGCCGCCCAGCGCGGCAGCCGCATCTCGATCGAGATCGAGCGCGACCTGCCGCCGGCGCGGGTGGAGCTGGGCGCGCTGGAGCGGATGTTCGCGCGCATGCTCGCCGCCACGATCGGGCTTGCCGGGGAAGGCGAGACGATTGCCGCGACCATGGCCATGGGGCAGATCGCCGGCGGGAAGATGCTGTGCCTTTCGATCGACCGTCCGTTGGCGATAGCGGGGCTCGACGAACGCGCGCTGCTCGATCCCGGCTACAGCCCCGAGGGCGACTGGCCCGGCGCTCCGGCGCTCGGCCTCGGTTTCGCGCTGAGGCTGGTGCGCAACCTCGCCGAGGCCGTGGGCGGCGCGCTCGTGATCGGCGAGCGCCGCTTCTTCCTCTATCTGCCGCCGCTCGAGCCGGCGGAGCGCACCTCGGGCCAGAGCGGCTGAGCGGTGCTTTTCATCCCGCGCCGCGTCGGCTATCCGCGGGCCAAGCTAAGGGAAAGGGCCTGTAGCTCAACGGTAGAGCCGGCCGCTCATAACGGCTTGGTTGGGGGTTCGAATCCCTCCGGGCCCACCATCCTGCGTCGCTCGCCGCGGGCGAGCTATGCAGGAGGCCCTTCGAAGCTCCGCAGGAGCGAAGTAGGGCTTCCTTCTTGCCCCGGGTGAAAGTACCACTTTCACCCGACACCTCGGGGAGTGGCGCAGCCTGGTAGCGCATCTGCTTTGGGAGCAGAGGGTCGCAGGTTCGAATCCTGTCTCCCCGACCACCCATTCGAAAGAAAGCCGCCGCGGCAGGGCTCCCACCCGTGCAGCGGCGGCTTTCCTATCGTCAGGCTGCGGGCGGCCGCGCCTCAGTGGGGGCCGTCGGTGGTCATGGGCGGGGGATAGCGGTCGGCCGTGCGGTCCGCTTCCTGGATGATCTTGTTGGCGCGATCCTTGTCGGCCCCTTCGATCTCGCGCCATTCCGCCCGGCTGTGGCAGGTGCGGGCGGCGAAATGGGTGCCGATCGACTCCACCCTGCGGCAGACCTGCTTGGTGTCGGCGCCGGCATCGCCGGGTGCCGGCGCGGCGAAGGCCGGCATGGCGAGCATCGCCGCGGCCGCCACGATCGATCCGGTCCCAAAAGTCCGGCGCATATGTTCCTCCCCTCGCGGATGATGTGGTCGACGGCCCCGCGGACGCGAGCCCTCAAGCTACGTCATCGCGTCGGCAAGTGCAAAGGCCTATTGGCTAAGCCGCTTTGGCGGCACCGCTATTCGCCACCGGCCGGTGAGCCGGCGAGGGCGCGCGCCAGCGTCTCGCGCAGGGTGTCGGCCCGATAGGGCTTGTAGAGGATCGGCAGGCCGCCGTCGCCGACTCGGCCGATCTCGTCGCTGAAGCCGGTGGTGAGGACGATCGGCAGGCCGGGCATCGTCTCGCGCAGCCGCTCCGCCAGCTCCAGGCCGGTCATGCCGGGCATGACGACGTCGGTGAAGACCAGGTCGAAGCGCCCGTCCTCCACCATGCCGAGCGCTTCGGCGCCGCTGCGCGCCCGCGCGACCTCATGGCCAAGCTCGGCGCACAAAGCGGCGGCGAGCGCTCCCACCTCCTCATTGTCGTCGACGACCAGAAGCCGGCCGGTGCGCGCCGCGGCCGTGGCGGCCCCGCCGGCGTCCGCGTGGCCGCCGGCCGCGCCGTCGCTGCAGGGCAGGATCATGGTCACCGTCGTGCCCGTGCCGGGTTCGCTGGTCACCTGGACGTCGCCGCCGGTCTGCGCCGCGAAGCCGTAGACCTGGCTGAGGCCGAGCCCGGTCCCCTTGCCGACGCTCTTGGTCGTGAAGAAGGGCTCGAACACGCGCTGGAGCACCTCCGGCGCGATGCCGCTGCCGGTGTCGGCCACCGACACGGCGATCGCCGGCCGCCCGTCCTCGAGTGGCGCGGCCTCGTGCGTCGCGATGGTCAGCGTGCCGCCGTCGGGCATCGCATCGCGCGCATTGACGGCGATGTTGAGCAAGGCCGCCTCCAGCTGGGCCGGATCCGCCTCGACCGCGCAAAGGCCGGGCGCGAGGTCGGTCAGCACCCGGATGGTTTCGCCGAGCGTGCGGTCGATCAGCTCGATCATGCCGCCGATCATCCGGTTGAGGTCGAGCACCTGCGGCTTGAGCGGCTGCCGGCGGGCGAAAGCGAGGAGCTGGCTGGTCAGCGTGGCCGCGCGCGCGGCCGTCTGCACGATCGCCTCGGCGAAGCGGATCCGCTTGCGCTCGTCGAGCCCCGGCCGCGCGAGCATGTCGGCCGAGCCCTGGATCACCGTCAGCAGGTTGTTGAAATCGTGGGCGATGCCGCCGGTCAGCTGGCCCAGCGCCTGCATCTTCTGCGCCTGGCGGAGCTGCTCTTCGGCCCGGCCGCGTTCCTCGACCTGGATCTGGAGCTCGCCATAAGCGAGGCCGAGGTCGCGCGCGCGCGCTTCGAGCTCATGGTTGGCGCGGCGCAGCGCCGTATGGGCGACGCCGAGGATCAGCACCACCAAAGATGCCATGACGACGAGCAGGCCGATGACGCTGTAGCGGGCGATCCGCCGCGAGATCGGCTCCCGCTCGACTTCCAGATAGACCGTGCCGATCCGCTCTCCCCCGCGCATCACAGGGGCCGTCGCTTCGAGGGTGTTGCCGCCATGCCGGGTGAGCCTCCCGAGCATCGCCGGGAGCGCCGCCCTGGTCCTCGAGAAGCCGGCGAACAGGCGGCCCCGCGCCTCGTAGACGCCGGCGGCGCTCACCTGCGGGTTGACTCCGAACGCCCGCACCGATTCCTGCGCCGTGGCGGAGTCGCCGAAGTCGAGCGCGGCGGTGACGCTGGCGGCCAGGATCCGCGCCTGCACCTGAGTCTCCTGGCGCTTCAGCACGACATAATTGCCCGCGCTCTGGAAGATGACGAGCACCCCCGCCACGAGCAGCATCAGCGCCAGCAGGCCGCCGGCGAGCGGGACGTTGGGCCACCGGTCGGCAAGGCGGGTCAGCGGCCGCATCAGCGCGCGGTCCGGACGCTGAGGGCGATGGCGAGCAGCCGCGCGTTCAGGGTAAGGCCGCATTGCTGCGCCGCCGCCTGGTCGATGTGGAAGCGGACGCGTCCGCCGTCGACGACGAAGAAGATCATGCCGCGCTGCGGCCCCGCCCGCGCATCGGTGACCGTCAGCACCGGCTTGCCCCGAAGCGAGGCGAGCATCTGACCGGTCGCGCCGGGGCTGGTCCCTTGCAGGAAGGCGATCTGGCAGCCGTCGGCGCCCTCGGCTCCGGGCAGGCGCCGGACCGTCAGCGCGTGCCCGTCCACCTGCTGGCCGCGCGCGGCCTCGTCGATCATTCGGCCGAAGGGGTCGCTGCCGACGACGCAAAGGGTCAGGGGCGCGCCCGGCGGCGGCTTCGCCCCGGCCGGCCAGCCGACATAAGCGGCGAACTTGGGCAGGAAGGCCGCCTTCACCGCCGCTTCGCTCGGCTGGGCCGCGGCGGGCGCGGCGAGGCCGGGGCAGGCCAAAGCCGCGGCGAGCCTCCAGGGCCAAAGGCGCCGCCCGGACGCCATCAGAAGCGCAGCCGCGTTCCGAAATAGACGCTTCGCTCACTTCGCTGGGCGCGCTTTACGTCGTTCGATTCCTGATGGGTCCGGTGGAGCAGGTTGTTGCCCGCGACATAGAGCTCGACCGGCCCGGCCACCCGCCAGCCGATCCGGGCATCGGCTTCGACATAACCCGGCAGATGCGGGTTCCGCAGCGGACCGACCGCCCGCACGTCGGCGTCGAAGCGGACCCGGTCGGTGAGGTCGACCTCCGAACGGGCGGTGAATTGATAGTCCGGATCGGCGCCGAGCGAGGCTCGGCCGGCGAGGTCGACCGCGCCGTTCTTCAGCCGGAAATTCTTGTGCAGCGTCGAGGCGCCGAGGCTCGCGCGCCAGCGCGGCGCAAGCTGCTGGGTCGCCCAGGCCTCGACCCCGTAGGTCTCGCCCTTGAGGCTGTTGGCCAGCCGGATCGGCAGGGGAGTGCCGGTGAACTCGGTGGTGCGGATATCGTCGTAGAGATTGTAGAAGAGGTTGATCGAGAGCGTCGTCCTCGGGCCCGGTTGTCCCCGATACCCGGCTTCGATCGCCACCAGTTTCTCGGAGCGGAAGCCGGTCGCCTGGGCCAGCAGCGGCAGGAAGACGAGCTGGCGGTCGATCCGCGAGGGCGTCCGAACCGCCCGCGATACCGCCGACCAGAGCAGGGTCCGCTCGTTCGGGTGCCAGGCGAGGCGCAGGTTCGGCAGCACCTCGACGCCTGAGAAGGACGAGCGTTCGAGCTTCAGCCCGGCGATCGCGTCCAGCTTCGGTCCGATCGCGAGGCGGTCCCGCACGAAGGCGTTGACGACCCACAGGCGCCGGCTCTCGGGCTCAAGGTGGAAGCCGTTCAGATTGTTGATGAAGCGGTCCCGGGTGGTGCGCAGGCCCGTGCCGAAGACGAGGTGATGCGCCCCGGCGCGGAGGTTGAACTGCGCCTCACCGTCGAAGGTCTCGAGCGAATCGCTCACGAGGATGAAGCGGCGTCGGTAGTCGTCATAATAAGCCTGCACCTGCAGCGCGCTTTCGTCGCCCATGGCGCGGCTCCAGCGGGCGAGGAGGTTGCGCCCCCGGTCCCCGTCGCCGGCCAGCCCGCCCGTATCCGTCTCGAAGGCGTCGCCCTGCAGGGTGAAATGATCGGCGCCCCCGCCCCAGTCGCCGCGGAAGCCCGCCTGCCAGCCGCGGAACCGGTCGTTGCCGTCGGGCGCGGCGCCGGCGGGCAGATCGTCGCGGTTGAAGGCGTCGGCATAGACGCGCAGCGCGGCGCCCTCACCGAGCGCGAAGCCGTAGCGTAGCGCCGCCGTCTGCTCTTGCTCTCCCGCCGTCCCGCGGGCGAGGAGGCCGATCGTCTCGCGCGCATCCTTGCTGGTCACGCTGACGACGCCGTTCACCGCATTGGGGCCGTAGAGCGTTCCGCCGGGCCCGCTGATCACCTCGATCTGCTGGAGGTCCTCGAGGAGCGGCGAATGCAGCTCCCAGAACACGCCGGAATGGAGCGTCGAATAGACGCTTCGCCCGTCGATCAGCACGAGCAGCTTGTTCGACGATTCGGCGCCGTTGAAGCCGCGCGCCGTCACCGCATATTGGCGGGAGTCGAGGCGCTGGACCTGGAGGTTGGGGGCGAGGCGCAGCAGCTCCGGCAGGGACGTCGCGGCCGAACGGGCAATGTCCTCCTCGGTGACGACGAAGATGGCGGTGGGCGCGCGGCTGATCGGCTCGGCCTGCTTGGAGGCGGAGCGAACCTCGATCTGCGCCAGCTCCTCGATCGAAAGGTTGCTGAGGTCCTCGACCGTGCTCGGCGCCTCCGCCGCCTCGGCCCGGCCCGGCGCCAGGGCGCATGCGGCGGCGGCGGCGAGAAGCGTCGGCCCGCGGCGGCTCCTGTCCATATCGCTTCGCCTCAAGGTAATCCCCCCGGCGGGACTGTTCCGCGCGGGCAAATCCAGGTCAATTAATCAGATCAGCTTTTCGGCGGCTTCTGCCCGATCTCCTCGCGCGCATTCGCCACCAGCGCCAGCATCGCCGCCCAGGCGGCGACGTTCTGCCGCAGCTGCGCGGGGTCGACCTTGTCGAGCGTGTCGTCGGGCGTGTGGTGCCAGTCGAAATAGCGGGTTCCGTCCTGCTCCAGGTCGGCGCCGGCGACTCCGGCCTTCACCCAGTCGCCCAAATCCGCGCCCGCCTCGACCTCGCCTTTGCCGCGGGTGATGCCGAGCGGGAAGAGGGCGGCGGCGATGCGGTCGGCGAGCGGCCCGTTGGCGCCGGTGAAGCCGGGCGTGAAGCGCCAGACGCGGTCGGCGCCGAAATCCGATTCGGCGACGAAGACGATCTTCTCCCCCTTGTGGGCGGCGATATAGGCCTTGCTGCCGGCGCCGCCCGTCTCCTCGTCGCCGAACCAGATTACGCGGATGGTGCGGCGGGGACGGCCGGCCTCCATCACCGCCTTCGCCGCCGCGGTGACGATCGCGACTCCGGACGCGTCGTCGATCGCGCCGGTGCCGAGGTCCCAGCTGTCGAGATGGCCGCCGACGAGGAGGATTCCGGCCGACGGATCGGTGCCCGGCACCTCCGCGACGACGTTGCCGGTCGGCTGGTTGCCGACGAAGCGGGGGGTGAGGGTGAGGTGCATCGTCACCTTGGGGGCCCTCGCCAGCATGCGCTGGAGGTTCTCGGCGTCGGGGATGCTGAGCGCGCCGGCGGGGATGGGCGTCACTCCGCCCCAGGTGGTGAGGCCGGCATGGGGGTTGCGATGATGGTCGGTGCCGAGCGAGCGGATGACGATCGCCGCCGCCCCTTTCTGAGCGGCGAGGGCGGGCGCGGTTCGGCGCACCGGGCCGTAATAGCCGTAGCCCGACCCGTCCTGGTTCGGCAGCATGGCGTGGCTGACGAAGACGATCCGCCCCCTGACCGCTTCCGCCGGCGCCGCCTTCAGCGCATCGATGCTGTCGAAGCCGACCACCTCGGCGGTGAGCCCGGCGGCCGGCGTGGCGCCGCTGTCGCCGAGCGCGGTCACCACCAGCCGCTGCGGGAAGGGGGCGACGATCTCCGCCGTCTCGGCGCCGCGCACCCAGGTCGCCATGGTCGCGTCCTCGACATGGACGTTCCTGAAGCCCAGCGCCTTGAGCCGCCTCACCGCCCATTGCCGAGCCCGCGCCTCCGCCTCGGTGCCGGCGAGGCGCGGCCCCACTTCCGTCGTCAGGTCCTCGACGATGCTCCAGGCGACCTCGTCTCCCGTGAGCGCGGCGTCGCGCAGCGCCTCGGCCTTGTCCGGCGGCGCGGCGGCCGAGAGGGCGAGGGCGAGGAAGGGGAGGGCGAGGGGCGGAGCGGCGAGGGGCAGGCGCTTGGGCATGGCCGCCGCGTTAGCCACTCCATGCACGGGTGACAATCCGCCCCCGCGTCACTAGGTAGGCGCCGAATTCCTCTCACCTTATCGGAGACCGGCGCCGCCATGGCCGCACAGTATAGCTTCGTCATGAAGGGCATGACCAAGACCTTCCCGGGCGTGCCCAAGCCCATCCTCAACAACATCCACCTGCAATTCTATCCGGATGCGAAGATCGCCATCATCGGGCCGAACGGCTCCGGCAAGTCGACCCTGATGAAGATCATGGCCGGGCGCGACAAGGAGTATACCGGCGAGGCCTGGCCGGGGGAGGGGATTCGGGTCGGCTATCTCGAGCAGGAGCCGCAGCTCGACCCCACCAAGACGGTCAAGGAGAACGTCATGGACGGGGTGCGGCCCGTCGCCGACATGATGGACCGCTTCAACGAGATTTCGACGGTCATGGGCGACCCGCCCGAAGACGTGGATTTCGACGCCCTGATGACCGAGATGGGCGAATTGCAGGAGAAGATCGACGCGGTCGACGGCTGGTCGCTCGACAACCAGCTCGAGATCGCGATGGACGCCTTGCGCTGTCCGCCCGGCGACGCCTCGGTCGACAACCTGTCGGGCGGCGAGAAGCGCCGCGTCGCGCTCACCCGCCTGCTGCTCGAAAAGCCGGACATACTGCTGCTCGACGAGCCCACCAACCATCTCGATGCCGAGAGCGTCCAGTGGCTGGAGAAGCATCTCGTCGATTATGCCGGCAACGTCATCCTCGTCACCCACGACCGCTACTTCCTCGACAATGTCGTCAACTGGGTGCTCGAGCTGGATCGCGGCCGCTACTACATCTATGAATCCAATTATTCCGGCTACTTGGAGAAGAAAGCTAAGAGGCTGCAGCAGGAAGAGCGCGAAGAGCAGGGCAAGCAGAAGGCGATCCAGGAGGAGCTGGACTGGATCCGCCGTTCCCCCAAGGCGCGCCAGACCAAGTCGAAGGCGCGCATCAAGGCGTTCGACGAGCTGGTCGAGGCGCAGGAGAACCGCACCCCCGGCAAGGCGCAGATCCTGATCCAGGTGCCGGAACGGCTCGGCGGCACGGTGATCGAGGCCAAGGGCCTGTCAAAGGCCTATGGGGACAAATTGCTGTTCGACGATCTGACCTTCAGCCTCCCGCCGGGCGGAATCGTCGGCGTGATCGGCCCCAACGGCGCCGGCAAGACCACCTTGTTCAAGCTCATCCGCGGCGAGGAGCAGCCCGATCAGGGCTCGGTGCGGATCGGCGAGACGGTGCGGCTCGGCTATGTCGACCAGTCGCGCGACGCGCTCGACCCGAAGCACAATGTCTGGGAGGAGATATCGGGCGGCTCCGACGTGTTCCGCTTCGGCAAGCACGAAATCGGCACCCGCGCCTATGTCGGCGCCTTCAACTTCCGCGGCCAGGACCAGCAGAAGAAGGTGGGCCAATTGTCGGGCGGCGAGCGCAACCGGGTCCACATGGCCAAGATGCTTCAGCAGGGTGGTAACGTCCTCCTGTTGGACGAGCCGACCAACGACCTCGACGTCGAGACCCTGCGCGCCCTGGAAGAAGCCCTCGAAAACTTCGCCGGCTGCGCGGTCGTCATAAGCCACGACCGCTTCTTCCTCGACCGCCTCGCCACCCACATCCTCGCCTTCGAAGGCGACAGCCACGTCGAATGGTTCGAAGGCAATTTCGAAGCCTATGAGGAGGACAAGAGGCGCCGGATGGGCCCGGAGGCGGACCGGCCGCACCGGATGACGTACCGGCGGCTGACTCGTTAGTGTGTTGGATCGATTGACAACAGGGTGCGTGCTGGCTTAATCTCCAACAGTGAAAGCGGCACTGCTTCTTCGGAGTCGCTACGCACTTGACGAGACGGCGTTCGCCGAAGTCGTGATCTGGCGGGTCCCGGCGCCTGTGCGCGGCTCACCCCACGAGTATAAATACTCGCTTGCTCTGGTTGTCGATGGAGTGTGCCAGGTGCGGTACGATAACGAGTCCGGCAAGGGCGCCCATCGCCATGTCGGCGGCACGGAGACGTCCTGTCGCTTCACGACGCCGGCCCGGCTCCTTGCCGATTTCCGGCGGGACATTGATGAATGGAGGTCGCGATGAACAGCGTGACGCTGTCGGTTGCATCCTGGAACGACGTGGCTGCGAGTGCCGTCGCCGCCTTCGACGGCGTGGAGCAAGGCGCGCATATCTCCTTCGCCACGCCCGAATTGCTGTGGAAGACGTTGACGTTGAAGCGTTGGGAGTTGCTCAAGGGATTGACCGGAACGGGGCCGCTCTCAATTCGGGAGGCCGCCCGTCGCGTTGGGCGCGACGTGAAGGCGGTGCACGCCGACGTGACGGCCTTGATCCGCGCCGGCGTGCTCGACCGGACGTCGGACGGCCGGATCGAGTTTCCCTATGATGCCGTACATGTCGATTTCGTGCTGAAGGCGGCGTAGGGCGTTTTCGGGTAGCTGCCCATTCGAAGAGGGCCGCGGCGCTCCCCCGCTTCCGCGGCTAAGCACCTACCCCGCCGCGATCACCTCCACCGGATAGCGCGCCGCGGCTTTGTCGTGGGTGACGAACGCGGCGCTCTCGGCGATCGCCTGGGCGATCAGCAGGTGGTCGAACGGGTCGCGGTGGTGGAAGGGGAGGCCGAGCAGGGTCTGGAGGTGGGAGTCCTCGATCGCCAATCTCGTAAACCTCTGCTCTTCGACGATCCTGACGACGGCGGCGATGTCCGCCTTCAGCTTGCCGGTACGAACCTTGACCGCAATCTCCCAGAAGCAGACGATGCTGACGATCGGCTCATTATGGGGGTGGTCGATAAGCGCCCGTGTCCCAGGCGATAGCTTCGGGTGAAGCTCCAGCCACCAGAGCAAAGCGTGCGTGTCGAGCAGCAACCTCAAGGCTGGGGTTCGATCGGGCCGTCTTCCATCGCCTCGATGAAGCCCTCCGGCCACTCGTCGAAATCCTCGGCGATCCAGATTTTGCCCTTCAACAGTCCGGCTTGGCGCGGCTTGCGGCCAAGGTCGTCGTGCGAAGGTGCGGCCAATTCAGCGACCGGCTGGCCTCGGGATACGATCAGGAAGCGGGCGCCGCTCCTCGCCTGGCGCAGATAATCGCCAAGCTTGCCGCGCAGCTCCCTTACGCCGATGCGGATCGGCTCGCCCTGTTCGGCCATATTCCACCTCGTCGTGTACGCGGAATGTGTACACGAGCATCTACTCGAACGCAATTGGGACAGCCGCCGTTGACTGCCCCCATTCAAATGTTCTTTACATGTTCCCATTTACCCGCTACACAGGAGATCTGCTTGAGTCGGCCCGATCACCCGGCGAGAGCAGGAATACTGCTTCGCGCCCTGTCGGGCGCTACGCAGCATAGGCTTCCGGCCTGCGCTGCGAAGCCTTGGCGAAGCAGTGCGGCCGGCGCGAAGTCATCCGGGTACGTATGAGCTCGCGTCACCGAAGAGCCGGAACAAAGATGGTCCTCCGGGATGCGTCGCGAGGAACGGACGAAGTGTTTTGCACGCGGCGCCTTGCTCAGGGCGCAGGGGGAGAGGCGCCTGGCTTCGGTCACGGTGGTCATCCTGGAGGGGGGCGAGCGATCCTCCTCCGCGACGCGGCACCCAAGGCCCCCTCGCTAACCGCGGAACGGCGGCCCGCTTCCTCTTCGGGGGAGGCGCGCCGGAGCCACCATGAGCCTTCAAGCGAAGGCCCGGGACCCCACGGTTCTTCACCTAAGCCTGGACGCTTTCGAACATCGCGAAAGCAACAAAGTCGTCCAGCCCCCGGATGCCCGTGGCTAGGACGCGCCGGCCGTTTTCTTCCACCCTCTGCGGCGGCCGCATCCGCTCGCCCTTTTGCCTTCCGATCGAAGGCGAGGGGATGCAGGCGCTTCTGCCTCCCCATGCGGCGGATGGGGAGGCAAAAAGGGCGTCATAGCGTCCACTTCGTCCACTTCGTCCGCGATCGGACAGCCGGGGGCGCCTACCGCACGCGTTTCACATAGACCCGCCCGCCCTCGCGCTTCTCGGTCGCGAAATTGGGGATGGCGGCGATCAGCTCGGCGAGGCCGGGATAGCCGTAGCTCCTCGCGTCGAAGCTGGAGCGGTTGCCGGCGCGCTTGCCGACTTCCGAGAGGCTCGCCCAGCCCTTGTCGTCCCGGTTCGAGGCGCGGAAGGCGGCGCCCAGCAGCTTGATCAGCTCTTCGTCCACCGCCCTTTTCTCGACGGCTTGCTTGTCATCCGGGGCGTCGTCGCGGTCCGCCTTGGCGAGCGCGCCGACGTCGATGAAGCGGCTGCACGCCTCGCGGAAGGATTCCGGCGTGCGCGACGTGCCGAAGCCGTAGACGGGCAGGCCGTCCTGGCGGATGCGCATCGCGAGCGGCATGAAGTCGCTGTCGCTCGACATGATCCCGAAGCCGTCGACCCGGCCGCCGTAGAGCAGGTCCATCGCGTCGATGATCATCTTCATGTCGGTCGAGCTCTTGCCCTTGGTGAGGTCGAACTGCTGCTGGGGCTCGATCGCATGGCGGTGGATCATCCCCGACCAGCCCTTCAGCGCCGGCTTCTGCCAATTGCCGTAGGCTCGGCGGATGTTGACGGTGCCGAGCTCGGCCAGCACCGTGAGCACCGCATCGAGGCTGTCGGGGGAGGCGTTGTCGGCGTCGATCAGCAAGGCGACGTTGCCGGCCTGGGCGGAGCGGGTATCGGACATGGCCGCAAGTGTAGCCCGCCGAGCGGGAGATGGGGAAGGGCCACCTTCGGGCGCGGCCGGGCGGCACACCCCCCGATTAACCATTCCCTAGGACCTGGCGGGCTAATCGGGAGCCTCACGGACGGGGCGCTCGGTTTCATGCACAAGGCGATGCTCGGTTGGCCGATCCTGCTGCTCGTGGCCTCGTGCGTGCCGCCGGCGCTGGGCGGCCACATCGCGACGGGCCCCGGCCCCGCCGCCGGAGCGTCCGCCGCCGCCGCGCCCGGCTTCCAGACCCTGTCTTTGCCGGTCGCGACCGAGGAGCCGCCGCCGCCGGAGAAGCTCGCCGAAGAGATAGCGGTCGGCTCGCCGGCCCACCCGTTCGACATCGGCCCCGCCTCGGGCGACGACGTCAAGAGCGCGCTCAACTGCCTCACCGCCGCCGTCTATTACGAGGCGCGCTCGGAGAGCGAGGACGGCCAGCGCGCCGTCGCCCAGGTGGTGCTGAACCGAGTCCGCCATCCGGCTTTCCCCAAAAGCGTGTGCGGGGTCGTCTACCAGGGCTCGAACCGGACCACCGGCTGCCAGTTCAGCTTCACCTGCGACGGCTCACTCGCCCACCCGCGCGAACGGAGTGCGTGGGACCGTGCCGAGCGAGTCGCCGCGGCGGCGCTGGCCGGCTACGTCTACGCGCCGGTCGGGCTCGCCACCCACTACCACACCACCGCCATCCACCCCTGGTGGGCGGCGGCGATGGCGAAGGCGGTCACGATCGGCTCGCACATCTTCTACCGCTGGCACGGCGAATGGGGCGACCCGCGCTCCTTCCGCCGCCCCTATGTCGGCGCCGAGGCGCTGGCGAACGCGCAGGCCGCGCCGGCGGCGGAGCCGGGCGAAGGGGAGGGACGGATCGAGACCATCGCCGGCGTCACCGTCCACCGCGGTGCCGAGCCGACGACGATCATCGCGTCCGGAGAGGACGGCGCCACGGTCCGAATCCACCGCTCCGGCCTGCGCACGGCCTCGGCCGACGGCGTGCGGGTCCACCGCGGCAGCGAGCAGAATGAAGCGCCGGCTCCCGCCGAAGCGCCCCGCTCGGGCACTCTCGAAGGCCCCGTCCCGGTCCGCTGAGGCGCTAGGTGCGCCGCCGCCCCAGCATGGCATCGACGCTCCACGGACCCGGGCCGGCCGCCGACAGATAGAGGAAGATGAAGCAATAGAGGATCGCCGCGTCCCCTTCATTGACGGCGGGGAAGGGCGAATGCGGCGCGTGGAACATCCAATAGGCGACCGCCATCTCGCCGGCGAGGATGAAGGCGACCGGGCGGGTCAGCAGCCCCATCAGGATCAGCGCCCCGCCGAACAGCTCGAGCACGCCGCTGAACCAGAGCAGGCTGAACATCGGCATCGGCGGCATCTGCGGCGGCGCCGGCGGATAGTGGAGCAGCTTCATCGCTCCGTGATCGAGGAAGAGGAGGCCGGTGACGATCCTCAGCACGCTCAGCAGCCGCGGCGCCCAGCCCGCCGGCAAGCCCCAGTTGCGCATCGTCTTTCTCCTCGCCGCCTCGTTGTGCCACCGTATCAAAGCCCTCCGGCGCGCGCAAACGCCAACGGGCTGGAACTTCGCCCCTTTTTCGGCCAGAACGGCGGGCGATGGCTTCGCCCCGCAGCTATTACGAGGTGCTCAACGTCGCCGCGGACGCGGAGGGCGTGGTGATCGAGGCCGCCTATCGCGCCTTGATGAAGAAATATCATCCCGACCAGGGGGCGCCGCCGCCGCGGGAAGGCGCGCCGAGCGCGGCCGACATCAACCAGGCCTATTCCGTGCTGCGCGAGCCCGCCCGCCGCGCCGAATACGATCAGAAGGAATGGACCCGGCAGCAGAGCGTCCAGCTCGCCAGCTACACGCCGCCGCCGCCGCCCAGGCGCAACAACTTCTTCGGCTGGGGCGGCTGGCTGGTCGCGGCGGTCCTCGCAGCCATGATCGCGATCATGGCCAGCAAGGGCGGCGCGCCCGCGCTCGGCGCGGCCGAAGCGGCGCGCGCGGCGATGCTCTCGGAACCGGACTTCCGAAGCCAGCCGACCCGGCCGGGCCAGTCGGTCATTTCCGAAGCCGACGCCGCGGACATCCGCGCCGAGGCCTATCTCGGCGGGGTGAAGCCGGCCGACGCCGCGCCCGTCCCGGCACCGGCCCCGGCCGCCAAGGCACCTCCCGCCGCGATCCGCCGCCAGCCCTGGGTCCGCAGCTGGCACCGGCTCCCTCGGCGGCCCACCCCGCAGCCACGCTCGAGCCGCGAGAAGGATTTCCTCGAGCGCCAGGGCTACATCTACTGATTGCCGGCTCCGGCGAAGCGGGGAGGCGGACGGGTTTCCCGTGGCGCCACGGGCCCATTCGGGCGATAAGGCGCGATTGCCATCACGGGGGGTCTTTCGATGCGCGGATTCAGAGCCTTTATCATGAAGGGAAACATCCTCGATCTCGCGGTCGCCGTCATCATCGGCGCGGCCTTTGCGAAGATCGTCTCCTCCCTCACCGACGACGTGATCATGCCGGTGGTGGGCCGGATCTTCGGCGGCCTCGATTTCTCCAATTACTTCGTCCGCCTCGGGCCGCTCCCGGCCGGCTATGGCGGCCCGCAAAGCTATGCGGCGCTCAAGGCGGCCGGCGTGCCGATGCTCGGCTACGGCGCCTTCGTCACCGCCGCGGTCGACTTCCTCATCCTCGCCTTCATCATCTATCTGATGGTGAAATATGCGATGAAGCTGATGCCGGCGCGGGAAGCCGAAGCTCCGGCCGGGCCGCCCGAGGAGGTTATGCTCCTGCGCGAGATCAGGGACGAGCTGCGCCGGCGGTAGAAGCCGGCCGTCACTAGCGGCACGGCACTCGGCAGGGCTGGCTCGGGCGCGTGGCGGGGCGGTTCGGCCCCTGGACCGCGCTTTCGACCTTCTCGACGACGCTGCGGTTGGTGCGCTGATAGCCTTTCGCCTCCAGGCAATCGTAAGCGTGGAGCAGGGCCGCGATCGGATCCATCCAATATTTGTGGTTCGCCTCGCGCGTGCAGTAATCGATGTCCGTCTGCTGCTCGGCGACGCTCTTGGTCGGATGCGTGACCTGCGCGGTGCAGCCCGGCAGGATCAGGAGGAGGGCCGGCAGCAGCGGCTTCATGGGCGGTGTTCCGGGGCCGTAATGGCGCCTATGTTGCACCCGGGCGCCGGCCGCGCAATGGCCCGCGGGAACCGGCGGGCGGTTCGCCCTTTGGAGGCAGGATGCGACCGAGGTTCGCCGCCGCTGTCTGGATGCTGCCGCTCGCCGCCGGCTGCTCGGCCGGGCGGCCGCCCTGGGCAGACGGGCGGATGGTGCGCGAGGAGCGGACCGCCGCCGCCGCCGCGCCGGACATGCGCGGTTTCGAGGCGCGGCTCATCGCCCTTCACAATCGCGAACGCGCCGCGGTCGGCGCACCGCCGCTGGCCTGGGACAAGGCGCTTGCCGCCGCCGCCGCCGGTTACGGGCCGGTCCTGGAGCGCCTGGGCAAGCTCGCCCACTCCGAGCCGGGCGCTCGCCTCGGGCAGGGCGAGAATCTCTGGATGGGCACGAAAGGCGCCTACAGGCTGGAGGAGATGGCGGGGAGCTGGGCCGACGAGAAGACGCTCTTCCGCCCCGGCACCTTCCCGGCGGTGAGCCGCAACGGCCACTGGCAGGACGTCGCCCATTACACGCAGATGATCTGGAAGGGCACGACCCGCTTCGGCTGCGCGCTGCGCGAGGGCGCGCAATCGGACTTCCTCATCTGCCGCTACGCCCCACCCGGCAATGTCGTGGGGGAGAGCGTGCCGTGATTTGCCTCCCCATCCGGCGGATGGGGAGGGGGACCACACGAAGTGTGGTGGAGGGGTAGTTCCCGCAAACCTGTTCCAGTCACCCCTCCACCGCATTCGGTGGTCCCCCTCCCCAAGCGATGCTTGGGGAGGCAATTCCCCTTGTCCGATCCGGCCAAATCGTCTCAACTCGTCGCGACAAGAGGGGGGAGTCCGGGCATGAACCTGTTCGCGCGCAAGGCGGTGGTGGCCGACGAGGACATGCCGGCCGAGCACCGGCTGCGCCGCAGCCTCGGCTGGCCGCATCTCATCGCGCTCGGCGTCGGCGCGATCGTCGGCACCGGCATCCTCACTTTGACCGGCGTCGGCGCCGCCAAGGCCGGACCCGCCGTCATCCTCTCCTTCGCCATCGCCGGCCTGATCTGCGCCTGCGCCGCGCTCGCTTATGCCGAGATGGCGACGATGATCCCCGCCTCGGGCAGCGCCTATACCTACACCTATGTCGTCGTCGGCGAATTGCTCGCCTGGATCGTCGGCTGGAGCCTGATCCTCGAATATTCGCTGGTGGTGAGCGCGGTTGCGGTCGGCTGGTCAGGACACGCCTTGCCACCCTTGCGCGAGGCGTGGCAGCACCTTCCCGAGGGGTGGCCGACCTTTCCCGATGTGCTC
>DASWRU010000025.1:0-25740 GCA_036403015.1 Allosphingosinicella sp.
ATCATCGAGCGCGAGCGGGTGCAATTGACCGGCGGAGTCCCGACCATCGCCTGGCAGATAATCGAGCATCCGGAGCGCGACCGCTTCGACCTCTCCAGCCTCGAGACGATCAGCTACGGCGGCGCGCCCGCGGCGCCCGAGCTGGTCAGGAAGATCTGGGAGGAGTTCGGCGCGCTTCCGGGCAACGGCTGGGGGATGACCGAGACGACGGCGACCGTCACCAGCCATGTCGGCGAGGACTATCTCAACCGCCCCGACAGCGCCGGGCCGCCGGTCCCGGTCGCGGAGCTCAGGATCATGTCGCCGGACGGAGAGCGCGAGCTGCCGGTCGGCGAGGTCGGCGAATTGTGGGCGAAGGGGCCGCAGGTCGTCCAAGGCTATTGGAACAAGCCCGAAGCGACCGCCGCCACCTTCGTCGACGGCTGGATCCGCACCGGCGACCTCGCCCGGCTCGACGAGGAAGGGTTCCTCTACATCGTCGACCGCGCCAAGGACATGGTCATCCGCGGCGGCGAGAACATCTACTCCATCGAGGTCGAGAACGTCCTCTTCGACCACCCGGCGGTGATCGACGCCGCTTTGATCGGGTTGCCGCACCGAACGCTCGGCGAGGAGCCGGCGGCGGTGGTCCAGCTGGCGCCGGGCGCGAGCGCGAGCGAGGAGGAGCTAAAGGCGTGGGTGCGGGCGAGGCTTGCGGTGTTCAAGACGCCGGTCCGCATCGCTTTCCTGCCCGAGCCCCTGCCGAGGAACGCGAACGGCAAGATCCTGAAGAAGGAATTGCGGGCGCTGTTCGAATAGTCCCTCCCCATCGGAGATGGGGAGGGGGACCACCCGAAGGGTGGTGGAGGGGTGCTCGAGCCCGCCCCGTTTCGAGGGCCGCTTCGCCTCGGCGTGGAAATCTACCCCTCCCCCACCCTTCGGGTGGTCCCCCTCCCCCCGCTTCGCGCGGGGAGGCACTTGACTCATTCGTAAGCGCCAACTAACCGTTAGTCATGGCTAACGCATTTGCAGCCCTGGCCGACCCGATGCGCCTGGCGATCGTGGAGAGGCTGGCCGAACGGCCGATGTCGGTCGGCGAGCTTGCGGCCGGGCTGCCGGTGACGCGTCCGGCCGTGTCCCAGCATCTGAAGGTGCTGAAGGCGGCGGCCCTGGTCGGGGTCGAGGCGCGGGGGACGCGGCGGGTCTACCGGATCGATCCGGCGGGCCTCGGCGCCATCCGGCAATGGCTCGACCGTTTCTGGGACGCCTCGCTCGCCGCCTATGCCGAAGCCGCCGAGAAGGAGGACGAGGAATGAACGCCGAAACCCAGCGCATCGCCCCTGCCCCGATCCGCAAGTCGCTGCGCGTCCGGGCGCCCCGCGAAAAGGCTTTCCGCACGTTCGTCGAGGGAATGGGCGGGTGGTGGCTCAAGAGCCATTCGCTGCTGAAGTCGCCGCAGAGGGACGTGGTGATCGAGCCGCGGGACGGCGGGCGCTGGTACGAAGTGAGCGAGGACGGCAGCGAGCAGATGTGGGGCCGGGTGCTCGAATGGACCGCGCCCGAGCGGGTCGTGCTCGCCTGGCAGCTCACCGCCGACTGGGCCTACGATCCGGACTTCGAAACGACCGTCGAGGTGCGCTTCACCGCCGAGGGCGACCATACGCTGGTCGAGTTCGAGCATCGCGACCTCGAGCGCTACGGCGAACGCGCCGAAGAGCTGCGCGGCGGCTACGAGAGCGGCATGGACGGCGGCTGGGCCGCTCTGCTCGCCACTTTCCAGACGCTCGCCGAAGCGGACTAATCGGCCGGCCACCCCTCCAGCACCTCGACGAACCGCGTCAGCCAGGCGTTGGTCTGGTGGCCGTCGACGACGCGGTGGTCGATGGTGAGGGAGACATAGGCCATCGGGCGGATCTGGATCGTGTCCACTTCGTCCACTTCGCGCACCACGACCCGTTTCTCCAGCTTGCCGACGCCGAGGATCGCCGACTGCGGCTGGGCGATGATGATCGGCGCGGCGAAGAGCGAGCCGGAGACGCCGTGATTGGAGATGGTGAAGGTGCCGCCCGACACGTCCTTGCCGGTCAGCTGCTCGCGGCGGGCCTTCTCGATCAGCTCGTCCAATCCGGCGGCGATGCCCTTCAGGTTGAGCGTCTGGACGTTGCGCAGGACCGGGACGATCAGCCCCTTCTCGCCGAGCGCGGTGCCGACGCCGATATTGACGTCGTCGAACAACTCCAGCCGGTCGGCATGCCAGCGGCTGTTGATCGCCGGCGCCACCTTCATCGCCTCGGCCGCCGCGGCGACGAGGTACGCGGTGTAGGTGAGCTTGACACCCTTCTTAGCGAAGGCGGCCTTGTGGCGCTCGCGGTGACGGATGATCGCGGTGAAATCCGCCTCGAACATAGCGGTGACGTGCGGCGCCTGGGTCACCGAGGCGAGCATGTTCCCCGCGATCTTGAGCCGCATGCGGTCGTGCGGGACGGAGTGGGAGCGGATCGACGCGTCGGAGGGCTGGGTTCCCATGGAAGTACTACTTCCATGGGGTCCCTGGGCGACTTTCGGCTGGGCGGTGGTGCGGGGGCCTTGCTGGACCGTGGTGGCCGCCTCGACGGCGCGATCCACATCCGCGCGGGTGATGCGCCCGTCGCGGCCCGTGCCTCTGATCCTGCCGGGGTCGATGTCGTGCTGAAGAAGCGCGCGGCGGACCGAGGGGGAGAGGCGCTGCTCCCCTCCCGTCACCCCAGCGGAAGCTGGGGTCCCTGCCGAGTCAGCATGGATGCCAGCCTTCGCTGGCATGACGGGAGATTCGGGCTCATGACCCGCCACTTCCGCCACCGGGGCGATGCGACCCAGCAGCGCGCCCGGCACGGCATCCGCGCCGCTGTCCAGCACGATCTCCCGCAGCACACCGGCGGCCGGGGCGGGAACCTCCATCGTCACCTTGTCGGTCTCCAGCTCGACCAGCGGATCGTTCTCCTCGACGCGGTCGCCGACCTGCTTCAGCCAGGCGCGGACGACGGCCTGGGTGCCTTCCTGCTCGACCGGGACGAGGACGTCGATCATCTTTTCCTCGTCATGCCAGCGAAGGCTGGCATCCATTCCGACTCAGCATAGGCTCCAGCCTTCGCTGGAGCGACGAGAGGTTTCATCCTCAGAACCCCACCAGTTCTTCGATTTTTGCACGTATCCTGTCCACGCTGGGCACCGCCCAGTTCAGGAGCACCGGGTTATGCGGGCTCGGAATGTCGGGCATCGTCACCCGGGCGACGGGCGCGTCGAGGTCGAGGAAGGCCTCGTCGGCGAGGACCGCGGCGATCTCCGCGCCGAAGCCGCCGGTCTTCAAATCCTCGTGAACGATCAGGCAGCGGCGGGTGCGGCGGACGCTTTCGAGCACCATTTCCCGGTCCCAGGGAACGAGCGTGCGCAGGTCGATGACGTCGGCCGAGACATGCTTCGCCGCTTCCTCGCAGCGCGGCACCATCGCGCCCCAGGTGACGAGGGTGATGGCGTCCCCCTCGCGCACCTTCTTCGCCCGCCCGAACGGCAGGACGTAATCGTCGCCCGGATAGGGGCGGCGCGCCCAGGCATCGTCGAGCATCGCCCGGTGCTCGAAGAAGATGACGGGGTCGTTGCCCCTGAGGCCGGAGCGGAGCAGCCCGACGGCGTCCTCGGCATTGGAGGGCACCGCCACCAGCCAGCCGGGATTGTGGACGAACTGCACCTCGTTGGTCTGGCTGTGCCACGGATCGCCGCACTTGAAGAAGCCGCCGGGGATGCGCAGCACCATCGGCGCGGCGAAGCGGTTGGCGGTGCGCCAGCGCATCGTGCCGCAATCGTTGATCTGCTCGGTCGCCGGCTCGGCATATTTGCGGAACTGGATCTCCGGCACCGGCATCAGCCCGGCCAGCGCCATGCCGACCGCGCGGCCGATTATCCCCTCCTCGTTGAGGCTGGTGTCAAAGACCCGGCCCTCGCCATATTTGTCCTGGAGGCCGAGCGTGACCGCGTGGACTCCGCCCTTGGGGCCGATATCCTCGCCGAACAGCAGCACGCGCTTGTTGATCGCCAGCTCATGGTCGAGGGTGCGGCGGATCGCCGTCACCAGGTTGATCCGCTGCCCCTCGGGCTTGGGCTCCTCGTGGCTGCGCGGGGCGCGGTAGCCGTGGGTCCACTGGCCGCCCAGTCGCTGCATCTCGCCTTCGTAGAAGACATGTTCGAGCAAGCTCTCCGGATCGGAGATGCCGCGCGCCTCCGCAGCCGCGCGCGCCTCCTCCACGGCTGCCTGGGCCTCGGCTTCGATCCGGTCCCATTCCGCCTCGTCCATCGCGGTGCCGACGAGGTGCGCCTTGAGCTTCGGCAGCGGGTCCCTCGCCCATTCCTCCCGGACCGTCTCTTCGGATTTATAGGCCTGGGTGTCCTGGAAGCTGTGGCCCTGGAGCCGCGGCACGCGCAGGTGGAGCAATGCCGGCCCCTTGCGCGCGCGGACATGGGCGACGGCGCGGGCGACGAGCCCGGCGGCCTCGGCCGGCTCGGTGCCGTCGCCGGCGAAGATGGCGAGGTTGGCGAAGCCGGCGAGGTTCTTCGAGATGTCGGCCCCCGGTGTCTGGTAGGTCGAGGGGACCGAGATGCCGTAGCCATTGTCCTCGACGAAGAAGAGCATCGGCAGCTTCTGCGTCGTGGCCATGGTGAGCGAGGCCCAGAAGCCGCCGGTCGCGCAGGAGGCGTCGCCGCCGAGCACCACCGCGATCGCCTCGTCATAGCCGCGATCGCCAAGCACGTTCCGGTGATATTCGATCGCCTGCGCCCAGCCGGCCGTCGGGGTATATTGCGCGCCGACGCCGCCGGACATGGGGAGGGCGGGCGGTCCGTTCGGGTTGGGATAGTTGAACACGACGCCGATATCCCGGCCGTCGGAATAGCCCCCTTCCCTGCCCATGCCGGAGGCGAGCGCGTCCTCGATCGGCACTCCGAGCGAGAGGAGCAGAGGCCGCGAGCGGTAATAGCCGCAGGTCGCGTCGCGGCGGTGGGTAAGCCGGCTGCCGAGCAGGATCTGCGCCAAATCGTGGCCGCGCGCGCTGAACTGGTAGAGGATCTTGCGCTCGGGGACGAGCCGCTCCTCCTCCAGCCTGTCCATCGCCCGGCTGACCTGGACGAGGTAGGCGACCTGCTTCCAGTCGAAGCTGGCGTCGAGCGCGTCGGTGCGGGCGCGGCGCATCGCGAGGCCCTGCTCAGCCATCCATCTTCTCCACCACCGCCGCCGCGAAGCGGTCGACATTGTCATCGGAGAGGCCGACGACGTTGAAGCGGCCGCTATTCGCCATGTAGATGCCCTTCTCCTTCCGCAGCTCCAGCACCTGGGCGGGGCTGAGCGGCAGGATCGAGAACATGCCGTTCTGCCCCTCGATATAAGCGAGCCGCGGGTCGTAGGCGGCGAGACGGGCGCGCAGCGTCCGGATACGGGCGCACATCTCGATCAGCTCGGCGTGCCAATCGGCGCGCAGCGCCGGAGTCTCGAGCACGATGCGGGCGAGGGCGGCGCCATGGTCGGGCGGCATCGACCACATGGTGCGGGCGAGGATGAGGAGGTTGCCGTAGGCGATCTCGGCCGAGCGGGCGCTGCCGGCCTTGACGAAGAGGTTGCCGGTGCGCTCGCGATAGACGCCGAAATTCTTGTCGCAGCTCTGGGCGACCAGCGCCTGCTCCGCCGCTTCGACGACGAGGCGGGTGCCGTCCGCGTCCGGCTCCAGCCCGTTGCCGAGGCCCTGATAGGCGAGATCGACATAGGGGATCAGCCCGCGCCGCGCGACCAGGGCGGCGACCTCGCGCCACTGGCCCTGCGACAGATCGGCGCCGGTCGGATTGTGACAGCAGCCGTGGAGGAGGACGAGATCGCCCGCCTCGGCGCGGCCGAGCGCGTCCATCATCTGGTCGAACAGGACGGTCCGAGCCTCGGCATCGTAATAGGGATAGGGGACCATCTCGACCCCGGCGCATTCGATGAGCGGGCCGTGATTGGGCCAGGTCGGCTGGCCGACATGGATTCGGGCGCGCGGATTGGCGCGGGCGACGAGGTCGGCGCCGAGGCGCAGCGCCCCGCAGCCGCCGGGGGTCTGGAGCCCGACGATCCGCTCGTCCTTCGCCAGCGCCGGGCCGAACAGGATCGGCCGGATCAGCGCGGTGAATGCCGCATCGCCCTGCGAGCCCAGATAGGCCTTGGTCTCCTGCGTCTCCCAAAGAATCTTCTCCGCCGCCTTGACCGCGCGCAGGATCGGCGTGCCGCCGGCCGCATCGCGATAGACGCCGACGCCTACGTCGATCTTGTCCGGCCGCGGGTCGGCGTCGCAGAGCGCGATGAGCTGAAGCAGCGCATCCGCCTTCTGCTCCTCGAGCCGGTCGAAGAGCCTGGGCCGGTCGGCCGCGAGGACATTGCTCGCCATCGTCTCTCCTATCGCGTCACAGGCTGGGTAACGCCTGGGGCAGGGCTATCGCGCCGTCACTCAAATTGCGTATCTATGTCGGTCATCTTTCGGCTGGAAATGAAACGCCTCCTTCGTTATACTGCTTTATATGGAAGAAACTCATCGCCTCGATCCGGTGGACCGCCGAATCGTTCGGGAGTTGCAGCGCGATGCCGGCCTCAGCCATGCCGCGCTCGCGGAACGGGTCGGCGCGTCGCCCGCCTCCGTCTGGCGGCGGGTGCGGGCGCTGGAGAAGGACGGGGTCCTCGGCCGCTCGGTGCGGCTCGCCAATGCCGAGGCGCTCGGCCGCGCCGTCAACGTGCTGTGCCAGGTCCGCATGTCGCGCCAGACGGTCGAGGCCCGCTCCGAGTTCGAGGCCTTCATCGGCTCCCGCGAGGAAATCGTCGAGTGCTACGCCATGTCCGGCGAATGGGACTATCTGCTGCGCATCGCGGTGAAGGACGTTGCCGATTACGACCGTTTCGTCATGCGTGGCGTGCTGGCCCATCCGAGCGTCGCCCACGCCGCGAGCAATTTCGCGCTGCGGCAGGTCAAGTACACGACCGAGATACCGGTTTGACTTCCGCCCCACCGCTTCGCGCGGGGAGGAACCAGAGCAACCTCCCGCTGTTTGAACCGGAAACGAATCGATTTCCGGAGCGAAACGGCCATGGCGGCACGGGCTTATTGGCGAGGGCAGATCAGGCTGGCCCTGGTTTCCATCCCGGTGGAGATATTCTCCGCGACCAAGAGCGGCGCCCAGATCGCCTTCAACCAGATCCACGAGCCGACCGGCAAGCGCATCAAATATGAGAAAGTGGTGCCGGGGATCGGCCCGGTCGACCCGGAGGAGATCGTCCGCGGCTTCCAATATGAGAAGGGCTCCTACGTCGTCGTCTCGGACGAGGAGCTGGAGGCGGTGAAGCTGGAATCCAAGAAGACGCTCGAGCTCACCCAGTTCGTGGATTATGACGAGGTCGACGTCCTCTATTTCGAGAAACCCTATTTCGTGGTCCCGGCCGACGACCTCGCCGAGGAGGCGTTCATCGTCCTGCGCGAGGCGCTCAAGCGGACCCGCAAGATGGGGATCGGCCAGCTCGCGCTGCGCGGCCGCGAATATCTGGTGAGCGTGAAGCCGTGCGGGCGCGGCATCGTCCTGGAGACCCTGCGCTACGCCGACGAGGTCAACAAGGCGCGCGACTATTTCCGCGATATCGCGGACTCCAAGCCCGACGAGGAGCTGCTCGACCTCGCCGAGACGCTGATCGACAAGAAGACGGCGGCGTTCGACGCGTCCAAGTTCCACGACCGCTACATCGAGGCGCTGCACGACCTGATCGAGCGCAAGCAGAAGGGCAAGACCATCCAGACCGACGACGAGGATAAGGCCCCGGCGCGCGGCGGCAACGTCATCGACCTGATGGCGGCCCTCAAGCGCTCGATCGAGCGCCCGGGCGAGCAGACGGGGAAAGGCGGGGCGGCGAAGAAGCCGGCGGCGAAGAAGGCCCCGCCGAAGAAAGCGGCGACCAAGGCCGCGCCGGCGCGGAAGCGGGCTTAGGTCGGACAAGATGGACCTAATCCGTTCGCCCCGAGCGAAGTCGAGGGGCCTCGCCGAGCGGAGCCGAGGCTCTTGTTCTCGGCTTCGCTCGAAGGGGTGTCTCGACTTCGCTCGACACGAACGGGGTTGATATGCCTTCGCGGAAATCAGGCGCCGATCCGCTCGATACCTACAATCGCAAGCGGGATTTCGCGAAGACCGCAGAGCCTCCGGGAACGGTTGCTGCGAAGCGGGCCGTCCAGGATCCGGCCCTGTTCATGGTCCAGAAGCACGACGCGACCCGCCTTCATTACGATCTCCGGCTGGAAATGGACGGGGTGATGAAGAGCTGGGCGGTGACTCGCGGGCCGAGCCTCAACCCCGACGACAAGCGCCTCGCCGTGCGGACCGAAGACCATCCGATGAGCTATGCCAGCTTCGAAGGGACGATCCCGAAGGGCGAATATGGCGGCGGGACGGTGATGCTGTGGGACTGGGGGACGTGGACTCCCGATCCGCGCAAGGACCCCAGGAAGACGATCGGAGAGGGCCATCTCCACTTCACCCTCGCCGGCCACCGCATGAAGGGCGAATGGATCATGTTCCGCCTCAAGCCGCGGCCCGGCGACCGCACCGAGAACTGGATACTGAGAAAGATCGGCGATGCGCAGGCGGGGTCGAGCCTGGGCCTGACCGAGAAGTTCCTCACCTCGATCAAGACCGGCCGCACGATGAACGAGATCGCGGAAGGGAAGAAGGCGAAGGAACTGAAGGGGTGGCGCGATCCTCCCCGAGCTCCGCTCGGGGAGGGGGACCATGCGAAGCATGGTGGAGGGGCTGGTTCGGACGCTGCGTCTGCCCCTCCACCGCGCTTCGCGCGGTCCCCCTCCCCGAGCGGAGCTCGGGGAGGACAGAAGGTCCCCGCCTTCCGCCCTCCCCAGAAAGCCACCCTCGTCGATTACGTCCCGTCCGGGTCCGGCTGGATCCACGAGATGAAATATGACGGCTATCGCTGCGAGCTGGCGGTCGGCGGCGGGCAGGCGAAGGTCTATACGCGCTCCGGCCTCGACTGGTCGGACAAGTTCCCCGAGATCGTCGCGGCGGCACGGGAGATGGAGGTCGGCTCCGCGCTGCTGGACGGCGAGATCGTCAGCCTCGACGCCACGGGCAGCAGCAGCTTCTCGGCCCTCCAGCAGGCGATCGGCGAAGGCGGCCGCGGCCTCACCCTCTTCCTGTTCGACGCGCTGGAAATCGAGGGCGAGGATCTGACCAGGCTGCCGAACATAGAGCGCAAGGCGCGGCTCGCCTCCCTGATCGGCGACGGCAAGCCGCCCTACCTCCTCTACGCCGAGCATATCGTCGGCCAGGGGGAGAAGCTCTTCGAGGCGATGTGCGCCGCCGGCCAGGAAGGCATCATCTCCAAGCGCGCCGACGCGCCCTATCGCGGCGACCGGACCAAGAGCTGGCTCAAGGTCAAATGCACCCACCGGCAGGAGTTCGTCATCATCGGCTGGACGCCGAGCGACAAGTCGCGGGCGTTCCGCTCGCTGCTGCTGGCGGTGAACGAGGAGGGCAAGCTGCGCTATGCCGGCAAGGTCGGCACCGGCTTCTCGATGGCGACGATCCAGGACCTCCACCGGCGGATGGCGAAGATCGCGGCCGACAAGGCGCCCGTGGCGGTGCCGCGGGCGGAGGCGCGGGGCGCGCATTGGGTAAAGCCGAAGCTGGTGGCGGAGATCGCCTTTGCCGAGTTCACCGCGGACAATGTCGTGCGGCACGCGAGCTTCCTCGGCCTGCGCGGCGACAAGAAGGCGTCGGAAGTGGTGGCCGAGCTGCCGCAGCCGGTCGCGCCGCCCACCGGGGACAAGGTGAAGATCAGCAATCCCGAGCGAATCGTCTTCCCCGACGCCAACATCACCAAGGGCGAGCTCGCCGATTATTTCCGAGCCGTCGCCCCGCTCATGCTGCCCTGGGCGGCGAACCGTCCCCTCACCCTCGTTCGCTGTCCGCAGGGCCGGGCGAAGAAATGCTTCTTCCAGAAGCACGACGCCGGCACCTTCGGTCCGTACATCCACCAGATCCCGATCGAGGAGAAACGCGGCGAGATCGAGGATTATATCTACATCGCCGACCAGGCCGGGCTGATGACCTGCGTGCAGATGGGGGCGATCGAGTTCCACGGCTGGGGCTCGCCGGTCGCGGACGTCGAGAAGCCGGACCGGATCGTCTTCGACATCGATCCGGACGAGGGGCTCGACTTCGCGCAGGTCAGGAAGGCCGCGCGCGACCTCAAGCGCTACCTCGCCGACATGGGCCTCCAGACCTTCCCGCTGCTGACCGGCGGCAAGGGGCTGCACGTGGTCGTGCCGCTGACCCCCGACGCGGAGTGGCCGCAGGTCAAGGATTTCGCGATGCGCTTCTGCGTCGCCCTGGCCACCGCGGAGCCCGAGCGCTTCACCGCCAACCTCGCCAAGGCGGCGCGCAAGGGCCGCATGTTCCTCGACTATCTGCGCAACCAGCGCGGCGCCACCGCGATCATGCCCTACTCCACCCGCGCCCGGCCGGGCGCGCCGGTATCGGCGCCCATCTCCTGGGACGAGCTCGACGATTACGCGACCGGCGCCCACTTCACCCTGCGCGAGGCCGAGCGGCTGCTGGAGCGCGCCTCCAGCCGCGCCCTTCAGGGCTGGGGCGAGGCGAGCCAGGCGCTGCCGGACCTGTAGACACGCTGCGGCGAATTCCCTTCCGTGCACGGCGGGAGGGGACGCCGGCCGCCTTACCGGCCGGATGGCCCTGCGCCGCGCTCGCGGCGACGCGCGGAGTCTTGCCATCGACTCCCCCAAGGATTCCAAGTAACATAGCGGAGTCCAGCTGGGGTATCGCGCTATGTCTGATGACGTTGCAGGCGAGTCGGCACAGTCGACGCCGGTCCACGCCATTCTGGATGAGATACCGAGGCGAAGCTCGCTGGATGAGGGAAGTCGAACCCGCATTCTATCCACATGCGTGGTCGCGGACATCGTTCGGGGGACCGTGGACGGACGGGGCGAGCCGATCGACCACGTCTTCTTCAAGAGGACCTGCTACGCCATCTACAAATCGGGCGGCAAAGTTGTCGTGCAGTATGCAGATGAAGAGGATAAGGCCGTAGATCAGATCGCGAAGACATCGCCCCTGATACCACTCCGTGACCAGCTCCAGTACTTGGTAGCACAGAGGAATCACCCCACTTGCTATTTACCGCAGATTGCCGAGGCCCTTCGGCTCGGGCTCGAAGACAAGCCGGACCTCGGGGCGGTGATCCTGAACTGCGCGATCGCCGACATACACGCCGCCCGCGCGAGAGAGGGGCGCCTCGTCTATCTCGGATATACCGTTCCGATCGCCCTGCTGGTGGCGGCGGCTCTCATCGGCTTTGCTTCCTATTTCCCGGACCCGAACGTACGCATGCTCCTTCAGGCCGCAGGCAGCGGGGCCGTAGGGGCGCTGCTGTCGATCATCATCGCCATCCGGACCCGCACCGTCGCGCTTGACGGGGATCGCATGTCGAACATCCTGGACGGAACCGGCCGGCTCCTGATTGGTGTCATTTCCGCCGCGGCGCTGTTCCTGCTCCTGACCTCCGGCCTCGTTGCCGAAGTCAAAGCGGGGGGCGCCACGCTGATCGGCCAGCACCCCACGTGGCAGATCGCGCTCATAATCGGCTTTGCGGCAGGCTTTCTCGAGCGGCTCGTGCCGGACCTTCTCAATGGAAGCGACGGCACGCCAAAACCGAAGAGCCCGGGAGCGGCCCCGTAGCCGGCGCTTCGCCGCCTAGGCCGTGCCGAAATCGGCCGTGAGCAGCCTTGGGTCGATTCCCGCGCTTTTGAACGCGGTGGCCCAGCGCGAATTGACGTCGCTTTCGTACAGCAAGGCGTCGTTGCCGGGGGTCGAGAACCAGCCGTTGCCGCACAGCTCCTGCTCGAGCTGCCCGGCGCCCCAGCCCGCATAGCCCAAAGCGGCGATCCAGCGTGTGGGGCCGCGCCCTTCGGCGATGGCGCGGAGGATGTCGAGCGTCGCACTCAGCACCCAGCGCTTGCCGACATGGATGCTCTCCTGCCCGCCCCAGTCGGGCGAATGAAGGAGGAAGCCGCGCTGCGGCTCGACCGGGCCGCCGAGGTGGATGGGCACGTCGGGGGCGACGCCCGGTGCGATGTCGAGCTGCTTCAGCAAATCGTGGAAGGTGATGCGCGGCACGATCCGGCCGAGGCCGATGCCGAGCGCGCCGTTCTCGTCATGGACGCACATCGCGATCACTGCTTTCTCGAAGCGAGGATCGCCGATGCCGGGCATGGCGAGGAGGAGCTGGCCGGAGAGGAATTTCGGTTGGTCCATCGCCAGGAGCTATAGGGGCGAGAACCGGAGCCCGCCAGAGGCGGCCGCCCCGCCGCCGGCTCAGGTGGTCGCGGGCAGGAAGGGGTCGAGCCGGGCGCCGGCGCTCTCGAATTGCAGCCGCAGCCGGTCGTTGAGCGGTCGATAGTTGAACCACGGCACCGACGGCCAGAGATGGTGGCCGAGATGGAGGTTCTGACCCAGCAGCACGCGGTGGGCGAACGGCAGATAGACCCGCGCCTTCCCGTAGCGGTCGGTCTTGTCGAACGGCACGTGGGGCAGCCACTGGAAGAAGACGTTCAGAAGCACGAGCCCGATCATCATCGGCACCCAGTAAAGGAAGAAGGCGATCTTGCCGTAGCCGAGCGCGATCGCCACCCAGAAGGCGAGCTGGAGCGCGGTGACGGTGACGGCGTGGAGGCGCAGCTCCTCCGGCTTCAGCCGCGCCTGCTTGATCGTATAGGCCGCCGCGGGAACGAGGCGGACGATGGGCAGCGGCAGCAGCAGCAAGGTCCGCAGGAAGACCACCCGGCCGACGCTCTTCCACAGCGGTCCGTGGCAGAGGGTGTAGTCCGGGTCCTCGTCGGTGTTGGTGTGCTGGTGGTGGAGGAGATGGATGCGGCGCAGCGCCGGATAGCTCGTCATCATGTTCAAGGCGCCCCACCAGCCGAGCAGCTGGTGCACCCAGGCGTGGCGGGTGCTCCTGACGACGTTGCCGTGAATGCTCTCGTGGACGAGCGTGTAATAAGCGAAGTGGATATAGCCGAGCGGCAGGATCACCAGCCAAAGCGGCACCATGCCGGTGACCGCGCCGGCGATCAGCGCCGCCTGGGCGAGCGGGAGGAGCAGGGCAAGGCGCAAGGTCGGCCACGCGATGGTGGGCGAAAGCGCCTGCGCCACCTGCCGTTCTTCCCTGAGCGTCATCGCCAGCATCGTCTGTGCCACTCCACCATACCCGGCCGCGCGCCCCTCGCGCGGCCTCTCCCCTTGGTTAGCGGCGGTTTTACCACAGGAATCGCGCGTGAACAGCGTTTCTCGTCGCGGCGCGGGCGGGGACGCCGCGGAGTCGCAGGATGGAACAGCCCGCCGCATGACGGTTACGCGCCGCCTGGGCTATCCCGACACGGGCGGAGTTGCTAGGGCGGCGCCTCACCAGCAGGAGCCTTTTCATGACTCTCAGCGTCGGCGACCGCCTTCCCAAGTCCACCCTCGTCAAAGCGACTCCCGACGGCCCGCAGCCGGTCGACAGCGACGAGTATTTCCGCGGCAGGCGCATCGCGATCTTCTCGGTGCCGGGCGCCTTCACGCCGACCTGCTCGGCGCGGCACCTGCCGGGCTTCGTCGAGAAGGCCGGAGACATCAAGGCGAAAGGTGTCGACGAGATCGCCTGCGTCGCCGTCAACGACGCCTTCGTCATGCAGGCGTGGGGCGATTCGGCGGGAGTCGCCGGCAAGGTGACGATGCTCGCCGACGGCAATGGCGATTTCGCCAAGGCGATCGGCCTCACCATGGACGGCTCCAAGTTCGGCATGGGCTTGCGGGGGCAGCGCTGGTCGGCGGTCGTCAATGACGGCGTGGTCGAGCAGCTCAACGTCGAGGAGCCGGGCGCGTTCAACGTCAGCAGCGCCGACTACATGATCGAACGGCTCTAACCGCGGGCCAGCGAGGCAACGCCTCCGCCGCTGGGGCGTTGTCACTCCCGGCATAGGTCCTGGAGAGTGCGAATGGCGGACGACAAGCAGGCGAAGGATCCAGTGCGCAAATCGGCGGCGCTGAGGCTTGCCGAGGAGATGCAGAGGCGTCCCTTCGCCGCGGCCGCCATCGCGAGCGGCGCGGCCGCGGCGGCGGCCGCGGGCTATATGGGCGCGCGCGCGCTTGCCCGCCGCAACGGCGCCGAGGACGGCAAGCCGCTCAACCAGGTGCTGAAGACGGCGATCACCGCCAGCGAGTGTAAATCCGCCCCCGTCCCTCCCGACACGAGCGATCCCGATCCGGAAATCGGCCTCGACGGCAGCTGAGGCCCGGCCTTGCGGCCGGCGGTCAGGCGGCGAGGAAGTCCGCAATCGCGCGGCCGAGATCGGGTCTGGTGACGGCGCTCATATGGTTGCCCGGAACCTCGACGTAGCGAGCGTCGGGAAGGACGTTCGCGAGATCTTCCGCGGGGCCGTTGTCGCGATCCTCGGCGCCGGAAAGGACCAGGGTGGGAATGGCGATGGCGCGCAGCTCGGCCTCGCTCGAATCGACGAAGCCGCCGAGCAAGGGCAGCAGCGCCTGCGGATCGCCGCCGGTGGTCTTGAGAAACGCCTCGGCCAGCCATTCCGGGGAGCCGCGGACATGGGTGCCGAGACCGGTCAGGATATGGCGGAAATGGTCCGAGCGTCCGCCGGTGTGGAGGAGCCCGCCGAGCCCCATGCCGCTGACGATCAGGCGGCGGGGCGTCGCACCCTTGATCACCATCCGCACCGCGGTGCGGGCACCGAGCGAATAGCCGCCCAGATCGTAGTCCTCGAAACCGAGATGGGCGACCAGCGCCAGGCCGTCGCCGGCGAGCACGTCGGGCGGATAAGAGGCATCGTCATGCGGCCTGGCGCTGTCGCCGTGCGCGCGCAGATCGGGCATGATGACTCGGAAGCCGCGAGCCGCGATGGCGGCGGCGTGGCCGAACCTGATCCAGTTGGTTTTGGCGTTGGAGAAGAGGCCGTGGAGCAGGAGCACCGGCCTCCCCTCCCCCAGCTCGTGCCAGGCGAGGCGGGCGCCGTCGGGGGCGGCGAAGAAGCGGGTGACGGGGCTCGGCATCGCATCGCCCCTAATCCGCTCGTGCGCAAGGCGCCAGCGACTCAGACGGGTTGCGCCGCCATCCTGTGCAGCCGCCTCACCACGCCGAACCAGACCAGCAGCAGCGCGACAACGACCAGGAATGAAGCGAGCAGGAAGGCGCCGCCGGGCTCGCCTCGCTCGGCACCGAAGGCGAGCGCCTGCGTCATCGCGAGCGGGCCGGCGATGGCGGCCAGGCTGGCGACGCTCGCCAGGCCGCCCTGCAGCGCCCCCTGGTGCGACGCGTCCGTCATGCGCGAGAGGAGCGCATTGGTCGAGGGGTAGACCAGGCCCTGGAGGGCGCTGAAGAAGATGATCGGATAGACCATCCAGCCCTCGGTCACGAAGACGTAGGCGAGGAAGCTGAGGCCGCCGACCACCATGCCGACGAGGATGGTGCGCTCCTCCCCGAAGCGGGCGATGGCGCGGCCGGTGACCAGGGTCTGGGCGAGCGCCATGGCGAGGCCCGACGCGGCCAGCGACCAGCCGATCGCCGCGGCGTTCCAGTGCAGGGCGAGCGCGCCCCAGAAGGCCCAGGTCGCGGGATAGACCATATGGGCGAGCTGCCAGAGCAGGGACGCCAGGATGAGGGCCCCGGCGCCGCCGGCGTGGAGCAAGGGCTTGAACGCGCCGAACACGTTCGCCTGCCGCCAGTCGAACGGACGCCGGCGTTCCACCCGGAGGGTTTCAGGGAGAGCGATCAGGATCCAAACGGCATTGACGCCGGCGAGCGCGGCGGCGGCAACGAACGGCGCCCGGGTGCCGAGGCCGGCGAGCAGGCCGCCCGCCGCCGGGCCGAGGATGAAGCCGAGCCCGAAGGCGGCGCCCATCAGGCCGAACACGGCGCCCCTCCGCTCCGGCGGGGTGACGTCGGCGAGGACCGCATTGGCCGGCGAATAAGTGGCGCCGGTGATGCCGGCGATGGTGCGGCCGACGAACAGCCAGCCGATCGTCGGCGCCGCCGCCATCAAGCCATAGTCGATCGCGAAGGCGATCGTGCAGCCCAGCAGCACGATGCGCCGCCCGAAGCGGTCGCCGAGATTGCCGAGCACCGGCCCGGCGAAGAATTGGGTGCCGGCATAAGCGGCGAGCATGTAGCCGGCGATCCGAGTCGCCTGCGGCAGCGTCACATGGGCCAGGTGGACGACGAGTCCGGGCAGCACCGGCAGGACGATGCCGAAGCCGATCGAGTCGATCAGCAGCACGAACAGGACGATCGGCACCGCGCGGTGGTGGAACGTCATCCTGGCCCCCTCCCCTGCGGCTCGAGCCTCAGTCCGGCATCTTGCCGACCGCCGCAATCCATTTGTCCACGAGCGGCTGATAATCCTCGGTGCGCTTCTCCGGCAGCCCCTCCGTGTTCAGCCAGGCGCGGTGCATGCTCTCCGTCCCGAAATGATGGCGCGGGCGGAAGCGCCAGGGATCGTCGAACGAGCCTACTGTCAGATCGATATTCTGGCCGTCCGGAAAGGCGAAGCCGAGCGGGGTCCCGCATTCGCGGCAATAGGGGCGCTGCGCGATGGGCGAAGAGGCGTACCAGTCGGGCTGAGTCTCCCAGGCGACGTCCGCCTTCTTCACCTGCTTGAACGCGATCGAGACTCCGCCGGTCGCCCGCTGGCACATGCGGCAGTGGCAGAGATAGGCGTCGTCATCGTCGATCCGGGCGGCGTAGCGGATCCGCCCGCAGGCGCAGCCGCCTGTCATCGTGTCAGTCACTTCGCTCCCTCCACTGGCTCAGCATCACCACAAGCTCTCCCAGCCCGAATGCCTGTAAGCGCCGGAAAAGCCGTTCGTCCGCAGTAATGAGCGGCGCGCGCACCTCCCTCGCCAAAGCCACGAACAGGCAGTCGTAGACCGGGTGGAGCATTTCGACAGCAAGATTCAGGGCTTCATCGACCAAAGCGGGTGAAGGCACGAGCTTGACGCTCCCGGCGAGATGGGAGAGCGCCTCGTTCGCCTGCGAGCTTTCGATCTGACCCTTGCGCACCTTCTTCCAAAGAGCGTTTGCCAGCTCGACCAGGATGACGTCCGGCGCGACGAGATCGAGCTGGAGGAGCGGTCTCGCGAGCACGCTGTCGCTCTCCTCGACATACCATTTGAGCGCGACACTCGTGTCGATGATCCCGATCAAACGTCGCGATATCCGTCGCGGTCTTCACGGATCAGCTGCTCACTCGGCGTCTGCGGGACGTTGGGAGTCATCGCTCGAATCCGGTCGGCCTCCGCGATGAGCTCTGCCCGCCGCTTCCTCGTAAGCGGGCGCGCCACCCTGAGAGCCTCGCGCAATTCGGCTTCCAGGGAGCGATGGTTAGCCTCGGCCGCCTCGCGGTAATCCGCGAGCAAAGCATCGTCGAGGTTGCGGATCAGAGCCTGCGCCATTGCCCTGTGATAGCAAAATGATAGCAGCCTCTCAAGCCGCCTTCTGCAGGTGCTTCCTCCCGAGCAATTCGGCGATCTGGACCGCGTTCAGCGCGGCGCCCTTGCGGAGGTTGTCGGAGACGCACCACAGGTTGAGGCCGTTCTCCACGGTCGGGTCCTCGCGGACGCGGCTGACGTAGGTCGCATATTCGCCGACCGCCTCGACCGGGGTCACGTATCCGCCGTCCTCGCGCTTATCGACGAGCATAATGCCGGGCGCCTCGCGCAGGATGTCCTGAGCCTCCTTCGCCGAAATCTCCCGTTCGAATTCGATATTGATGGCTTCCGAATGGCCGACGAAAACGGGGACTCGGACGCAGGTCGCGGTCACCTTGATCTTCGGGTCGAGGATCTTCTTGGTCTCGACCACCATCTTCCACTCCTCCTGGCTCGAGCCGTCGTCGAGGAAGGTGCCGATATGGGGGATGACGTTGAAGGCGATCTGCTTGGTGAACTTCACCGGCTCGGTAGCATCCCCGACGAAGATGTTGCGGCTCTGCTCGAACAATTCGTCCATGCCCGCCTTTCCCGCGCCGGAGACGGACTGGTAGGTGGAGACGACCACCCGCCTTATGCCCGCCGCATCGTGGAGCGGCTTCAAAGCCACCACCATCTGCGCGGTCGAGCAATTGGGATTGGCGATGATGTTCTTGCGCCGGTAGCCGGCGAGCGCCTCGGCATTCACCTCCGGCACGATCAGGGGCACGTCCGGGTCCATGCGGTAGAGCGAGCTGTTGTCGATCACCGTGCAGCCGGCCGCGGCGGCTCTCGGCGCGTGGTCCTTCGACACCGTCGAGCCCGCCGCGAACAGGGCCATGTCCCAGCCGGCGAAGTCGAAATGCTCGATGTTCCTGACCCTGAGCTCCCGGCCGGAATCGCCGAAGTCGATGACGTCGCCGGTCGAGCGCGGGGAAGCGACCGCCACGATCTCGTCGAGCGGAAACTGCCGCTCGGCAAGGATGTTCAGCATCTCGCGCCCGACATTGCCGGTCGCGCCGACCACGACCATCCGGTACCCCATCTCGCTTCTCCGCTCAGGCTGTTCGCGCGGCCCTATCGCATCGCGCGTGCGGAGGCGATATGGCGATGCGGGACGGGGGGACAAGATGAAGCGAGCGGCCATTGTCCTGGCGGGAGCCTTGCTGCTGCTGATCGTCGCGCTGGCGTTCAAGGGGGCGCTGGTCGGCGTCCCCGAGGTCGGGACCGCTGCTCCCGGCGCGTTCGATACCGCGCAGGCGATGGCACGGCTGCAGCGCATCCTCGGCGACCAGCGGCCGCACCCGGTCGATACGCCCGCCGACGACGCCGTGCGCGCGCGGCTGGTGGCGGAGCTGAGGGCGATCGGCCTGGCGCCGCAGGTGACGAACGACTGGGCGTGCAACGGCTCGCCGAAGAGCCGCGCCGTGTCCTGCGCGCGCGTCCGCAACGTCGTGGCGACGATCGGCCCCGCGGCGGGGCCGCACCTGCTGATTGCCTCCCATTACGATTCGACCCCGGCCGGTCCCGGCGCGGCGGACGACGGCATCGGCGTCGCGACGGCCCTGGAGGTCGCCGCCTTGCTCAAGGACCGCAAGCTGGCGCGGCCGGTCACCTTCCTGTTCGACGAGGGCGAGGAAGCTGGGCTGCTCGGCGCGAAGGCGTTCCTCGAGCACGATCCGGTGGCTCCGCGCGTCGATGCGGCCGTGAACCTGGAGGCGCGTGGCGTCACCGGGCCCGCCATCATGTTCGAGACCAGCCGCCCCAACGGCAGCGCCCTCGCCCATTTCGCCCGTAGCGCGACCCGCCCGGTCGCCAACTCGCTGACCGCCGACATCTACCGACTGATCCCCAATGCGACGGACGTGACGGTGTTCGCCGCGCGGCCGTGGACGATGCTGAACTTCGCGATCATCGGCAACGAGACGCGCTACCACAGCCCCGGCGACACGCTGGCGGCGCTCGACCCGCGCAGCGTCCACCACATGGGCATCCAGGCGCTGGCGGCGGCGCAGGAGCTGGCGAGCGCGCCGGTCGCCGCGGGCAAAGGCGAGCGGCTCTACGCCGACCTGCTCGGGCGAGGCCTCGTCAGCCTTCCGCTCGCGGCCGGACTCACGCTGCTGGCGGCCTTGCTGCTCTTCGCCGGATGGAACGCCTGGCGCCGACGGGCGGGAATCGGACGGGCGGTCGCCGCCGTGCTCGCGGCGCTTGTCGGAAGCGGCGCGGCGACCTTCCTGCTCCAGGCTGGGATCGGGCTCGTCCGCCCGGGCGAATATATGCGCGCGCATCCGGAGGTCATCGCCGTCGCCGTCGACCTTGCGGCCGTGGCGGCCTCGCTTGCCATGCTCGTGCGGCTGGCAAGACCGCTCGCGCGCGACCGCCTCCGCGCCGCGTTCTGGCTCGTCTTCCTCCTCCTCGGCACCGGCCTGGCCGTCGTCGCGCCGGGAACGTCGATCTTCTTCCTCGCCCCACCTCTCCTCGCCTTCGCCGGCATCGCGCTGGAGCGGCGGCTCCCCGGGGCGGAGCGGGTGGCGGCGCTGCTTGCCTGGGCGGCGCTGTTCCTGAGCTGGGCTCCGCTGCTGCACCTCGGCGAGGTTCTGCTCGGCTTCGTCGGGAGCTGGATCTTCGCCCTCGTCGCGGCGCTGATCGTCCTGCCGGTGCTGATCGAGATGAAGCCGCTGCTGGTCCGCGTCCCGGCTCGCCTCAGCCTCGGCGGGATCGCGGCCGCCGCGGTCGCGGCGTGGATCGCGGTCGCTCTCGCCCCGGCTTATTCGCCCGACCGCAAGCAGCAGTTCCGGATCGAATATGGCTGGGACGCCGGCAAGCGCAGCGGGCAATGGGCCGTTCTCACCGACGGAGCGCCGCTGCCGGGACTTTTCAAGGGGTTCGACGAGGGCGTGAAGGTGCCGTGGTCGACCGCGAAGCGGAGTACGGCCGGGGCCCCTCCCCTGCCCCTGCCCCCGCCGCGGGTCGAGGTGCTGGCGGAGCGCCCCACGCCCGCCGGCCGCCTGCTGACGCTGCGTCTGGCGAGCGGCGGCGTAGAGGCGGTGCTGCTGCGGGCGGAGCCGGAGGCAGGGCTCCGCGCCGTACGGGTGGCCGGCTCCTATGCCGCCTTCGGTAAGGGCGGGAAGAAGGATCCCTTCTTCCTTCGCTGCCAGGGGCGCAGCTGCGACGGCGCCGTAATCGACTTGCTCGTCGCCGGCCCCAAACCCGCCGAGCTCACCCTCGTGGGCATACGCAGCGGCCTGCCGGCCGCGGCCGCCCCGCTCGTCCGGGCCCGGCCAGCCGACGCGCAGCCGCAATATGCCCCGGACCAGAGCTATGCCGTCGTCCGGCTGCGGGTTAGGGCCGGCCCTTGACCGTCCGGTCGAGGAAATTGATGATCGTCGTCCACACGTGGGTCTGCGGCCCCTCGCCGGCGATGGCGTGGGTGGCGCCGGGATAGACCATGAGCTCGAACGGATGCTTCTCCCGCTGCAGCTTGGCGATGAGGGCGGTGCTGTTCTCGAACACGACATTGTCGTCCGACATGCCGTGGATGACGAGCAGCGGGTCGCGGACGCGGCTCGCCTCCTCCAGCGTGTCGGAGGTGGTGTACGGCTCCGGGTCCGTCGCCGGATTGCCCAGATAGCGCTCGGTGTAGAAGGTGTCGTAGAGTTCCCAGCGCGTCACCGGGGCCACGGCCGCGCCGGCCGCGAAGACGCCGGGCGCCTTTTCGAGCAGCCTCAGCGTCATGTAGCCGCCATAGGACCAGCCCATCACCGCGATCTTCCTCGGGTCGACGAAGGCCTGCCGCTTCAGCCACTCGACCCCGGCAAGCTGGTCCTCGACCTCGACGCTGCCGGCGGCGTGGTAGAGGGCGCTCTCGAACTTCACCCCACGCCGGTTGGTGCCCCGATTGTCGAGGCTGAAGACGATCCAGCCCTGGTCGACCAGATATTGCTGAAGCGGCAGATCGCGCCACCAGTCGCGCGTGACCCGCTGGCCGTGCGGACCGCCATAGACGTAGAGGAAGACGGGGTAGCGCTTGCCGGGGACGAGCGGCGGCGTGAGCAGGCGATAATGGAGGTCGGAGCCGTCCGGCCCGCGGATCGTGCCGAAGACGGGCGCGACGTGGCTGTCGAGATAGGGCGCGTAGGGGTGGTCGGGGCCGAGGCGGTTCTCCTCGACCCAGGCGAGGCGGCGGCCGTCCGCGTCGGCGAGATAGACCTGCTGCGGCTGCAGCGGGTTCGAGCGGGTGACAAGGGCATGGGCGGCGCCCTTGTCCATCGTGGCGGCGTTGAACCAGCCCGGCTCCGTGACCCGCACCGGCCTGGACGGCCTGTCATAGCTCACCCAGTAGAGCTGCTGCTCGACCGGCGTGTCGAGCGTGCCGGTGAAGTAGACGCGGCGCGCCTTCTCGTCGACGCCGGCGACCTTCTCGACCGTCCAATTGCCCCGGGTGAGCTGCGTCCACCGCCCGGCCTTCCATCGGTAGAGATGCGAGAAGCCGGAGCGCTCCGACGACCAGATCAGGCTGCCGTCCTTCAAGGGCTTCAGATTGTCGGTAAGGTTGATCCAGGTCGGCGAGGTCTCGGTGAAGAGCAGCGTGGAGCGGCCCGTCGCGGGATCGATGCGCAGCAGGTCCAGCCTCTTCTGGTCCCGGCTCATCCGCTGGACGAGCAGGCTGCGGCCGTCCGCCGCCCAGTCGACCCGGGTCAGATACACGTCGGGATCGGGGCCGAGATCGGCCTTCACCCGGCCGCTCCCGTCCGGCGCCATGATGTAGAGGTCGACGAGGGCATTCCTGGTCCCCGCGGCCGGGTAGCGCTGCTCGACCAGCCTGGTCCCTTCGGCGCCGATGGCGGCGCGGGTGACGATCGCCACGGGGCTCTCGTCGACGCGGGCGACGGCGAGGTAGCGGTCGTCCGGCGACCACCAATAGCCGGTATGGCGGTCCATCTCCTCCTGGGCGACGAACTCGGCCGCTCCCCAGCTCAGCGCGCCGCCGCCGTCCGAGGTGAGCGCCCGCTCGTGTCCGGTCGTGAGGTCGATGACGTGGAGGTTCTGGTCCCGCAAAAACGACAAATAGCGGCCCGTCTCCGACACTTTCGGGTCGATTTCGGTGGCCTTGGTGTCGGTAAAACGGCGAACGCTGCCGTCGAGCCCGGCGAGATAGAGGTCGCCGTCGATCGGGACGAGCAGGGCGCGGCCGTCCGGCGCCCAGGCATAATCGGTGATCCCCCGGGTGCCGGCGATGCGGAGGCGTTCGCGCCGCATCTTCTCCTCTTCGGAAATCTCGGCGCCGCTTCCGATCTTCCTGGAATCGACCAGCATCCGCGCCGCGCCGGTGGCGGCGTCGATCGCCCAGAGATCGTAGCGGTCCTTCTCGTCCGGCCGGTTCCTGAGCAGGGTGACGAGGCGACCGTCGGGTGAGAGCCTGGGGAGGCGCGGCGATGGGCCCGCGAGGTTGGGGCTCTCGAACACGCGCTCGAGGGTGAGATCGCGGGCCGCGGCGGGCGCGGCGATGAGGAATATGAGGAGCGGAAGGAGGATTTTGCGCATGGCGGCGCACCCTAAGGGCCGATGCGCAAAAGAAAAGGTGGGCAAAGCAGGTGCCTCCCCATGAGCGGCAGCTCATGGGGAGGGGGACCACCCAAAGGGTGGTGGAGGGGTAGCTGCCGTGGAATCCGAGGTTCGCGCCCTAACCGCTCAGGCTGACGCCAAAATACCCCTCCACCACCATTCTGGTGGTCCCCCTCCCCATCCTGACGGATTGGGAGGCACGAGGGGATCAGCCCTCCGCGGTTTCCGTCTCGGGCGTGGCCGTGGCCGCCGGCTTGACGTCGCCGCGGGTGTCGCGGCGCTCGGCGATGCGGGCGGCCTTGCCGGTGCGGCCGCGCAGATAATAGAGCTTCGCGCGGCGGACGGCGCCGCGGCGAACGACCTCGATCGAGTCGACGTTCGGCGAATAAAGCGGGAAGACGCGCTCGACGCCCTCGCCGAAGCTGATCTTGCGCACGGTGAAGGAGGAGCCGAGACCCCGGTTCGCCCGCGCGATGCAGACGCCTTCGAAATTCTGGATGCGGGTGCGCTCGCCTTCGACCACCTTGACGCCGACGCGGAGCGTGTCGCCGGGGCGGAACTCGGGAATGGCGCGGGCCTGGGTGAGGCTCTCGATCTGCTCGGCCTCGAGCTGCTGGATCAGGTTCATGTCTGCCGTTCTCTCAATCTTCGCGCTGCGCGCCAGAGGGCGGTGGCCTTCGTGCGTCCCCGTGACGCTCGACCAGGTCCGGCCGCCTTGACCGTGTGTCCGCCCGGGCGCGCTCGGCGCGCCACGCGGCGATCTTCGCATGATCCCCCGATCGCAGCACTTCAGGGATCGTGCGCCCTTCCCATGTCACAGGTCGGGTATAATGCGGATATTCGAGAAGCCCCGCCTCGAAGCTCTCTTCCTCTCCGCTGGAGGCCGCGCCCATTACCCCGGGAAGCAGCCGAACGCAAGCATCGAGGAGAGTCAGCGCGGCCACTTCTCCGCCGGAGAGGACGTAGTCGCCGATCGAGACGGGGAGGATCGGCCGCGCCTCGAACAGGCGCTCGTCGATCCCCTCGAAGCGACCGCAAAGGATGGAGATTCCGGGACCTGCGGCGAGCTCGCGGACGAGGGCCTGCGTGAGCGGTTTTCCCCGCGGCGTCATCGCCAGCATCGGCGCCTCCGGCCGCTCGGCGAGAACATGATCGACTGCAGCGCCGAGCACGTCCGCCCGCATCACCATCCCCGCCCCACCGCCAGCCGGAGTATCGTCCACGGAGCGATGACGGTCGCTAGCGAAGTCGCGGATCTGGACAGGATTCAGGGACCAGAGACCGTCGCGCAACGCCCGCCCGGCGAGACTCGCGCCGAGCGGGCCTGGGAACATCTCCGGGTAAAGGGTGAGGAGGGTGGCGGACCAAGTCGACAAACCCGCTTCGGAGCGCAACCTCAAACCTTCTTCCATGGCCTCTGCGGCCACCTCACGAAGCGCATCATCGGGGAACTCGCAGCCGCGTTGACGCAGTTGGAACATCCGCTCGTACAAAGCGCCTGCCGACGACTCCTCATAGAGCGGTTGAACGCCGAAGCGGTCAACGGCCGAACCCGCAACGTGGATCACATACGTCTCGGCGCCGCGATAAGCGTAAAGGTCTCCTTCAAACCAGCGGCAGTAGCTCATGACGAGGTCCAATCCTCGACCCGGAGCGACGGCACGCCCCGGAAATGCCGTGCGTTTCCGGTGACCATGATAAGGTCCCGCGAGAGCGCGTGGGCCGCGATGAGGTGGTCGAAACGATGGCGCTCGAATGGCAGCACCTTATAGGCTTCGCCGGCAAGCGCATCGAAGGGAAGCACCTCGATATGTTCGAAGAGCTGCTCCACCTGAGCACGCTTGACAGGGTCGTCGGAAGGCACCTTCCACATGACCTCAGCATAAGCGACAGCCGAGGTTGCGAGCTCGCCCGTTGCGCAAGCCTCTACATGCGAGCGCGTCTCAGGGGATGTGCCTTCGAGCAGATATATGAGGATGTTGCTGTCCAGCAGATACTTACGGTCGCTCACCGCCTCGGCCCCAAGTCGCTTTCAATCTCACGCTCCTCATCCGCGAGGGGTTTAAGCCAGGGGCAGGAACCATAGATGCCGGTGAGATCGATCCTCTTCGGCGCCCGTTCGACCGGCTCGACGATGTAGCGGCCCCGCTCCTCGCGGACGGTCATCTCCACCCCCGGCTCCACGCCAAGCGCCTTGGGCAGGCGAACGGCAACGGAATTCCCTGATTTGAATGTCTTGGTCTTCTTCATACCGATGTATATACATTTGGTATATACATCGATCAAGTGGAACCCTCTGACCGTGGACGCGCTTCGGCCCCATGACCGAACCCTGCTTCGACTGCCTCGTCATCGGCGGCGGACCCGCCGGACTCACCGCGGCGATCTACCTCACCCGCTTCCACCTCTCGATCAAGGTGGTCGATGCGGGGAAGAGCCGGGCGAGCCTGATCCCCTGCACGCACAACCATGCCGGCTATCCGGGCGGCATTTCCGGCAAGGCGCTGATCGCCCGGATGACCGAGCAGGCGCAGATGTACGGCGCCTCGATCGTGTGCGCGCGGGTGACTCGGCTGGACCGCGTCGAGGGCGATCAGCGCCTTGCCGGAAATGCCGCCC
>DASWRU010000026.1:0-75693 GCA_036403015.1 Allosphingosinicella sp.
AAGATCCAGGGCAATATCGTCGATTATCTGATGCCCCCGCTCTCGACGGGCGAGCTGATCGCGGCGCTGATCGGCGCGGCGGTGACGCGTGCCGTCCTGGTCGGCTGCGCGGTCTGGCTGGCGATGCTGTTCTGGCCCGGCGTCCACGTGCTGCCGCGGCATGTGTGGGCGGTCGCCTGGTTCGGGATCATGGGCAGCACGATGCTCGCCTTCCTGGGTCTCATCACCTCGATCTGGGCCGACAAGTTCGACCACGCCGCGGCGGTGACCAATTTCGTCGTCGCGCCGCTCTCGCTCCTCTCCGGCACCTTCTACTCGATCCGCAACCTCGCCCCCACGTTCCGCGCGGTCAGCCACGCCAATCCGTTCTTCTACGTCATTTCCGGCTTTCGCTACGGCTTCCTCGGCGTCTCGGATTCGCCGATCGCCATCGGGGCGGTGCTGCTGCTGGCGATCAACCTCGCCCTCGGCACCATTTGCTATGCGCTGCTCAGGCGCGGCTGGAAGTTGAAGAGCTGATTTCGTTCAGGAAAACCGCCTTAAACATGAACGGCGGCTGCAAGCGCCGTTCAGGGGCGCCACACCGGCCCGGTCCTACACCGCCTCGTTCCTCGCAATTCCAAGGAGAGAGACGATGCGTAAGTTCCTGATTTCAGCCCTGATGGTTTCATCCGTCATCGCCGTCGCGCCCGCCGCCGCGCAATATGGCGGCGGTTATGGCGACCGCGGCCGAGCCGAGTGGAATCGCGGCGGCCCCTCCCGCGAGGCGATCGACGGGCTGCTTCGCGACCTCGACCGGGCCGAGAGCCGGATCGATCGTTCGGTCGAGCGGCGCATCATCTCGCGCCGGGAGGCGTTCGGTCTCCAGCGCAACGCGAACCGGATCCGCAACCGGCTCGGCCGCTCGGGCCGCAACGGGATCGACCGCCGCGAGTTCGCGCAGCTTCGGATCGAGGTCGACCAGCTGGAGCAGCGCCTGCGCGTCGAGCGCCGCGATCGCGACAACCGGCGCTGGTAGAGAAGCGCGGTGCGATTGGCCGGGCGGCGTGTGTTGACGCGGTGCCCGGCCCCTCAGTAGAGACGGAAAGGCGGCCGGAAGGCCGCCTTTCTTGCAGTCTTACGCTCCGGGAGCCCGCCATGGCCATCACGCCGCTCATGCCCGTCTATCCGCGCTCGCCGGTGCGGCCGGTGCGCGGGGACGGGGTCTGGCTCTATGGGGAGAAGGGCGAGAAATATCTCGATTTCGGAAGCGGCATCGCCGTCAACCTGCTCGGCCACGGCCATCCGCATCTGACCAGGGCGATCCAGGACCAGGCGGCGACTTTGATCCACGTCTCCAACCTCTACGGCTCGCCGCAGGGGGAGGCGTTCGCGAAACGGCTGGTCGACAATACCTTCGCCGACACCGTCTTCTTCACCAATTCCGGCGCCGAGGCGGTCGAGTGCGCGATCAAGACCGCGCGCCGCTACCACCATCATCATGGCCATCCGGAGAAGAACGTCCTCATCACCTTCGGCAACGCCTTCCACGGCCGGACGATGGCGACGATCAGCGCGACCGACCAGCCCAAGCTCCGCGACGGCTTCGCGCCGCTCCTGCCCGGCTTCACGGTGGTGGCCTTCGACGACCTCGCCGCCGCGGAGGCAGCGGTCGACGAACATAGCGCCGGCTTCCTCGTCGAGCCGGTGCAGGGCGAGGGCGGCATCCGCCCGGCGAGCCCGGATTTCATGCAGGGTCTGAGGCGGATTTGCGACGAGAAGGACCTGATGCTGGTGCTCGACGAGGTCCAGTGCGGCGTCGCCCGCACCGGCCGCCTCTACGCCCATGAGCATTACGGCATCGAGCCCGACATCCTCGCCACCGCCAAGGGGATCGGCGGCGGCTTCCCGATGGGCGCCTGCCTCGCCACCGAGAAAGCGGCGGCCGGGATGGTGATCGGCACCCACGGCTCGACCTTCGGCGGCAACCCGCTCGCCATGGCCGCCGGCCAGGCGGTGTTCGACGTCGTGCTCGAGCCCGGCTTCCTGGAGCATGTCACGCGCATGGGCGAACGCCTACGCGGCGCGCTGGAGCAGATGATCCCGAACCACGACCATCTGTTCGAGAGCGTGCGGGGGCTCGGCCTGATGCTCGGCGTCCGGATGAAGACCGACAGCCGCGCCTTCGTCGCCTATCTTCGCGAGCACGGCCTGCTCACCGTCGCCGCGGGCGACAATGTGATGCGCGTGCTTCCGCCGCTGATCGTCGAGGAGGCGCATGTCGCGGAGTTCGTCGAGCGCCTGTCCGACGCCGCGCGACGCTACGAGGTGCCCCAGGCCGCCTAACGAAAGCCCCTCCCCTTCAGGGGAGGGGTTGGGGTGGGGGAGGTCGCAGAATGACGGTCTCCGCGCCCTTCGACCTGGAACAGCCCCACCCAAACCCCTCCACTTCGAGGGAGAAGCTTAGAACTTGAACCCTCCCCGTACGTTAGCCACATCGCGTCCATGACCTCCCTGCTCCCAGCGAAAGCGGTGGCCGCCCATCTCGACGAGGCGATCGGCTTCACCATCCCGCACCGCAACGCCCGCGGACGCATCGTCCGCCTCGGGCCGGTGCTCGATCACATCCTCTCCGCGCACGATTATCCCGCGCCGATCGCGCGCATCCTCTCCGAGGCCCTGGTCCTCGCCGCCCTCCTGGGCTCGCTCCTCAAGGAGGAAGAGGGGCAGCTCACCATCCAGGCGCAGACCGAGAGCGGCGTCGTCGATCTGCTGGTGGTCGACTATCGCGGCGGGGAGCTCAGGGGTTATGTGCGCTTCCACCGGGAGCGGCTTGCGGAGCTGCCCAGCCACCGCGACCTGTCGGCGCTGTTCGGCAAGGGCTATCTCGGCATCACCTTCGACCACCCCGTCGCGGAGGAGCGTTACCAGGGCATCGTGCCGCTCGAGGGCAGCTCATTGGCCGAGGCGGCGCAGAGCTATTTCACCCAGTCGGAGCAACTGCCCAGCGTCGTCCGCCTCGCCGTCGACGATACCGGCCATGTCGCCGGCGGCATCCTCGTCCAGCACCTTCCCGAAGGCGAGGAGGGGAGGGACCGGCTGCACACCCGCCTCGACGACCCGGAATGGGAGCATGTCCGCATCCTGGCCGAAACGGTGAAGGGCCACGAGCTGACCGACGCCGCGCTGCCGCTCGAATCCGCCTTGTGGCGCCTGTTCCACGAAGAGGAGGTGCGGGTGCTGCAGGCGCAGCCGCTCGTTAAGGGCTGCCGCTGCAATCTCGACTATATCAAGGCGGTGATCGGCCGATTCGCCGCGGAGGAGCGGGCGCAGATGGTTGACGAGGACGGCTTCATCAGCGTCGATTGTGAGTTCTGCTCGCGCGTCTTTCCCATCTCGATCGGCGATTTCGAAAATTGAGGCGAAGCGGGCTGGCGGCTCCCGGTGCACCTCAAGCTCGGCCGTTAAGCCTCTGTTTACCCTGATCTGTGTAAGGGAGTCTCGTGCCGGTTTGTGGGCACGCTTTCCTCCCTAGAAGGCTTTACAGCCTCAACTGGGCCGCTCCTCACCGGGCGGCCCGTTCTTTTGGCGCATTAATCTAGCGCGCCGCCAGGCCGACGGCGCAATTGGGGCGCAGGAGGTCGTTCTTGTCCCAGCATTGGGGGTCGAGCGGGGGGAGGGCGGCCATGCGGATTGTGTACGGGTTGAAGCGGATGAGGTCCGCCTCATAAGCCGGGACGAGGCTGTTCCTGAGCTCGCGCATCCGCTTGATCGCCAGGTTGGCGAGCTCGCCCTTCGGGGTGGCGAGCGCGCTCTTTTCGATGTTCGATGCGGTCTGGCAGAAGCCGACGATCGCCCTCACCGGCGAAAAATTGTTGTAGGTGATCGTCGAAAAGTCGTCGAAGCCCTTCTGGCCTTTGACGGGACCCTGCGTGCGTTTGAAATAATTGTTCAGCGCCGTGTAGGCGTTGGCCAGCTCGGCCGAATGGTGGGCCAGGAAGCCGTTATAATTGTCGGCGGCGCGCAGATAGAGCGAGGATTGGCACGAAAGCGCCGCGACGTTCAGCGCCGCGCGCAGGTTCCAGATCAGGCCGGCGCGATATTCGGCCGGGGTCGCGCCGGGCAGCGGCATCCCGACCAGCGGGTCGTCCGGCTGGATCGGCCCGGCCCTGAAATCCGGCTGGGTGAGGAAGAGCTGCGCCCGGCCCGCGGAAGGGGCGGCGACAGCGGCAAGGGCCGCGGCGGCGGCCGCGGCCTTCAAGCGGTACTTCGATTGCACGTCATTCAGTCCCTTCGACCCCAGCGCTTCACGCGCGCCCATGCTAGCGATGGCGGGAGCGCATGCCAGACGCGCCGGCTTCTTCCGTCGCGCTGGCAGCACGGCTCGGCATTCCTAAGCGGCTCTGGCGCATAAGAAAAGGCCGCCCGGTCGCCCGGACGGCCTTTTCGAAAGAAAGACGCTGGACCCAGCGGGATTACATCCCGGTGGTGTTGCCCGTGCCGGCGCCGGTGTTGCCGGTCTCGGTCGTCGTGGTGGTGTTGCCACCGGTGGTGGTGGTCGTGGTCGAGGCGTTGGCGTCCATCGCGGTGCCGAGGTTGGCATCGGCGCCGTTGGTCGCGTCCACCGCGGTCACGTCGTTGCCCATGAGGGCGTCGTCGGTCGCGAAGTTGCTGGTGTTGTTGGTGCTGGCGTCGTCGCCGCCGCCGCAGGCGGAAACGAACAGGGCCGCACCGGCGATCATCGAACCGGTCATCACTTTCTTGAAGAGGTCACGCATTTAGAAACTCCCTAGGTTGACGATTCGGCCGGGTTGGCCCCTTTTTTGCCAAATCAGTTACACACAATAAACGGAAAGGATACGGCTCTCAAGCCTTCTCGCTCCCCCCGTCGAGGGAAGCGAGAAAACCGCGGAGCCCCTGCTTCAGTGCCAGATCGAAATGCTCCTGTCCTGCGGACGCTCCCATCTCGACGAGGCTGGTCACCGGGAAGTCCGCAATACCGCACGGCACGATCCCTGAGAAGTGGGAAAGTTCCGGCGCCAGGTTGACCGAGAATCCGTGCAGCGTCACCCACCGCCGCACCCGCACCCCGATCGCCCCGACCTTGGCCTCGGTCCCGTTCCGGTCGGCCCAGATGCCGATCCGCCCCGGCGCCCGCCGCGCCGCCACCCCCAGCCGGGCGAGCGTCGCGATGACCCAGCCTTCGAGGGAATGGACGAAGCGGCGCACGTCGCGCCCGCGCGCGTCGAGATCGAGCAGCACGTAGACCACCCTCTGCCCCGGCCCGTGATAGGTGTAGCGCCCGCCCCGCCCGGCGGCGTGGACCGGAAAGCCCTCGGGGTTGAACAGCTCGGCCGGGTCGGCGCTCGTCCCCGCGGTGTAGAGTGGCGGATGCTCGAGCAGCCAGACCAGCTCGCGCGCAAGCCCCTCGCGGATGGCGGCGGCCCGCGCCTCCATCGCGGCGAGCGTCTCCGCATAGGGGCTGAGCCCCGGCGACACGCGCCACTCGATCTCGCCCGGCCGGTCCACCCGCGCCCTTTCCGCCAAGCCGCGCCCGCGCGCAACCTCGGCTTGAAAGCCGGGCGTCCTTCGAGACGCCGGTTCGACAAGCTCACCGGCTCCTCAGGATGAGCGGGGAGCGGTGAAAACCCGCTCATCCTGAGGAGGGACTGAGCCCGGCGAAGGCCCGTCTCGAAGGACCCCGGCACGCCGTTGCGGGGATCGAGTTTGGACCCTAAAGCTCGTTGACTGGAAGAGGAGCCGACATGAAGCTTTCCTACACGGCCGTCTGGGACGACACCGCCGCTTTGCTTCGTGCCAACGGCTCGCTCGTCGCGGCCCTGGCCGGCGTGTTCTTCTTCCTCCCGGCGCTGCTCGTCGCCTATTTCCTGCCCCAGCCGCAGGCGGCCACCGTCCAGCAGATGGTGCCTTTGTTCGAGCAATATTTCTCGGCCAACTGGTACTGGATCCTGCTCAACGGCCTGCTCGGAATGGCCGGCACGCTGGCCGTCATGCTGCTCGTCTTCGCGCCGCGCGGGACGACGGTGGCGGGCGCGATCGCCGCCGCGGCGGCCCTGCTGCCCTTCTATTTCGCCGCCGCCTTGCTCTCGAACCTGATCATCGCCGTCGGCCTCATGCTGCTGATCGTGCCCGGCATCTACCTGTTCGGGCGGCTGACTCCGCTTGCGGCGGTGGTGGCGGCGGAGAACCGGCGCAACCCGGTCGACGCGATCACCCGCTGCCTCGCCGTCACCCGCGGCAACGGCTGGGCGATCGTGGGCATGGTCATCCTCGTCGCCATCGCCGGCGCGATCACGGTGGGGGTGATCAACACCCTGCTGGGGCTGGTGCTGCTCCTCGTGCTCGGCAAGGGCCTGGCGCCGCTCCTCACCATGATCGTCGGCGCCGCGCTCGGCGCGGCCCTCCAGGCGCTGCTGGTGATCCTCTTCGCCGCCCTCTACCGAGCGCTCGTGCCCGGCACCGCCTCAGCCGCCGCCGCCAACTGACGAGATGGACGGGATGGACGGGATGCGCGGCGCCGTCTCCGCCGGCAGCACGCCCGCCAGGCGCGGGTCCGGGAAGCTCTCGAACGCGCGGTCATAGGCGGTGAAGCCGGCCTTCAGATAGGCGGGCAAAGCGGCGGGATGGTCGAGCGTGCAGGTGTTGACCGCCACCCGCTCCACCCCCGGCCGCCACGCCAGCATCAGCGTCTGGGCGAACAGCCAGTCACCATGGCCTATGCCGGCGAGCTCCGGCACGAGGCCGAGGAAGCGGATCAGGCATTGGCCGGGGTCACGGAAGGCGAGCTCGATCATCCCCACCTCGATGCCCGCGGCGTCGGCGACCGCATAGACCTCGCCCGTCTCCGCGGCGAGCCGGGCATCGTCCATCAGCAGCCGCGAATACCACAGCCACGGCGCCCCAACGCGGCGGAACAGGAGGCGGTATTTGGCGGGATCGGGGTGGCGCCACGGCTTGAGGCGCAGCGTCGAGGCGGGGAGGGGCTTCGGCGTGGGGCGCCGGGTCATCTCCAGGTAGGTGACGACGGCGCCGAGATGGCCCGGCGGGATGGGGATCAGGGGCATGGCGACCCCTTCACCACCCGGCTCAGCCGGGCGGTCCCCCTCCGCGAGACGAGCTCGGGGAGGAATAAGACCGGGCTCATGGAAACTCCCCTCTTTATTCCTCCCCCAGCTCGCTGGGGGAGGGGGACCGCCGAAGGCGGTGGAGGGGTCGTTCGAAGCGGCCCGGCGCGCGGCCGGCGGGGGTGGCGGTGGAACATCGCCCAGTGCCGATGCCCATCCGCCACGGCAGATTCAAGCCGCCGGCGGGGGATTGTTCACGCGGAGGCGCAAAGGCGCGAAGAGAGGATGAGCAGGGGGCCTCGTGCAGAGGGTGAGTCGGCCTGTTCAGGTGACGGCCGAAGCCGCGTCGTGGCCGCCCGTGGCCGGTCGCAGACTGTCAGTTTTGGGCGTCAACGCGTTGTAGCTGCCATCGCGCCGATCGATCAAAAGCGCGCGGTTGACTGTTAGCGGCCTCGCAGATTGCCAGACTGAGCGGCCGCAAGGACCTGCAGCTCGAAAATCCAAAGCTGTCAAGCAGCCGAGACCACTCCGTGAAATATCTCTTCCTCAAGCGCACGTCCCATGCCAATCGCGACGCAGACCAACGGATCGTCGGCGATGGTGACCGGCAGCCCCGTCTCATCGCGAAGCACCTCGTCCAGTCCCTGCAGCAGAGCGCCGCCGCCGGTCAGCACGATGCCCTGGTCGACGATATCGGCGGCGAGCTCGGGAGATGTGTTCTCAAGCGCGATCCTTATCGCTTCGACGATCATCCCGACGGGCTCCGACAAGGCCTCGGCGATCTGCCGCTGGTTGAGCGTGATCTCCCTGGGCACGCCGCTGACGATGTCGCGGCCCTTGATGTGGGCCGAGTAGCCGTCGCCATCGGAGGGAGGCTTGGCGATTCCGACCATGTTCTTGATCCGCTCGGCGGTGGCCTCGCCGATCTGGAGGTTGTGGTTGCGGTGGATGTAGGAGCTGATCGCCTCGTCCATCTCATCGCCGCCAACCTTGACCGAGGTGGCGTAGACGAGGCCCCGCAGCGAAAGCACCGCCACCTCGGTGGTGCCGCCGCCGATGTCGACGACCATCGATCCGATCGGCTCGGTCACCGGCATGTCGGCGCCGATCGCAGCCGCCATCGGCTGCTCGATCAGCCACACCTTCGAGGCGCCGGCCTTGGCGACGGCGTCGCTGATCGCGCGGCGTTCGTAACTGGTGGCTCCCGACGGCACGCAGATCAAAATCTGAGGACGGCGCGTGAAGCGCGTCCGAGGGCGCGCCCTCTGGATGAAATGTTTGATCATCTGCTCGGCGACGTCCCCGTTGGCGATCAGGCCGTGGCGAACAGGCCGGACCACTTCGATGGCATCCGGCGTTTTTCCAGCCATCATCTTGGCGTCGTGGCCGACAGCCTTAACCCGCTTGACGCCGTTCAAAGTCTCGATGGCGACGACCGAAGGCTCGTTTACAACGACACCCCGGCCGGGCACATAAATTACGGTGTTCGCCGTCCCGAGCGCGATCGCCATGTCATTACGGCTTGGCGAAAACAGATTCGGCCAAGTCCGCGCCCTGTGCGTGTCGCTCTGGTTGTGATCGACCGGCATTTCCCCGGTCGCTTCCACGCCGACGTCCGTGTGATCGGTGCCGTCCGCCTCCGTAGGGACCGCAGGATCATGTGGGATATCACCGCTGGCACCGTGAGAGCGGCCAGACGCCTTGTGGGTCTCGGTAACGGTCCTTGGCCCGCTATCGCCGCGATCTGGCAACCATGCGTCGACCAGATGCCAGTCGACGGACTGTCCGGGGTTGCAGTTGCGAAACTCGACGCCTTCCAGCGCGGCGCCCTTGAATCGGGCCGCCTCGAATTTGCACGTGTCGAATATCGTGCCGGTGAAATCGAAGGACGAGAGGTCGCTTCCGTCGAAATCGATCCGCCGCAGATGCTTGTAGCGGAAGTCACTCGCGGGCGACAGGCCGGCGATGCGGACCAGCTCAACGAAATTGTCGGTCGTCGCGCGAAGCACGCGATCGATCCTGTCAGACGCCTCGTCGCTCAGGAACCTCATCGCCCGTACCTCGCGATCACAATCTTCTCCCGGCTGACCGTGATCCAGCCGGTCCGGAGCTCCGCCGCAGGGAGGTCGCGCAGGAATATTTGCTCGATGAGCTCCTGCTTGTTGACCGACAGGTCCAATTCTCCCTCGCTCACGAACGAAGTTCGGTCGAAGATATTGACGTCGATCGACGAGGTGAGGCTGATGCCGTCTTCGCAAGCGGAGAGCGACATCAGTGGCTGATCATGGGTGGCATATTCGCCGGCAAGCATTTCGCCCTCGATGACCCAGCGTTGGAGTGGCGATTCTGTTTCGCCGTGGATCGTGGCATCGCCCAGGGCTGCCGCGCTCGGATGACCAAGGCGTTCGCTGGCCCGAGCATTTGGGGAATGGATCTCGACCATCAGCGCGGCCTTCCGAAACCCGAATGCAATGCCGCTGCGGTGATGGAAGGGCTGGAAATGCGCGGCCAGGAACAATTGCATCGCCACGCCTGCCGGCGTGGCCTGCCCGGCGTCCGAGAGATGGTGTTTCGCCATATGAGGGTCGAACGCCTTGAACTCGCTGCGCTCGGTGCGAAAATTCACTGAAGCGCCGGCCCAGCTCTCGGCCAAATGTGCGCGAAAGCGCTCTGCCGAATCTTCCCCGGCATAAGTCTTTCCGCGCCGCGTTGATTCCGTGACAGAGGCATCGACCCAGCTGCGGTGCTGGTGGTCGAAGCGGCCAGCGGTGGACAGCCTTTCCTCCACCTCGGGGGAAAAGCGTCCCTTGCTGATCGCGCTCGTCAACGTCGTATAGGCAATGTCAATCTTGCCCGCGAGCGACTTGGTATCCGCCTTGGGCAAGCTGCCATGGCGATGAAGGTTCGCGCAGATCGCGTCGATCTTCTCATGGGCCTGCCATACGAAGCGCGTGATTGTCATGACGCCGGCAAGATGAAGGCACGGAAGTAGCGACGTCAACTGCCCAGAAAGACCACAGCACCGTCTTACGGCGTTCTAGATCGTTTCGTGACGTCCAGGGCTGGATTAGCTTCTCCCGCCGGAACGGCAGAAACCGATGAGCGACGTTGCGGAGCCGGCGACATACCGCACGACTGGCAGCATCGTGGTGCTGTCCAACACTGGACAACTGGAGAACCGCTATGATGTGGATTGAGCTCGTGATGAGCATCAGCCTCGCGATCCTGGCCATTGCGAGGACGTGCGGGTACCTTTGACGGCGACAACGGTGCGCCGGGTAAGCCTGGCGCACCCACGTCGATAACACTTACTCAGCTCATTACGCGTCCGTTAAGCGACGTACCAGGAGAGCAGGCAAGTGAAGAGCAGCAGCGCGACGAGGCTGAGGCTGGTCCATTTGATCGTCTTCCTGAAGTGCAGGGCCTTCGAGACGAGATCGGGATAGGCGGTCTGCGCGAGCGAGCTCCGCGTCGGCGACGGCGGCGCCGCGCCGTCCTCGCCCGCCGCGCGGCGGCGCCGGTTCTTCTCCACGTCCTCCTGCGTCACCAGCAGTGTGAAGGCGATGGTGCCGCCGCTGGCGGGGTAGGAGAGGCGGTTGAGATGGTCCTTGGCGCGGATCAGCAGGGCAGCGTCCTCCGCCCGGTCCTCGTTCGAGCCTTCGGGCGGCCAGCTGATCTGGCAGACCTTCTCGATCCAGTCCGGCTCCAGCGCCTCGTCGGTCTCCACCTGCGCGGCGCGCTCCGCCACCGTCGTGTTCGGATTGGCCGAGACGTTGTCGAGGAGGAGATGGACTTCCGCCAGCTCGCGGTCGAGCACGAACACCCTGGGATCGCGGCTCTCTTTGCGGCCCGCCGCCTTCAGCGCCCCCGCCGCGCCCGGATCCAGATCCGCCATCCCCGCCTCCCCCAAGCGACTCGCCAAAATGCCGGCAAGTCCACGGCAAGACAAACAGGATGACACCCGGGCCCGCCAAAGACAAGCCGCAGCCAATGTCCTGCCGGGACGTCGCTTACCCTGAGGTTCAGCCCACCATTTCGAGCAGGCTCTCGAACAGGCGCCGTCCGTCGGTGCGGCCGTGGGCCTCCTCCACCGCCCGCTCCGGGTGGGGCATCATGCCCAGCACGTTGCCGCTCTCGTTGACGATGCCGGCGATGTCGCGGGCCGAGCCGTTGCATTCGCCGGCGTAGCGGAAGGCGATTCGGCCCTCGCCTTCCAGCCTCTCTAGCGTCTCGCCGTCGGCCTGGTAATTGCCGTCGTGGTGGGCGACGGGGACGACGATCTCCTCGCCCGCGTCGTAGCGGCTGGTGAACACCGACTGGCTGTTCTCTACCCTGAGCGCCACGTCGCGGCAGACGAAGCGGATGCCGGCATTGCGCATCAGCGCGCCGGGCAGCAGCCCCGCCTCGGTCAGGATCTGGAAGCCGTTGCAGACGCCCAGCACGGCGACGCCGCGCTCCGCCGCCTCCACCACGGCGCGCATCACCGGCGAGCGCGCGGCCATCGCGCCGGAGCGCAGATAGTCGCCGTAGGAAAAGCCCCCAGGCACCGCGATCAGGTCCAGCCCGCCCGGCAGCTCGCCGTCGCGGTGCCACACCATCGCCGGCCTTCGCCCGGTCACCCGCTCGATCGCGACGGCCATGTCGCGGTCGCAATTGGAGCCGGGGAAGACGATGACGGCGCTGTTCACGGCGCCGGGGTCCGCTCAATCGAGAAATTCTCGATCACGACGTTGGCGAGGAGCTTGCGGCACATCGCCTCCACCTCCTCCTCCGATACGCCGTCGGCGAGGTCCAGCTCGATCAGCTTGCCGGCCCGAACGTCGTTCACCCCGGCAAAGCCGAGCCCTTCCAGCGCGTGGTGGATGGCCTTGCCCTGCGGATCGAGCACGCCGTTCTTCAAGGTGACGTAGACCCGGGTCTTCATCGCTTTCGCCGTCCTTCCAGAGGGTGCCCGGCCTATGGAACGGCGCCGCGGCTCAGACAAGCGTTCACCCGCTGTTTACCGCCCCCGGGCATGGTCGCGGCGCAAGAATGGAAGGGGAGGCGGCCATGACGGGCCTCGCACTGATGATGTTCATCGGGCTGTTCGCGTTCGGCGGGCAGCTGCTGGGCTGGACCGACACGGGCGGAAACATCCAGCTCGGCCTGTTCATGTCCTTCCTGTTCGGCATCGTCTGCGGCTACCGGACGCGCAGCTGAGCGCCCCGCCGCTTGTGGGCGGCGCCCGCGCGCCCTATCTCGCATCCATGAGCCTCGCTTCCGACATCGCGCTCACCCCCGCCGCCGCGGCCCGGGTCGCTGCCATCGCGGCGCGGCAGGGCAAGCCGCCGGTGCTGCGCCTCAGCGTCGAAGGGGGCGGCTGCGCCGGCTTCACCTACCGCTTCGCCCTCGCCGAGACGGCGGAGGACGGCGATCTGGCGGCGGAGCAGGACGGCGTCACCCTTCTGGTCGACGAGATGACCCATGAGCTCGTCAAGGGCGGGGCGGTCGATTATGTCGAAAGCCTCGGCGGCGCCGCCTTCCAGGTCAGGAACCCCAACGCCGCCTCGGGCTGCGGCTGCGGCTCCAGCTTCTCCGTCTAGCATCGACAGCGCCGCTTCGCCGCCATAGGACCCGGCAGAGGGGTTCGCGGAGCGGCATATGGAACGGAACGACGCGCGCCTCGAGCTGTCCAGCGACGACATGCGGCGCTTCGGATACCGGATCGTCGACCTGCTCGTCGCCCATGCCGAGCAGCTCGGCGGCGAGAGCGTCGGCCGCAAGGCGGGGCGGGCGGAGCTGGAGAGGCTGTTCCGCGAGCCGCTGCCCGAGGCGCCCGGCGATCCGCTCGCCCTCCTCGACCGGGTCGAACGCGACATCCTTCCAAACACGCTCCACGTCGATCATCCCCGCTTCTTCGCCTTCGTGCCGGGGCCCGGCAATTTCGTCAGCGCGATGGCCGACGCGCTGGCGGCCGGCTTCAACGTCTTCACCGGCACCTGGTTCGCCGGCTCCGCCGCGGCGCAGGTCGAGCTGGTCGTCGTCGACTGGCTGCGCGCGCTGTGCGGGCTTCCCGCCGAGGCGGGCGGGCTGCTGGTCAGCGGCGGCTCGATGGCGAACCTCACCGGCCTCGCCGTCGCCCGCCACGTCCGCCTCGGCAATGCCGTGGAGGGGGCGGTCGCTTACACGAGCGACCAGACCCACAGCTCGGTGCTGCGCAGCCTGACGGTGCTCGGCTTCTCGCCAGGGCAGGTGCGCGCCCTCCCGTCCGACGCCGACTACCGGCTCCCCCTCGACGGCCTCGCCGCGCAGGTGGCGGCCGACCGGGCGGCGGGCCTCACGCCCTTCTGCGTGATCGCCAATGCCGGCACCACCAACACCGGCGCGGTGGATCCGCTGCCGGCCCTCGCCGCCTTGTGCAAGGCGGAGGGGATGTGGCTCCACGTCGACGGCGCCTATGGCGCGCCCGCCGTCCTCACGGAGGAGGGGAAAGCGGCTTTGGCCGGGCTGGGCGAGGCGGATTCGCTCTCGCTCGACCCGCACAAATGGCTGTTCCAGTCGTTCGAGACCGGCTGCGTCCTCGTCCGCGACCGAGCTCGGCTGCTCGAGACCTTCCAGGTCATGCCCGAATATCTGCGCGACACCCATGGCGGGCTGGAGGAGGTCAATTTCGGCAATTACGGAGTGCAGCTCACCCGCTCCTTCCGGGCGCTGAAGCTGTGGCTGTCGCTCAAGACCTTCGGCCTCGCCGCCTTCCGCCAGGCCATCGCCCGCGGCCTCCGCCTCGCCGAGCTTGCGGAACGCGCGCTCCGGGCCTCGCCCGCCTGGGAGATCGTCACGCCCGCCCGCCTCGCGGTCGTGACCTTCCGCTACCGCGCCGATGGCCTGCCACTGGACGAGGTGGACGCGCTGCAGGGCCGGATGGTCGAGGCGATGATGGAGGAGGGCCACGCGCTCGCCACCTCGACCGTCCTGCGCGGCCGCCCGGTCCTTCGCCTCTGCACGATCAACCCGCGCACCACCGATGAGGATATCGCGGAAACCGTGCGGCGGCTGGAGGCGATCGGGCGGGAAGTTCGAACATGACGCGCCGGGCGCGAGCGGTTAATCGACGCCCATGAAGCTCGTCACCTACAACCTCAACGGCATCCGCGCCCGCCTGCCGCGGCTCGTCGAATATCTCGAGGAGGAGAAGCCGGACGCGCTGTGCCTTCAGGAGATCAAGTGCGCCGACGAGGCCTTCCCGATCGCGGACGTGCGCGCGGCGGGCTATGACGGCGTGTGGCACGGCCAGAAGGGCTTCAACGGCGTCGCCATCCTGACCCCGGCCGCTTCGCCGCCGATCCTCCGCCGCACCGGCCTTCCCGGCGATCCCGACGACACCCACAGCCGCTATATCGAGGCGGAGGTCGGCGACGTGATCGTCGGCTCGATCTATTTGCCCAACGGCAATCCCGTGGGCACCGAGAAATTCGCCTACAAGCTCGCCTGGATGGAGCGGCTGCGCGAGCATGCGCAGGCGCTCCTCGCCGAGGAGCGGCCGGTGGTCCTCGCCGGCGACTGGAACGTCATCCCGACCGACGACACGGACGACGTCTTCTCGGCCCGCGCCATGGCCCACGACGCGCTGATGCAGCCGGAGAGCCGCGCCGCCTTCCGCCGAATCCTCCACGCCGGCTGGACCGACGCGATCCGCGCCCGCCACCCGGACGGCGCGGTCTACACCTTCTGGGACTATACCGCCGGCTGCTGGCAGCGCGACGCGGGCTTCCGAATCGACCATCTCCTGCTCAGCCCCCAGGCCGCCGACCGGCTGCTCGATGCCGGCGTCGACAGGGACCATCGCGGCCGCGAGAAGGCGAGCGACCACGCTCCGACCTGGGTCCGGCTGGACTAGGCGCGGGCGTGGGGGGCGGCGGCGGCTTCACCGGGCTCGATTGGGCGATCGTCGCGGCCTATGCGGCCCTCCTCGCCCTTGCCGGCTATCTCGCCACCCGCCGGCAGAGCGACTCGACCGACTATTTCCTGGCGGGGCACAAGGTGCCGGTGTGGCTGGTGGCGGTGTCGGTCCTCTCGACCACCCAGTCGGCCGCGACGTTCCTCGGCGCGCCCGATTTCAGCTATCGCGGCGACTATACCTATCTGGCGAGCTCGCTGGGCGGCCTGCTCGCCGCCTTCCTCGTCGCCAAACTCCTCATCCCGCGCTTCTATGCGCTGAACGTCACCACGGCCTACGAGCTGCTCCGGCACCGCTTCGACGCCCGAGCGATGCGCGCCGCCGGGGCCATGTACCTGGTGGGCCGGATCTTCGCGAGCGGAGCCCGCCTCTACCTCGCCGCCATCGCCGTCTCGATGATCGTGTTCGCCGACATCGCCCCGTTCGACATCCTTGTCTCGTCCCTGATCCTCGTCGTCTTCGGCCTCGTCTTCACCCTGCTCGGCGGGCTTCGAGCGGTGATCTGGAGCGATCTCGTCCAGGTCGTGCTCTATGTCGGCGCCGCGCTCGTCGTCCTGTGCCTGCTCTGGTCGAAGATCCCCGCTTCCGCCGCCGATATCCTCCACGGCCTCGCCGCCCCGCCATCGGGCCCGAGCAAGCTCAGGCTGCTCGATGTCTCGCTCGATCCCGGCGCGTCCTTCTCGCTGCTCGCGATCGTCACCGGCATCACATTGCTCAACTTCGGCAATTCCGGCCTCGACCAGGACAATACCCAGCGCCTCCTCGCCTGCCGCGATTCCCGCGAGGGCAGCCGAGCCCTCTACGGCGCGATCCTGGTCGGCATCCCGGTCGTCTTCCTGTTCCTGGTCATCGGCTCGCTGCTCTACGTCTTCTACGACCGGCCGGACCTGATGGGCCATCCCGCCGCCCTCGCCGGCGCAAGCGAGTTCAAGGGCGAGAAGATCACCATCTTCATGCGCTTCATCCTCACCGAGATCCCGCCCGGGATGCGGGGCTTCGTCGCCGTCGGCGTGCTCGCCGCGGCGGCGCTCAACTCGGAGCTGATCTCGATGTCCTCGGTGCTGGTCGAGGATTTCTACCGCCCCTGGGTGAAGCGCCGGCGCGACCCGCCGGAGCGGCATTTCGTCCAGGCGGGGCGGATCGGCATGGTCCTCCTCGCTCTGGCGCTGCTCGCCATGTCCTTCCTCTGCTATTACTGGCAGCGTTACACCCAGGCGCCTTTGCTCACCTTCGCGCTCGCGGTGATGAGCTTCGCCTATTCCGGCCTGCTGGGCGTCTACTTCACTGCCCTGTTCACGCGCCGCGGCTCGTCGGCCTCGGTGATATGGGCGCTCGCCACCGGCTTCCTCGCCATCACCCTCCAGCAGAGCTACGTCGTCGACCTGCTCCATTTGCCGCCGGCGTGGAAGAGCCTCGCTTTCCCCTACCAGCTCTGCCTCGGCACCGCCGTCGCCTTCGCCACCTGCCTGCTGGGCAAGCAGCGGCGGGAGGAGGCGGTCACGCCGTAGCCCGAGCCCGCTCGACGGCTTCCATGACGATGCGCCGAGCGTCCTCGGCGCCGCCCCAATGGCCGACGCGCACCCATTTCTTCTCCTCCAGGTCTTTATAGTGGGTGAAGAAATGCTCGATCTGCCGGAGGACGATCTCCGGCAGGTCCTCCCTTTCGCCCACGTCCCGATAATAAGGGAAGGTCGTGTCGACCGGCACCGTCACCAGTTTCTCGTCACCGCCGGCCTCGTCCTCGAGGTGGAGGACGGCGATCGGCCGCGCCCGCACGACCGAGCCGGGGATGAAGGGCGAGCGGGCGATCACCAGCGCGTCGAGCGGGTCGCCGTCGGGCGAGAGGGTGTGGGGGATGAAGCCGTAATTGGCCGGGTAGCGCATCGGCGTGTGGAGGATCCGGTCGACGAACAGGGCGCCCGACGCCTTGTCGAACTCGTATTTGACCGGCTCGCCGCCGACCGGAACTTCGATGATGACGTTGAGGTTTTCGGGCGGGTTGTCGCCCGCCGGGATGAGGTCGATGTTCATGATGGCCGCGGCCTATCGGCGATAAGCCGCGGCGGGGGAAGGGGCCTCGTTCAACCTTTCTTCACCGCCGCCGGGCGATAGACGGGGCGAGACGGGGAGACACGCCATGAGCCACCGCCTGAGATCCGCGATCCGCGCCGCCGAGGCCGGCGAGGCGCTGCCGCCGCTGTCGCTCGAACCTTGCCGCCGCGACCTCCATGCGCCCGCGCCGGAAGGGAAGGCCGACCGCCGCGCCGGCCGGCGCCGCGCCGAGCGCCATCGCGGCGTCGTCGAGAGCGCCGCCCTCCTCTATCGCGGCAAGCCCGCCTTGGTCCGCGTCGCCAACGTCTCCAAGGGAGGCGTAACGCTGGAGACCAGCCTCACCCCCCAGGTCGGCGAAATGCTCTCGGTCGCCATGGCCGGCCACCCGCCGCGCGGCGGCATCGTCCGCTGGGTCCGCCGCGGCCGCATCGGCATCGGCCTTGACGGCGAATAATATCCGGGTATAAATAGCCGTTCCCCGACAGGAGAGCGGCGATGGCCGGAGACGTGACGGCATTTCTGGAAGAGCGGGCGATCGCGCGCGGCGAACGCGGCGAGGTGATGCGCCTCGTCGAGGAGCGCTATGCGGCCGAGCAGCCCGCAGTCCGAGTCTTCGACGACGAGACGGGGCAGGTAGTCGATCTCGATTATTGGGACGCCGCGGCGTCGGTCCCGGCCTCCGCGCCGGCGCAGCCGAGGGGGCGGGGCCGCCCCAGCCTCGGCGTCGTCGCGCGCGAGGTCACCTTGCTGCCGCGTCATTGGGAGTGGCTTGCCGCCCAGCCGGGCGGCGCCTCGGCGTCTTTGCGCCGCCTGGTCGAGGCGGCGCGCAAGGCTCCGCCGGCGGCCGGCGCGCGGCGCGATGCCGCCTACCGCTTCATGGCGGACATGTGCGGCGACCGCCCCGGCTACGAGGAAGCGCTCCGCGCCCTCTACCGAGGTGAGCCGGACAAGCTCGAGGCGCTGATCGCACCCTGGCCCGCGGACGTCGCCGCGTACATCCGCCAGCTCGTCGGATAGCCGCTAGCCCTCGTCGCCGGTCGGTGCCTTGCCGCCCGGAGCGCCTTTGCCGGCCGGGAGCTTGGGCGGCGGCACCGGATCGCCGGCCGCGTGGGGCTTGGCGCCGACCTGCGGCGGCGCGCCTTGCGGGGCAGGGGCCGATCCGCGTGCCGCCGCCTGGGCGTTGCCGGCCGCCTGCAGCGCCTGCTGGGCCTGGGCGTTTGCGTCGGCGCCGTTGCCGTCCCTGATCCGGTCGGCGGCCGTATCGAGCACGTTCGCCGCCTCGGGGGTGCTCTGGTCGGCGGCGCGGTCGAGCCGGTCGGCGGCGTTGTCGGCGGGGCTCGATCCGCCGCAGCCGGCCAGGGCAAGGGCGGCGAGGACGGCTGTGAAGGCGGGGCGGCTCATGGCTGATCCTCGGCTCGTGTCGCGGGCGAGAACGAGGCGAGCCCGGAAGGGTTGCCGCGTTATTTTTCTCGGAGCCAAAGCGTGCGCGCGGCGTTGTGCCCGCTGCCGTCCCGCGTCCTGGGCGGCGCTTGTCATGCGTGGGGGAGTGGCCCGGTGATTGCCCTGTTGGTCGGTTTCGTCGCGGCGACGATGGTGCTGAGCGCCGTCTTCGAGCAGCTCTCCGAGCGGGAGCGCGACCGCCGCCGCGAGGGCGACGGCCGCCCCTAAAGCGCTTTCTCGTAGATTCGGTAGACGCGGTTGATGCGGCTGTCGATCGCGTCGGCGATCGAGCGCATCGGCATATTATCCTCCAGGATCCAGCCGATCTCGCCGCGCTCCATGCCGTAATGGCCGACGCCGGCGCGGCGGATATATTCGATCATCATGAAGGCGAGCTGGCTCGCCAGCCGCGAGCCGTGCAGCCTTTTCACCACGCCCATCAGCGGCACCCGCCCGCCGGTGAAATTGGCCCGCTTGAGCCGCCACAGGAGCTTTGCGAAGCCGAACGGGAAGAGCCGGCCGCCCAAATCCCTGGTCAGCGTGTTGAGGTCCGGCAGGGTCATCATGAAGGCGACGGGCTCGCCTTCATATTCCGCCACCCGGATGAGGTCCTCGAAGACGATCGGCTTCAGCTTCTTGCCGGCATAGGCGATCTCCGCCTCGGTCAGCGGGATGAAGCCCCAATTGTCCGACCAGGCGTCGTTGAGGATGCCGAGCAGCAGCGCGGCCTCCTCCTCGAACCTCTTCTTGTCGACGGTGCGGATGCGGATCTTCGCATTCTTCTCCCCACTCGCGACGATCCGCTGGATGAGCGGCGGGAAGTCCTTGGTGACGTCGAGATCGTAGGTGTAGAGGTCCTTGGCCTTGCGATAGCCCGCCGCCTCGACCCAGCCTTCGTAGGCGGGCTTGTTGTGGCCCATCATCACCATCGGGGGATGGTCGAAACCTTTGACGAGCAGGCCCGGCTCGTCCCAGATCGAGAGGCTGAACGGCCCCATCGCCCGGGTCATGTCGCGGCCGCGAAGCCAGGCTTCGGCGCGGTGGATGAGCGCGGCGGCGGCCTCGGCATCCTCCGCCTCCAACATGCCCCACTGACCGGTGCCGGCGCCCATATGCTCCAGCACCAGTTCGTCGACCTGCGCCGAGATGCGACCGACCGGGCGGCCGTCGCGCTCGGCCAGGAACAGCCGTGCCGAGGCGTGCCCGAACCAGGGGTTGGTCCGCGCATCGAGCAGTCCGTGGACCTCCGTCTTGAGCGGCGGCACCCAATTGGGATCGTCCTTGTTGAGGGTGAAAGCGAGGTCGACGAAGGCCTTCCGGTCCGACGCATCTTCGATCGCGCGGACGGTAAGCCCGGTGGGGGAGGGCGTTTCGGTCATGGCCCACTCCGTAGCCGCACCGCCCGCGCGAGTATAGCGCCGCGCGGCTTCCTGGGCCGGCCGGCCCGAGGCGCGCCGATTTGATCCATTCCGACATATATTCCGATCTGGCGGGACTAAGCCCCCGTTGCCATTCGAGGAGCGGCGCCGTGATCAAGATACAGGATTGGGAGCTTTCGCGGCTCGCCCACCTGGCCATCGTCAAAGAGGGCCTCGCGGCCCCGCAGATTGCCCGGATCCGGGCGATGGAGCGGCTGGAGAGGCTCGACCTCGACGGCGCCCACCAATGGTCGATCGTCAGCCGTCGCGCCCGGCTGATCCTCAGCCGGATGTCCCGCGCTTTGCATTGACAGCCTCGCCGTCTCCCATGACGGGGAGACAGGTGGGATGCGCCCGGCCCGGCGCCTTGCGCGTTTGACGCCGGGACGGTCTTCATCTTATCCACAAGTTCCGCTGGCCCGTCCGGCATCGGAGATAGAAGCGGTGAACCTCGCCAACGACCTGCAGGCCGCGAAGAGCCGGGACGGCCTCGGCGTCGTGCAGGATTTCGTCGCGGAGGCCGCCCGCGCCGACACCATGGCCGGCCTGCGGTCGCTGATCGACGACGCGACTCGCGCGCTGGGCTTCGATTATTATGCGATCGTCCACCACGTCTGCTTCGGCGATCCGGAGCGCAACAACGTGCGCCTGACCAGCTACCCGCTCGAATGGGTGGCGCTGCTTCGGGAGCAGGGCAAGCCCGCCGACCCGGTGATGCGCGCGGCGGAACGGACCTCGAGCGGCTTTCGCTGGAGCGAATTGGACTCGCTCCTCACCCTCACCGAGGCGCAGCGCAACTATATGCGTCTCGCCGCGAGCTTCGACATCGTCGAGGGTTATACGGTGCCGAACCACGTGCCCGGCGAAACCTTCGGCTCGTGCAATTTCGCGGTCCGCGGCGGCCGCCCGTTTCCGGACGGCAGCGTCTCGGCGGCGCAGGCGCTCGGCAGCTTCGCCTTCGAAGCCGCTCGGCGCCTGATCCGTCAGCGTCCGGGCGAAATCTACCTTCAGCCCGCGCCGCTGTCCGAGCGCCAGCGCGAATGCCTGCTGTTCGTCGCCCGCGGCAAGAGCGACTCCGTCATCGCCGAGCTGCTCGAGATCCGGCCGCGCACCGTCAACGAGCATATCGAGGCGGCGAAGCGGCGCTATTCGGTGGCGACCCGCTCGCAGCTTCTCGTCCGCGCCCTGTTCAGAAGCGAAATCTGCTTCTCCGAAGTCATCGACTGAGCGGCCTCAGGCCGATGCGCAAAGTGCCGAGCGGCCGGCAATTGGGCCAGTGATACCAGCGCGGCGGTGCCCGGTCGGCGAGCACCAGCTCATGTTTCTCCAGCACGGCGCGAAGCAGGACCCGCAGCTGCAGGAGCGCGAAGTTCGCGCCGAGGCAGCCATGCGCGCCGCCGCCGAACGGCACGAAGGCGAAGCGGTGGCGGCCGCGGCTGCGCTCCGGCGAGAAGCGCTCGGGATCGTAAGCCTCCGGACGCTCCCATATCTCCGGCAGCAGATGGGTCAGCATCGGGTTGACGCCGGTGATCGTCCCGGCCGGAAAGGCATGGCCGGCGAAGTCGAACGGCTTCACCGCCCGCCGCCACAGCACCGGCGCCCCCGCGTTGAGCCGAAGCGCCTCCTTGATCGCCCATTCGGCCTTCTCGCAGCGCTTCAGCGCGTCGAGCGGGACGGCGTCCGGATCGGCGATGTTGGCGCACAGCTCCTCGCGCACCGCCTGCTGCCAGGCCGGATTGGCGGCGAGGTGGTAGAGGGTCGCGACCGTGCCCGACGACAGGGTGTCGAACGAGGCGGCGACGACGAAGGTGAGGTGGGCGACGATCTCCTCGGTCGTCAGCAGCCCCGCATCGCCCATCCGCCCGAGCATGGCGAGGAGATCGGTGCGCTCCGGGTCCGCCGGCGCCGCCAGCATCGTCCGGATCAGCCGTTCCACATGGCGCCTCGCCCATGACGCGCGCGCTTCCGCCGTGCCGGGCAGCGGCACCGTCACCAGCGCCGTCGCCGAGCGCATCAGATAGCGGAAGGCGAGCAGGTCCTTGCGGCTCGCCTCGGCCGGGTCGCGGCCGAAGAAGGCGGCGTAGCCGTTGGCGAAGGTGATCGCCTGGGCGAGCTCGTAAACGTCGGGCGCCGTCCCCGCCCAGCGCTCCGCCAGCCCCCGGTTGGTCCGGGCGAAATGGCCGATATAGGCCTGGAGCTGCTCCTGCTTGAAGGCGGCGGCGATCAGCTTGCGATGCCATAAATGGTCCTCGCCGTCGCGAAGCAGCAGCCCGCCGTCGAAATGGCGTCCGAACACCGGCTTCCAACCGCCCTCGGCCGAGAAGTTGCGCGCCTCGTCGAACAGCACGAACTCGTTCGCCTCGGGGCCGATCAGCTGGACGTTCCAGCTGCCGCAGGCGCGGAAGCGGTGGACGGGTCCGAAGCGCTCATGCATCCGCCGGGCGAAGGCGAGCGGGCCGAGCACCGCCTCGGGAAGGATGCCGAGGAAGGGCAGCCCCCTCTTGCCCGGCACTCCCGCCAGCTGGCGCCCCGTCACCTCGGGGAAGCGGAAGCGGATCCGCTCGGGCCTGGCGTGTCGAGCGACCGGGGGCAGGAAATGAAAGGTCAGGGGGAGCGCTCCTCTCCCCTCCACCCTAGCCGCGCGCCGCGCGCCGCCCCACCCGGTAACTACCGGGGTGTCCATCCGCCCGCCGCCCGCCGATGAAGGGCCGGTGGAGGCGTCGGGATGATTGATCTGGTCCTGCCTGAGGCGCGGTTCGGCTTCGCCGCCGCGCTGATGGAGATGCACCACGACCGGAAGCAGGTCTTCGTGGATCGTTGCGGATGGCGTCTGCCGGCCAAGGGCAGCTGGCTGGAGGTCGATCAGTTCGACGACGATTTCGCGGTCTATCTGCTCGCCCGGTCGCCCGAAGGCCGCCACCAGGGTTCCGTGAGGCTCCTCCCGTCTTCACGGCCCCACATGCTGGAGTCGCTGTTCAGTCATCTCTGCCCGGATGGGGTTCCGGGCGGGGATGATTGCTGGGAGATTTCCCGCCTCGTCACCCGCGCCGACGACGCCGCCGGCACCGCCGTGCTCCGGGTCCACCGGCTCCTCGCCCTCGCTCTGGTGGAGTTCGCTGCCGCCAACCGGATCCGCCGCTACACCCTCGTCGCCGAGGCGTGCCGGGTGCCGGCCTTGCTCTCGGTCGGCTGGCCGGTCGTTCCGCTCGGCCTCCCGACCGAGACGGACGGGGAGCTTCTGCAGGCGCTCCAGATCAACGTCGAGCCCGGCACGCTCGCCGCGATGCGCCGCCGCCTCCACATCGCCGACCCGGTCCTGCGCATGATGGAGCCCGACCGGAGGGCCGCGTGAGCGCCGCCGTCCGAGCCGGCCGCGACCGCTCCCGAGCCGCCGCCGGGCGGGAGTCCGCCGCCCCCGCTCCGCCCGCCGCCGCTACCGCCGCCCCGTCGCCGGCCGAGCCGTCCCCGCACGATCGCGCCCGCCTCCTCACCGAGGCCTGCGAGGCGTGGCGTGCCCGCCGCCGCCGCGACCAGGTGTTCGACGCCCGCCTGTTCGCCGAGCCCTCCTGGGACATCCTCCTCGACCTGTTCATCGCCGGGCTGGCGGGCCGCGAGGTCAGCGTGTCGAGCGCCTGCCTCGCCAGCCCCGCCCCGGCGACGACGGCGCTTCGCCACATCGGCCAGCTCGTCGATTCCGGCCTCGTCGCCCGCCGCCGAAGCCAGCACGACGCGCGAGTCACCTATCTCGAGCTCACCCCCCTCGCCATCGACAAGCTCGCCGCCTTGTTCGGGGAGTGATTCGGTCGCCCGGCCGGCTGCCTGCCTCCCCAGCGTCAGCTGGGGAGGGGGACCACCAGAATGGTGGTGGAGGGGTAGAAGGCGCCGAGGCCGGAAAGTCCCCACCTGAACCTCGGAGGCCGAGCCAGTTACCCCTCCACCACCTTCGGTGGTCCCCCTCCCCGCCGCTTCGCGGCAGGGAGGCAAAGAAGTGGCCGGCTCAGCGCCGGACGTCGACACTGCCTGGAGCAGGGACAGTCGCCTCACCGCCCGCTCCCCTTCCCAACGCCAATCCCGCACGCCCTCACCCGCCGCCGCCGCGCCAGGCCCCCGAACACCGTCTCCAGCCTCGCCTCCAGCAGCTCGATCATCGCCCGGCGCCGCGCCGCGGCCGGCGTCCGCGCCGCGGCTTCGCCGGCCGGCTGTAGCGGGCCAGGATCCGCATCTGCGTATCGAAGTCGGCGGGCGGCGGCGCGGTCGGACCCGTGTCCACGGCGCTAAGGAATCGCGCCGCATTCCACGCTTGCGCCCTCGCCAGCGCCCGCTCCAGCCCGACATAGCCCCGCGCCAGCGCCGCCGCGCAGGCGCGCGCGAAGCCGGCGTCGCGCCGGATCCGCCGGTAGACGGTCGATCGGTGCACCCCCGCCGCCAGCGCGGCGTCCGCCGTGTTGCAATCGGTCGAAAGCGCGGCGAGGAACGTCTCGCGCCGCGCCCCTCTCAGCCGCAGCCGCCGCCCCGCCCCGCCGCCGCCCGCCGCCCCGGAGCCGGGCTCGATCAAGCTCTCGTCGACCGCCTCGTCCCACGCCGCCGCAAACCCCGGCTCGACCCGCCGCCGATTGTAGAAAGTGGTAAGCGCACACCCCCCCGCCCGAGCCGCCGCCGCCAGGCTCGCCCCCCGCCGCACCGCCGCGAGAAACCGCCCCTGCGCGTCGGCTCCGCAAACGACGGGCCGCCCCCCGCGGCCCTTGCGCAAGGGACCATCGCCTCCCTCTCCCCTGTGCGGGAGAGGGCCGGGGAGAGGGGAACGAGAACCCGAATCGCGCATCCCCCGCTTATGCCAAAGCCGCTTGGGTGTAGGAAAGCGGAATTCGAACGAAAATGGAACACAGGACACTCGCCGCGCCCACCGTTCTCTCTTCACGGCGCCTCTCCCTGCTGCGACCTTAACCGCTCTCTAGCTAGGCAATTGAAAGGGGGAGAAGAACCTGGCCTGACCAACACCCGTCCTGACTACGACGAAGGCTCCAGCAGGTCGTGGATGCTCTGGCCTGGGCGGAGGAATTTTCCCTGCAACCGCTATAGCTCAGTTGCCTTTACGTGGTCGACGCCTGTTACGAACCCTAGCCGCAAAAACACTTGGCGGAACGCGTCGTCGATGTTTTGATTCATCGACATTGCCAGATTGACGGAGCGAGTCTTAGCCGAGTGATCCAAATCTATGGTCCAGATTGGATGCTCGATAAGCCGCTGGATACCAGCCTCAATCTTCTCCCACTGCTCCTGGTCCGGCTCCCTTTCCAGAAAGACACGGTCAATAGCGTCCTCCGAAAGCACGTGCGCAACGAACTTCTTTAGAAGATTGGTCACGTACTGCAGAGACGCCTGCTTGTTGAGTCGTTCAGCACGGATTTCCGCTTGAGGCGAAGGATTTTGACCTACCTCAAAAGCCGCCGCAGTAAACAGGTTTAGGAGCCTAACCACATTTCTCTGCTCTCGCTCGCGGAGCTGCCGCATCGCTTCCCCCTTTGCTCCCAATGGCTTTAGGAAGAGGAGTTGTTGCAGCACTTTTCCCTTCACCGTGGCCTCTGGAATCCCTTGGTTTTGTCCCCGCTGGGCGCTCGGCTTCGCGATATATTTTCGGAATTCTAAGGTGGGGTCACTAATGACACCATCGATCAGTGCGGCTTTGAATGCCTCTGTCGCTCTGCGCCGTTCGGCAGGGTCCGTGATCCACTGCAAAAAGCCCTCTTCTGAGGCCTCAACCGAACCCACAGCTTCTTCGTATTCGGACAGCTTTTTATCCCACTCGTCCGAAAGCTTTGCGTTAAATTCGAACGGCGAAAGCGGCAGCTTTTTTATTTTTGACTGTATAGAATTGACCAGCACAATAGCTGACTTTGTTGACATCCCCAAGTATACCTTGGCTACGATATGATCGTGCCCCCTGAGCCACCAAGCAACAGTTTTATGCTGACCATCAAACATTAAGAGCGGTTGCGGCTTCGAGGTGGATGCCTGCTCAAGGCGGCACGCCGGAGGTTCATGCAAGGGATTGAGTTGAAGGTCGGACAAAATGGACCACAGGTGTGATAGCTTAATCGTCCTAGGCTGACAGTCAGCATCATTCAGAATCGCGGCGCGAGGTAGCTCCACAAACGCATAAAGTATCTCTTGGTCGCCTGAATGATCTTTGTAGATTGGCGTTTCGCGGATCTCCCCGTTTGGAAACTCTAGTTTAGCTAGACCGTTACTAATCTCACAGACAACATCACCAGCACTAATATGAAAGTAGTCTAGCGTTCCATCATAACGTACATCTCCACCCTTCTCCTCGACGTATGCCTCAAACATAAGATATGGTCGAACATTGATTGACGGGTGATTTCTTTTAAATCGATTACACCGGCGGTGCGTGAGATTTAAGTTAATCAGTTCATTCTTTCCACCCTCGCCTTGAGGGATATCATGGTCCACTTCTATAATATCAGCGGCTCGATTGAGGGCACCTCCGCAAAGGAAACACTTGGCGCCGCTCTTAAGCCACAGTTCCTCTTCTGCGTTCGCACGCTCGCTCTCAGGCAAGCTGTTGCGAAACGCTTTCGACATCATGATTCCCGGCATACGTCCCCCGCTGGCTTGCTCAGACCGTATCGCCCCGAGCTAGCCTCTGGCAAGCGGACAGGCTCTTGGCTTCAGGCGGCCAACCGAACGTCGGCGATAAAACTTTCGAGCGATAGAAGCTGAGGCCGTACGATGGGCGGATAGCTCTCCCGGAGCGCTTCTGGCACGACTAGAAGAACGTTTGCTTGCCGCATCTCCTCAAACTGATTCTCCGAGACCCCCTCCTGGAGCGTTAGGAGGTGCTTCATTCGGGATCCGGCACCTTGATCAAGAATCTGCCGCCAGCGATCGCGGCAGGTCAGCATAACCGTCAGAGCCCGAAGGGCAGTCGGAGCCAGGGTAGTGTCGTTGTGCGCCTGGGCGTGCGGGAATAGGAAGTCGGGCCGACTCATCAGACCAGCCGGTGGCGTCTCGTCAAAATCGCGTCCCTCTTGAAACCCTTCTTCCACGAGAATTCTCTTCACGTGAAGGTGAAGGGATAGCCGCGACAGCGCCCGGCGCCGAGCCAATATCATTTGGGCTTCCGATAAAAAGAATTCTAAGTCGCCGACACCACGCTGTAACTTTGGAAGCTCGATCGCCTGCTCAACACTCCGCGCGATTTCCTGCTCACACCTGCGCCGCGCAATTAGGCGCTCGTCTGGGGTCATCCCATGAACGGAGCGGAGATCGAGAGCCTTTTGAATGATGGCTCCCTCCGAAGGGAAAGCAGAAAACCATTCGGCCGGCACCTCTTCCGGTTCGAGCCAGCACGACACCCGCGGCTTTGGACGATCTTCCAAGGCTAGGGCTGGAAGACGGCCGCCACGCATGGTGATCCATGCCCCCGGCTCAACCGGCCCGGTGTGAGCTTCGATTAGGTCTTCTTCCACTTCATTGCGGGATATCCAAGCGTGGCAGTCAGATGCAGTTGAACCCTCCTGGTGCGAGAATGCGAAGATGGCGATTGCGCCGGTGCTCTCAGCATCAAGGAGTGGAGACGCGCGGCCCCCGAACCCGGTGATTCGACCTTCGTTCCGAGTGCCGCTCCTAAGCTTATTGTTGTACCAGACAGCCCGAACTTCTCTCACATCAGGGTGTGAATCCAGGTAGAGTGGGAACCGTTTGTCTGCGTTTCGTTCGGTGATGCCGCGGAGTTCCGGAAATACAGCGAACAGGACCGGCTTCGGCACATATGGCCCGCCTTGGTGAGAACCGTTGGCTAGCGTGTCATTTCCCGACAGCCGCTTCACGTACCACACGACGTCTTCACGAGTGTGCTCGGCAATCCACTGCGAAACGTCACCCAACGCCATCGCTAGAGCACTCCTCTGACCTCGCCCGCGGACCCAGACCCAAGTATGAACTCAGCTGCTGTGTCGATCGCAAGAGCTTCGCCTATCCGACCACGCCCCCTAAACGCGCATTCCCATATCACCAATCGGCGCCAACGTTGCTTTAATAGCTCAGCCGCTACGGTGATATCTCTCTCGCGGTTTTTGGCAATCTTCGAGGTCCAAAACTCCACATTCGTAGCGGGTAGCCGAAAAAGCGAACACTCATGACCGTGCCAGTAGCATCCGTGGACGAACACCGCCGCGCGATATTTCGGGAACACCAAGTCAGGAGACCCCGGTACATCTTTGCGATGTAATCGAAACCGGAAGCCCCTTTCGTGGAGCGCGCGCCGGACACGAAGCTCCGGCCGCGTGTTTCGCGACCGGATACCAGCCATAAACCGACTGCGTGTAGCTCTGTCGACAATATCAACCAGCAGTCGTTTCCATTACGTGTTCTTGCGTTTCGAAAGCCACCGGCTCAACCCACTTCATCATGTGGCGAGCCACAGCTTTCGCCACCGGCACGACGACAGCGTTCCCAAATTGTTTATATGCCTGAGTATCCGAAACGGGAATCCTAAATTCGCTTTTCCCTGGCTGATCAAAGCCCATCAGGCGCGCGCACTCACGCGGTGTAAGACGCCGCGGCGCCTTGCCATCTTGCCGAATTAGAATCTCCGAACCATCTTTATAATAGCGAGCTGACAAGGTACGACTAACGTCGGCTGGTCCGACCAGCCCGAAACCGAAACCGTTGCCTTGGTCGCGGTGCTTGTCAGCGTACTCTTGGAGATATCGCCAAAGATGATCTGAAAGTGTGTACTTCGGAAGGACGGCGGCATTCGGCCCTCCAGTGTATTTGCGTTCGACCTTCTCTGACCCATCTTCCGGATGAAGTATATCGCGTAGCGTCGGCCCGTTTTTCAGTGAGGGCTCTTGGAAATCTTCGAAGGAGAAGTCTGAATTCTCATCCGCAAAGCCGGCAATAAAAATACGTTCCCTATGCTGCGGCACCCAAGCCCTAGCATTTAGCAGGATCGGCTTGACCTTATATCTTAGTTCCTCCTCCAACACGTGTTTGATGACTCGGAACGTACGGCCTTGATCGTGATTGACCAAATTCTTCACGTTCTCGAGCAGAAACGCCTTTGGCCGATGGGCAGCAAGTATTCTTTTTATCTCAAAGAATAGCGTTCCCTGCGTCTCGCAAGCGAAGCCATGGGGTCGATTTAGGGCGTTCTTCTTTGAGACGCCCGCTAGCGAAAAAGGCTGGCAAGGGAAGCCCGCGAGGAGCACATCGTGCTTTGGAATGGCCTCTTCCGGTATTAGTCTTATGTCACCGTGAATTTCTTCGTTTGGTTGGAGATAGTTTTCGCGGTACGTCTCTTGAGCAAACCGATCCCATTCGCTTGTAAAGACGCATTTCCCGAAGGGCTCAAACGCCTTCCGGAGTCCGCCGATGCCAGCGAAAAGGTCCACAAAGCGAATCCCGGGTCTAGCAGGTTCGGGGCCTCCCTTGACCTGAGCCAACAGCTTCAATGACTGAACAACATTTGCCGGCGGCGGAGCCCTGCCAGTCTCCCAAAGGGTGACGATCTCTGCGGAAGCCGCGAATTCGTCGGAAACCTGGATCTGAGTCAGCCCCGCGCTGGTGCGTAGGGCTGAAAAGCTTAGCATCGGCCACTCCCCTGCGACGGGTCTAGCCACAGGGTAACACGGTTTGAAGTGGGAACAAAGAGAAAACACGCAGAAAGTGGGGGATAACTCACGACAGAGTTCACATGGGCGCTACCCTACGGCATTGTCACCAGCTTGAACTCCTCTCGGGAGCGGTGGGCGGAGCGGACCACGGCGTGAGGATACCGCTCTTGCGCAATACGGAGGAGCTGTGCCCGGTAACCCTCCTCCATTCGTTCGCCTAGGATCAACTCCACCACCGCCGACGGCGAATATCGGTGGAAAACGGGCATCCGATCATTGCCGGGGACACTAAGGAGCAGGCGGCTCTCGCGTTCATATTGCCACTCCGCCGGCTTAGAAGCGAACGCTCTCCGCCAGATACGTCTCATCGTGGTAAGCGCCTCATCGGCACATTGTTGGTAAGCCTCATACGGAATAGGCTCAGGACCGAAATATGCCTCCCGTCTTTCGTGTTCATCTATCACCATCATGTGATAATCATATTGATCTTCAGCGACAGCGTAGAGGAAGCCGTCTACGGTCGGCGGCTCACTAAGATATTCCACATCCACAAGATAACTGTCGCGTGCCTCCTGGACGAAGTCTTCCTCATCGAAACCGATGCAGAAGCCGCGCAGACCATTCGCGTAGTGTGCCCACATTAAAAGCGATCCACTGTCAGACGCGAAACAGGCGATACGCGTGTGATCAAAAGCTCTGGGAAAGCTGGCTCAGCGCCAGCCAAGGAGTCAAAGTACTCCTCTTGTGGCTCCGCATTCGTTATATCTGGGAAGCCCCACCCGGCCATTGCAGCTTGAAAACGCTCGTACTCAAATGGCGTTAGAACCCCTTGAACAACCAAGGCCCAAAATTCGAACGGATCGTTGAAATCACCATAGTGGCGGCAGATAAGCTGCTGCCTCCGTAGGTTACCCAAACTGTGCCGGGTCGGCGCGCAAAACTTATATAGCATTGCGGGCCATCGTCGTCGGCCTAGGCCGCATGTCCTGAGTTTCTCACGATCTTAAAAGGCTGACGGTTGCCCAGCTTCTCACGTGTGACGAGGCCTCGCTTCAACAAAGCTCCTAAAACCGAGTAGGTGAGCCAATTATGCTGCCTTCCTTCGAAATCGCTTTCCAGCGAAAGCTCACGCGCAATCTCGTTATTGATCAAGCCGTTGGGGTGCTGGCCGAAGAAGGCTTAGAATCGCCCGCTCGATCATCTCACGGCCGGCCAGCGCTTCATCAATGGGAGCCATGGGCACGGGCTCTACTCCCGCCCGCGCTGCCGCGGATGCCCCGTCGCCACCCCGCCGCTCAGCCGCGCGACATGCGGGTATTTCTCCGCCACCTCGGGCGTGTAGCCCAGGTTGAACACCGTCGGGCTCTTGACCGGGCGGTCGCTGGCCTTGTCGTAGAAGGTGCCGAACAGCTTGTCCCAGAGGAAGGAGGTGATTCCGAAATTGCCGGTTTCGTCGTGGAAATGGTGGGCCATGTGGCGGCGCTTCATCTCGACCAGCCATTTGCGCCTCGGCTTGTAGGCGAGGTGCTGGATGCAGTGGCAGAATTCGTAGAAGCAGGTGGTGAGGAGGCCGGTGGCGAAGGCGGCCATCGCGCCGGGCAGGCCGTAGCGGGCGCCCCAGGCCGCGCCGATCGCCCAGCCGATCGGCAGGGTCGCGGCGGCGATGGTCGGCAGCGTCGTGTGGAGGGCGCCGAACAGCACTTCCAGATGGTTGGGGTCCTGGTGATGGTCGTAGTGGATGCGCTTCCAGGTCGAGGCGAGCGGGGGCAGCTTCCACATCCAGCGGCTGTGCAGCACCCAGCGGTGGAGGACGTACCAGACGAGCGGGTAGACCAGGGCGGCGGCGGCGACCGCGATCAGGGTCGGGGCGAGCGGGGCGGGGTTGCGCGCGAAGACGGCGATCGCGATGCCGGCGGCGAGGACATAGGCGATGATCGCGGGATATTGCACATAAGCGACGACCAGCTCCTTCAGCGTCATCCGATCCAAATGATGCTCCCGCTTCCAGAAGCTCGGACGCAGGCTGTGGGCGATCTTCATGTTTTTCCTCGGGTTTTCCGCCGCTTGGGGGCGAAGGCCTAGCCCTTCATATGTGTGCGCCCCATGAATTCTCAATATGGCGGATTTTAGGCCCCAGGGCCAGAGCGTGCGCTTCGGGGGTCCGACCTCGCGTCAGGCCAGCCCGAGCGCTCGTGCGAGGCCGCCGAGCGACTCCCGGTCCCCGCGCGTCAGGCCGAGGCGCAGCGCGCACCAGCTGGACGCCGCCCACAGGAGCAGCACCGCGCCGAAGCGCGCCGGCCCGTGCAGGACATGCGCGGCGCCTCCCATCAGCGCGACTCCGCACAGCGCCACGGCGAGGCCGAGGAAGAGCTTGCGATCGAACGGGGTGAGGCGATCGGAGATCTGGAGCTCGAGCGTCGCCGCATAAGCGATGGCGACGGTGGCGACCCCGACCGCCACCGCCATCCCGGCCGCCCCCCAGCGCGGCACGAGCAGAAAGGCGAGAAGCAGCCAGGCGGCGACGCCGACGAAGCTGTTGACGAGCGGGAGGACGCGATGGCCGGTCATCTCGACGATCGGGGTGGCGGGGCCGACGATCGCCTCGGCGGCGCGCGCGGCGACGAGCACGTAGAGGAGGGGCAGCGCGGCCATCGCCTCCGGCCGGTAGACGGAGAGCAAGTCGACTCCCGCGAAGGCGAGCAACCCCGCCAGCGGAACGACGAGGGCGGTCGAGCAGCGGCTGGCGAAATGATAGAGCGGCGCGATCTGCGTCCGGTCGGCGCGGGCCTGGTGGGCGGCGAGCGGAGCCATGACATATTGGAAGGCCTGGCGGACCGCGAGCGGCAAGGTGGCGATCTTGCGGGCAATCTCGAACAGGCCGGACGCGATCGCTCCGCCGGCGCCGGGGATCAGCAGGTTGACGACCAGGGCGGGCGCGTCGGTCAGCAGGCGGCGCGAGACGTTGGCGGGGAGCAAGGCCAGTCCGGTGGCGAGGAGCAGCCTGAGGTTGGCGCCGCGGACTGGCGCGCCGACGAGCCGCTTCAAATCGTAGAAGCGGCCGAGGAGCGGAACGCAGAGCGCCGCCGTCAGCGCCAGCGAGCAGAGATGGGCGGCGACGAGGCCGAGCCCGCCGGCCCCGGCCGCGAAGAAGCCGCAGGCGAAGGCGATCCGGGCGATCTGCTCCCAGAACAGGCGAAGGCGGATTTCGGGGCCGAAGGCGCGGCGCGCGCGGGCGGCGGAGGTCGCGACCTCGACGAACGCCCATAAGGGGAGCCCCCAGACGAACAGGGCGATCGCCCGCGGCAACGTCGCCTTGTCGGCCGGCGCGGCGGAGAAGAAATGGGCGGCCCAGTCCGCGTTGAGCGTCACGGCCAGCGCGATCGCGACCGAAGGGAGGACGGCGACGAGCAAGGCGGCCTTGACCGCGCCGTGGGCGGATTCCTCGTCCTCGGTCGGGACGATGCGTTGGAGGGCGCTGGTGAGCGAGAGATCGACGACGTTCTCGGCGAGGTTGATCGCGCTCCACAGCACCACGTAGATGCCGTAGGCGGGCAGGCCGAACAGCCAGATGAACAAAGGCTGGGCGATCGCTTCGATGAGGGCGGACGCGCGCGACAGGCCGACGAGGCCGGCGCCGCGCGCCACTTCGCCGCGGGTAACCGCCTCTCCGGCCATGCCTATTCCTCCGTCCGGATCAGCACCGTCTCGCCGATGAGGAGGAAGAGGAGGAAGGGCGCCCAGGCGGCGGCGAGCGGCGGGTAGGCGCCATAGCTGCCCATCGCCAAGCTGAAATTGTCCATCACGAAATAGGCGAAGCCGAGCGCCATGCCGATCACCGCGCGGACGAACAACTGGCCGGAGCGGGCGAGGCCGAAGGCGGCGATCGCCGCGAGGAGCGGCATCAGCACGACCGAACAGGGCCCCGACAGCTTGTGCCAGAAACCGGATTCGAGCTCCGCCGTGTCGCGGCCGGCCTGCTTCAGCTCGGCGATCGAGCGCTTGAGGGTGGCGAAATCCTCCTCGTCGGCGTCGACCTTGGACAAGGTGAACTGGGCCGGATCGAGGCCGCGGCCCCAGGGCAAAGCGGCAAATCGGGTCGTCTGGCCCGTGGCGACGTCGAAGGTCGAGCCTTGCTCCAGCCGCCATCCGTCGCCCGCCCTGGCCGCGCGGCGGGCGTTCACGACCGCTTTCAGAGTCTCGCCGGAGCGGTCGTAGATGGTGAGGTTGCGCAGCTCCGGCGCCGGCCCCGCGGCGCGGACTTCGCGGGCGAGGACGAGGTCGTCGCCCCAGCGCACCCAGACGTTCAGCCTGATGCCGCTGTCGCGCGGGACCTTGCCGTAACCGGCCTCGTCCCAGCCCCCCAGCGTTTCGGTGGCACGGGTGACGATCCGCTCGTTGAAGACGAAGCTCGCCCCGGCGATGAACAGGCTGGCGAGGATCAGGGGCGCGATGATCTGGTGGGCCGATATGCCCGCCGCCTTCATGCTGACCACCTCGCTATTCTGGTTGAGGCCGGCCAGCGTGATCAAGGTGCCCAGCAGCACCGCGAAGGGCAGGAAGCGGGAGACGAGCTGCGGCAGGCGCAGTGAGACGTAGCGCCACAGCTCCGCGTCGCCATTGCCGGGGAAAGCGAGGATCTTGCCCGATTCGCCGAGCAGGTCGAGCGTCTGCAGGATGACCACCAGGGCGGCCAGCACGGCGAGGCAGCGCAGCACGAAGATCTTCGCCATGTAGAGCGCGATGCGCCGCGAGGGGAAGAATTGCAGGTTCATCACTCGGCCGCCGCCGGCACCGCGTGCCGCTGCCTGAAGCGCAGCACCCGCCCCAATCCCTTCGCCAGCTTCGAGAAGGCGCGCTCGAGCGCCCCGATCGGCTGGCCGCCGGGCCGGTAGGCGAGGGTCCAGTACATCCAGACGATCAGCGCGGAGAAAATAAGAAACGGCGTCCACAAGGCGATTACCGGATCGAGGCGGGCGAGTTCGGCCATGCGTTCGGCATATTGGTTCACCTTGTGGTAGGTGACGACCATGACGATGGCGAGGAAGATGCCGAGGCCCGAGCTGCTCCGCTTCGGCGGCACCGCCAGCGCCACCGCCAGCAGCGGCATCAGCAGCATCATCACGATCTCGACCAGCCGATAATGGAAATTGGCCCGAGCCGCCGCCTGCGTCTGCCGGTCGGCGCGCCGCGATTCGCCGAGCTTCAGCAATTCCGGCAGGGTCAGCTCCTCGCTCTTGAAGCTGCCGCCGCGCCCGCGGAATTCCTCGATCGCGGGAAGGTTCACCGGCAGGTCCTGGATCCGGAAGCTGAGCACCCGCGGCGCCCGGTAGCCCGGCGCGTTATGGACCAGCCGCCCGTTCGACAGCCTGAGCTTGATCGTGTCGGGATCGTCGGTGGCGAGGAAGGTGCCGTGGTCGGCGGTGGCGACGATGGTCTTGCCCGCCTTGGTCTCGGCGCGCACGAACACGCCGTGGAGCAGCCGCCCCTCGCGCTCGCTTCGCTCGACCCGCATCGTCATGCGCTTGCCCAGGTTGGTGAACTCGCCGACCTTGATCTGCGCCCCGAGCGCGCCCGAGCGCAGGTCGAAGCGCAGATGCTCGTAGGAATAGCGCGCCACCGGCTGGAGATAGCCGACGATGCCGAGGTTCAGCGCGAGCAGCGCCGCCGCATAGAGATAGGGCACGCGCAGCAGCCGGGTATAGCTGAGCCCGACCCCGCGCAGGCTGTCGAGCTCGGACGACAGGGCGAGCCGGCGGAAGGCGAGCAGAGTGCCGAGCAGCAGCCCGACCGGGATGCCGAGCGAGAGATATTCCGGGATGAGGTTGGCCAGCATCTTCCAGACGACCCCCACGGGGCCGCCGGTATTGATGACGATGTTGAACAATTTCAGCATCTTGTCGAGCACGAGCAGCATCGCCGCCAGGGTCAGCGTCGAGACGAGCGGCACGAAGACGAGCCGGGCGATGTAGCGGTCGGTGAGGTTCATCGGGTCAAAATATCATTTTGACCCGGGAAAGCGGGGGGCGCTCCGGTCGGGCTGGGAGGGCGGGCGTCGGGCATCGGCAGACGCGGATATAGAGGGCGGCGGCGGCGGGGGCAAAGCGCGAGTTGCGGCGGGCGTGCCGGGAGGGACGGACCCTGGTGACTGTCCCCCGTGCGGGCGAACCGGGACCGTCACCGGCTACCGTCCCGGGGCGCTCCCGTGGACGCATGAGCGCCCGATATTCTTCCATCGCTTCACGGCCGCGCCGGTGATATCGGTCACAACCCGGCGGCTCGCCGGGCCTTGTCGCGAACCGGCGCCGGCAACACGACCCGGGGGTTGCCCCAAAAGGAGAAGCGGATGCGTCGCGTCGGTTCGATCGTTGCAGGCGCTCTCCTGCTCACTGCCGCGCCGGCGATGGCGTGGACGACGGTTCCCTTCACCGAAAGCGGGCTGTCTTCGGTAAGCGGCTGTCGCGGCGTCTACGTCATCAAGCGCAACGACGAACCTTATTATGTGGGTCGATCGCGCGACATCGCCGTCCGGCTCAAGCGGCACCTGGCCGGCAGCGGCAGCCGGAAGGTCGCCGAGATCCTCGGCGGCAACGCGACCCTCACGGTCTCCTACGAATGCGGCGATTCGAACGAGCAAATGGAAGCCCGGCTTATCGCCGAGCTCGGCACCTACAAGGTTGGAAACCTGAGACGGGAAACGGACCCCGCCGACTGGGACGACTGAGCCCCGGCTTCGAGGGGGGCGTTCGCCTTCCTAAGAGCCGTGCCAGGCACCTACCTGGCGCCGAAGCGCCGCAAGCGATTCAAACGCGCCGCGATCGTCCGCTGGTGGCGGGCGGGCCGCTGGCTTAGGCTGGCGGGGGCAGGGGGACAGGTCGATGGCATTGTTGACACGGGCGCAGCTTGGCGTTGCGGCGGGCATGGCGGGCGGGCTGGGGCTGACGCTGGCGGGCTTCGCCTGGCCCTTGCCGCACGCCCCGCAGGTCGAAGCGCAGCGGCTGGCGCTGTGGGCGGCCTGCGCGGGGTTCGCCGGCTTGTGGCTGCTGGTCTGCGTCGGGCGGCTGGCGGCGCATCGCTTCTTCACCGCGGAGGATATCGACGGCGGCGGGGTGCGCGGCAATTCGGCGAAGGCGGCCTTGCTCCAGGCGGTGCTTCAGAACACGCTCGAGCAGGCGGTGCCGGCAGCGCTCGCTTATGCCGCCTGGCTGTGGCTCGGGCCGCCGGGGGACGGGGCCCGGGTGGCGCTGTTCGCGCTCTACTTCGGAGCGGGGCGGCTGCTCTTCTTCGCCGGCTACGCCCGCGGCGCGCCGTGGCGGGCGCTGGGCTTCACTTTGACCTTCTATCCGACGGTGGGGCTTTATCTGGTGCTGCTGCCGGCGATTGTGGGGCGGCTGGCGGCGGCGGTTTGAGGTGGGCGGGGGCGCTGAGGCGCTTAGCTGGGAGGTCGGCGGGCGCTACTGGCGTGTCCCTGCCATGGCCGTTGGCGTGTGGATCGGCTTTGGGAGGTCGCGATATCGCAAAATGGCCGATGAGGCAGAGGCCGCCCCAATGCCTCATGGACCTTACAAAAAGCGCGGGGCCCGGTAGAAGTAGAGCATCGTTTATTGAGGGGTGCCCCACCATGTTGGAATATCTCCAGGAATGGCTGAAAATGCGCGCTGGGGCTGCTCCCGTGTGGGTCACCATGGTGGGCGAAGGGCAAGGGGATCAACATATCATGCGGGCCATCGACTCCGTAGGGGTTGTTCTCTCGCGGCCATCCAGTGGCGGGAGCGGTGTAGCCTACCCTTGGACCTCAGTGTCGAGCGTATTTCCGGATCGCTCGCCTAGCTCAGGCGCCTAGATTCAAATCGGCCCACTACTCCTCGGTCGCCCACCTTGTGCAAGGCTGCCCAGCTGATAAGCTGTCGATCTACGTGCCGGCGGGAACCGGCGCGCTTCGAATGGGGGCAGATTTGACCAACAAAGGTTTCGCTTTCGGCGGCGCCGGCGCGCTCGTCATCGGCTTGTTCACGCCGATCGTCACGCTGCCGTTCCTCGGCACCGTCAACCTGTTCAACAACGGCACCAACGTGGTCGCCCTGGTTCTGCTGGCGCTCGCCGCGATAGCGGCGGGGCTTGCGCTCAAGGACAGGGAGCCGGACGTGATCTGGCCCGGCGCCGCCGCGGCGCTGATTCTGATCTACTACTTCCTGAAGCTGCAATACACGCTCTCGCAGATGCGTGGCGACTTGGCAAAGTCGCTCGAGGGCAATCCTCTTGCGGGCATTGCCCAGACCGCGATGAGCAGCATCCAGCTACAATGGGGCTGGATCGTTCTGGCGTTGGGGGCGGGCCTCCTGATCTACGCCGGCGTCACCGCCAGGAAGGCCTCCGGCTCGCGGCTGGCGAGCACCGAGGACAGGGTGGGCAAGGTCATTGCGATCGCTGCGGTCGTGCTGCTCGTCTTCGCCGTCGCCTGGGACTGGATCGGCAAGCCAAGAACGGCGGCACCGCCCGATGCGACGCCAGGCAAGGCCATGGATCCGGTGGCGGGCTCCTCCTCCCTGCCCGGAACCGATGACGGCAAGCCCTCTGCCGAAGAGGCCGCCTACATCAGGGACAATCTGCGCCTCTACGACCTTCGCGGCAAATATTACGAGAGCGTACTGGACGGCACGGTCCCGGGGGTCGATTTCAAAATCAAGAACAACGGCAACCGCACGTTGAACCGGGTGAAGGTACGGGTGGTTTTCCAGGACAAGGAGGGCAAGCCGATTGCCGAGGAGGAATACAACCCGGTGTGGGTCGTGCAAGGCGGCTATTCCGCCGACGACAACAAGCCTCTGCGTCCGAATTACATTTGGCAGAACGAGCCGGAAAAATTCTATACCGCCAAGAGCGTCCCATCGGAGTGGGCGGAGGGCAAGGTCACCGCGACGATATCCGACATAGAGTTTGCGCCGAACTGATGTTGAGACCCGATAGTGGTCGGTTCGAACCTAGCTCTGTCCCCTTGCCACTGAACCGCTCATCCTGAGTAGGGACTGAGCCTGGCGAAGGCCCGTATCGAAGGACGTTCAAGAGCTATGCGTCCTTCGATACGCCGGTTCGACAAGCTCACCGGCTACTCAGGATGAGCGGTATAGTTCAACCTGATCAGGACAGACTCTACGCGGACGGCCAAAAGAGCAGGGCGAGGATGAGGAGAGGCGACAGGAGGATGGGGAGCCAGACCCACAACGGCCGCTCTTCCGCCCAGGTTGTCAGCCACACCCAGATGTCGACGATCTCCACGCCGACTCAGTATCAGGCCGCGGGCGTTTTGTAAGGCGATTACGTATTTGACAAACCCGCTAGAACTTTCTTGGCGGAAATCCACCAAAAGCCGCACGGCGGCACTCGCCCATATGGTTGGTGATCGTGTCACCCGTTTGCTGCATACTCATATATTCCCCCGTTTCCCGCTTCGTCCACGCGCTTCGGAAATACTTGAGCGACGGTTCATCGACGTGCTCGAAGCTAATGCTTGTGGCGGTCAGGCCTTCTAGCAGGGACGTCTCGGTACAGGCATCGCGGCACCATCGGCGCTGTAGGAGATCGACCCGGTAGACGTCGGTGAAGGGCCGCTCAGTCAGATGCGTGGTGCGATGATCGACGAGGGTGCCGGTCGCCTCAGTGCCAGTACATATCAGGTTGAACGCAGTCACCGCAGAAAGCACCAGAGGCGTCACTCCGGCTTCTCCACCGGCTTATGTTTCACCAGCTTCTTTATGCGCTCGTCAAAGTGGACCTCGTCGTCGTCGCACTCAAGCTCGCGAGCGGCATCCTTGAACTTGTCGATCTGGGACTGGCCTTTTTCGGTCATTAGAGCACCTTTTTAAGACGATTTCCCGCTGTCACTCTATAGATGAAGGGTGGCTTCTGGTTGCGGCAAATTGCCATGATCTTGTCATAATTGTGAGCCAAGCTTTTCAGCTTAAAGAACCCGATTGAGGTAGCGCCGTAGAGATAAAAGCAACCGATTTTGTGCTGCTGGATCGCCTTCATCGCGGCGCTCTCGTTTTGCCATTTCGCATCGTGACTGCAAACGATCCATTTATTTTTCCCGACTATATTCAACCATGCGTCGTCCGCCATGTTGGCTGGGAATCCCTCCTCGTCATGCGAGCGCACCTCGAACGGGCATCTCAGCATTCGAAGGGCTTTCGGAAACTTCTTCCCGAAGCACCGGTCAAAATAGAGCGTCAGTGGCGCGAGTCCCTCCCGCCTTTCAGCTCTATTCCCTCGAATTGCAGGGCATCGATAACTGCGGCGCTCGGCAACCCGAAATCATCCGCGATGTCATCCAATTCCTCGCCGGCCGACCAGCGGCCCTTGAATACCCAAGTTGGAACACCCTCGACGGCGGGGGCGCCAAACTGAATCTGGGGATCTATGATGATGCTGCGATCAACCCCGGCAACATGCCAGCGCACGGCCAGGCGGTCGTCTTCGTAATCGAACTCTTTCAGCTTTCCGATGATGTCCGACCACGCCAACTGGCCGCCCTGCGAGGCGGCGAGCAGCTTCTTGTCACCCATCTCCGCTTCGATCTGAGCGTAATCCATCCATAGGTCGCGGCCATCGGTCTTGAAGCGATATTCGGCGAACGGGTGTTCCGCCTCAAGCTGCTTGCTTACATACTCGCGCGCCGCCCGAATCTTCTGAAGGCTGACACCCGCCTTCCGAAAACGGGCCACCACAGCGACCTCGATCAACTGGAGATAGGATAGGGCGGCACCCTTGTCCTTCGAGCTTAACGTGCCGCGTGTGTTGCTGGTGCTTGGCTTATGCCAACTGGCAACCGTTTGTGGCGAGAGATGGGCGTACCGAGCCGCCTCCCGAATCCAATAATTCGGAACGTACAAGCGGGAGCGCCAGAACTCGCGAGGCTTTGTGGCCGCGTTCACGCGGAGAATCCTACCATCCGCGGTCTCCCATGGGAATCGAGAAAACGCCCTAGCGGCGTCGTCGCATGAAGGCGAACGATAGCTGAAACCACCGCTCCTTACGCGGTGACGTGATCAACTGTTTGATACGTGAGGCGCTTACCCACGATGCCCTTCAACGCTTCGACGGCGCGCTGCCCATCGTCAAAACCGTTGGCGGCGCGGTGGCTATACCGGAACTCATATTCCGCCAGATACCGCTGCAGATGCTTGCCCGCGCAATGCTGGTAAACGCCCTTCATGCCGCGCTTGAAAATGGAGAAGCTGCCTTCGATCGTGTTCGCGTGAACGACCGGATTTTCGCGGCTCACGTAATTGCCCTTCGTGTGAGCGGTCGTGTTGTGAGAGGCAAAGTGGCGATGCTTGTGGCGGCGGTTTGAGGGGGCACCGAGGCGCGGTGCAGGGCGCGCTTCGCGCGTACCGACCCCTGGCCCATGAGCCGGCACTAAGGATCATGCCGGGGGCATGATCCAGCCGGCTCATCTTCCAGGGAGGGGGGTCAAGCGAGGCGGGGCACGCGGCGGGTCGATGCGCTGGATGCCAAGGCTAGGACAAAGCGGGCGGGGTGTTGGGCGGGTTAGGCAGCGCGCCTTGCGCCAGCCGCTCCATGACGAGGGGCGCGCTTACGCCCACATAGAAAGCGGCGAAGGCGGAGGGCGCTTGGAACACCACGGGGAGAAACGCCCGAGGACAGGGCGACGAGGACCCGGCTCGTGAGATAGAACGGCTTCTTGTAGCGCGGTGGGATAGCGCCGCCGAGCTCGTTGCTCGCCTTGGCGGCGGCGAACAGCTCGACCATCAGGCTGGCGAGAACGCCGATCCAGTAGGGCGGGACCGCTCCGACGAGCGGCAGTTCGAGCATTCAGGGTGCGCCGTGCCGGCGGCGGGCCTCACCTCCTCCGCCATAGGGGCTGTCGCTGAGCAGGAACAGCGAAGCGAACGTCGCAAGGGGCTCGAGCAGGCGCAGCATCTGCTCGCGCCGGCCCACCAGCGAGGCGACGACCAGGGCGAAATTAGCCAGCACGAGCACCGATGCCGAGGCGGCCAAGCCCGCGGCCAGCAGGTAGAAGAAAGGCGACATGCTTCGGGGCTCCTTCCGGCCGGCTGCGCGTTGGGGGCCGCGCCGGCACGGGGGAAAATGAGGCATGATCCCTAAAGTTGCAAGTCGTTTTTGGAAAGTTCCGCCGGCTTGAGCGGCGGAAACCGTGAGGTTCATCCGAGGCGCGGGGCAGGACGCGCTGGCGCGCGTATCCACCCCCAGCCCCTCCCTTTCAGGCAGGGGGGTCGCGGGGGCTTTGGCTCCCCTTCCTGGAAGACGAGCCGGCTGGATCATGCCCCCGGTATGATCCTTAGCGCCGGCTCATGGGTTGGGGGTGGGCAGGCGTTGCGGCGGCGGGCCTGCCGGCCTAGCGTCGCGCGATGAGCGGGAGGCTTCCTGCGGAGGGTCCAACGGGCGCCGGCTGCGCCCTCGGCCTCGTCATCGGCGTGGTCGTGGTGATCGTGGAGGCCTTGACCTTTTCGTTGCTCACCGGCCGGCCGCTCGATCTCGACCAGGAGTGGGGGCCGCTGCTCTGCCAGATGCTGCTGGCGGCGGCGCCATTCGTAATCCTCGCTTTGGCCGGCATTCGCTACAAGCTGCCTTGGCTCATCGCGCTCGCGCTCACTTTGGCGCTGTGGGGGAATCTGCTGTTCGAGGGCGTCAGCTACCAGCGCCATCCGGACGGCTCGGGCGCCAACATCGGGATCGGCCTGATCATGATGGCATCGCCGATAGCGATCGCCGCAATCGGGCTCGCCGTCCATGCGCTGCAGCAGTGGCGCGAGCGCGGGCGGCGGGGAGGGCGCCCCTGACGTTTGTAGGGGAGGAGGCGGATCGCCTTCCTCTGCGCCCGGGGCGGATTCGGGCAGGATCGGGGGGCAGGGCGGCGGCGAACAGCTCCACCATCAGGCTGCCGAGAACGCCGATCCAGTAGGGCTGGACCGCTCCGAGGAGCGGCAGCTGGAGCATTCAGGGCGCGCCGCGGCGGCGGCCGGACTCGACTCCCTCGCCATAGGGGCTGTCGCTGAGCAGGAGCAGCGAGGCGACCTTCGCAAAGCCGCTGGATTACCGACTAATCGACCTTATGAAGACGAGGGAATCCGGGGAACCGGAGAGGGGCGCCATCTGGACGCTCGTGCGGTTCCTCACGGCGCGCAAGAAAGGCGCCCAGGCGTTAACCCCATGGCAGGGGTAGAGGAACTAACACGTGTTGACAAACGTAAACAGATGGCGGCAAACGGAGTCGGCGGGTGGCTAGGAGCCGCCACCCCGATAAGGAAATAGAGGAGGCCGTGTCATATGCGGAGGCGCTTGGCTGGTCGGTCGTGCCTGTCAGCGGGCATGCATGGGGCAGGCTTTATTGCGCGCATAACGACCGCGACGGCTGCAAAGTGTCCGTTTGGAGCACGCCTAAGAACGGTGGGAATCATGCTCGCGCCGTCGTGCGGGCTGTGAACCGTTGTCCCCATCAAGAGAAGGAGGAGAATGATGAAGAATCATGAGTTCGCCATTATCGCCTCCGGGCTCGATCCAGAGGCAGAAGATTTTGAAGATCGCTTTTTTGAGGCGGGCTGCACGGACGCAACCCTTTCGTTTCAAAAGGGCGTCATCATTGTCGAGTTCGACCGAGAGGCCGTTTCCTTTTCCAAGGCCGTTTCCACGGCCTATGAGGACGTTGTCCGAACGGGCGCCGTCGTCGAACGCATTGAGCCGGACCATCTGGTGAGCCTGAGTGAGATCGCCGAGCGCGCCGGGATGAGCCGCCAGGCAATCTTCCTATATGCTCGCGCCGAACGCGGGTGTGCGTTTCCGAACCCGACCGCGAAAGTCACTTCGAAACACCCTCTTTGGGATTGGCATGAAGTGTCTGAATGGCTCTTTCGGAACAACAAGATTGGCCGAGACGAGGTTGTGCGCGCCAAGATCGTCAAGGAGATCAACGTCCACCTGGAGGCCGCCGACGCGGATAGGGACAACTTTACGAGACGCCTTGAGCGCCTGGAGTTGGAGGCGGTCTAAGCCGCCGGCGGCGGAAACCGCGAGGTTCATCCGAGGCACCGGCCACGACGCGCTGGCGCGCATACTCACCCCGGCACTAGCTCGAAGCTGGCTGCTTGCCTGCCTCCCCAGCTCAGCTGGGGAGGGGGGTGTAGGCGGGTCTGATGGGGCCCCTGCCGGGGCATGCCGAGAGCCGGAACCGGCTGCGTAGCAGCCGTCGGCGAAGGTGGTGGAGGGGTAGAAGGCGCCGAGGTTGGAGAGTCCTCACCTGAAGCTCGGAGGCGGAGCCGGTTACCCCTCCACCACCATTCTGGTGGTCCCCCTCCCCGCCGCTTCGCGTCGGGGAGGCACAGAGGTGTTCGAGGTTTGTTCTTGACATTCGGGGCGCGGCGGGGTAGGGTTTAGGAAGCTGGTCGGGGTTCGCTCCGGCGGTGCGTGAGGCTGCGGTGGGGCGTGGCCGAAGCGGTCCTTCGAGATCGTTGGGAAGCAATTCTCGGACATTTTGGATGGCGGGCTCGCGGGAAGCGGGGCGCGGCGATGGCGTCGGCGGCAGGGCGTCGGGGCCTGGCTTCGCATCGCCTTGCGGATGGCGGGCCTGTCGCTCTCCCCTCGGGGAAAGCGGATCGTGGAGGTGCGGGTGGACGAAGAGGCGATCAGGCGGGCGCTGGCGGCGCAGCTCAGGCGGCCTGGGGCGGATGCCGAGACGCTGCGGGCGCGGGCGATGGCGGCGGCGGTGGAGGCGCTGCGCGGCGGCGCGACCTTCAAGGAAGCGGCGGCGCGGGCGGGAGTCGCGGCGAAGACGCTGCACGCGTGGCGGCGCGGATCGCCGGCCTTCGCCGAGGCCTGCGCGGCGGCGGTCGCGGAGAGCGATGCGCCGATGCTGGTGGTGCCGAGGGGCGGAGTCGCCAAGTGGCAGATCCAGCGCGGCGGCCGGCGCCATCGCTTCACGGCCGAGCGCAAGGCCGACTATCTCGCGCATTTCGGCCTCACCTGCGACGGCGCGGCGTCGGCCCGGGTGGCCGGGGTGAGCGTCTGGACCGTCAACCAGCACCGGCGCACCGATCCCGACTTCGCCGCCGAGTGGCAGGCGGCCAAGGAGCGCGCCTATAGCCATATCGAGGCCGAGCTGGCGCGGCTTCGGATCGCCGGGCTCGAGCGCATGCGCGAGGGCGGCGACACCGTTCCCGAAGGCGTGGCGGAGGAGTTCGACCGGGCGCTTCAGCTGCTTCGCGAGCATAAGAGGTGGCAGGCCGGAGGCGGCGCCGCGCCCGGGCGGCGGCCGACCCGGTGGAGCTTCGACAAGGCGCTCGACGCGCTCGAGAAGAAGCTCAGGGCGTTCGGCGTCCGCATCGCGCGCGAGCAAGGCGAGGAGGGGACGGTGACAGTCGTTGGTGACTGTCCCTCGAAGGAGGCGGGGGTCGCGGAGGCGGAGGTGACTGTCACCAGTGACGGTCACTCGGGGGAGGAGGGGGTCGCGTGAGCGTGCCGATGCCGTTCCGCACCCGCGCGCTGCTCGAGGCGCTGCTGGGGATGCCGAAGGACGAGCGGGCGCGGGCGCTGGCGAGCCTGCCGCCGCCGGCGATGCGGGCGCTGCTCGAGGAATGGAGCTGGCAGGCGCATCGCGGCCAGTGGGAGCCGGCGGGCCCGTGGCGGGTGTGGATGATGCTGGCCGGGCGCGGCTTCGGCAAGACCCGGGCCGGGGCGGAATGGGTGTGGGCGAGGATCCGCGAGACCCCCGGCGGCAAGGTGGCGCTGGTCGGCGCCACGCTCGCCGAGGCGGAGAGGCTGATGGTGACCGGGCCGAGCGGCCTCATCGCCACCGCGGGCTGCGAGGACGAGACGGTCTGGATGCCGAGCAAGCGGACGTTGCGCTTCCAGAACGGCGGCGAGGCCTATCTCTATTCGGGCGAGCGGCCGGACGGGCTGCGCGGGCCGGAGCATTATTTCGCCTGGTGCGACGAGCTCGCCAAATGGCGCCGGCCCGACTCCGCCTGGGACAATCTCATGCTCGGGCTTCGGCTCGGCGAGGCGCCCCGGACCGTGATCACGACGACTCCCCGGCCGCTGGCGCTGCTGACCCGGATTCGCGGCCTGGAACGGACCGAGGTGACGCACGGCTCGACCTTCGACAATCCCAACCTCGCCGACGACTTCCTGGCGTCGGCCAAGGCCGCTTATGCCGGGACCCGGCTCGGGCGGCAGGAGCTGGAAGGGGAGCTGATCGAGGATTGGGAAGGGACATTGTGGCCGCGGCCGCTGATCGAGGCGTCGCGGGCGTCCGTCGTGCCGGAGATGCGGCGGGTGGTGATCGGAGTCGACCCGCCGGCGTCGGCCGAGGGCGATCGCTGCGGGATCGTGGTGTGCGGGTTGGGGCGGGACGGAATCGGCTACGTGCTCGCCGATTGCAGCGTCGGCGGCCTCTCGCCCGAAGGCTGGGCGCGGGCGGTGGCTCGGGCGGCGGAGGCGTGGGGGGCGGATCGGATCATCGCCGAGGGAAATAATGGCGGCGCCATGGTGGAGAGCGTGCTCCGGGCCGTCGATTCGCGGCTTCCGGTCAGGCTCGCCAATGCGAGCCGGAGCAAGACGGCGCGGGCGGAGCCGGTCGCCTCGCGCTTCGAGGTCGGCAAGGCGAAGCTGGCGGGCCGCTTCCCCGAGCTGGAGGACGAGCTGGCCGGGCTGATCCGGGGCGGCGACTATGCCGGGCCGGGGCGAAGCCCCGACCGCGCCGACGCCTGCGTCTGGGCGCTGGCCGAGCTGCTCCTCCACCCGCGGGCCGAGCCTCGGGTGAGGCGGCTTTAGGGGGGTGGGGCGAGGGCCTGCGTCCACTTCCCCTCTCCCAGGGGGAGAGGGGTAGGGGAGAGGGGTTCGTGAGTCTCCGGATAGGGCGGAACCCCTCACCCCCGGCCCCTCTCCCCTGGGGAGAGGGGAGTTGACGGTCGGATTGGGGGCCGGGGCGCGCTTCGCGCGTACCCACCCCCGGCCCCTCCCTTGCAGCGAGGGGGGAAATTTGTCAGCGGGCGGGGAACCAGGTTTTGACGGAGCCGTGGCTTGGGACTTCCTCGCCGCTGAGGCGGGCGACGACCTCGATGAAGGTGCCCTGGACGGCGACTCGGTGCTCGCCGAAGAAGACGTCGGTGAACGGGCCGGACGCGGTGCGGACGTGAGTCACCCGGTCCGGGTTGATCGCGACCTCGCCGGGCTCGCCGCCCTTCTTCATGATCACCAGCTTCACGCCGCACGTCCCGTCATTCCCCCCCTGAATAACCCCATCCAGGTTAAGCGGAGGTTGCGACGCTCAAACGGCGCGGATGAGGACCCGGTCGCCGACCCGCGCGGCGCGGTAGAGGAGGGCGGCGAATTCGCGCGGAAGGCCGACGCAGCCGTGGGTGGCGAGGTCGTCGGCCATTTGCGAGCCGTGAAGGGCGACTCCGTCGCCGGTCAGGCGAAGCATGTGCGGCATCGGCGCTCCGCCATAGGTACGCGAGCGGTGGTCGGCGTCCTTCTCGAGGATGTGGAAGGTGCCGGTCGGGGTCGGCTTGTCGGGCGAGCCCCAGACGATGCTCGACCGGCCGATCTCATAGCCGCCGCGATAGATTGAGAGGACCCGACCGGCGAGGTTGACGACGATGATCGTCTCGCCGCCGGGCGGGGCGTGCTCGTCGTCCCAGGCGAACTCGCCGGGGCGAAGCCAGCGGGGGATGGCGAGCTCGTGCCGGATCGGGACGTCGGCGAGGGCGGTGGCGCGCAGGGCGCTCGGGCGGAGGGGCACGGGGCGAGGGGCAGGGAGGGCCGGCGCCAGGCGGGGCGCCGCGGCGAGCCGGGCGGCGGGGAGCCTTGGGCCGGCTCGGACGGGATCGGGCAGGGCCTGGAGCGTGGCCGCGGCGGCGGCGAGGGCGAGCAGGATCGCCGCGGGAATCCAGATACCGGGCTTGCGTGCGGCTGCCTGCGCCATCTCGTCTTACCTTCGCTGTCCCCGGCCGCGCGTCTCGCGCGGGGCGGGAGCGGGGGCAAGGGGGCGATTGCGGCTGTGCCGGAGGGGGACGGGGGCGGGGCCTTTCCCTAGCGGTGCGTGCCTTTCCCACCTTTTCGACCCGCCTCGGCCCCAATTTCGCCGCAAGCCTCCGGTAAGGACGGCGCTCGAATGGGGGCATCGTCACGCGTCCGTCCCGCCGAGGTGCGCGGGGCGGCAATGTCCGGGAGCTTTTTTGCCGATGTCGAGACGTGCTTTCCCGATGGCGGCGGCCGCGCTCGCCATCCTCGCGGTCGCCGCTCCGGCGCACGGCGCCTACGGGCCCGACCCGGCGGCATGCAGCGCCGGCTCGAAGCGGCCTGCCGTGCTCGTCAACGTCTCCGGCTTCAAGGCCCGCGAGGGCCGGGTGCGGGTGCAGATCTACAACAGCCAGAATTACCTGGTGAAGGGCCAGCGGGTCAGCCGGGTCGACCTGCCGGTCGTCGCGCCGTCGATGCCGATCTGCGTCCCGCTGCCGGCGCCGGGCACCTATGCGGTGGCCGTCCGCCACGACGTCAACGGCAACAACAAGTCGCGCGACTGGTCGGACGGCGGCGGCTTCTCGCGCAACCCCAGGATCTCGTTCTTCCACCTGAAGCCGAGCTTCGGGGAGGTGGCGATCCCGGTCGGCAACGCGCCTCGGCCGGTGACCGTGGTGCTCAACTACCGAAGCGGCCTCACCATCGGCCCGGCCGAGCGCGACTGAGCATGGCCCGGGTCGCGCTCCTCTCCAACCCGCGCTCGACCGGCAACAAGTCGCTGCTGCCCGACGTGAGGAGCTTTTGCGCGGCCCACCAGGACATCTTCCACTACGAGGTCGAGCATGTCGACCAGATCGGCCTCGCCCTCCAGCGCATCGCCCGGGTGAAGCCCAAGGTGCTGGTCATCAACGGCGGCGACGGCACCGTCCAGGCGGCGCTGACCGCGATCCACAACGAACGCTATTTCGGCGACGACCCGCCGCCGGTGGCGGTGCTGCCCAACGGCAAGACCAACCTCATCGCCCACGATCTCGGCGCCGTCGGCAATACGATGGAGACTCTGGAGCGGGTGCTCGAGATCGCCCGGTCCGACCTCGACCGCCACATCGTCGAGCGCGAGCTGATCGCTCTGTCCGGCGGGACTTCGGGCGGGCGACCGGTGCTCGGCATGTTCCTGGGCGGGGCGGGGCTTGCCGACACGATGCTCTATTGCCGGCACAACATCTATCCGCTGGGGCTTCCGAACGGGGTGGCGCACGTGCTGGCGCTGGTGCTGGGGCTGCTCGGAGTCATCGTCGGCAGCCGGGTCCGCTTCCTTCCGCCGCGCACCGGCCTGCTCAAGATCTCGGTCAGGAAGCAGGGCGTGATGCAGGGCCAGTTCGCCTTCCTGATGGTGACGACGCTTCAGAAACTGCTGTTCGGCGGCACCATGCCGGGGGCGGAGAAGAGGGTCGGCTCGATGCAGCTTTTGCTCATCGAGCGAAGCCCGAGCGCCTTGTTCGGGGCGCTGTTCGCGGCGGTGCGCGGCAAGCTCGGCCGCCATCGCCTGCGCGGAGTCCACCTCCAGCGCGGCGACGAGATCCGAATCGAGGGCGAGCAATCGGGCGTGATCCTCGACGGCGAGATTTTCGAGGCGAGGGCCGACCGGCCGCTCGTCCTGACGCCGACCGCGCCGATCTCCTTCCTGCGGCTGGCGGCCTGAGCGCTAGGCTGTAGCGAGATTCAGCGCTGAGCCCGAGGGTGGCTGCTTGCCTGCCTCCCCAGCGTCAGCTGGGGAGGGGGACCACCGGAGGTGGTGGAGGGGTAGAAGGCGCCGAGGTCGGAGGGTCCCCGCCTGAACCTCGGAGGCGGAGCCAGTTACCCCTCCACCACCATTCTGGAGGTCCCCCTCCCCGCCGCTTCGCGGCAGGGAGGCAAAGGCGTGGCCGACCCAGCGCTGAACGTGGATACAGCCTATTCCGCGGTGGTCGGATCGATCGTCGCCCGGACCCGGGCGATGCTGTTCGCGGGGAAGCCGGCGGTTTCGGCGTGCTGCCGGATGAGGTCCTCGCTCGGCGCCCGGTAGATGCAGTAGATCTTGTCGTCGGTGACGTAGGAATGGACCCACTGAATCTCCGGCCCAAGCTCCCTCAGCACGCTGCACGAGCCCTGCGAGGCGCCCTTCAGCGCGTCCGCGCCGAGCCCGCCGACGCCGGGCATCTCCCGCTCGATCACGAATTGCGGCATGGCCGTCTCTCCTCCGGTGAGCGGGCATTTTGCGCCCGGCGGCGCGAGGAGTCCACCGCGCCATGCCTTCAATTAGGCGGCCGAGCCGCTATGGGCGGTCCATGACCCCCGCGCTTCGAGACCTGGTGGCCGCCGAGCTCGCCGAGCCCGTCGATCCGCGCGCGGCGGCGATGGCGGCGGCGATCGCCGGGCTCTATCCGGGCGCGGCGCGGGCGGTGTTGTTCTACGGATCGTGTTTGAGGGAGCGGCGGCTCGAGGGGCTGATGCTCGATTTCTACCTGATCGTGTCGGATTATCGCGCCGCTTATCCGCGGCGGTGGCTGGCGACGGCGAACCGGCTGGTGCCGCCCAACGTCTTTCCGTTCGAGCATGACGGCCTCACCGCCAAATATGCGGTGCTGAGCGCGGCGGATTTCGAGCGCGAATGCGGCGCGGAGGCGCGCAGCATTTCGGTCTGGGCGAGGTTCGCGCAACCCTCGCGCCTCGTCTGGGCGGCCGACGAGGCGGCGCGGGAGCGGGCGGTGTCGGCGGTCGCGGAGGCGGCGCCGACCCTGTTCGCGCTGACCCGGCCGCTGGTCTGGGGCGACATGAGGAACGCGCCGCTGGCGGTGTTCCGGGCGGGCTTCGCGCTGACCTACGCCGCCGAGCTTCGGGCGGAGCGGCGGCAGCGGGCGGCGTCGATCGTCGACTCCGACCCGGAGCGCTATCGCCGGGTCGGGCGCGCCGTGCTCGCCGAGCGGCCGCAGGCGGGGGAGGGGGATGCCAAAGCGGCGCAGCGCGCCTGGCGGGCGCGCCGGCGCAAGGGCAAGGCGCTGACCCTGGTCCGGCTGCTCAAGGCGAGCCTGACCTTCGCCAACGGGATCGATTACCTCGCCTGGAAGATCAACCGCCACGCCGGGACGCGGATCGTGATCAAGCCCTGGCAGCGGCGGCACCCGTTCCTCGCCGGCCTCATCCTGCTGCCGAGGCTCTTGAGGCGGGGGGCCATTCGCTAGGCTTGCGCGCGAGGGCGGCGCGCGCCGCCTCCGCGAGCGAGGAGATCGTGAAGGGCTTGCGCAACATGTCGTAGCCGGCGAGATCCTCGGCCTCGCCCGCCTCGCCGACATAGCCGGTGACGAACAGCATCGCGATCCAGGGATAGAGGGCGCTCGCCTTGCGGACCAGCTCGGTGCCGGTCATCTCCGGCATCATCACGTCGGTGATGAGCAGCTCGATGCCCTGCTCCCGAGCGAGGATGTCGAGGGCGTCGCGGCCGCTCGAGCAGGCGATCGGCCGGTAGCCCAGCTCCTCGAGCGCGCCGACCGTGGAGCGGCTGACGCGGGGATCGTCCTCGACCACCAGAACGATCGTGCCGGCGGCCGCGGCCGGCTCTGACGCCGCGCCGGCGAAGGAGGGGATGATCTCCGGGCCGGCCGCCGCTTCCTCGTGGGACCGCGGCAGATAGAGCGATACGGTGGTGCCCCTGCCGACCTCCGATTCGATGGCGACGTCGCCGTCCGACTGCCGGGCGAAGCCGAAAATCTGGCTGAGGCCGAGCCCCGTGCCCTTGCCGAGCGGCTTGGTCGTGAAGAAGGGCTCGAACACGCGCTCCACCACCTCCGGCGGCATGCCGCTGCCGGTGTCGGTGACGGCGATGCGGACATAATCGCCGGCGCCGAGCTCGCCGATCTCGCCCGCCGCGAGCGTGCAATTCTCCATGACGATGTGCAGCTCGCCCTCGCCCTCCATCGCGTCGCGGGCGTTGACGGCGAGGTTGAGGATCGCGTTTTCGAGCTGGTTGGTGTCGACTCGCACCGGCCACAGGTCCTCGGCGAAATGCGTGCGCACCGCGATTCGCTCGCCGATCGAGCGGTCGACGAGGTCGAGCATGCCTTCCACCAGCAAATTGGGCGCGACGGAGGTCGGAAGCAGCGGCTCGGCCCGCGCGAAGGCCAGGAGGCGGCGGGTCAGAGCGGCGGCGCGGGTCGCCCCTTCCATCGCATTTTCGAGGTGGAGCTCGACCTCGCGCCGGTCGCCGGAGAGCTTGCGCCTGGCGAGGTCCAGCCCGCCCACCACCACGGCGAGCATGTTGTTGAAATCGTGCGCGATGCCGCCGGTCAGCTGGCCCACCGCCTCCATCTTCTGGACCTGGCGGAGGCGCTGCTCGGCCGCTTCCCGCTCCGCCGCCTCGGCCTTGAGCCGCGCATTGGCGTCGAGCAGCTCCTGGGTCCTTTCCCGCACCGCCTGCTCGAGCCGCCGCGCCCGGATCGCTTCGCTGTCCGCCTCGCGCAGCGCATCGATGCGCTCGCCCATCGCCCGGAAGGCGAGCAGGCCCAGGGTGACGGCGCCGATCCCGATCAGCACGGCGAGCCAGCCGAACCAGTCGGTGAGCTGGTCGGCGCGGTCGGACGAGGCGCGGGTCTCGGCCATGCGCTCGCGCAGGTCGTCGCGTTCGGAATCGGCGATCTCCAGGAGCCGGGCGCGCAGGTTGGGGCCGAGCGAAGACTGGCCGGCCTGGTAGAAGAGCGGGATTCCGCCCGTCGCCTTGTGGCGGGAGGCGGCGGTGGCGGCGGCGGCGAGCTCCGCGTCGCGCCTCTGGTAGAGCGCCTTCAGGTCGTCGACCCGGGCGAGCTGGCGGGGATTGTCGGCGACCAGGGTGCGCAGCTTCGCGATCTGCTGCCCGGCGGTCACCCAATCGGTATAATAAGCGACCCCGGTCTTCGCCTGCTCGTCGACGACGTAGCGGCCGAGCGTCGCCTCGGCGCGGGCGAGGGTGCCGTCCACCGTGCGGGTCATCAGCATGACGTCGTAGCTGTGGCGTTCCTGGGCCAGCGCGCGGTCGCGAGCCGCGTTGGACGAGGCGACCATCAGCATGAGCGCGGCGAGCAGGCCGGTCGCGAGCACCGCCCCGACGCTTGCCGCCACCCCGCGCCAGCTGCCCCAGCTCTCCCCGGGTGCGGCGCCCATGTCCTCCACCGCCATGAGCGGGATTCTAGAGCAAGGGCGCGGGCGTGGGAAGCGGCTTGGCCCGCCGCCGCGTCGCTTCGCCGCTCGGGAGCGTTGGCCGGTCGCTAACGATGGGGGCGGGGGGGAGGTGCCTGCCGGCTTTTGGGGGAAGGGTAGGCCGGCGGCCGGCGGCGGTGGGGGTGCGGATGCGCTTCGTGGGTACGCAGGGCGCGCTTCGCGCGTACCCACCCCCGGCCCCTCCCTTCCAGGGAGGGGGGTTCAGAGGTAGCCGGTGGCCTTGCCGGCGGATTCGAACATGCCCAAGATCTGCGTGACCTGCTCGCCGCTGTGGTCCGCGCAGAGGGAGCAGCGGAGGAGGTACATGCCGGCGGGGGTGGCGGGCGGGCGGGCCATGTTGACGTAGACTCCGGCCTCGAGGAGGGCCTGCCACATGCGCACGGTCGTGTCCTGGTCCGGGAGGAGCACGGCGATGATCGCGGATTGCGCTTCGGGCGTGGCGAGATCGAAGCCGAGGTCGCGCAGGCCCTGATGGAGGCGGCGGCTATTCTCCCAGAGGTGGGCGCGCTTGTTGCCGGCGAACTTCAATTTGCGGATCGAGGTGGCGGCGGTGGCGACGACCGAGGGCGGCAGCGAGGCGGTGAAGACGTAGGGGCGGCAGACGAGGCGCAGCACCTCGAACTTGGGGTGGTTCGAGACGATGAAGCCGCCGACCGTGCCGACCGACTTGGAAAAGGTGCCGACGACGAAATCGACCTGGTCCTCGACCCCGGCCTCCTCGAAGACGCCGCGGCCGTTGGGGCCGAAGAAGCCCATGCCATGAGCCTCGTCGACGACGACCATGGCGCCGTGGCGCTTGGCGACCTCGACCATCTCCTTCAGCGGCGCGATGTCGCCGAGCATGGAATAGACGCCTTCGAGGACGACGAGGCGGCCGCCCTCCGCCGGGAGCCGCTTCAGGCGCTTCTCCAGGTCTTCGACATTGTTGTGGCGGAAGCGGACGATCTGGGCGTTGCCGAGCGCGCAGCCGTCGTAGATCGAGGCGTGGCTGTCGGCGTCGAGGATGATGTAATCCTCCTTGCCGGCGAGGGTCGACATGAGGCCGAGATTGGCCTGGTAGCCGGTCGAGAAGACCATGGCATAAGCGGTGCCGTAGAAATCCTTGAGCGCCTCCTCGCACTCCTTGTGGCCCTGATAGGTGCCGTTGAGGACCCGGCTGCCGGTGGTGCCCGAGCCATAATCGTCGAGCGCTTTCTTGCCGGCCTCGATCACGTCGGGGTCGAAGGTCATGCCCATGTAATTGTAGGTGCCGAGCAGGATCGTCTCCTTGCCCTTGACGATGGCGAGGGTGGGGGAGAGGACCTTCTCCATGACGAGGCCGAACGGGTCCCGAACGCCGGTGTCGAGCAGGGCCTCGCGCTCGGCGATGAGCGCGTCGAACTTGGAGAAGAGGTCGCGGGCGACGGTGTGGCCGGCGGGCTCGTCGGCCGGATCCATCGGGGTGCGGAGGGATTCGGTCATCGATTTGCCTCCCCATCTGCGATGGGGAGGGGGACCACCAGAATGGTGGTGGAGGGGTAATTGGAGCAGGCCTCGTCAGCTACCCCTCCACCACCCTTCGGGTGGTCCCCCTCCCCAACCTGGCGGTTGGGGAGGCACGGGATACGCCCCTTCATCCTTCGTTCCTGAGCTGCTCGACGGCGTCGACGAGCTGGCCGACCGTCTCGATCTCGGCCTGCATGTTCATGGTGATGAGGATGTCGAACTCGTCCTCGATGGCGGCGACGAAGTCCATCACGGTCAGGCTGTCCCATTCGAGATCGCCGGCGAAGGTGGTGGCGTCGGCGAGCGCGACGCCTTTCTTGTTGAAGGGCCCGATCAGCTGGGCGACCTTGCCGAAAGTCTCGTCTCTGTCCGTCATGGCCGAGTCCTTAGGTCGGGGAGGATGCTGTGCCAAGGAATTTGGGCCGCAATGGGGCTCCGGCTTGGCAAGCCCGGGACGCTGCGGCAGTGTCGCCGGGAGGGGGTATCCGCGCATGACCGACGAGAAGAGGCCGTTTCCGCCCAACGCCGTCCACACCCTGCGCACGGCGCAGCAGATCCACGTCCAGCTCTCCCAGATGGCGGACCAGAAAGCGAGCATCCTGATGGGCGCGGCCTTCGTCATCTTCACCCTGGCGATCAAGGAGGCGGAGGGCGCGCGGCCTTCGCTGCCGCTGCTCATCCTCGGCGGCTCCGCCTTCCTCTCGGCCGTCTGCGCCGCCTCCGCCGTGATGCCGGCGACCCGCTTCGGCGGCGGCACGGCGAACCTCCTCTTCTTCGGCTCGTTCGCGCAGATGGAGGAGGAGAAGTTCCTGGAAGGCATGGAGACGCTGATGCGCAGCGAGGTGGATTCCTACCGCGCCATGGCCCGCGACCTCTACCAGAACGGCCTCGTCCTCGCCCGCAAGAAGTATAGGCTGCTCGGCTGGGCCTATCGGATCTTCCTCGCCGGAATGACCGCGAGCCTCGCCGCCTTCATCGTCCAGCAGCTGTGAGGCTCAGCGCAGCCAGCCCTCGGCGCGGTACCATTCGGCGGTGTCCTTTAGGCCGGTGGGCGTCTTGACCCGCGGCTCCCAGAGGGCGGCGGGCGGCCGGCGATGGGCGGCGGCGACCCAGTCGGGATGGCAGTAATAGCCCACCCGGTCGGGCGTCAGCCTGGCGCGGCCCCGGCGGAGGAGGCGGTCGAGGCGGGAGGCGAGGCGAAGCACCGGCCTGGGCATGGCGAGGGTCGCGGCCCGCTTGCCGTAGACCCGTCCGAGGGTGCGGGCGAAATGGCGGTGCTCCCATCCCCCTTCGCGGCCGTCGTCGGGCTCGTAGGTTTCGCCCCAGGTGTCGGGCTCGTCGAGGAGGGCGAGGACGAGGCGGCAGAGGTCGTCGACGTGGATGACCGAGAAACGGCCCCCGGGCGGCAGCGCGACCAGCCCGCGGCGGGCCATCTTGAACAGCTCGAACGTCTCCCTGTCGCCGGGGCCGTAGACGGCGGGGGGGCGGACGATCGTCCAGTCGAGGCCGGAGGCGGCGACGAGCCGCTCCGCCTTCGCCTTGGACCCGCCGTAGGCGGAGAGCTCCGGCTCGCGCGCGGCGAGCGAGGAGATTTGGACGAAGCGGCGCACCCCGGCCTTGCGCGCGGCGTCGATGACGTTGGCGGTTCCGGCGACGTTCACCGCCTCGAACGCGGCGCGGGAGGGGGCGTTGATCGCGCCCGCCACGTGGATCGCGGCGTCGGCGCCGGTCAGGAGCTTGACCAGGCTTTCGGGCCGGTCGAGGGCTCCGTCGATCCAGACGATCTCGTCCTCGGGCGGCTTCCAGCCGCGGGTGAGGGCGCGCAAATCATAGCCCTGCGCGAGCGCGTGGCGGAGGAGGTGCGAGCCGACGAAGCCGGTGCCTCCGGTGACGGCGAGGGTGCGGATCTTCCTGGAGCGGCGCCGGGCGGTCACCGGGGAATCATCTCGTTCACGGGACCGGAGACCAATCCGACGATTCCTCCTCGGGCTTCTCTCCGGCCGGCGCCAGATGCCGGAGCAGCGCGTCGAGCAACGCCTCGACGCCGGCGCCCGTCGCCCCGGACAGGGGGAAGGGACGCACGCCCGCTTCCGCCTGGAGCTCGGCCGAGAGCGCGGCGATCAGTTCGTCGTCGATCGTGTCGGACTTGTTGAGCGCGACGACGACCGGCTTGTCCTCCAGCCCCTCGCCATAGGCTTCGAGCTCGGCCGCGACGGTGCGGTACGCCTGGGCCACGTCTTCATTGGCGTCGACCAGATGGAGGAGCACGCGGCAGCGCTCGACATGGCCGAGGAAGCGGTCGCCGATCCCGGCCCCTTCCGCCGCGCCCTCGATCAGGCCCGGAATGTCGGCCATGACGAACTCGCGCCCCTTGTGGCGGACGACGCCGAGCTTGGGATGGAGGGTGGTGAACGGATAGGCGCCGACCTTGGCGTTGGCGTTGGTCACCATGTTGAGCAAGGTCGACTTGCCGGCATTGGGCAGGCCGACCAGGCCGACATCGGCGAGCAGCTTGAGGCGCAGCCACACCCACATCTCCTCGCCCGGCCAGCCGGTGCCGTGCTGGCGGGGCGCGCGGTTGGTGGCGGTCTTGTAGCTGGCATTGCCGCGGCCGCCGTCGCCGCCCTTCAGGAAGACGAGGCGCTCGCCCGCCTTGGTGAGGTCGGCGAGGACGTGCTCCTTGTCGTCGGAGATGATCTGGGTGCCGACCGGGACCTTGACGACGAGGTCGCCGCCGCCCGCGCCGGTCCGGTTCGACCCCGCGCCGCCCTTGCCCCGGGGCGCGCGGAAATGCTGGGTGTAGCGGAAGTCGATGAGGGTGTTGAGGCCCTCCACCGCCTCGAAGATTATGTCGCCGCCCTTGCCGCCGTCGCCGCCGTCCGGGCCGCCATATTCGATATACTTCTCGCGCCGGAAGCTGACCGCGCCCGGCCCGCCCGCGCCGGAGCTGATGAAGATCTTCGCCTGGTCGAGGAAGTGCATGGCGGCGCGTTTAGGGCGGGGGCGCCGCCGCCGCCAGCCCGGATGAGGCGATGAGCTGCCGGGTCGCCAGCTCGCGCGCTTTCTCCGGCGGCAGGCCGAGCGCGCTCGCCATCGGGCCGCCGAGCAGGGAGTCGCCGAGCGCGGCGAGGACCAGCCACAAGGTGAGCTCCGGCACCGGCCGGTCCTCATGGCCTTCCCGAAGGCGATCGACGAGGCCGTGGATCGCGTCCAGCACCGGGTCCAGCGCGTTGCGGTTGCCCGACAGGATCATCCAGGCGGCGAGGGCGCCGGCCCCTTCCTGGCCGAACGCGTCGAAGGTGCGGTCGACCACCTCGCGCGGATCGGCCTCGCCGTGGCGGGCGCGCTCGACCGCCTCGCCGATATGGCTGGTGACGCGCTCGGCCAAGTAGCGCGCGAGTTCGGCCTGGAGGCCGGCGGCCGAGCCGAAATGGTGGAGGAGGTTGGCGTGGGTCTTGCCGATGCGGCCGCCCACCGCCTTCAGGGTCACCGCCTGCGGCCCCGATTCGAGCAGCAGCTCGCGCGCCGCTTCGAGGGCGGCGGCGCGGGATTCTTCCTGGCTGAGGCGCAATCTAGCTGTTGACATTGATGTAAGTAGCGGCCATTTCGTATATAGGAGATACAGCATGGCGAGCCGAGCGACACCCCTGGACCTGACGATCACCCCGCGCGACCGGCGTTTCGGCCGCGGCGCGGCGACGGGGCGGTGGTGGCTGGGCGGCGATCCCGTCGGCTCCGCCTTCTACGACGCCTTGTCGGTGACCTTCCCAAAGGGCGAAGCCTTCTTCGTCGAGAGCGTGCGGGCGTTCCGCGAGGGCGCGCCGGCCAGGCTCGCCGGGGAGATCAAGGCCTTCACCACCCAGGAGGTGATGCACAGCCGCGAGCATGTCCAGTTCAACAAGCGCGCCGTCGAGGCCGGCTACGACATGAACGTGCTGGAGCGGCGGGTGGACGAAAGGCTGGCCGTGTCGAAGACCCGGCCGCCGATCGTCAACCTCGCCGCGACCATGGCGCTCGAGCATTTCACCGCCATCCTCGCCCACGAGCTGCTTCGCGACCCGCGCCACCTCGGCGGGGCGGATAGCGAGTCCGCCAACCTCTGGCGGTGGCATTCGATCGAGGAGATCGAGCATAAGGGCGTCGCCTACGATACCTGGCTGCACGCCACCCGGGCCTGGCCGCGCCGCAAGCGCTGGAGCGTCAAGGCGAAGGTGATGCTCTACGTCACCCGCAACTTCGTCGTCGACCGTACCCACGGCGCGCTCGAGCTGCTCAGGCAGGACGGAATCGTGGGCGCCGCCGCCTGGGCGCGGCTGCTGTGGTACGCCTGGGTGCGGCCGGGCATGCTCCGCAAGATCATGGGCGCCTGGTTCGCCTTCTTCCTGCCCCGCTTCCATCCCTGGAACCAGGACGACCGCGCGCTGATCGCCAAGGCGGAGAAGGGGCTGGCGCTTTAATTCCTCCCCGTTCCGGGGAGGAGCGCAACCTCTCTCAGGCCGCCATCGCGGCGAGGTCTTCCTCCGCCAGCTCCAGCTCGTAGGTCCGGCAGGGCGCCATCGCCTCGCGCGCGGCGCTGTAGCGGGGGAGGACCGCGCCGGTGGGCTGGAAGCCGAGCTTCTCGAGCACTCGGCCGGAGGCGGGGTTGTCGGTGAAGTGGCCGGCGGCGAGGCGGGGGAGGCGGAAGCTGTCGCGGGCCATGCCGATCACGGCGCGGCCGGCTTCGGTCGCGTAGCCGCGGTTCCAGAAGGGCCTGGCGATCCAGTAGCCGAGCTCGACCTCGCCGCTCGGGCGGCGGGCGAAGCCGATCGTGCCGACCAGGCGCGGCTCGCCCTCGCTGCGCAGGAAGACGAGCATCACCGGATTGTCCGGCGTGCGCTGAGTCGCGAGATAGGCCTCCGCGTCGCGCAGCCGGTAGGGCCAGGGCGCGGTGGCGAGGTTGCGGACGATCGCCTCGTCGGCGATCGCGGCGTGAAGGGCGGGCGCGTCCTCGCTCCAGCCGGGCCTCAGCAGCAGTCTTTCGGTCCTCGCGAACATCGTCTCGTCCTTCCCCTTGGCTCGCCGCCGGCCATCGCCCCGAGGGGTTTCAGGCCGGAGACAGTTTCGAGGGAGAAACGAAAAAAGGGAGAGGGGGCGGCCCCTCTCCCTCTTTGGTTCCCTTGCGAGTACCGGGGCCGTCCCTTGCGGGCGACCCGTCCTCGGTCGCCCTATTCCGCTGCTTCCGGGTGCATGTCCACGCACACGAACTTGCGGCCGAGCTTCCCGTCGCGAAACGAGACCCGGCCTTCGGTAAGCGCAAAAAGGGTATGGTCCTTGCCGATGCCGACGTTCGAGCCCGGATACCATTTGGTCCCGCGCTGACGCACGATGATGTTGCCGGCGAGCACGGCTTCGCCGCCGAATTTCTTGACGCCCAGGCGACGGCCCGCGCTGTCGCGACCGTTGCGTGAGGATCCGCCTGCTTTCTTATGTGCCATGACTGAGCTCTGTATCTCGTTTGAGGTTTACGCGTTCTTATCAGCGGCAGGCTTCTTTGGGGAAGCCTTTTTCTTCGCCGGGGCGGGAGCATCGACCTGCTCGCTCTCGGCGCCTTCCACCTTGAGCGGGGCCTGGGCCTGAGCCTCGGCGGCGGCGGGAGCGGCCGGGTCCGCCTTCTTCGCCCGCGGCTTCTTCGCCGGAGCCTCGGCGGCCGGCGCGGCCGTCTCGGGTGCCGCGGCCGCTTGAGCCTCGTCGGCCGGAGCCGGCGCGGCTTTCGCCGCCTTCTTCGGCTTCTCCGCCTGCTGGTCGCCTATGCCGAGGATCCTCAGGATCGTGTGCTGCTGGCGGTGGCCCTTCTTGCGGCGGTAATTGTGCCGGCGGCGCTTCTTGAAGACGATGACCTTGTCCGCCTTCGCCTGCGCGACGATCTCGGCCGAGACGGTGAGGCCGTCGGTCGAGCGCAGCTCGGCGCCTTCGCCGGCGAGGAGGATGTCGCCCAGCTGGATGGTGTCGCCCGCCGCTCCGGCGAGCTTCTCGACGACGATCTTGTCTCCGGCGGCGACGCGATACTGCTTGCCGCCCGTGCGCACGATTGCGAACATGGCTCTTTCCAATAAACGATCTGCTGCCCGCGCAAAAACGGCCGCGGCCATACCCCGCGCGGGAGAGGGGCTGCTACCGAAGGGCGCCCGGCGTGTCAATGTGCCTAATCCTCCCCTGGGGGGGGAAGGAAACCTAGTGCCGGTGCACAGGCTTCAGCCGGTACCGGCCGTCGGCGAAGGCGTCGAACAGGCCGGAGATGGCCGGGTGGTCGACCGGCTCGTCGCTGTCGTCGGTGAGGAGGTTCTGCTGGCTCACATAGGCGACGTAGCTCGCTTCGCCATTCTCGGCGAGGAGGTGGTAGAAGGGCTGCGCCTTGTCCGGCCTGATCTCCTCGGGGATCGCCTCATACCATTCGTCCGTATTGGCGAAGGCCGGATCGACGTCGAAGATCACGCCGCGGAAATCGAACAGGCGGTGGCGCACCACGTCGCCGATCGCGAAGCGGGCGTGGGCGATGGCCGGCGCCAGCATCGCCGCCGCGGCCATGTCGCCTTCGAAGATGTCGGGTCGCCGGATCATGGCTCCTATGTAGGCCTTAACGGCGCCGAGGCAAGGAAAGCCGTCCTTCGTCGCCGCTCGGGACATGCCCCCTCGACGCCGCTCGGGACATGCTTGGCAAGGCCGGCACCATCGGCTAGAGCCCCGCGCCTGTCGACCCGCCCCTGCCCGGGGGCGATCTCAGGACGAGATGCGGAGAGGTGCCGGAGTGGTCGATCGGGGCGGTCTCGAAAACCGTTGAGCCCGCAAGGGTTCCGAGGGTTCGAATCCCTCCCTCTCCGCCAATTTCGGTCGCCGGTTGCTTTCTTCAACACTTTCGCGCCGCTCACGGCATGGCGGGCTTCGGCGGCGCGACGATCCCAAGCCTCTGCAGGGCCGGGCGCAGGATGAGCGACCAGGCGTCGCACCAGGTCCGCAGCGGCTCGCGGCCGAACAGCAGGAGGTGGAAGGCCAGCAGCACCCAGTCGACGCGGTGCACCAGAGCGGAGCCGGCCAGGATGGCGAGGGGGAGGAACGCCAGATAATATTCGTGGAGGAGGATGAGGTAGGCGCCTTTCGGCTCCACCACGACCGCCTCCATGTGCCAGAGCCGGACCCGGCGCGCGACCAGCAGGGCGTAGGGGATGAGGGCGAGCGGCGGCCAGGGGCTCGCCATCAGCCGGAAGAGCCCCGCCAGCGCCGCAAGCTCGACCGGGAAGGCCACCCAGGCGCCGAGGCGGGCGGCCGCCGCCGGCGGGTGCCGCGCGGCGAAGGTGGCGACGCCCGCCGTCCGGTCCCGCTCCCGATCGAGGAGCTGGTGCCAGAGATTGCCCCTGAGGCCGTGCGCCAGCGACCAGGCGCCGACGGCGGCGAGCCAGAGCCGGTCCGGCGGGAGGCCGGCGGCCGCGAAGGGCAGCGCGGCGGCGAGGAGCGTCGGAAAGAGGTGCGCCCCGCAGGCGTCCGCGACCACGCCGGCGAGCCCGCGGGCCTTCAGACGGAAGGGCGGGACCGAATAGAGCGTGAAGGCGATCCATGCCCCCGCGTAGAGGAAGAGGGCGAGGGGCTGCCCGCGCCACACCCAGAAGAAGACGCCGCCGCAGAGCAGGGGCAGGAGCAGAGCGGCGATACGGAACGCCGGCGGCCGGCCGGCCATCCGATTGGCCTTGCCCGCCGCCGCGTCGGCCTCGAGGTCGGTGAGATCGTTGACGATGCTGACATAGGCCGCGCCGGGCACCAGCGAGAGGAGCAGCACGAGCAGCACCTGCCACTGCGAAGCGATCGGCAGGCCCAGCCGGACCATGGTCGCGTAGAAGGCGCACAGGATCGGGACGAGCTTGTGGTCCCACCATTCGCCGCTCCGCAGCACCGAGGCGGCACGCTCAGCCAAGCCATGTCCGATCTTAACAAAAATCAACTTTTACCCATCGGGGAACTCCTCTAGGCGACCGTGCAAGGGAGCACTAGCGAAGCGTGGCGGGACAACAGATTTAAGGTGCGGACCCGCATCGCCTTCATCAGCAGCAACTTCACCTGGGGCGGCAGCGAGACCTTGTGGAGCGAGACGGCGGCGGAGCTGGCCCGCCGCGGCCACCGCGTGCGCGCCTACAAGAACCGCCTCGCCGGCAAGGAGGGCAACATCGCCCAGTTGCGCGAGCTCTCGGTCGGCCTGATCGAGCTCGCGCGCCTGCCTTTGCTCCCCAGGAAGCTCTATTCGATGGTGGCCGGGTTCACGCCGCTGCTGAGCATCGCCTATCAGGCGCTGCGGCTCTACGTCAGCCTGCGGCTGCGGCGGCGGCCGGACCTGGTGGTGGTGTCGCAGGGCGGCAATCACGACGGATGGCTGCTCGCCGCGGTCTGCCGGCGGCTGCGCCTCCCCTACGTCCTCCTGTGCCAGAAGGCGACCGACCTCTATTGGCCGCAGGACAATTGGCGAGGCCAGATCCAGGCGAATTATGCCGGGGCGCTGCACGCCTTCTTCGTCTCCGACCATAACCGGCGCCTCACCGAGGAGCAGATCGGCGGCCCGATCGAGCGGGCGTCGGTGGCGCGCAACCCTTTCCTCGTGCCGTGGAACGCGCCGCCGCCCTGGCCCGACGCCAGCGCGGGGCTCCGCCTGGCCTGCGTCGGGCGCCTCTACCCGATGGAAAAGGGGCAGGACATCCTGCTGCGCGTGCTCGCCGCCGAGAAATGGCGGGCGCGGGCGGTGTCGGTGACCTTCTTCGGCGGCGGCGAGCAGCGGCAGGGGCTCGAGCGCATGGCCGAATATCTCGGCCTCGCCAACGTGCGCTTCGCCGGCTTCGAGGAGGATGTCGAGGCGCTGTGGGCGGATCACCACGGCCTCGTCCTCGCCTCGCGCGCCGAAGGCCTGCCGCTGGTGCTGGTCGAGGCGATGCTGTCGGGCCGGGTCGCCATCGTCACCGACGTCGCCGGCAATTCCGAGGTGGTGGAGGACGGCCGGACGGGGTTCCTCGCCGATGCGGCGACGGAGAAGGCCTTCGACCGGGCGCTCGAGCGGGCGTGGACTCGGCGGGAGGAGTGGGCGGCGATCGGCGGCGACGCGGCCGCGCACATCCGCACCCTCGTCCCTCCCGATCCCGCCGCCACCTTCGCGGACGAGCTTCTCACCCTCGCCCGGCAGGCGCGGCCGGGAGGATCGCAAGGCTGATGGAGCCTTCCCCGGACGCTTCGAAAGCGCAGGCCGTCGTCTATAGCGGCCGGCCGGAGCTGGCCGATCCGCGGCGCTTCCTTCGCTCGGCGGGGCGGGACCTCGTCCGGGCGCCGCGGATGGCCTGGCGATTGTTCGCCGGATCGCTTCGGGCCCGGCGGCGGCGCTCGATCCTGGGCCATGCCTGGATCATCATGCCCGCCGCCGCCACGGCGCTGATCTGCGTCTATCTGAAGGCGCAGGGCGCCTTCGGCGTCGCGCCGACGGCGCTGCCCTATCCCGTCCACGTCCTGGCGGGCATGGTCCTGTGGCAGACGGTCATCGAGGCGCTGAACGCCCCCGTCCAGCAGCTTGCCGCCTCGCGCCAGCTGATCACCCGCAGCCGCATCCCCCACGAAGCCGTCATGCTCGGCGGGCTCTACGAAGTGGGCCTCAACGCCGCGATCCGCCTCGTCGCGCTCGCGATCGTCCTTGCCTTGGCCGGCATCGTTCCCGCACCCAGCGCGGTGCTGCTGCCTGTGGGCATGGTCGCGCTCGCCTGCCTCGGCACCGCGTTCGGGCTGCTCGTCGCGCCCTGGGCCCTGCTTTACGACGACGTGAGGCAGGGGCTGGCCCTGGTCACGACCTTCTGGTTCCTCCTGACGCCGGTCGTCTATCCCGAGGTGAGCGGCTCGGCGCTGAACCTCAACCCGGTGACGCCGCTCCTCGCCACGGCGCGGTCGTCCCTCCTCGGGTGGGATGTCCACGGCGGCTCGCTCGCCGTCCTCGCGATCAGCATGGTCCTGCTCGTCGCCGGATGGCTGCTCTACCGCCTCGTCCAGCCCCACGTCGTGGAGCGGCTGGCATGACGATGCTGGCGCGGCTGCGCTCGTCGGTGGCGGGCCTCGCGCGGTCCCGCCGCCGTCCGGTCCGGCCCGGGCGCCTGCTCTTCGTCTTCGGCGGCGCCTCGCATAATTGGCGCGGCCCGGGCAGCGAGCTGTACCGCGGGGAGCCGGTCTTCAGGGAAGCGGTCGACGCCGCGGACGTGAAAGTGCGCGCCACCCTCGGCTTCTCCCCCTCGGCCATGTTCCGCGGCCAATGGCAGCCCGGCTCGGACGAAGAGGAGCGGCGCGCGGACATCGTCAGCATGGGCCTGCTCCACCTCGGCCTCGCCGATCTCTGGGCGGCCGCCGGCATCCGGCCCGACGGGGTGCTCGGCCTCAGCCTCGGCGAGATGGGCTCCGCCTACGCGGCCGGGGCGATCAGCCGCGAGACGGCGGTCGCGATCTTCTGCACCATCGCGAGGCGGCTGGGGATCCAGTCCGACGACCATGTCCTCCTCATCGTCGAAGCGCGGCCGGAGGCGATAGGCCGGCTATGCGAGAGCTCGCCGGCGCCTCTGCACCTGGCGGGCGAGCCGTTCCCCGGAGCGCACGCCTTGCTCACCCGCAGTCCCCACATCGAGGCGGTGCGGGCGCATTTGGAAGGCCGGGCCGGGATCGTCGCCGAGCATGACACCAAATGGCCCTACCATGTGCCGGGGGTGGTGTTCGACGCGCCGGGCGCCCGTGCCGATCTGTCCGGCATGCGCTGGAGCGCGCCGCGGATGCCAGTCTATCTCGCCTCGGTCGGCGGCCGGGTTCCAGACGCCCATGGCTTCGGGCCGGAGCATTGGGCGTCGATGCCGACCGGCCCCTATCGACTGGCCGGCGCCAGCGTCGCGGCGCTGACCGAGGGCTACGACCTTCTCGTCAACGTCGGCGCCGCGAGCATCGGCCTGTGGGTGACCGGGGCGGCTCCGGCCGGAGCCGATGTCCGGCTTGTCGACGCGACCCCCGCCGGAGGGGGAGTCGAGAGCTGGAAGCAGGCGCTGGCCCTGGTCGGCTCGCTGACCGGCAGAACGGCCCGCCCCGACGAGCCCGTCCCCGTCCCCGATCTCGAGGCGCCGGGCGCCCTCGCCGACCCCCATGCGGCCTATGAGAGGCTGCGGCGCGGCGGCTCCGTCCATTATCTGCCGCGCCAGAAATGCTGGATCGCGCTCGGCTATGGCGAGGTGAAGGAAGCGCTGGCGGACACCGGCCGGCTGTCGAACGCGCCGTACGGGCCGGTCGGGCCGGTCCTGATGGCCGACGATCCGCCCGCCCACCGCCCGATCCGGCGGCTGGTGGCGCCGCTCTTCGCCCCGGCGGCGGTCGCCGAACTCACGCGCAAGGTAGGGGAGCAGGGGCATCTGGTGCGGCCGGAATTCGATCTGGTCGCGGCGTTTGCGAGGCCGCTCGCCCAGTCCGTCGCGGCCGATCTGCTGCATTTCCCGCCCGACATCCGGCCCGCGCTCGCCGCGGCCGGGGACTCTTACCGGGCGAAGGGTCGCCGCCTCGCCGATTATCGCGCCCGGCTCGAATCGCTCGCCCCGCGGTCCGGCGCCTTCGCCCGGCTGGTGGAGGATGGCGGCGGGACGGTCGGCGAGGTCGAGGGCCGGCAGCTCATCGCCTTCCTCTGGCTGGCGGCGACGGAGACCACGGAGCGGGCGATCGTCCACGGCGTGCTCCGCCTGCTGGAGGATCGCGCGCCGCTGGACGCGGTCCGCGACGACCGCCGAAGGCTGCAGCCGTTCGTGGAGGAGGTGCTTCGCCTCCACCCGCCGGAGCTGATGGTGCCGCGCCTGACGCTCGCGAGCGTGACCCTCGGCGGCGTGTCGATCCCGAAGGGGGAGCGCGTGATGCTCTGCCTCGCGGCCGCCAATCGCGACCCCGGCCGCTTCGCGGACGCGGAGCGCCTGTCGCTCGACCGGCCGGCTTCGGACCATCTTTCCTTCGGCACCGGAATCCACCGGTGCAGCGGGACGGCGCTCGCGCGGTCCGTCGTTCCGGCGGCGCTCGCGCTCGTCCTGGACGGCGCACCGGACCTGCGGCCCGCCGAGCCGCTCGAAAGCGTGCGCTATTTCACCAGCCTCACGGTGCGAACGCCGGAGCGCCTGCGCGTGGCGAGCGGATTGTGAGGCCGACCGCGGCCGGGATCGGACGCCGTGGGATGGCGCTGGCGCGTCGCCTCCTGCCGGTCCGCAGGCCGGCCGCGCCGCGGCCTTCGCAAGCCGAATGGTTCGGCTTCGACGCTCCCGGCGCCACGCGCGAGCCTTTCGGCGACTTCGAGCGGCTGCGCCGGCTCGGCCCGGTCCATTTCCTTCCCCGCCACGGCTGCTGGATCGTCCTCGACCATGACGATGTGAAGGCGGCGCTGGCGCAGCCGGAGCTGTTTTCCAGCGAGCCCCAGCGCGAGGTCGACGCCATCCTCCTCGGCGCGGACCCGCCGGCGCATGCGGCGGTTCGGCGGCTGTTGACGCCTTATTTCACGGGCGCGGCGCTGGCCGGCCTCAACGCCGGGCTGCGCCGTGAGGCGGAAGGCCTGCTCCGCCCGAGGCTCGATCTCGTCGCGGATTACGCGATTCCGCTGACGCGAAAGCTCGCCGCGATGCTGGTCGGGCTCGAGGAAGGCGAGGTGGCCGCGATCCTGGCCGCGGACGACCTCTCCGCGCCCGCCGCCGCCATGTCCGAATCGTCGAAGGATTTGCTTCGCCGCGCGCGGATCCAGGGCGCGATCCGCGCCGAGGCCGGCGACCTGCTGGACGAGAATGCGGCCCTGAGCCTGGTGCGGCTCCTCTGCCGCGCGGCGACGGAGACGAGCGAGCGGCTGATCGTCCGTTCGGCGGCCGCCCTCCTCGACGACGAAGGCGTTCGCTGCCAGATCGAGGCGCGGCCGGCTTTGCTTCCGAGGCTGGTGGACGAGGCGCTCCGCTTATGGCCGCCGGAGCCCAACGTCGTCCGCCGGGCGACCCGTGACGTACCCCTCGGCGGCACGATCATGCCCGCCGGGGCCACTTTGTTCCTGTCCCTGCTCGCCGCCAACCGCGACCCGCGCCATTTCCCCGATCCTCGCGAGCTGAGGCTCGACAGGCTCCGCAGCCCCCATCTCGCCTTTTCCGACGGCCCGCACCAATGCCTCGGGTCCGGGCTCGGACGGCGCGCGGCGGTGACCGCGCTGGAAGTCCTGCTCGATCGCTCCTTCCGGAGCGCCGCCGGGGACAGAGCGGACGAAACCGCCGTCGTGCAGGGCATCGAAACGCCCCGGCGCCTGGCGATCGCCACATGACCGCGCCGCTGCTCACCGTCTCCAACCTCTCCAAGCGCTATTGCGGCCACTTCGCGCGGTCGTTGCGCTACGCCGTCGCCGACAGCGTCCGCGAGATAGCGGGCCGCCCGGCGCGGTCAGGCGCTTTGAGGCCCGGGGAGTTCTGGGCGCTCCAGGACGTGTCCTTCTCGCTGGCGGCGGGGGAATCGCTCGCGGTCGTCGGGGCCAACGGCGCCGGCAAGAGCACCCTCCTCAAGATCCTCCACGGCCTGCTGAAGCCGGAGGCGGGCGAAGTGCGCCTCGCCTGCAGCCTCGGGGCGCTGATCGAGCTAGGCACCGGCCTCAATCCCCTCCTCACCGGCCGGGAGAACGTCCGGCTCGCCGCGGCGATGAACGATCTCGACGCAGCCGGGGCCCGGCGGCTGCTCGACGAGGTCGTCGACTTCGCCGGCCTGGGCGAGGCCATGGAGGCGCCGTTCCAGACCTACAGCTCGGGCATGAAGGCGCGGCTCGCTTTTTCGCTGGTCGCCCTGATGCGGCCGGGCGTGCTGCTCGTCGACGAGGTGCTCGCGGTCGGCGACCTCGCCTTCCAGCGCAAGTGCGTCGGCCTGATGCAGGCCTATCTCCGGGAGGGCGGATCGCTCGTCTTCGTCTCCCACAACGGCCATCAGGTCCAGTCGGTCTGCGAACGGGCGATCCTGCTCGAAGGCGGCCGAATCGCCTTCGCCGGATCCGCGGTCGAGACTCTGCACCATATGTACGGCGCCGGCGCCGCGCCGGAGACATTGCGCCGCGAGGAGAGCGGCCCGGTCGTCATCGAGGACCTCTTCGCGCGGGGGGACGCGGGCGCCGACCCGCATACCGGCGAGGCGGTGGAGCTGGTGCTCCGCTACCGCGCCCAGGCGCCGCTCGAAGCGATTTGGGCGGTGACGATCTGGTCCCCCGACGGCTGGGTCTGCATCGCGATGGTCGCGAACGAGATTCCGCGCCGGCTCGCGGCGGGACGCGGCGAGCTCGTCTGCCGAATCCCGCGTTTGCCTCTGGTCGGCGGGCGTTACCGGCTCACCGCCGGCCTCGTCGATCCGGCGACTCTGCATCCGCTCGCTTTGCTGGGCGGGGATGACGGCGGAGCGACGCTGGAGGTGGCCTCGCACCCGTCGCTGCTGACCAACCTGGCGAGGCAGCGCGGCCAGATCCTGGAGCTCGAGGCCCATTGGCTATGAGCCTCGCCCGGCCGAACCGTGCGCGGGCGGTCGAGCAGGGGCTCGCCTTCCTCGCGGCGAGCCAGCTCCCGAGCGGGGCCTTCAACGTCTTCGCCTCCCCCGATCCCGAGCTGGCCGGGGGATGCGTCGCCGATCCCAGCGTCTTTCCGACCGCCCTGATCGCCCACTCGCTCGCTTTTTGCCGAGCCGCGGACGCGGTGAGGGAGCGCGCCTGTGCCTTCCTGCTCGGCGAGGCGGACCGGCACGGCCTCTGGCGCCACTGGACTCGGAGCCACCCCCATGCGGCGCGGCTTCCGCCCGATCTCGACGATACGAGCTGCGCCGCCGCCGTCCTGGCGCAGGCGGGGAAATGCTTTCCGGCGAACCGCCACCTGCTCCTCGCCAACCGCGATGCTGCCGGCCTGTTCATGACCTGGATCGTGCCGCGGCTGCGATGGACGACGCGCGCCCATATGGCCGTCACCCTGCCGCAGCTGAGGCATGCGCCCACCTTGGCGTCGTTCTTTCAGCAGACCTCGGCCGCGCCGGGCGACGTGGACGCCGTGGTCAATGCCAACGCGCTCCACTATCTCGGCCGCGAGGCGGGCACCGCGGTCGCGGCGCGCCATCTCCTCGCCGTCTTGCGGGAAAGGCGGGAGGGGCAATGCGACAAATGGTACGATAATCCGTTCGCCATCTGGTACTTCTTCTCTCGCGCGCTGGCGCCGGGGGAGAGCGAAGCGGGCGCCTTGATCGCGGACCGCATCGCGGCCACCCCGGCCCGCAGCGCGCTCGATGCCGCGCTCGCAGCCTGCAGCCTCAGATATTGGCGGCGGCCGGTGCCGCCCCTCCTCCTCGACCGGCTGATCGAGACGCAGCTGGCGTGCGGCGCCTGGCCGCGCGCGCCGCTTTACCATGGCGGCCGAAAACGGCGGCGCGACGGCGCCTTCGAGCCGCCCCATCCGGATACGCCGCGATGGGGATCGGAAGAGCTCACCACCGGCTTCTGCATCGAGGCGCTGCTGGACAGGTAGGGCTACGCCGCCCGCTTCGAGGCTTCCTGCGCTCGGAAGCGGCCCGCGGCGATCAGGCCCGCGGCCGCCAGGACGATGGCGGGGAGCATGTAGCGCTCCGAGCTGGAGACGCCGGTGAGCGTCAGCATGGCGGCATTGCCGAGGCCGAAGGCGGCGGCCAGCGCGGCGGTCAGGTCCCATCGCCGCCCTGCGCGGCGGGCGCGAACGGCGCCGGCGAACAGCCCGAGGCAGGCCGCCAAGGCCAGCCCCGGCAGCCAGGGCACGATCGAGACGAGCGCCCGGTCGAGCGCCGCCGTCGCGCTCGGCGTACGGTCGATCCAGATTTGGAAGCGGCGCTCGTCCATGCGCCCGCCCACCACGCGGCGCAGGTCCGTTCGCTGCGCCTCGCTGTTCAGCGGCGGCGGCACGCGCGACGCGGAGAGGGAGGTGGCCGGCCCGATCGTGTAGAGCGCGAAGGCAAGACGGTGGCGGGCATAGGCCGCGGGGTGCCGGAGGATGGCGCGGGCCCACCAGCCGAAGGTGGTGCGGCGGCCATGCTGCCATTCCACGGTGTCGAACGCCGCCGAATAGCCGGGGCATCGGCCCCAGGGCGCGAGGCTGTCCCACTCCACCACCTCGTAGCAGGCGGCAGGCGGCGGCAGGCCTGCCTTCGGCCACCCGGGGAGCTCCTCGAAGACCGGCTTTCCCGTCGCGGCAGCGATGGCGGCAGCGTCGAACAGGATGAGCTGCTTTTCCGCATGGCCGTTCTCGGCGTGGAACAGCCCGGCGTTGATCCCCGCCGCGACCGGCAGGGCCAGCGCCAGGATCGCCGACAAGGGCGCGACCCAGGCGGCCCAGGCGCGTGCCGAGCGGACATAGAGGGCCATGAACAACGCAATTGCGAACACCGCCATCAGGAAATTCGGCGGCCTCACCGTCAGGGCCAACGCCAGGAACAAGGCGGCTCCTCCGAGCCAGGCCCGCGGGCGGCGGGCATTGGGGACGAGCTGAAGGCAGGCCAGGAAGCCCAGGAGCAGGGCTGCCAGCATGATGTCCTTGAGGATGGTGCCCGCCATGGTGAGGAGCGAGAGCTTGAGGAGGATCTCGAATCCCGTGAGCGACCGCTCGAAGGCGGAGCGGCCGCGCTGCACCGGCACCGTTGCGGCGAAGAAGGCGAGTAGCAGGCTATGGACCGCGGTCGCGGCGGCCGGCTCGCCGAGCCAGGGGGCGGCCAGCGTCCAGATCCATCCGACCAGCGGGCTGTGCCAGTCGTTGAGGTAGCGCGGATCGGCCATGCCGACGAGCTGCTCGACCGAATCGACGTTGAGCTGTCCGGGATAGTTCCAGGCGAAGCAGGCGAGCGCGAACAGGACGAAGACGACCGGGCTGAAACGCATCCGCACGCCCGCAAGGGGCGAGGGCAGGCGGAGGCCCGGCAAGTCCATGTTGCCGCCTCAGGCGATCGGCTCGGAAACCGTGCGCGGCAGCCCGGCGAAGTAGCGGATGGTCCGCTCCAGCCCCTCCCGAAGGTCGACCCGCGGCGTCCAGCCGAGGCTTTCCGCGAGCGCGCTGTCCGGCTGCCTCTGCCTCGGATCGTCCTGCGGCAGCGGCAGGAAGCGCAGCGGCGAGGCCGATCCGGTCAGCTCCAGCACCCGCTCGGCAAGCGCCCTGATGGTGACTTCGTGGCGGTTCCCCAGGTTGACCGGGCCGGTCACGTCGGGCGGCGTGGCCATGAGCAGCAGGATGCCCTCGACCAGATCGTCGACGTAGCAGAAGGAGCGGGTCTGGCTGCCGTCGCCATAGAGCTCGAGCGGCTCTCCGGCGAGCGCCCGGACGACGAAGTTCGAGACCACCCGTCCGTCGCAGGCGTGCATGCGCGGTCCGTAGGTGTTGAAGATGCGCGCGACCTTGATCCCAAGCTTGTGCTGGCGGCGATAGTCGAAGAACAAGGTCTCCGCGCATCTCTTGCCCTCGTCGTAGCAGGACCGCACGCCGATCGGATTGACCCGGCCCCAATAATCCTCGCGCTGCGGATGGACTTCCGGATCGCCATAGACCTCGCTCGTCGAGGCCTGGAAAATGGGGCAGCGCAGGCGCTTCGCCAGGCCGAGCATGTTGATCGCGCCCATCACCGCCGTCTTCGTCGTCTGGACCGGGTCGTGCTGGTAGTGGACCGGCGAGGCGGGGCAGGCGAGATTGTAGATCTCGTCGACCTCGACATGGAGCGGGAAGCAGATGTCGTGGCGAAGGAACTCGAAGCGGGGATGACCGAGCAGATGCTCGATGTTGCGCTTGGAGCCGGTGAACAGGTTGTCGACGCACAGCACCTCGTCGCCCCGGGCGATGAGGCGGTCGATCAAATGGGACCCGAGGAAGCCGGCCCCGCCGGTGACGAGGGCCCGCTTCTGCGCGCCGGCAGGGCGGCCGGGATCAGACACTTTCCATCTCGGGCTCGGCCCTCGGCGGCCGCGCGACGAGGCGGCGGCAGGGCCGGGCGGCCCGGTGGGCGGTCGCCGGACGGCGCCATCGGGCGACGCGGCGCGGCGCGGCCGGGCAGACCCACGGCGCCGCCCACGGATAGGCCAGGTCGTCGTCGAAATCGTTGCGGACCCTGAAGTCCCTGACGGCCGCCATCCAGCGCAAGCACAGGCGAAGGCTCCTGGGGCTGACGCTCCCCCACAGCGCCCAGAGGAGTATCCCAAGCGTCGCGCGATTCCAGCCGAGCGCCGCCCGCCGAAGCAGGGGGCGAAGGACCGCGGGGGAGCGGCCGGACCACAAGCGGGTGGACCCGGTGGACAGGAAGACGTGCGGCAGGACCTTGCCGGTTTCCCCTTCGCCGGCTTCGCCCTGGCCGCCGGCGCTGCGGTACATGCGGTCGACCGAGGCCTCGACCCGTCCGGGCGCGGAGGTGAGGCGGGTGCTGCTTACGGTCGCCCGGTGCCGGTACAAAGCGGCCGGGAGGACGAGCAGCGGCCCCTCGGCGGCGAGCCGCCGGTAGAGGTCGAGATCCTCCCAGAAATCCGCCTCCCGGCGATAGCCGCCGACCCGCTCGAACGCCGCGCGCCGGACCATGATCGAGCCGTGCGGGAAGGGCGCGAAGGGTGAGCGGGAAGCCAGCCGCGAGCGGTCGCGCGGGCGGACTCGGCGGCCGTCTTCGTCGATTCCTTCCCACAAGGAGGCGACGAGCGGCGCATCCGGGCGGCGCGCCAGCACCGCGATCTGCCGGCGCAGGCGGTCCGGATGGGCGATGTCGTCGCCGTCCATTCGGGCGATGAAGTCGCCGCGGGCCCGCGCCATCACCCAGTTGGAGCTCGCCGCGGGGCCGAGGCTATGGGTGCCCTCGAACAGCCGGATGCGATCGTCGCGAGCGGCCCATTCCCGCAGGATCCCGGTCGATCCGTCGACCGAGCCGTCGTCGCGGATGACGAATTCGAAATGCGCGTGGGTTTGCGCGAGGATGCTCTGGATGCTCTCGGCGAGGAACGGCGCGACGTCGCGCACCGGCATCACGACACTGACGAAAATCTGCAAGCCTGGCCGCCTCGATGGTGTGATTGTAGCGGCGCAAAGGCCGGCGCTGGGCTGCCGGACGGTGGCTCATTCGCGGGTCTAACAGAGCGTCCCGCGGGCGGCAACCGGTTACCTGGAAGGACCGCGCGAGCCGTCGACACCTGCGGCAACCAGCCTTGTTGCGGCGCCGGGGCGAATGTGTAGTGTTGCGCGCCGAGGGGGAGTTCCTTGGCCAGCCTTGAACTTAGCGACATCCACAAGAGCTACGGCGCCACCCAGGTGCTCGACGGCGTATCGCTTACCATGGAGGCGAAGGAGTTCGTCGCCTTCCTGGGGCCCTCGGGGTCGGGCAAGTCGACTTTGCTCCGCATCATCGCCGGCCTCGAGACGCTCGATGCGGGCGAGGTGCGGCTCGACGGCGAGCGGATCGACCATCTGCCGCCGGGAAAGCGCGGCGTGGCGATGGTGTTCCAGCATTACGCGCTCTACCCGCACATGAGCGTACGCGACAACATGGCCTTCGGCCTGAGGAATGCGCGGGTGCCGCGCGAGGAGATCGACGCCCGGGTCGCGGAGGCGGCGCGGGTCCTGGAGATCGAGACTCAGCTCGACAAGAAGCCGGCGCAGATGTCGGGCGGCCAGCGGCAGCGGGTCGCGATCGGCCGCGCCATCGTCAAGAACCCGAAGCTGTTCCTGCTCGACGAGCCATTGTCGAACCTCGACGCGGCGCTGAGGCTGCGCACGCGGGTCGAGCTCGCCCAGCTGCGGCAGCGGGTCGACGCGGCGCTGATCATGGTCACCCACGACCAGGCGGAGGCGATGACGCTCGCCGACCGGATCGTCGTCATGAACGACCGGCGCATCCAGCAGGTCGGCGCGCCGATGGAGATTTACGCCCGTCCGGCGAACAGCTTCGTCGCCCGCTTCGTCGGTTCGCCGGCGATGACTCTGGCGCCCTGCACGCTCGTGCCGGGCGACGGCGCCTACGCGATTGTAAAGCTCGGCGACGGCGCCGAGGTGCAGACGAAGGTGCCGCGCGAGGGCCTGCCCGCCGGGGCGCCGCTCCAGCTCGGGCTTCGGCCGGAGAGCCTGGCGGTGGTGGCGGAAGGGCAGGGGGCGATCACCGCGACGGTGGTGCTGGTCGAGCGGCTCGGCGAGCGCAGCCTCGTCTATGCGAACCTCGCGGACGGACTCCAGGTGACGGCGCAGGACGAGGGGACCAGCCGAGTCCGGCTCGGCGATCGCATCGGCCTCCGAGTCGACGGCGGGGCGGCGCACCTGTTCGGCCCCGACGGCGCCGGCCACCATGCGGAGGCGGCGGCGTGAACGGCGCTCGGAATTGGCGCGGCCTGCTGTTCGTCGCGCCGTTCCTCTCGCTCTATTCGCTGATCCTGATCTTCCCTCTCTTCCGCGGCCTGTGGCTGAGCCTCAACCGGGTCGACCTGTTCGGCGACGGCCAGTTCGTCGGCGCCGGCAATTACCTGCGGCTCGTCCGGGATCCTGTCTTCTCCACCGCCATGATCAACACCTTCGAGGTGACCTTGATGATCGTGCCGGTGCTGACCGTTCTCGCCTTGCTGCTCGCCCTCGCGCTCAACAATGCCGGGCGGGGCGCGGCGGTGCTGAGGGGGATCTTCTTCTCCTCGGCGGTGCTGTCGGTGACGATCGTCACCCTGATCTGGCGCTTCGTCCTGGCGCCGGACTCGGGTCTGCTCGGCGAGCTGTGGAAGTCGCTGCACTGGCAGCCGCTCGCCTTCCTCAGCGACCCGCACCTCGTGCTTCCGGCCATCGCCCTCACCACGATCTGGTGGTCGCTCGGCCTTCCGATGCTGCTGTTCCTCGCCGGGCTCCAGCAGATCCCGCAGGACATGTACGAGGCCGCCGCGCTCGACAATGCCAGCCGCTGGACGACCTTCTGGCGGATCACCGTTCCGGCGCTGCGGCGGACCCTGGTGCTCGTCGTGATGCTTCAGACGGCGGCGCAGCTGCAGCTGTTCGGCCAGTCGCAGCTCCTCACCGCGGGCGGCCCGAGCGGCGCCTCGCGCACCGCCGTCCTGTTCCTGTTCGAGACCGCCTTCGGCCGCTGGGAACTGGGCTATGCCAGCGCCGCGGCGGAGGCGCTGTTCCTGATCATCCTCGCCATCACCTTCGCCCAATATTGGGCGACGGGACGCGGTCAGGGGAGCCGCTAGAATGGAGCGCGGGCGACTGACGCCGGTCGGCTGGGCGGCGCTCTTGCTGGGCGCGCTGATCATGGTGGCGCCGATCATCTGGACCCTGCTGCTGTCGCTCAAGCAGAATGCGGCCCTGGTCGGCCACAGCGGCGCGGCGCTTCACGCGCCCTACACGCTTGAGAATTACCGGGCGATCCTCGGCAACAGCTCGACG
>DASWRU010000027.1:0-78644 GCA_036403015.1 Allosphingosinicella sp.
GGCGCCATCGCGGAAGGGCAGCAGCGGCGCGCCAATCGCCGCACCTGCCTGCTGATCCGCGGCTGGCGCCTCATCGAGTTGCCGGCGCCCGAAGCGAAGCGCATCGCCACGATGTCGGGCGCGCAGCGCAGCGCCTATTTCGATACCGTCGTCGGCGCCGCGACGCTCGAGGGGAAGGTCACAGAGCTCACGAGCTTCTCGATGAAGTCCGATCCCGCGCTGAGGCTGCACGGTCCGGTCGCGGGCGTGTCCGCAGTCTATCTCGGCAAGGATGTCGATCCGGCCGTGCCCGTGACGCTCGCACCGGGGGAGGGGGCCGTCGTCCTCGCCTTCCGGCGGCCCGACGAAGGCAGCGCCGGTCGCTCCGGCGGCGTGCTCCTCTCCCGTTACGATCCGGAGGCGCGGGATCTCGTCCATCCTCCCGCCGGCGCGAAGAAAGCCGGCGACCGTACCACCTACGGCGTCGTCGCCCGCAGCGCCGACCGCAAGGCGGCGCTGGAAGTGCAGGTGCTGCGCCTGACGGCGGGAGACTATGTGCTGGCGGCGGCGAGCATCGGACCCGGCACGGGCTTCGGCGGCTCCTACTGCTTCGGCGCGCCGACCTTTCACGTCGGCGACGGGGAAGTCGTCTATCTCGGCGACTTCGTGCCGTTCTGGAATGTCAGGCTGTCGACCGGCGAGCGGCTCTACGGCCTCGGCTATACCTGGCAGATCGACGAGGTCCGCGGTGCCCTCGCGCGGAGCCAGCCCGCGCTCGCCGCGGCGATGCAGCCGGCCATTCGGTACAACCGCGCGACCTATGCCTGCGCCGCCGTCGGGATGTCCCGCTGGGATCTGCCGGGCCTCGAAGAGCTTCCCGGGGCGCCGTAGGGGACGCTCTTCCTACCTCAGCCGCTCGATCGCCTGCGCCAGCGCCACGTAGAGCTTGCCCATGTCGCTCGACAGGATGGTGACTCCCAGGGGCGAGCCGTCGCGGTCGGCGAGGATGCGGCGGAGCATCGCTTCGAAATCGTGGACGTAGCGGTTGACCTGCTCCCGGAACTCCGGCTCCTCCTCGTAATGCCGGGCGATCTCCCGCGCCTCCGCATTGTCGAGCAGTCGCACGGCGCGGCGGGTGAAGACGCCGCGGTCCCCCTTCAGATAGGCCGCCCAGGCGCTGTCGGTGACCTCGTTGGAGAGGATCTTGGTGACGTCGATCGCCGTCGAGTTGAGCGATTCGATCAGCAAGGCGACGCGGCGCGAGAAGGCCTCGCTGTCCAGCTCCTCGCGCGAGCGCCTTTCCTCGTCGATCCGAGCCTCGATGGCGGCGGCGGTCTCGCCCAGTGACAGCATCTGCCGCGTCAGCCGCTCCGAGGCTCGGCGCGCGGTGACGATCGAGCGTTCGGCCAGGGCGGTGAGCTCGGCCATCTGCCGCGCCACCGTCTCCTCGATGGCCAGCGCCAGCGCCTCCCGCCCCGCTTCGCCGAGCGCGGCCGCGCTCGCCGGAATGACGCCGGCAATCGCCTCGCGCGCCCGCTCCGCCGCCTGGGCCGCGGCCTCGCGCACCCGCAGCAAGGCGTCGATCAGCTCCGGCCCGGTGTCGGCGACGATCCGCGCCGCCGCCTCCTGCGCCTCGCTCGCCGCGGCGCCGAGGCCGCGCAATTTCTCCTCCGCTCCGGACGAGCCTTCGTCGATCCGCGCCAGCAGCGCCTCGAGTGCCTCGCGCTGGCGGGCAATACTCGCCTCCGCTTCGCCGACCCGCTCCGCCGCCGCGCCGGCCGAAGCGTGCACGGCTGCGACGACGGGCGCGAGCGCGCCGGCCGCCTCGCGCGTCCGTTCCACCTGCGTCTCGGCCCGCGCCAGCGCCTCGGGCAGCTGCCCGCCGAGCTGCCCCGCCGCCTCGGCGAGCGTCTCGGCAAGCTCGCGGGCCCGGCCGGTCAGCGCCCCCGCCCGCGCCTCGCCGGCGCCGAGCTCCGCGTCGAGCTGGCCCGCCGCCTCGCGCAAGGTCGCTATCGCCCCGGAGAGCGCCTCCGCCTGCGCCCCGCCGGTCCGCTCCGCGGCGCCGAACGCCTGTTCGAGGGCCGCCACGTCCGCCACCAGCCGTTCGACCAGCGCTCGGCTCGTCGCGTCCTGCTCGACGACCAGCCGCGCGATGCTTTCGACGCGGCCGCCGACGCTCGCAATCCGCTCCTCGATATTCCGCGCCCGTTCCTCCACGCCCTGGACGACCGGCGCGAGGGCGGAAACCGCCTCGCCGGTGCGCCCCGCCTGCGCCTCGACCGCGGTCAGCGCCGCCGGCACTTCGGTCTCGAGCCGGCCGGCGACCGCCCCGAGCGTCTCGCCCATCAGCCGTGCGCGGTCGACCAGCTCGTTGAACCGGTCGCGGCCGCCCGCCAGCTCCTCCATCAGCGTCCGCGTGCCGTCGCGCACGCTGGCGACGGCGACGCCCAGCCGCTCCGTCTCGCCGCCGCCGCTGCGGCCGAGCTTCGCGAAGGACTCGTCGAGCTCGGCGAGCGCCTTGGCGAGGCCGGTGACCAGCGCGTGGCTCGCCGCGTCCTGCGCCGCGAGGTGGCCGGCGAGCGTCTCGACCTTGCCGGCGACCCCGTCGAGCCTGGCGTTGAGGTTGCGGGCCGCATCCTCGCCCGCTTTGTCCAGCGCCGCCCCGCTCTGCTCGATCGCGGCCAGAGTCGCCCCGCCCTGCGCTTCGAGCGCCGCCCGTGCGGCTTCCACCGCATCCGCCGCCCGCGCCATCGCCCCGTCGACCGCGGCGGTCATGCCGGCGGAGGCTTCGCCGATGCTGGTCGCCGCGGTCGCCGCATTGCTCTCGATACGGGCGACATGGGCGGCCATGCGCTGCGCGGCGCCGCCGAGTATCTCGTCCGCCTCCCGGCCCTTGGCGGAAATGGCCGCCAGCTGCGCTTCGAGCGCGCCCGCCTGCCCGTGGGCGGTGAGGCCGGCTTCCTTCATCGCCTCGGCGACGGCCCGCGCCTGCTCCTCGGCCCGCGGCAGGTCGCACATCAGCACGCCGATATCGACCTTGGCCGCCGCCGCCGCGCTCTCCAGCTCCGCCGCCTTGCGGTCGAGCGAAGCGGTTTCCTTGGAAAGATAGTAAGTTACGCGCCCCAGCCGGTCGGACGCCTCGTCGCCGAGCGACATGAGCTTCTCCGCCTCGCCCCTGAGGCGCGCATGGTTCTGCTCGATCCGGCCGGCGACGATTTCGAGCACGCTTTCGAGCGCATTGCTCTCCCGCCGCATCTCCTCGACGGCGCGGGTGAAGCGCTCCGTCTCGCGCCTGGAGCTGCGGCCGAGCAGAAGCCAGAGAAGGCCGAGGAGCACGAGCGGCCCGCTCAGCGTCGCCGCCCAGGAAACGCCGTTCTGGAGGGTGAAAGCGGGATGGGCGCGCCACAACGTCCAGCCGAATGCGCCGAGCCAGCCGAGCGCGAGGAGGATCAGCAGCGCGCCGAACAGCCTCGCGCCTATCGGAGCCCGCCGCGGCGGGGCCTGCTCGATCAGTGCCAGCTCGGCCTCAGGCCGTTCGACTTCGGCCGGTCCGAGCCAGTCCGGTTCCCCCTGCCGCGGCGCTTCCGCGCGTTCTGCCCCCGTCGTCATGGGCCTTGTTTACCATCTTTCCGCCCGCGCGAAAGCTCGGAAGGATACGGCCCGTTAACGACCGCCTCCTAAGAAGGGGCCATGGTCTACGATCCCGGAGCCCTGAACGCCTCGCTCGCCGCCGCCGTGGGCAGCGATGCCGGCCTGATGGCCGAGCTTCGCGCCGCCTTCCTCGAAAGCGCGGCGCGCCAGGCGGAGCTGATGAGCCGCGCCCGCTGCGACGCCAATTGGCAGATAGCCGCGGCGCGCCTCAAGAGCCTCGCGGCGAGCTTCGGCGCGGTCGGCCTCGGCGCGCTCGCCGACGAAGCCCTCGACGGCGCGCCGGGCGATCCGGTGGTGCTGAGAAAGGTGCGCGCCGCCATCGACGACTTCGCCTCCGACTAGAATCTCCTCCTCGCCGCGGGAGGCGCTTGAGCCTTTGCGTCGCGCGCCCGCCGCGCTTATCCCCTCCGCATGGAGGGCTAACCTTGACGCTGGCCGCTTTGATCGCCGCCTATCACGAAGCCGATGAGCCGGGCGGCGGGCTGCGCGCCACGCTGCCGCTGGCCGGACGTACCTTGCTCGAACGGCAGGCGCGGCTCGCCGCCGCAGCCGGCGCCGCGCCGATCATCGTCGCGGTCGAGCGAGTCTCGTCCGCTCTGCTCGCCGCCATCGACCGCTTGCGCGACCAGGGGCTGAAGGTCGCCGTCGCCCGCACCGCACAGGAGGCGGCCGAAGCCGTGCACCCCGGCGACAGGCTGCTCGTCATGGCCGACGGGCTGGTGGCCGCCGAGACCCACATTTCCCGCCTGACGAGCCTTGGCGGCCACACCATCCTCACCGTTCCCGACGTGCGTGTCGACGACCGCTTCGAGAGGATCGACGCGCACAGCCGCTGGGCGGGCCTCGCGCTCGTCGACGGGGAGCTGCTCAAGCGGACAGCGGAGATACTCGGCGACTGGGACCTCCAATCGACCTTGCTGCGCCGCGCGGTCCAGTCGGGGGCGCGGCAGCTGGCGTTGCGCGGGGAGCCCGCCGACGACCAACTCATCGTCGCCGAGCGCGGCGACGATCTGGACGAGATCGAGGCGCGGATGTTCGCCGGAGCGCTCGCGCGCCGCCGCGACTGGGTTTCGGCCTATCTGCTTGCCCCGCTCGAATCCGTCGCCGTGCGAGCGCTGATGCCGCGCGCCGTCTCCGCGCCCGCGCTCAACCTCGCCGCCGCGTTGCTCGACGTGCTGGGCGGCCTCGCCTTCCTCTGGCACCGGCTCTGGCTCGGCATGCTGCTGGTGCTGGTCGCCACGGTTGTCGAGGGGGTCGCCGAGCGGCTCGCGGCGGTCCGCCTCCAGGACGAGGAGGAGGGGAGCTGGTGGAGCTATGTCCTCCCCTTGACGGCGGCGGGCGCGCTCGTCGGCCTCGCCGCCGGCGTGGCGGGGGAGCATGATTGGGGCTGCCTGGTCCTCGCGGGCACCACCATCGCCTTCGGGATCGCGCTTCGGCTGGAGGCGGGCGCGCGGCCGCTGCCCGGCCACCGCTGGCTCGCCGAGCATAAGGGCCTCGCCTGGCTGATGCTTCCCTTTGCCGCCGCCGGCCTGTGGCGGACGGGGCTCACCGTGCTGGCCGTCTATGCCGCATTCAGCTTCTTCTGGGTCCAAAGGCAGATCCATGCGCCTGCGCCCACGCCCGCGCCGCCACAGGATTAGCGCCGCCTTAACCTCGAACGCGCTACAGGCGGATGATGTCCGACACGCGGCCGAGCGGGGGTGAAGTGGACGGCGCGGCAGAGCTGCTCGCGTCTGCGCGCGCGCGCCTTCGCGCCGCCGCCGCCGATCTCGCCATTCCGCAGCCTCTGCGCCTCAGCGAATGGCAGCGCACGATCGTGGCGCGCCTGCGCGAAGGGCTCGTGCGCGGGATCGAGGACGCGCTTCGCGCCGCGCTCGCGGACCGCTTCACCGACACAGGCCTTCGCGCCGCTCTGGGCTCCGCGCACCTCCCCCTCGCGCTTCCCATCCTGGAGGCGGCGGGGAGCCTCTCGGATCCCTTTTTGGTCGGCGCGCTGCTGCGCCGTGCCGAGGAAAGCCGGCTCGCGGGCGGGGCCGACCACCGCCTGCTCGCCGAGTTGGCCGGAGACGACGATGCCGAGGTCGCGGCCGAGGCGATGTCGCTCCTCATCCTGCAGGGCAGCCGCGCCGATGGCTTCGGGGAGCCGGTGATGGGCCGCGCCGAGCTTCCCGCCGAGCTCCAGCACCGCCTGACCTGGACGATAGCCGCCGCTTTGCGCCGCTATCTGGTCGAGCGCCACGACGTCGCTCCCGCGGCCGCGGACCAGGCCGTCGCCGCCGCGGTCGCGCATGTTCTCGCCGGCTATGACGAAGGCGACGGCACCGAAGCCCGGTCGCTCCGCCTCGCCCGCCGCCTCGCCCAGACCGGACGGCTCGACGATGCGCAGCTCGCCGTCTTGCTTCCCGAAGCCGGCCTGCCGCTTCTGCTCGGCGCACTGGCCGCGCGCGGCGGGGTCGCGCCGTCGGAAGCGTGGGCCCTCATCGCCGAACCCGGCGGCCGCGGCGCCATCCTGCTGCTTCGCGCCGCCGGACTGGGCCGCGAAGCCGCCGCCGCGATCCTCCTTCAGCTCGGCGCCGGCGAAGCGGCGCTGCCCGCGCGCCTCGACGCGTTCGAAACCATCGACCCGTCGGAAGCCGACGGCCTGCTCCAACCCTGGCGCGCCGATCCGGCCTATCGCTCCGCCATCCTGGAGCTGCGCGCATGACCTCTGGGCCCGTCATCCGCGGCCGGCTCGACCGGGAAGGGCGGCTGCTCGACGCCGATCCGCGCCTCCTCGCCCTCCACCGCGCCGCGGGCGGAGAGGAATCGGGGCCGCTCGCCATCCCGCAGGTCGCGACCCTCGCCCGCCTCGCGGCGCGTCTGAGGATCGTCGTCTCCCGCCCCGCCGTCGCCGCCGAGGGGGAGGGGGATCTTGACCTCTGGGTGCGGGCGGAGCCGTCCGAGGAGGGCGTCGCGCTCGAAATCACCGGCTGGACGCCGCGCCCGGCACGCCCGCCCGCGCCCGCGGCCGAAACCTCGCGGCAGGCCGATTTCCTCCGCGCCGCCGCCGACTGGACTTGGGAAACCGATGCCAGCCTCCGCCTCACCGCCCTCTCGCCGGCCGCGGCGGCCGCCGGCGGTCAGGCGCCCTCGGCGCTGCTCGGCAGCCCGATCACGCGCCTTTTCCGCCTGATCGAGACGGACGCCGGGGAGCTCCCGCTCCTCACTGCCTTGGCCGAGCAGCGCCGCTTCGACGGCCAGGCCGCCGAGCTGCGCGGCGGCCGCGGCGGCCGCTACGCCTTGGCCGGGATACCTTTGATCGCCGGCAACGGCCGTTTCGGGGGTTTCCGCGGCTCCGCCACGCGCCTCGCCGGGGATGCGGTGCCGCCGCAGGCTCCGCCCGCGACGACGGCAGCGGCGCACGGCGCGTTCGGCGACCGGCTCGACAAGGCCTTGCGCGTGCCGCTGGCCCGCATCGTCACCTCCGCCGAAGCGATAGGCGAGCGCACCGAGGGACCGCTCAAGGGCGATTATGCCGGCTATGCCGAGGATATCGCCGCGGCCGGGCGCCACCTCCTCGCCCTCGTCGACGATCTCGTCGACCTCCAGGCGATCGAACGGCCCGATTTCGCGCCCGAACCGGAGTCGATCGACCTCGCCGACGTCGCCCGCCGCGCCGCCGGCCTGCTCGCGGTCCGCGCCGCCGGCAGGAGCGTCCGAATCGACGGCCCCGCGATCGGCGAATCGCTCCCCGCCCGTGGCGAGTTCCGCCGCGCGCTGCAGATCGTGATGAACCTCCTCACCAATGCGCTGCGCTATTCGCCCGACGGCGGCATGGTGTGGATCCGCACCGATCGCGAAGGCGATATCGGCGCGCTCATCATCGCCGACCAGGGCAAGGGCATCGCGCCCGAGGACCAGGCCCGCATCTTCGAGAAGTTCGAGCGGGTGGACGCCTCGGAGCCGGGCGGCACCGGCCTCGGCCTCTACATCGCCCGCCGCCTCGCCCGCGCCATGGGCGGCGACATCGATGTCGACAGCGCGCCGGGCCAGGGCGCCCGCTTCACCTTCACGCTGCCGCTCGACCGCGATTCCTGACCCTCTGGACAAAGGCGGTCGGGCCGGTCCAGATTTTCCCCTTTCGAAAGTGAGGGGAGGCGAGGGTGATCGAGCTTACAGCGGATTGTTTCCAGGAGGTTTGCGCGGCGGAGCCGGTGCGCGAGCAGCTCGGCTCGCTCGACTCGAACCGCAAGGCGGCGGTGCGCAAATTCTGGCTGTGCGTCGTCGGCGGCCTCGTCCTCGCGGGGGCGGCCTGGCTGACGCTGTCGCGGGCGGGCTGGCCGACCGCCTGCTGGATTCTCGCCCTGGTCTTCGGCATCGGCGGCTTCATCGCGGGCTATGCGGCGATCTCCAGCGTCGCCGCGGGCCTCAAGGTCCCGGTGCTCGAGACGATCGCGAAGCGCGCCGGCATGGACTATGCCGCCGGTGGCTTCAGCCCGCCCGTTTATCCCGTGGCGCGCCAGGCGCTGTTCGGCGGCTGGCTGTCCAGCGAGAGCTTCAGCGACCTTTTCCACGGCGCCGACGAGGACGGCCGCGGCTATGCCGTCTACGAGGCGACGCTCCAGCGCCGCAGCGGCAAGAATACGCACACCATCTTCACCGGCCAGATCTACGCCCTCGAGCGCCGCCCCGGCGGCCAGGGCACCACCGTGATCGTCCCCGACCGCGGCATCTTCAACTTCTTCAAGCCCGGGAACGGCATGGAGCGGGTGAAGCTGGAGATGGACGAGGCGTTCGAGAAGAGCTTCGAAGTCTATTCGACGGCGCCGCTGGAGGCGAAGCAGCTCCTCCTCGATCCGATGTTCCGCCGTCGCCTGCTCGACCTGCGACAGAAGTCGGGCCGGGTGCTCGCCTTCTTCGACCCGGAAAACGCCCTTGTCGCCGTCCATGGCGGCAACCGTTTCGAGCCCGGCTCCATGTTCCGCTCAAAGGGCGGCGAGGAGCGGGTCAAGGCGATGCTCGACGATTTCTGCGCCGCACTGGCCGTGCTGCGCGAGCTCAAGGCGCGGCTGGGGTGAGCGCCGCGGCCGCCGCCCGCAGCCTCGTCCGCCACACCCTCGATTTCGCCTTGCCGCCGCGCTGCCCCGCCTGCGGCGTCATCACCCCCGAGCCGCACGCCTTCTGCCTCGATTGCTGGCGTTCGCTCACCTTCCTCGGCGAGCCCTGCTGCGTGCGCTGCGGCCTGCCCTTCGAATATGCCTCGGGCGAGGAGGCGGAGTGCGGCCGCTGCCTCGCCGATCCGCCGCCTTTCGAGCGCCTGCGCGCCGCCGTCGCTTATGGCGATGTGGCGCGCAAGGTCGCGCTCAAGCTCAAATATCACGGCCGCCCCGGCGTCGCCGAAACCCTCGCCCACTTCATGCTCCGCCACCTGGAGCGGCGCCCTGACGCCGTCCTCGTCCCGGTCCCGCTCCACCGCTGGCGAATCTGGAAGCGCGGCTACAATCAGGCCGGCCTGATCGCCTCCTCTCTTTCCCGCCGCACCGGCGTCCCTGCCGAGCTCGACCTCCTCCGCCGCATCAAGGCGACTCCGCCGCTCAAGGGCCTCGGCCGCCGCGAACGCGCTTCGGCGGTGCGCGGCGCCTTCAAGGTGCGCGAGGCGGGCAGGGCCGCCCTCGCCGGCCGCCACGCCATCCTCATCGACGACGTCTACACCAGCGGCGCCACCGCCGGCGCCTGCGCCAGGGCGCTGAAGCGGGGCGGGGCGGCCTCGGTCGCCGTGCTTGCCTGGGCGCGGGTGGTGGCGACGATCGACGCGTGAATTCGCTCAGGGGGTGCAGCGGTAGCGGCGCGGGCCGGACCTGCGAGCATAGACGGTGGGCCCGGCCAGCAGATATTGGGCGGGTAGCGCCGCAAAATCCTTGGTCGGATCGTAGGCGATCGACGTGAGGCCGTAGACCGACTGCCATTCGTACAGGAAAGGGGAGCCGGCCCTGTTCGAATAGTTGCCGCCGGCGGCGTGCGCGAAGCCGTAGGAGAATTTCATCGGCCCGGAGGACGGAAACCATCCCGTGCGCGGACATCGTCGCGGGAACTGCACGTGAAAGCCGGCGTCGCTGGCTTTGCAGACGAATTGGGCGTCCGAACAGTCGCGAAGGGGATGGGTCGCGTTCCCGATCGTGACCGCATCCTCGGTGAGGACGATCGTTTGCCCTGCATCGTTGGCGTAGATCGTGACCTTCCCGGCGCCCCGGACGAGGCCGTGCGCGCTGGCGGACGCCGCGACGGCCAGCGCAAGCGCGACGGACCTAATAGCAGCCGGTAGCCTCGCAGACATAGCGTCCTCCGATGGTATCGAGGATTCCGCGGCCGATGTCGCTCGTCCGCCATTCGCGTACCTTATCGTTGTCCTTATAATGGTTGCCAACGGGATACTGCTTGGCGAGGGCCCTGCCCATGAGCGTGTTGTGGCTCATTTCGTGGAAGATGATCGTGTCGTCCGCGTCGGCGGCCGTCTTGCCGTTGGCCAGCGCGACGCCTCGGTAGGTGTAGATCGCGTTCAAGGTCAGCCGCGTCAGGCCGCCGAGGAACTGCCCGCTCGACGACCAGCGGCCACTCGTCCCCCCTCCGGCGCCGCCGTTATGGAAGTTGTGGCTGTTGTGCACGATCCTGGTGCCGGTGCCGTTCCAGACATCCCGCACCTCCCGCCCGGAAACCGTCTCTCCGGTCGGCTTGCCGTTCTTGTCGACCACCGGGACGCGCTGGTTGTCACCGAGCGCATTCACCTTCTTGTCCCAGTAGTTCAACCTCTTCTCAAGGTCCCGGGCGGCCTGCCGTTCCTCCTCCGTCGCCTTCTTCGGGACCTTCACCTCGCAGGAACCGTCGGCATAGCGGAACGCGCATTGAAGGCCGGTCGGATCGGAAGCGTTGACGGGATCGTCCCGGACGTAGGAATAGAGATTCATTCCATCATCGTACCCGGTCGGATCGGGCTGCATGAACCTTCCCAAGGTAGCCGAATACATCCGAGCTTTGTAGTAATACAGGCCGACCTCGGCTATGAATGCTTGCCCCGTGTACTGAAACCTTCCCAAGTTTGTGCTGCCGGGAATTCCGTATTCGTCGTAAGTGTTCTTGGCGATGATCGACCCTGAGCTATCCGTCACTGCCACTACGTTGTCATGATAATCGGCATGGAGAAAGCGACGATTGGCGGTGCTGGCGCCTTCATACCAGGCGATCGGATTGTCCGTCCCGGGGCCATGGACGTAGCGCCGGAGCAGCGACCCGCCACCATCATATTCGGCGACGATCTCGGCTCCTTCATAGGCGAAGCGCGTGGTCCCGCCGGGGCCGGCGACCTGGAGCAGGCGATCCGTCGGATCGTAGGCCAGCGAGATTCCACCCGAAGCCGAGGTCATCAGATTCTCGGAACTGTACGTGTAGCTCGCCGTCCCCGTGCTGGTCAGGTTGCCCCGGGCATCGTAGGCGATCGAGGTGGGACCGGAGACGGTATATTGGCTCAAGCCGTTCGAGCTGTACGGCCGGACCACATTATAGTGGCGAGTCCACGCGTAGCTGTCGTTTGAACGGCTTTCCTGGGTGACCTCACTCGCCGGATTGAAGGCGAAGGTCAGGCTTTGATCGTTGGCAGAACCGGGCATATCATCCGACATGGCGCTTATCCGGGAGGCGCCATCGAACGTGTAGGTCGCGGCCGTCCCGTCGCCGAGGGCAGCCGAAATGCGACGGCCGAGCAGGTCGTAGCCGTAGCTGGCGAGGACGCCCCCCCCGGACATCGCGCCGTTTTCGCGGATCGCGGCCATCTCGCCCGTCAGGAGGTAGTCCTGCGTGACGAAGAAGCCGTCGGCATGCGTGATCCGGATCCTGCGCCCGGCCGCGTCGTAGATCGAGGTGAGGCTGCCCAGCGCGGTCGACTCGGAGGTCTTCCGCCCCAGCGCGTCATAGTCGAAGCTCACGCTGGCGCCGGCTTGCGTGGCGGTCGTGATATCGCCGAAATTGTCGTAGAAATAGCTGACGTCCGGCTCCGTGCCGGGGCGATCCTTGAGGGTGACGCGGTTGAGAGCGTCTGTCGAGTAGCCGATGACCACCCCGTCCCGGCGCCGCCGGCTCGTGACGTTGGCCGCGGGATCGTAAGAGAGCTGCTCATAATCCGTCGCCGAACTGGTCCCGGTGCCCTTTGTCGCGGCGGGATAGAAGGTCGTGGCCAAGCGATCGAAGCCGTCATAGCTGAAGGTCGTCAGGTTGTTCTCGGCGTCGAGCACCGTCTGCAGCTTGCCGTTGGCCGTATAGGTCCTTGTCTGATCGGCGCTTTCGTCCGTTGTGCCGACGCCGCTCCGCACCTGCGTCAGCTGATTGGCTGCGTCGTAGCTCCTCTGCGAGATGCGGTCTGGACCGAAGCTCCCTGCGGTGCCGAGCGTGCAGGCCGAGGTGGGCGGAGCGCCGAAGGCGGCCGGATTCATTCTGGTGGCGATGCATTCCGGCCGGCCCGCCGTGTCGTAGCTGAACTGTGAGAGCCGGTAGGTGACGCCGCCTGCGGCGAGGCTATCCTGCGATTTGCGGGCCGCCGCGTCGTAGGTGATCGATTGCTGCTCGAGGCTCGAAAAGGCCGCCCAGGCCGCATCCGATTGGTCGGCGACCGTGCCTCGTTCGATCAGCACCGGCTGCCCGCTCGCGTTCAAGGTCGTGCGCACGGCGCGATTGGCTAGGGCCCCTGCGCCGTCGGGGTCCGGGCCGGCCACGCCGGTATTGCGGCCGACTGAGTCGTAGCGGACACGGAACGTGTCGGCGCTGCCGGGAAGCGGGCCGTCGATGGAGGTCGGCCAGCCGTTCGAGTCGTAGGCGGTGGTGGCGCTGACCGCGTTGCTGCCATCGCCGGCGCGGGTCGTGCTGACGACCGGCAGGAGATTGTTGGCGATGCCGGGGGTCTGCGAGCCATAATCCTTCGTCACCAGCCTTTCGTCCGAGTTTCCGGCGCAGCTGCTGGTGGTCCGGCAGTCGGAAGTGGACACCAGAAGGTACGTGGGCGACCCGGACGCGACGATCGCTCCCGAGCTATCCTTGTAGAAGCCCTGATAGGCCGAATATTGATAGCGCCGCTGGGGCCGCACGGCTCCGGCGGTCGGCGCGGGAAGCGTTTCTGTAAGGATGCCGCCGTGAACCGGATCGTAGGTGTAGTCGGTCGCGTTTCCGAGCGGGTCGATGCGACTCGCCGGCTGGTTGCAAGTGAGCGGGTTCGAGCAGGCGCCGGGATAGACGTCTGTGGTGATGACGTTCGGCGGGAAACCCGGAGTCGAGGATATTCGGGTCTCAGTCGTTCGGTTCCCGCGACCGTCATAGGCATAAAGGATGGAGCCTCCGAGCGGGAAGGTTATCTGCGTCGGGTTCTCATCGTTGTTCCATGCATAGGTGGTGACGCGGCCCATCTCGTCGCGGATCGTCGAGGGCAGCCCTGTAATAGTCTCCATTCTCACCACCACGGATCCGCCGCTCGGGCGGGTGATGGTCGTGGTCACGCCCCATCCGCCGCAACAGTCCTGGACCACCGAATAGTTCCAGGTGCGCCCGTCGCGGGTCACCTGGCCGACGACATCGCTGTTCCACACGACGGTCATGTTGTCGGAGGCGCTGCCCGGCCGCCGCGTCGAGAGCAGGTAGTTCCTGGTGAGGCGAACGAGCTGCGCCGTCTCGCCAGCCGAGTTGGTCTCCGTCTCCGTCCATTGGTTCGACACGTTCGTTTCGCCGTAGGTTATCGAGGGCCACGCGTTGGCGAACGAGCAGCTGTTCGCCTGCGGATCGCAATATTCCGTGGCCCGGTTGTACCGCGTCACCTTGATGAGGCGAAGCCAGGGCTGCGGATTGAGGGTGCTGTCGGTGAAGAATTGGAACTTCAGCGCGAACCCCGTCGAGCTGAGGATATGCACCAGCCGTGTGTAGCTGGACGGTATCGAACAAGGAGAATTGCACGTCGCATAGGTCTGATAGGTGAGCGACACGGTCGCACCGGAGGGGAAGCGGACCTGCGTCGCGCGTGCGACGACGCCGGCGGTGGCCGCATCGCCGCCGAAGCCATGCGGATCGAACCGGTATACGGTGCCGTGGTTGTCCGTGTAGAGCCACCAGCCATTGACCGGATCCCACGCGAGCGTAGAGCCGATCTTCTTCGTGGAGGCATAGGTGGTGGTGCCGGTCTTATTGAACTTTTCGGAGAAGGTGCCGATCGAAACCTGATAGGCTCCGGTTCCGATAGGGCTTCCATAGGCCTTGCCGGTCAGAGTCATCGTCATCGTGTCGCGCCAGCCCCGGCCGAGCCAGTAGCGGATGTAGGGGGGAAGTCCGGCGTTCACGGTCGGCAGCTGATGGGCCAGCTGGTAGAATATGGTGCCGTCGTAGAGGCTGACGCCGTTCTCGTCCGTGGACACGTTCGTCGGCGGATCCACATAGGCCTGGGCGTGCGCCGCGCGGGGCATGAGCACGCTCAATAGTAGCGCCGCGAAACCGATCAGTTCAAGCAACGGCCTCTTTACCACGATCTCACTCCCCAAACGAAGCCGGCGAGCCTCGCCGGCGGGTACGTGCGGACTTAGCGGGCCGGCGTGAGGCTAGGGGGGCGGCGAGTTGTTAGGCGAGCCCGTCACGGTGACGTTGGTGCGGTTGTCTGTTTTGTCGTGCTGATAGGAGACGACGACGCCATTGTTGACGGTGCCGGTGCGCTCGACCTTCACCAAACGGCCTTTGGCATCGTAGGTATAGGTAATCGTCTCGACCGCGTTCGCCGACGACGAGACCACGGCAATTACGAAGGAGAGGAAGATCAGCGTCGGCCGCACCGCTCTGCCCATGCGCTCGCCCTCGCTTGGCCTAAGAATGACAATTAGGATTAGCTCTTTATAATAGGTATCGAAATTCAGTCAACTGCTTAAATTCTCGTGATTTATAACGACTTGCTATATATTTGGCTTCTTTTAACATGGTCGCGGCTTTATTTAGGAACGACTCGGGAACCATCTCGCGGTCTGGAATTAGTGGCCGATCACTGAACTCCATAATAGTCGGATAGCTATCTTCTCTCGCGCCTCTGCAGCGCTGCCGGTGCCGGCCTCAGTCGATCTTCACCCGCACGAACGCCATCGCGCCCTTGGGGTCGCCGGCATAGAGCGCCTCCAGCGGCCGCGGCACGAAGTTGAAGGCGGCGAGGGCGCCGGCGCCGACGCTCAGATGCTCCCCCACCCGGAAGTCGCGCACCAGCCCGATCGACGCCTTGCCCACCGTGTAGGCCGGCCCGTGGCGGCCGCCGGGGAAGGTCAGCTCGTCATTCTCGGTGCGCTCCGCCCGCGCGAACAGCGTCCACTGGCCCTGGCGGAGGGCGCTCTCCAGGACCAGTGCGTCGAGATCCTCCCCGCCGCTGCTCCGCCGGCCCCACGCGAGGGTCGTCGACCACCAGCCCTTGCCGCCCAGCCGCCGCGTGTAGATCGCGCTCGCCGACCAGCGCTGCTGGTTCACGCCCGGCTCGAGCTGCTCCGGGCTGACAAAATGTCCCCAGCTCGCCTGCAGCGACCATTGGGGCGCGGGGTTCCACGACAGCCGCAAGGCGATCGAATCGAGCGGCCCCGTCTCGATGTCCCAGCGATGCTGGTCCGGCTCACGCCCGTTGAAGCGGCTCGCCTCGAGCTTGACGTCGCCGAGCACCAGCCCCGCCGTCGCCACGCCGAAGGCGATGTGGGTGGAATCGAGCCAATGGTGACTGATCGGCGCCTCGGGCGAATCCATGATCGACAGGCGGTGCATGAAGGCGGGCGGGCCGAAGGCGGGCTCGCCCGGGAGGCCGGCATAGACGAAGGCGGCGTTGCGCCCGCCCAGCCCGAGGCTGTAGCTCGCGCTCAGCTCCATGAACGCATCGTGCGGATGCTGCCGGTCGATGAGCGGCCTCGCGCCGTCCGCCGTTTCGCCGGAGGCCAGGAGCAGCGGATAGCCGCGCTTTCCCATCAGCGGATCCGGGCTCAGCATGGCGCGGAGCTGCAGCATGCCCGGGCCGGCCTGCCGCCGCGCCGAGCCCATCAGCATGCCCGAGACGAACGCCTTTTCGCCGCCGCGCGGCCCCTCCTGCCAATCGTTGGCGCCGTTCAGCACCGCATGGGCCATGGCCGTCCAGCCGCCGAGCATCGCATGGACGCCGCGATGCTCGGACCAATCGGGCTGCCACGCCGTCCCCGAAGCCTCGCGGCTCATCGGATAGGGTCCGAGCGCCCCCCGGTCGTGTTGCTCCATCGCCGGCATGGGCGCCGGCATGGGCATGTCCTCGCCGGCCTGGCTGTCCTGCCCCGCATGCCCCTCGTGCTGCGCCGCGGCCGGCATTGCGGGAAGGAGCGCGGCGGCCCCGATGAGGATGAGCTTTTTCAACGCCATTCCAGCCCGATGATCCAATTCGCCCCTCAGTCGTTCGGAATGTGACGATTCGATGACAATGGAGCCAGTGAGGTGAAGGGTTACGGTTATCTCATTTCGATCGTGAGCGTCGTCCTGCTCATGATCCCGCCGTTGAAATCCGCCAAGGAGGATCCGCTCATCCTCTTCTGCCTGCTCGCCGGTGCCGCCCTGTCGATCGCCGGCATGGCGCTGCGCTGGCTCGCCGACCGCAAGACCCAGCACCGTATAGATCGCGCGCAGGACAAGGGCGAGGCCGCGCTGTCCCGCACCGGCCGTCCCGCCCACGGCCATTGACAACGCCCCCGGCGGCTCCCCACCTCCGCCGGCCCAGCAGGAGCTCATCATGGCACGCGTCGAAATCTATACCAAATTCGGTTGCCCCTATTGCGCGCGCGCCAAGGCGCTGCTCGGCGAAAAGGGCGTCGAGTATGACGAATATGAGATCAACTCGACGCCCGGCAAGCGCGACGAGATGCTCGAGCGCTCGAATGGCGGCCAAACCGTCCCCCAGATCTTCATCGACGGCCGCCACGTCGGCGGCTCCGACGAGCTGGCCGCGCTGGAGCGGGCGGGCGAGCTGGATGATATGCTGCAGGGCGCCTGACCCTTCGCATTGACAGCACGGGCGCCCCGCCGCACCTCTCGGGCGGCATGACCCGCATCGCGCTCTACCAGGCCAGGACCGGCATCGATCCCGCCGCCAATGCCCGCGCCCTCGTCGCGGCGGTCGACGAGGCGGCGGCGGGCGGGGCGGCGATCCTGTTCACCCCGGAGATGAGCGGGCTGCTCGACCGCGACCGGGCGCGCGCGGCGCCGAATCTCCATGCGGAGGCGGACGATCCCGTCCTTGCCGCCGTCCGCGCCGCCGCGGCGCGGGCCGGAATCTGGGTGCATCTCGGCTCGCTCGCGGTGCGGACCCGGGGGGAGAAGCTCGCCAACCGGAGCTTCCTGATCGACGACCGGGGCGTTGTGTGCGCCACCTACGACAAGCTCCATCTGTTCGACGTCGATCTTGCCACGGGCGAATCCTGGCGCGAGTCGGCCGCCTATGCGCGTGGGACTCGCGCGGTGGTGGCGGAGACGCCGGCCGGGCCGGTCGGGCTCTCCATCTGCTACGACCTTCGCTTCGCCGATCTCTATCGCGCCCTGACCGACGCCGGCGCCGAGATTTTGGCGATCCCGGCCGCCTTCACGGTGCCGACCGGAGAGGCGCACTGGCACGTGCTGATGCGGGCCCGCGCGATCGAGGCGGGCGCGTTCGTCGTCGCAGCCGCCCAGAGCGGCCGGCACGAGGACGGGCGCGAGACCTACGGCCACAGCCTCGTCGTCGGGCCGTGGGGCGAGGTGCGGCTCGACATGGGGCGGGACGAGGGGGTCGGCTTCGCGGAGATCGATCTCGCCGAGGTGGAGGCGGTGCGCGCCCGCCTTCCCGCCATCCGCCATCGCAGACCCGTCCCCCAGGTGGAGCGGGCAGGATGATCATATTCGATCTTAGATGTTCGCCCCAAGGCCATGTTTTCGAAGCATGGTTCGGTTCGTCTGTGGATTATGAGGCGCAGCAGGCGAGGGGCCTGGTCGCCTGCCCGATCTGCGGGTCGTCCGGGATTGCGAAGGCACCTATGGCGCCGGCGGTTTCCGCGAAGGGCAACGCGCAGCCCGCCTCCCATTTCTCCGCGGACCCCCGGCAGGCAAAGGCGATGCTCGCCGCCGCCGCGGCGGTCCAGAAGCAGCTGCTGGCGAACTCGGAGGGCGTCGGCGACCGCTTCGCCTCCGAAGCCCGAGCGATCCACCTCGGCGAGGCCGAAGCCCGCGCCATCCATGGCCGCGCCACGCGCGAGGAGGCCGAGAGCCTGGCGGAGGAGGGCGTCCCGCTCGCGCCGCTGCCCTTTCCAGTATCCGACCCCGGCACCGAGAATTGACCCGCGCGCCGGCGCGCTCTAACCGGGCGCCCAGGCGGCGCGGCCCCGTAGCTCAGCAGGATAGAGCATCAGATTCCTAATCTGAGGGCCACAGGTTCGAATCCTGTCGGGGTCACCACCGCCCGCCCGGCGGAGCCGCATATATGGACCACAGCCCCGATACCGCCGACGGAGACCTTGTCCGCCCGGCGCCCAAGGTCGAAGTGCCCGCCGAGGTGCAGGACGCCGTGCGCACCCTCATCCGCTGGGCCGGCGACGATCCGGCGCGCGAGGGCCTGCTCGATACGCCGGCCCGCGTCGGCCGCGCCTGGCACGAATATGCCAGCGGCTATCGCGAAGACCCCTCCCACCATTTGAGCCGCACCTTCGAGGAGGTGGGCGGCTATGACGAGATCGTGCTGCTGAAGGACATCCCCTTCCAGTCGCATTGCGAGCACCATCTCGCGCCGATCATCGGCAAGGCCTCGATCGCCTATCTTCCCGCCCGGCGGGTGGTCGGAATCTCCAAGCTTGCCCGAGTCCTCCACGGTTTTGCCCGCCGCCTCCAGGTCCAGGAGCGCCTCACCGCCCAGGTCGCCGACTGCATCTGCGAGCATCTCCAGCCCCACGGCGTCGCCGTCGTCATCGAGGCGAGCCACGCCTGCATGACCGCCCGCGGAGTCCAGACCCCCGGCGTGATGATGACCACCAGCCGAATGATGGGCGTGTTCAGGGAGGACGAGCGAAGCCGGCGCGAAGTGCTGGCGCTGATGGGCTATTGATTTGCCTCCCCATCGCAGATGGGGAGGGGGACCGCCAATTTTGGCGGTGGAGGGGTAACCGGCTCCGAAGCCGCGGGTCGAGCGCGCGCAGGCAGAGGCCAGGGCCTCTTACCCCTCCACCAGCTTCGCTGGTCCCCCTCCCCAAGCGCAGCTTGGGGAGGCAGGTCAGAGCACGGCCTCCACCACCGCCCGCCTCAGCTGTTCCATCCCGAGCCCCGTCTCCGCCGAGGTGGCGATGATCTCCGGATGCGCGGCCGGGCGCTTCGCTGCGACGGCCGCGGTCGCCGCCTCCACCGCCGCCAGCTCGCTCGCCTTCACCTTGTCGGCCTTGGTCAGCACGAGGTGGTAGCTCACCGCGGCGTCGTCGAGCATCTTCATGATCTCGAGGTCGATGTCCTTCAGCCCGTGGCGGGCGTCGACCAGCACCAGCGCGCGCTTCAGCGCCGCCCGGCCCCTCAGATAGTCGTTGACCAGGAAGCGCCACTTCCTGACCACGTCCTTGGGCGCCTTGGCGAAGCCGTAGCCGGGCATGTCGACCAGCCGGAAGCGCAGCGGCTCGCCGACGTCGAAGAAATTGAGCTCCTGCGTCCGCCCGGGCGTGTTCGAGGTGCGCGCCAGCCCGATGCGGTGGGTAAGCTTGTTGAGCAGCGACGACTTGCCGACGTTGGAGCGCCCGGCGAACGCCACTTCCGGAACGCCGGGCGGGGGCAGGAATTGCAGCCCCGGGGCCGACTTCAGGAACGCGATCGGCCCGGAAAAGAGCTTCCGCGCCGTCTCATCCAGTTCGGCCGTCTCCTCGCTCACGTCTTGGCCGTCTTCCCGCCCTGAAGAGTATCCGGCGAATAGCGGGCGTAGAGCCAGCGCTGCTGGGCGATGCCGTAGAGGTTGTTGCAGACGTAATAGAGCTGCAGCCCCGCCGCGAACGGCGCGAACACGAACATCATGATCCACGGCATCATGCCGAACACCTGCTTCTGCACCGGGTCGGTGGGCGGCGGGTTCAACTTGAACTGCATGTACATGGTGATGCCGAGCAGGATCGGCAGCACGCCCAGCGCCAGGAAGGGCGGAGGCGTGAAGTGAAGGTAGCCGAACAGGTTGACCGGGGTCAGCGGGTCGGGGGCGGAGAGGTCCTTGATCCACAGGACGAACGGCTTGTGGCGCATCTCCACGCTGACCATCAACGTCTTGTAGAGGGCATAGAAGATCGGGATCTGGATGACGACCGGCAGGCAGCCCGCCACCGGGTTCACCTTCTCCTCCTGGTAGAGCTTCAGCATCTCCTGCTGGAGGCGCGGCTTGTCCTCCTTGTGGCGCTCCTGGAGATCCTTCATCTTGGGCTGGAGCACCCGCATCGCCGCCATCGATCGGAACTGCTTCTGCGCGATCGGGAACATGAGCGTGCGGATGATCAGGGTCAGGCAGATGATCGCCAGGCCGAAATTGCCGATATGGGCGTAGAGCCAGTTCAACAGCATGAAGATCGGCTTCATGAACCACTCGAACCAGCCCCAGTCGATCGCCTTGTCGAACTTGGCGACGCCCGCATCCTGGTAGCGGTCGAGCAACTGGACTTCCTTGGCGCCGGCGAAGAAGCGGCTTCGGTAGGTGAGCGCCTTGCCGGCCGGGACGACCGCCGGCTGGGTGGTGAAATCCGCCTGGAAGCTGCCGGCGCCGCCGGGGCGCAGCGAGGCGTCGACGCGGCTTCCCTGGTCCGGGATCAGCGCCGTCAGCCAATATTTGTCGGTGAAGCCGATCCAGCCGCCGGTGGTGGCGAAGCTCTGCGCGCCTTTCTCCCCCAGCTGCTTGTAGCCCCAGCTGTAATTGGCCGAGCCGTTGAACACGCCCATCGGCCCGACGTGCATCGTCCAGGTGTCGCGGTCGGCCGAGGCGGTGGCGCGGCTGACGAGCCCGTAGGGCCGAGCCGCGACCGCCCCCGCCGCGCCGTTCGACACGCGCTGGTCGACCGCGAACATATAGCCGTCGTCGACGCTGAGGCCGATGTCGAAGCGCTGGCCCCGGCCGTTGGTCCAGCTCAAGGTCACCGGGCTGCCCGGCGCGAGGCGGGTGCCGCTGGCGGTCCAGACCGTGTCGGGGCCGGGGAGGGCGACTCCGTCGCCGGTCCAGCCGAAGCTGGCGAAATAGGCGTCGGGCGCCCCGGCCGGGGAGAGCAGCCGGATCGGCGGCGAATCCTTGGCGATGGTCTCGCGGTGGGTGAGGAGGACGAGATCGTCGATCCGCGCGCCCTTGAGGTTGACCGAACCCCTGAGGCGGGGCGTCTCGATGGCGATGCGCGGCGTCTCGCCGAGCACTGCCCGACGGTCGCGGGTCGCGGCCGCGCCGTTCGCGGCCGGGCTCGCCTGAGGCCTCGGCAGCGGCACCTGCTTGCCGTTCACCGTCTTCGTCGCCGGCGGGTTGGCGGTCGGCACCCAGCGCTGGGCGGCGAAATTCCAGCCGAACAGCACGATCGCCGACAGCACGACCGCGAGGATGATGTTGCGCTGATCGTTCACTTATTCCCCCTCACGGTACCGGATCGTAGCCCGAGCCGCCCCACGGATGGCATCGGGCGAGGCGCCGGGCGGCGAGCCAGCTGCCGCGGAGCGCGCCATAGCGCCGAAGCGCGCCGATTGCATAGGCCGAGCAGCTCGGCCGGAACCGGCAGCTCGGCGGCAGGATTCGCGATGGCCCCTTCTGCCAGGCGGTCGCGACCAGGATGAGCAGCTTCGCGATCATCGCCCGAGCTTCGTGAGCGCCTTGCCGAGCTCGGCGCGGAGCAGCCCGAAATCCCGCTCCACTCCGCCGGCCCGCCCGATCAGCACATGATCCGCGCCGGCCACGCCCTTCTCCGGCAGCAGCTCGCGCGCCAGCGCCCGGAACCGCCGCTTCATCCGGTTGCGCACTACGGCGCCGCCGATCTTCTTCGTGACGGTGATGCCCAATCGCATCGACGAATCCTCATCGCCGCGCTCGCGCACCAGCAGGACGAAGCCGGGCATGGGCGCGCGCCGGCCGCGATTGGCGGCCAGGAAGTCGGCGCGGCGGGTGAGATTGGTGTAGGGAGAGGCCGTCGCGGTTACGCGGACAGCGTCTTGCGGCCGCGGGCGCGGCGCGCGGCCAGGACCTTGCGGCCGCCCACGGTCGCGGTCCTGGCCCGGAAGCCGTGACGCCGCTTGCGCACGAGGCGGCTCGGCTGGAAGGTGCGCTTCATCGCTCATTCCTCGAATAACTGAATTAAAAAGGGCCACCCCCAGGAGGTGGCCGCCGTTGGAGGCGCCGATAGGCAAAGGCGCCCCGAAAGTCAATCGCGAACGCCCGTGCTCGACGCCTCGTTGACCTGCAGCGTGCCGACGTGGAGCTCGGCCGTCTCGAGCGCGGTCCGCCCCTCATGGTCGACCGGCGCTTCGGCCGGTGCCGTCGCCTCCGCCGCCTCCCGCTCCTTCTTCAGCGCCTCGCGCCGCATATGGCTGCGCCGCCTCAGCCCCCAGTCCGCCCAGGCCCCTTTCCTCGGATGCTTCTTCTTGAACTTCACATACTGCTTCTTGGCCCAGTCGCTGTAGCGCAGCACCAGGGTCAGGCCGGCCGCCAAAACGAACGCCCCACCCGGACCGGGGATCGGGCCGACGACCGGCGTCAGGGCGATGAGGATGAACCCCACCACGACGAGCGCGCTCCGCACGGCCGGATATTGTGTCAGGTGGCGCCAGTCGATCCTGCTCATGCGTCCCATGTGGGAAAGCTGTGTTAGCCGCGCAAGACGCCTCGTCAGCCCATGTCGAACTCGCTGCTGGCCACCTCGCCTAGTACGCCGTTCATGCCGGGGAGGGTGCTGAAGCGAAGCTGAGGCCGGCCCGGCTGGACGTCGAAATATTTGAGCGTGTCATCGCTGAGCACGGTCAGCGCCTGGGCATTGGTCTGGCCGGTGAGCTTGTCGACCTCTGCGCGCGCGCCCTCCCGCGTGTCGGAATTCACCATGTAGAAGCCGTTGGTGCCCCCGAACCAGGCCATCACCATATATCCGCTCATCCGTCCCTCCGCTTTTCCCCGGCATCGTTCGGCCTCTTTGGAGGCTCCGTCAAATAACGCCGGCCGGGATCACGGAAAGCGTTGACTAACAAGTACCGATCCTCCGAAAAGGTGTGTGTCCGGAGGGGTTGCAATTCATGGTCGCGCATGTCGCCACGGTGGCGTTTCTGGGGCTCGAGGCGAGAGCGGTCGAGGTGCAGGTGCAAATTTCGGCGGGCCTGCCCAAGTTCCTGGTCGTCGGCCTCCCCGACAAAGCGGTGGCCGAGAGCCGGGAGCGGGTGCACGCCGCCCTCGCCGCGATCGGCCTCTCGCTCCCGCCCAAGCGGATCACCGTCAACCTGTCGCCGGCGGACCTGCCGAAGGAGGGTTCGCATTACGACCTGCCCATCGCGCTTGGCCTGCTCGCGGCGATGGGCGCGATCGATACCGAGACGCTCGCCGGCTATGTCGCGGTCGGCGAGCTCGGCCTCGACGGCCGCGTCGCGCCGTCGCCCGGCGTGCTGCTCGCCGCCATGTATGCCTCGGCACGCAGCCTCGGCCTCGTCTGCCCCATCGCGCAGGGCCCGGAGGCGGCCTGGGCCGGCGACGTCGAGATCGTCGCCGCGCCCGACCTGATCGCGCTGCTCAACCATTTCCGCGGCAGCTCGGTCCTGAGCCCGCCGGAGCCGGGGCAGGCTGAGCTGAACGGCTTCGGCCCCGATCTCGCCCAGGTGAAGGGGCAGGAGACGGCGAAGCGGGCGCTGGAGATCGCCGCGGCGGGCGGCCACAATCTGCTGATGACCGGCCCGCCCGGCGCCGGCAAGTCGCTGCTCGCCGCCTGCCTGCCCGGAATCCTTCCGGAACTCACCCCTTCCGAGGCGCTCGAAGTCTCGATGATCGCCAGCGTCGCCGAAGCGCTGACCGGGGGGAGGCTGATCCGCAGCCGCCCTTTTCGCGCGCCCCACCACAGCGCCTCGATGGTCGCCCTGGTCGGCGGCGGCCTGCGAGTCCGCCCCGGCGAGGTCAGCCTCGCCCATCTCGGCATCCTCTTCCTCGACGAGCTGCCCGAATTCCAGCGCTCCGCCCTCGACTCGCTTCGCCAGCCGCTCGAGACCGGCACCGTCTCCGTCGCCCGCGCCAACGCCCACGTCACCTTTCCGGCCCGGGTCCAGCTCGTCGCGGCGATGAACCCGTGCCGCTGCGGCCATCTCGGCGATCCGGCGCTCGCCTGCTCGCGCGCCCCGCGCTGCGCCGCCGATTACCAGGCCAAGGTGTCAGGCCCGCTGCTCGACCGGATCGACCTCCATGTCGATGTCCAGGCCGTCGCCGCGGCCGACCTCGTCCTGCCCCCGCCCGCGGAAGGCTCGGCCGAGGTCGCGAAGCGGGTAGGGGAGGCGCGCCGCCTCCAGACGGAGCGCTACGCCGCCCACAACGTCCGCACCAATGCCGAAGCCGACGGCGACCTCCTCGCCTCCGTCGCCACCCCCGACGAGCCCGGCCGCCGCCTGATGGGCCAGGCCGCCGAGGCGATGCGCCTCTCCGCCCGCGGCTTCCACCGTGTGCTGAGGGTGGCCCGCACCATCGCCGACCTCGCCGGCAGCGAGGCCGTCCGCCGCATCCACGTCGCCGAGGCGCTGAGCTACCGCAGGCAGGCGCCGCGGGCCTAGGCTGTATCGACATTCAGAATATTCGCGCCGTGCCGGCCACGTCTTTGCCTCCCTGCCGCGAAGCGGCGGGGAGGGGGACCACCAGAATGGTGGTGGAGGGGTAACTTGCTCGGTCTCCGAGGTTCAGGTGGGGATTCTCCGGCCTCGGTGCCTTCTACCCCTCCACCACCTTCGGTGGTCCCCCTCCCCAGCTGACGCTGGGGAGGCAGGCAAGCAGCCAGCCTCGGCTCAGTGCCGAATGTCGATACAGCCTAGGACTCGCATGCCTGTTCTCCCCGCGGCTTAGCTGGTATCAGGGCGCTGCGGCCTCGCGACGGCCGCGGCTCGGGGGAGGAACAGATGACGGTAGAGACGCAGCCGGTCGAGCCGCCGCGGGCGGGTTCGTCCAACCTGGTGGATCGCGCAAGGCGCATCCTCCTCCAGCCGCAGGCCGAATGGGCCGTCATCGACGCGGAGCCGGCCGGAGTCGGCGAGATCTTCCGAAAGTGGGTGCTCGTCCTCGCCGCCATCCCCGCTTTGGCGGGCCTCATCGGCAGCCTCGCCTTCGGCTACCGCTGGTTCGGCATCGTCTATCGGCCGACGGTCGCGGAAGCGGTCGGGACCGCGATCGTGCGCTACGTCGGGGCCGTCCTCGGCATCTTCCTGCTGGCGCTGCTGATCGACGCGCTGGCGCCGCAGTTCGGCGGCACGAGGAGCCGCGTGCAGGCGGTCAAGGTCGCCGCTTATTCCGCCACCGCCGCCTTGCTCGCGGGGATTTTCAACCTCATCCCCGGGCTGGTGATGCTCGGCATCGTCGGGCTCTACAGCCTCTATCTCCTCTATCTCGGCCTGCCGCGGCTGATGAAGGTCCCCGAGGACAAGGCCGTGCCCTACATTCTGGTGACGGTCGCCGCGGCGATCCTGCTCGCCGTGGTGGCGACCGCGCTGCTCCTCCCGGTCGCGGGCCTCTTCGGCGGCGGCGCGATGCGGATGGGCTCGCCGGCCGCCGGGACCGTCTCCGTGCCCGGCGCGGGGACGATCGACCTCGGCAAGCTCCAGGAGGTCTCCACCCAGGTCCAATCGCAGCAGGCCAAGGCGGCGCTGGCGCCCGACGCCCTCCAGGCGCTGCTCCCAGCGTCTTTGGGCGCCTACAAGCGTACCGAAATCTCGGCCGCGGGCGCCAATGCCGGCGGCATCGGCGGCTCGGAGGCGGAGGCGCGCTACGAGAATGGCGACAGCCACATCCGCCTGCAGGTCACCGACATGGCCGCGGCCGGCGCCATCGCCGCCTTGGGGAGCGCGCTCAACGTCCAGTCCAGCAGCCAGACCGCCGAGGGCTATGAGAAGAGCGGCAATGTCGACGGGCGCATGACCACCGAGAAGTGGAACAACGTCTCGCACGACGGCAGCTTCGGCGTCGTCGTCGCCAACCGCTTCATGGTGCAGGCGGAAGGCAAGGTCCCGACCGTCGACGCGTTGAAGCAGGCGGTCGGCGCGGTCGGCATCGACCGCCTCGAAGCCCTCGCCGCCAAGCCGTAGGACGAGGCGCGCCTCAGCCCGGGAGCGTGTCGATCCAGCCGGGCAGCTCTGACAGGCTCGCCAGCTCCCGGTACCTGGGATGCCCCGCCGGCGCCTCCGCTTTCTCGTGGGCCCAGGCCAGCTCGAAGGGCACATAGGCCGCCCAGGCGCCGGCCTCGAGCGCGGGCAATATGTCGGAGCGCATCGAGTTGCCGGCCATCAGCGCCTCGTCCGCCGGAACGCCGTAGCGCTCGAAGATCCGGGCGTAGGTGCCGGCGTTCTTGTCGCTGACGATCTCGACCCCCTCGAACCGCTCGCCGAGGCCGGAGGCGGCGAGCTTCGCCTCCTGGTGGTGGAGGTCGCCCTTGGTCACCAGCACCAGTCGGCCGAGCGCCGCCAGCGCGTCGAGCGCTTCGGGCACGCCGTCCAGCGTCTCGACCGGGTGCGCCAGTATCTCGCGCCCAAGCGCCAGGATTCGGCCCACCGCCGCCGCCGGCAGCGCGTCGCCGCCGAGCTCCAGCGCCGTCTCGACCATCGACAGCGCGAAACCCTTCGCCCCGTAGCCGTATGCGTCGAGGTTGCGATGCTCGACCGTCTCCAGCCGCGCCTGCACCTTTTCGGCCGGCGCGAAGTCGCTCAGCAGCTCGGCCAGCGCCCGCTGAGTCCGCACGAAGTAAGCCTCGTTGTGCCAGAGCGTGTCGTCGGCATCGAGGCATATGAGGCGGATCGCCATTATTGCAGCCGAGTCACTTTCAGCCCCCGCGCCGCGAGCATGCGCTGCACCGAATCGGCTCCGGCGAGGTGGCCCGCGCCGACCGCGACGAACACCGTCCCCGGCTTCGCCATCCGCGCCTTCAGCCATTCCGCCCATTTCGCGTTGCGCTGCGCCATCAGTACGCCGCGCAGCTCGCCCGACATCTGCGTCTCGTCGTCGAAGGTGCGGGCAATGCCGGCGACGTCGCCCGCGCTCCACGCCCGCAGCATCTCGGCGAACTGCTTCCTCGCCGCGTCCGGCGATTCGAGCGCGGCCTCGAGGAATTTCCGCTGCGCGTCTTCCGACAGACGGTCGAAGAAGCCGAACTGCTCCTCCGCCGTCTCGAGCCCCTCGACCGGCCGTCCGCTCGCCTTCCACGGCCCCTGCAGCACCCGCTCGACGCCCGCATTGGGGTCGAGGCCGAGCCGCTTGAACGTCACCCCGGTCAGCATCAGCCCCGCCGCCCAGGTTTCCATCCGGTCGAGCAGGGCCTCGGGGATCCCGCTCTCCGCGACCATCGCCTTCAGGGCACCCCTTTTCTTCGCCGGCACCCGCTGGGCGAGCGGCGGCAAACCGGGCGACATGCCGAGCTTCATCAGCGCCTGGGCGAGCGCCATCTGGTCGTCGAGATTGCCGATCTCCAGCACCAGCTCGCCGGACGAGGCCAGCGCCCGGTCGAAGGCCGGCGTGCGCCAGTCGCGCCCCTGCGGCAGCAGGTGGAAGGTGCCGAACAAATAGATGGTCGTGTCCGCGTCGGCGAGCTTCCACATCGCCGGATGCCCGGACGGCGCCGCATCCGCCACTCCCGCCGCCGGCGCACACGCCGCCAGCGTCAATCCGGCTACCAGGCCGCCAACCCGCCTCACCCACCGAACACGCAACATTCCGCTCTCCCGTGCCCCCCTCGAAGTACCACTTCGAGGGGCTGCCTTGACCCTCTTTGCCCCATGCGCCAAAGCGGCGCGACCCCTTTTGTGCACCCGCGAAGGACGCTCCTTGGCCGACCCGGCGCCGCCCAGCTTCCAGAGCCTCATCCTGACGCTCCACACCTATTGGAGCCGCCAGGGCTGCCTCATCCTCCAGCCCTACGATGTCGAGATGGGGGCGGGCACCTTCCACCCCGCCACCGCCTTGCGCTCGCTCGGCCCCGATCCGTGGAAGGCCGCCTACGTCCAGCCCTGCCGCCGCCCCACCGACGGCCGCTACGGCGAGAATCCCAACCGGCTCCAGCATTATTACCAGTACCAGGTCATCCTGAAGCCGAGCCCCGCCGACCTCCAGGCCCTCTATCTCGGCTCCCTCGCCGCCATCGGCATCGACTTCACCAGGCACGACATCCGCTTCGTCGAGGACGATTGGGAAAGCCCGACGCTGGGCGCCTGGGGCCTCGGCTGGGAAGTCTGGTGCGACGGCATGGAGGTGACTCAATTCACCTATTTCCAGCAGGTTGGCGGCTATGACTGCAAGCCGGTCTCAGGCGAGCTCACCTACGGCCTCGAACGTCTCGCCATGTACGTCCAGGGCGTCGACAACGTCTACGACCTGAGGTTCAACGACGGGGGAGGGGAAGCGCCTTCTCAACCCCTCCCCTTCAGGGGAGGGGCAGGGGTGGGGCCTGTCACCTACGGCGAAGTCTTCCTCGAAAACGAACGCCAGTTCAGCGCCTACAATTTCGAAGTCGCCAACACCGAAACCCTCCTCCGCTGGTTCAAGGACGCCGCCGAGGAAAACGCCCGCTGCATCGAAGCGAAGCTGCCGCTCCCGGCCTACGACCAGGCGATCAAGGCCAGCCACATCTTCAACCTCCTCCAGGCCCGAGGCGTCATCTCGGTCGCCGAACGCCAGGCCTACATCGGCCGGGTGAGGGATCTGACTAAGGCCGCCTGCCAGTCCTGGATGGAAAAGAACGGGTGGGCGGCGTGAGGGCCGGGGCCTTTGGGAGGTGCGCCGCCGAGCCCCCTCTCCCATGGGGAGAGGGGAGATGACCGACTTCCTCCTCGAGCTCCTGTCGGAAGAAATCCCCGCCCGCATGCAGGCGAAGGCGCAGCAGGATCTTGCGCGGCTGTTCGAAGCTGAGATGCACGCGCGCGGAGAGTTCGTCGAAATGACCCCGGCCGCTTTCGCTACCCCCCGAAGGCTGGCCCTCATCAGCCGCAACTTTCGGCTCGAGACGCAGGAAATCCGGCTCGAAATCAAGGGGCCGCGCACTAATGCGCCCGACCAGGCGCTGGAGGGGTTTCTTCGTAAGAACGGGCTCAGCCGCGATCAGCTGACGGAGCAGAACGGCGTCTGGTTTGCGGAGATCGTCAAGCCGGGAAGGCCGATGAAGGACGTGCTGGCTGAAGTCGTGCCTTCGGTCATTCGCGCTTTCCCTTGGCCCAAGTCGATGCGCTGGGGCGAAGCGTCCATTGTCACCGACAGTCTGCGCTGGGTCCGCCCGCTGCAGGGCATCGTCGCCCTGTTGGGGGAGGAGATCGTCGCGTTCGAGATCGCCGGCGTGCGATCCGGCGCCGCCACAATCGGCCACCGCTTCCACCATAATGGCATCATCACCATCGGCAGCGCCAACGACTATGTCGAGAAGCTCAAGGCCTGCCACGTCGTCGTCGACCCGGCGGAACGCCGCCGCCTGATCCGCGAGGGCGCCGCCGCGGCCGCCGCCGAGGCCGGCCTGACGCTGGTCGAGGACGAAGGCCTGGTGGTCGAAAATGCCGGCCTCACCGAATGGCCGATTCCGCTCCTCGGCCGCTTCGACCCCGCCTTCCTCGACGTCCCGCCCGAGGTGATCCAGCTCACCATGCGGACCAACCAGAAATATTTCGCGCTGACGGATAAGGAGGGGCGGCTGGCCCCGAACTTCGTCTGCACCGCCAATATCGAGGCGGAGGATGGCGGCGCGGCGATCGTCCAGGGCAACGAACGCGTCCTCTCCGCCCGCCTCGCCGACGCCAAATTCTTCTGGGAGCAGGATCTGAAGGTCCCGCTGGAAGAGCAGGCGAAGAAGCTCTCCCAGATCGTCTTCCACGACAAGCTCGGCACCGTCGCCGACAAGGCGGAGCGCGTCGCCAGGCTGGCAAGATGGCTCGTGGAGAAGGGCATCGTTGGAGGGGCGGACAACCGTTCGACTCCGCCCCGGGGAACCACCGTCGCCCCAGCGAAGGCTGGGGCCCATGCTGACTCAACGCCAGGTTCGGAGTCGGCATGGATGCCAGCCTCCGCTGGCATGACGAGAGAGGCGCTTGCGGACGCAGCCACCCGCGCCGCCCGCCTCTGCAAGGCGGACCTCGTCACCGGCCTGGTCGGCGAGTTCCCCGAGCTTCAGGGCGTCATCGGCGGCCACCTCGCCCGCGCCCAGGGGGAAGCGCCGGAAGTCGCCGATGCCATACGCGACCATTACAAGCCGCTGGGGCAGGGCGACGAGGTCCCCGCCGCTCCCGTGACGGTGGCGGTGAGCCTGGCCGACAAGCTCGATACGCTCGTCGGCTTCTTCCAGGCCGGCGAGAAGCCGACCGGGTCGAAGGACCCGTTCGCGCTGCGCCGCGCCGCGCTCGGCATCCTCAGCCTGATCATCGACAACGGCCTCCGCGCCACCATGTTCGACCTGATCTCGGCGGCCGCGCACCGGGGCGGCGCCGATGCGGGTCGTGAGCTCGGAACCTTCCTCATCGAGCGGCTCAAGGTCCAGCAGCGCGAGCGCGGCATCCGCCACGACATGATCGACGCGGTGGTGGCGGTGGAGAAAGGCGGCGACAACGTCCGCATGGTCCGGCGAGTCCGCGCGCTCCAGGCGTTCGTCGAGACGCTCGAGGGCGCCGATCTGCTCGCCGGCTACAAGCGCGCCGCCAACATCCTCAAGAAGGAGGGGTGGGGCGGCGCGTCGCGGGCCATGGCGAATGCGGAGAACGACACCATCCCGCAGACCGGCGAGGAGGACCCGCTCGTCCTCGTCGACGATCCCGGCCTCGCCGAAGCCGTCGCCGAATTCGCGCGCTCGAAAAAACCGCTTTCCTACATCCCCCAGGATGAGGAACAAAAGATGATCGACGCGCTCGAGTCGGCCGAAGGGCAGGCGCGGGCGGCCGTCGAGGCGGAGGATTACGAGGGCGCCATGGCGGCGCTCGCCACCCTGCGTGCCCCCGTGGACGCCTTTTTCGACAAGGTCACCGTCAATGATCCCGATCCCGCCAAGCGCGAAGCCCGACTCGACCTCCTCGCCCGGATGCGCGACGCGGTCCATGCCGTTGCCGACTTCTCGCGCATCGAGGGGTAGATCGCGCGCGCGTACGTGGGACACGGACTTTACGGACCTTCGTCCGGTTTCGGACAGGCATCACCCTCGGCATAACGGGGAGGGGCAATGACCCGCTACGTCTATCGGTTCGGCGGGGGCATCTCCGACGGGGAGGCGGGGAACAGGAACCTGCTCGGCGGCAAGGGCGCCAACCTCGCCGAAATGGCCTCGATCGGCCTGCCGGTGCCGCCCGGCTTCACCATCTCGACCGAGATGTGCGCCGTCTATTACGCCGAAGGCGAGAGCTTCCCCGACAGCCTCCGCGCCGAAGTCGCGGCCGGCCTCGCCCATATCGAGGGGATCACCGGCAAGAGGTTCGGCGACGCGGCCGACCCGCTCCTCGTCTCGGTCCGCTCCGGCGCCCGAGTGTCGATGCCCGGCATGATGGACACCGTCCTCAACCTCGGCCTCAACGACGCGACGGTCGAAGGCCTCGCCGCGACGTCGGGCGATGCGCGCTTCGCCTGGGACAGCTACCGCCGCTTCATCCAGATGTATTCGGACGTCGTCCTGGGCCTCCCCCACGCCGCCTTCGAGGAGGCGCTGGAGATCGCCAAGGAGGATAAGGGCGTCCATCTCGACACCGAGCTGGAGGCGGACGACTGGCGCCGCCTCACCGGCCGCTACCGGGAGCTGGTCGAGGAACATTGGGGCCGGCCCTTCCCGCAGGACGTCCACGAGCAGCTCTGGGGCGCGGTCGGCGCGGTGTTCGGCTCCTGGCAGTCGGACCGGGCGAAGGTCTACCGGCGCCTCAATAACACCCCCCACGACTGGGGCACGGCGGTCAACGTCCAGGCGATGGTGTTCGGCAACATGGGCGACACTTCGGCAACGGGGGTCGCCTTCACCCGCAACCCCTCGACCGGCGAGCGGGCTTATTACGGCGAATACCTGATCAACGCCCAGGGCGAGGACGTCGTCGCCGGCATCCGCACCCCGCAATATCTCACCCGCGCCGCCCGCGCGGCGGCCGGGGCGAAGGCGCCGTCGATGGAAGAATCGATGCCCGACGTGTTCGCCGGCCTCGCCCGGGTCTTCGACCTGCTCGAAGGCCATTATCGCGACATGCAGGACATCGAGTTCACCGTCGAGCGCGGCAAGCTCTTCATGCTCCAGACGCGCAGCGGCAAGCGCACCGCCAGGGCCGCCCTGCGCATCGCCGTCGACATGGCGGGGGAGGGGCTGATCTCGGAGGAGGAGGCGGTGCTGCGCATCGATCCGCAGGCGCTCGACCAGCTGCTCCACCCGACCCTCGATCCGAAGGCGCAGCGGAGCGTCATCGCCAAGGGCCTGCCCGCCTCGCCGGGGGCCGCTTCGGGCGCCGCCGTGTTCGACGCCGACACCGCCGAGAAGCGGGCGTCGCTGGGCGAGAAGGTCATCCTCGTCCGGATCGAGACCAGCCCGGAGGACATTCACGGCATGCACGCCGCCCAGGGCATCCTCACCGCCCGCGGCGGCATGACCAGCCACGCCGCCGTCGTCGCGCGCGGCATGGGCCGGCCCTGCGTCAGCGGCTGCAGCGCGGTCGCGATCGACTACAAGGCGCGGGCGATGCGCGCCGGCGCGATCGTCGTCAGGGAAGGGGAGACGATCACCATCGACGGCTCGACCGGCGAGGTGATGCTTGGCGCCGTCCCCACCGTCCAGCCGGAGCTGGTCGGCGATTTCGGCACGCTCATGGCGTGGGCCGACAAGGTCCGTCGCCTCAAGGTCCGCGCCAACGCGGAGACGCCGCAGGACTGCCGCACCGCCCGCGAGTTCGGCGCCGAGGGGATCGGCCTCTGCCGCACCGAGCATATGTTCTTCGACGCCGAGCGGATCACCAACGTCCGCCGGATGATCCTCGCCGAGGACGAGGCCGGCCGCCGCGCCGCGCTGGCCAGGCTCCTCCCCGCCCAGCGCGGCGATTTCGAGGAGATCTTCCGGATCATGGCGCCGCTCCCCGTCACCATCCGCCTGCTCGATCCGCCGCTCCACGAATTCCTCCCCCACAGCGAGACGGAGTTCGCCGACGTCGCGGCCGCCGCCGGCGTGCCGGTCGAGATCCTCCGCCGCCGCGCCGCCGAGCTGCACGAGTTCAACCCGATGCTCGGCCATCGCGGCTGCCGGCTCGGCATCACCTATCCGGAAATCTACGAGATGCAGGCCCGCGCCATCTTCGAGGCCGCCGTCGCCGTCGCGGCGGAAGGGGGCGAGGCGCCGATCCCGGAGGTAATGGTGCCCCTCGTCGCGGCCCCGGCCGAGCTTCGCATCATCAAGGCCCTGATCGACCGCACCGCCGCCGCCGTCTTCGCGGAGACGGGCCGAACGCTCGATTACCTCGTCGGCACGATGATCGAGCTCCCCCGCGCCGCGCTCCGCGCCGGCGGCATCGCCGCGGAGGCCGAGTTCTTCAGCTTCGGCACCAACGACCTCACGCAGACCACGCTCGGCGTCAGCCGCGACGATGCGGGCCGCTTCCTCACCCACTATGTCGAGAAGGGCATCTTCGCGCGCGACCCCTTCGTCTCGATCGACGAGGAAGGGGTGGGCGAGCTGATCGCGCTGGCCGTCGAGCGGGGCAAAGCGGCGAAGCCCGGCCTCAAACTCGGTATTTGCGGCGAGCATGGCGGCGATCCGGCCTCGATCGCCTTTTGCGAAAGCGTCGCCCTCGATTACGTCAGCGCCTCCCCCTACCGCGTCCCCATCGCGAGGCTGGCCGCCGCCCAGGCCTCCCTGAAGCGGCGCCAGGCAAAGGAGGCGCTGGGGCTGTAGAGGGAGAATGAAGCACACCCGTCATGCCAGCGAAGGCTGGCATCCATGCTGACTCAGTATGGGCCCCAGCCTTCACTGGGGCGACGTGTCGAGGCTCTTTGAACTGTCGCGAAACCCCTAAAGCGGCCCCGGCCCGCCGTCGCGCCGGCGCGCCTCGTCCCGGGCGGCGGCGTGGCGCAGCGAGTCCATCTCGGTCGCGTCCTTGGCGAGGCGCTTGTTCTCGGCCTCGAGTGCGTTGGCGCGGGCGGCTTCCTCGCGATAGCGGCGCTTCCACTTGCCGCCCGCCATCAGGATCATGCCGATGACGATCCCCAGCAGCAGGACGAGGGCGAGGACGACCCACTGGTCGTTGGTGAAGGCGGGCAAGGCGGCTCTCCTCGTTGGCGATCGGCCGCCTTCCAACCGGCCGCGGGGGCGGATTGTTCCGCCCCCGTGCCTACTTGTTGAGAAGGTTGTCGGAGATCGAGCAGGCCGCCGGGCCGAGGATGACGATGAACAGGCACGGCAGGATGAAGAGGATGAGCGGCACCGTCATGATCGCCGGCAGCCGCGCCGCTTTCTCCTCGGCGCGCATCATCCGCTCGTTGCGGAACTCGGCGGCGAGGACTCGAAGCGCGCTGGCCAGCGGAGTGCCGTATTTCTCGGTCTGGATCATCGTCGTGACCACGCCGCGGATCGATTCGAGGTCGATTCGGTTGGCGAGGTTCTCGAAGGCCATGCGCCGGTCGGTGAGGAAGCCCAGCTCGATCGAGGTCAAGGCGAATTCGTCGCCCAGCTCGGGATAGGCCTTGCCGAGCTCGCGGGCGACGCGGTTGAAGGCGGCGTCGACGGTGAGGCCGGCCTCGGCGCAGATGACGAGCAGGTCGAGCGCGTCCGGGAGGCCCTTGCGGATCGCGTGGGTGCGCTTGGTGACCTTGTTCTTCAGCCAGATGTCGGGGGCCTTGTAGGCCAGGATCAGCGCGCCGGCGACGAGGCCGTACCGCTTGAACGCGCCCCAGGCGGGGAACCAGTCGAGCCCGTAGACGCCGACGATCACGACCGTGCCGATGACCAGCGGCAGGATCATGCGGGCGAAGATGACGACGAAGGCGAGGTCCTTGGAGCGGATGCCGGCCTGCATCAGCCGCTTCTGCGCCTTCTGGACCTGCTCGTCCTGGAGCATCTTCAAGGAGCCGAGGAAGCCGCGGACCTTGTCCGCCATCTCGTTCTTGTTGGTGATGTTGCGGCGCCGCTTCGAGGTCGAGGCGACGATGCCGGCCTTCAATTGCTCGCGCCGCTCGTTCAGCGCTCGGACTCGCTTCGCCATCGGGTCCCTGACGGTGGTCGCGGCGTAGATGGCGACGAGCACCGCGAACGTCGCGACGGCGGCGAGGCCGGTCGCCACCATCAGGACGTCGACGCCGAGGATCGTCGGACCGGGTTGAGGTACCATCTCGCTTCGCCCCTAGATCTCGAAATCGACCATCTTGGCCATGATGAACACGCCGAAGCCCATCCACAGCAGCCCGCCCAGCCCGGTGACGATCAGGCGCTCGTCGCTGAAGAACTTGCCCATATATTCCGGGTTGATGAACATGATCAGGATGAACACGATGAAGGGCAGCGAGCCGACGATCCAGGCCGAGGCCTTGGATTCGGAGGACATCGCCTTGATCTTCAGCTTCATCTGCGCCCGCTTCCTCAGCACGTCGGCGAGGTTGGCGAGGGTTTCGGCCAGGTTGCCGCCGGTCTCGCGCTGGATCGCCAGCGTGATCACGAAGAACTGGAATTCCGGCGTGGCGAGGCGGTCGGCGGTCTCCTGCAGGGCCGCTTCCATCGTCCGGCCGATCTTCATCTTGTCGCAGACGCTTCGGAACTCCTCGGCGATCGGGCCGGGCAGCTCCTCGGCGACGATGTTCAGCGTCTCGGAGATGGGCAGGCCGGACCTCAGGCCGCGGACCATCAGCTCGAGCGCGTCGGGGAAGCGGGCCGTGAACCTGTTGACGCGGCGCTTGATGAGCTTGCCGACCATGTAGTGAGGCACGCCGGCGCCGCCGATCACCCCGACCAAAATGGCCAGCAGCACCGGGGCGCCGCGCAGCGCCAGCAGCACGGTGACGATGGCGATGATGGCAAGCGAGGCGCTGGCATATTGGCCGAGCGTCCAGCCCTTGCCGGTCTGGTGGAGGCGCTGCCGGAGCAAGGCGGGATTGGGAAGGAAGCGCTGCGCCAGGCCGTCCATGCGCGTTTCGGTGCGGCTCTGGAGGAGGCGCTTGAGCTGCGCCTGCGCGGCCACCTCGTTCGACTTGCTGTGCCGTTCGCGGACGTTCTCGAGGCGTCGGACCTGCGCCTTCGACTGCGACGGGCCGGAGAAGGCCGCCCAGGCGAGGACGAGCGTGCCCAGCAGGCCGGCAGGCATCAGCAGCATCGAAATCCCTGGCACCATCTTACCTCATCGCTCCGCCGCGGCGAGTGCCGCCGCGAGTCATCGTCACGCCTTTGCGGAAGCCTTGGGAGCCTTCGCGAGCAGCGACTTGAAGCCCAGCTTCGCCATCAGCGAGGCCGTCTTTTCGCCTTCTTCCTTGCCGCCTTCCTCGCCCGCCACCGCCGCCGTCGTGATCGCCGTCAGCTGCGCGAGCGGCTGGGTGAGGCGGGCATGGGTGACGACCTTGGCCAGCGGCTGGCCCAGCTTCGCCGCCTGCGAGCAGGCCTTGACGTCGAAGGGAATGACGATGTCGACCTTGCGTTCGATCGACTGCTCGAAATCCTTGCGGCTGATCTCCTGCACGCCGGACGCGACGCGGTTGGCGACCACCACCACCTTGGACTGCGGCGCATTGGCCTTGAGCCAGCTCAGCATGCGGATCGTGTCGCGGGTCGCGGCCAGCGTGAACTCCACGACCAGGATCGTCACATGGACGTCGTGGACGAGGTGCGGGTGCTGGACCAGCATGTTGCGCGGAAGATCCAGAACCGTGCTCTCGAAGGCGTTCCGAAGCTCCTCCTGGAGCTGGTAAAAGGCCGTTCCGTCGTTGAGGAAGGGCTGGCTGATCGGCGCCTCGGCCGACAGCACGCAGAGCTTGTCGTTGGCACGTACCATGGCCCGCTCGATGAACAGGCCGTCGATACGGCTCGGATTCTCGATCGCGTCGGTAAGCCCGCGGCCGGGCTCGAGGTCGAGGGCCAGGGCGCCGGTGCCGAAGTGGATGTCGAGGTCGAGAAGCGCGGTCGAGCGGCCTGCCTTGTCGCCGAGCAGCCACGCCAGCGAAGTGGCGATGGTGGTCGACCCGACGCCGCCGCGGACGCCGATCACCGCCGCGACGACGTGCGGCTTGTCGGTGCTGCTCTCGTTGAGGCGCGGGCCGGAGACGATCAGCTGGCCGTGCGTGAACGCGTCGCGCAGCTGGTCGGGCGTGAACGGCTTGAGCAGATATTCCTGGATCCCCGAGGTGATGAGGTCGCGGTACAGGCGAACGTCGTTCACCTGGCCGGCGGCAATCACCACGGTGCCCGGCTCGCACACTTCGGCGAGGCTGTTGATGTCGTTCAGCGGATCGCCGCATTCGGAGAGGTCCACGAACAGGATGCTCGGGCTGGCCGACACCGACAGCGTCTGCACGGCATTGCGAAGGCCGCCCTTGCTGACCTTTTCGGGGGCCCAGCCATGCTCGACGGCGATGGGTCGAAGCAGCTCGGCCGTCCCCTCGTCGCACACGAAGGCCGCGAAGGGATCGCGGAGGGCGGCGGTCCGCGCGGAGTTGAAAGGCGCGTTCATCAGTGACCCCCCGTCGTCGTGGTTTGCTGCAGCCCCTTCGATCCCGAGGGCGGCGTGTCGCGATAGACCTTGATCGCCTTGGTCCCGGCGATGTCGTCGCGCCGGCCGCGGCCGGCATGGCCGAGGACGAGGTCGGACGGATCGGCGATCATCGCCGCCAAGTTGGAATTGACGGAGCAGCCGTAATTGGCCGAGGTCGAGCTCGGCCCGCGATAATTGTCCGCGAACGGGCAGCCGGGCACGCTCGCGGTGCTGCGGCTCACCACCACCCGGACGGACCCCGGGTCGATCGCGCCCGGCGTCACCGGGGCGCCTTCGCTCAGCAGCAGGCCATATTCCGCCGCGACGCGGGCGACGTCGGCCGAACCCGGTCCGGCGCCGTAGGGCTCATCCACGAAGACTCGGTCGCCATATCCGAGGTCGAGCGAGTCGAACCAGGCGCGCAGCCGCCTTTTCTCGATCGCGGAGATGTTGCCCGAGGGCGCCGCCACGTCGAGCACATAGTCGGTGCGCTGCACGACCGGCTGGTTCAGCGAGTCCAGCCCGCGCTCGGGCCCATGCGCCTCGCGCCGCGCCTCGGCGGCGGGAGCGACGAAGAGGGTGCCGGCCACGAAGAGGAGGCTGAGGGACGTTATGCGTGACATGTTGGTCCTGTCCTTTTGCTCGATCACGGCGTCAGAAGCTGAAACCCGGCGCGGCGGAGGCCTGCTGCGGCCGGACCGCCGGCTGCGGCTGCTGCCGCGCCTGGCGCTGCGGAGGCGAAGCCGGCTGGTCGGCCGGGGCCGCGCTGCTGAGGCCGGGGCCCCGCGCCTGCGGCTCGGCCATGGTCGGCCCGGGGCGGTGCGCGCCGGCGCGATTATATTCGCCGGCATCGAGCAGCACCCGCTCCGCCGTATTGGCGCTGCGATAGCCGTCGGTCGGAAGCGCGATCTGCGACGCGCTGACCGGCCGGACGAGATAGGGCGTCACGACGATGACCAGCTCCGTCTCGTTGCGCTTGAAGCTGTTCGAGCGGAACAGCGCGCCGATGATCGGGAGGCTGCCGAGGAGCGGCGCCTTGTCGGTCGAATTGCCGCTGGTGTTGCTGAGCAGGCCGCCGATCATGAAGCTCTGGCCGGAACCGAGCTCCACGGTCGTCTCGGCCCGGCGCGTGGTCAGCGACGGCACCTTGAAGCCGTTCAGTTGGATCGAGCCGGCGTCGGAAAGCTCCGACACTTCCGGACGGACGCGCATGGAGATCCGCCCGTCCTCGAGCACGGTGGGGGTGAAGGCCAGGCTCACGCCATATTGCTTGAACTCGACCGACGTGCCGCTGATGCCGTTGCTCATCGGGATCGGAAACTCGCCGCCCGCGAGGAAGCTCGCGGTTTCGCCGGAGAGGGAGGTCAGGTTCGGCTCCGCCAGCGTGTGGACCGCTCCGACCTGCTCGTTCAGCTTGAGCGTCGACAGGAGATCCATGCCGAGCAGGTGCCCGGCGGCGCCGAGCGTCGTGCCGGCGCCCTGCTGGAACGAATATTGAGTCTGCGTGAAGGGCAGCCCCGTCGCGGGGTTGGTGATCCCGAGCGGCTTGTCGGTGATCGTGCCGGCATTGCCCTGCCCGACTCCGAAGATGAAGCCGCCGCTATTGTCGCGGCTGAGCAGGTTGACGCCGATCTCCTTGATCAGCGTTCGGCTGACCTCGGCGATGGTGACCTTCAGCATCACCTGGAGCGGAGTCGCCGTCTTCAGCCGGCTGATGACCTGGGTGTTCTGGCCGACATAGGCCTGGACGAGGCGGGTCGCCTCCTCGACGTCGGAAGGAGCGGCGACGGTGCCGGTCAGCAGCACCATGCCGTTGATCGGCCGCGCCTGCATCTGCGCTTCCGGCATGGCGGTGCGGAGCAGCTCGTCCAGCGAGCCGAGGTTGGTGCCGACATGGACGTTGGCGGACCAGATCGTGCGGCCGGCCTTGTCGGTGGCGAACACGGTGGTCTCGCCGGCCGACTTGCCGAAGACGTAGATCTGGTTGGCCGAGCGCACCTGGACGTCGGCGATCGCGTCGTTGGCGACGAAGAGGTCGCTCATCGGCGCATCGAGCCGCACCATCCGGCCGGTCCCGGCCGAGAGGGTGATGTCGTTGGACGGGCGTACCGCCGACTGCGCCAGGGCAGGGGCCGGGGCCGCGGCGACCACGCTGGCGGCGATCAGAGCCACGAGCGCGGTACCCAGGGAGGCGCGGCCGATCGAGTTGGGCTTCATCATCTTACTTGGCTCCCACCGGGACGACGGTGACGTTGTTGCCGCGGGCGATTCGGACGACGGGTCCGACCGGCACGGAAGGTTGCCCTCCATCGGACCCGGCGCCGCGGGGCTCGAAGGCGGGGGAAGGCACGCGCGGCGCGGTCGGAACCGTGCTGCGCTGGAAGCGGGAGACGTCGGCGCCGACCGTGTAGGTGGTGCCGGTGTCGATCGGCCGGTTGGCGATGGCGAGCAGCATGCGGTGCTCGGCCTTCGGATCGTCGGTCTTGGGGACCGTGACCTCGCCCGAGGCGATGGCATGCTCCAGCTCGGCCGTATTGTCGGCGATCGAGCGGAGCGAGAGCGACAGCTGGCCGATCGTCTGGGCGACGGCGATCTTCTCGGCGATCTTGGGCGTCGCCTCGAGCGTGACGGACGAGGTGTTCTCGATCACCGGCTTGCCGTCCTCGCCCTGCGCGCTCATGCGCTGGTTGGTCGCCAGCACGCGGATGTTGCGAAGGATGGTCTCGGACGCCTTCAGCGTGGGGCCGTCGCCGGCGCCGTGGACTTCCTGGGTCAGGACGATGTCGACTCGGTCGCCGGGGAAGACGAAGCCGGCGACGCCGCTGGTCGAGGACACCGCCACCGTGACCGCGCGCATGCCCGGCCCGAGCGCCGCCGCCAGAAAGCCGCGCTCCCCCGGCTTGATGAGAGCGCCCTGGGTCACCGGCTGGCCGGCCGTGATGTCGCTGCGCACGACGGTGCCGATCAGCGTGCTGGCGTCGGTGCCGGCGTGGCCCTTGATGTAATAAGCGGGCTGGACCAGGCCTTCCGGCCAGCGCTGGTAGCGCAGGGCCTCGGCGTCGATGATGGTGCCGACGGGAAGGGCGCGGGTGGCGACGAGCACCTCCGGCCCGGTGGGCACGGCGGGCGCCGCCACGGCGGTCGGGGCGCTGGCCCCGCTGAACATGTTCTTGGCGGCAATCGCGGTTACCGCGGCCACGACGAGCGCGCCGATCAGCAGCACGAGCTTTTTCACATCCATGACGCCGTTCGCCTCCTCAGGCCCGCTTCGGAAAAGCAGGCTCACACATCAGACAAATTGGTTAAGAATCCGTTCGCTAATCAGCCACAAACCCGCGAAAGAAATGGCGATCCCGTAAGGAATCTCCGGCTGGCCCGCCGCCTTGGCCAGGCGGTGCGGGATCAGCATGGCCAGCGTCAGCACGCCGCCTGCCAGCGACATGATGACGATCAGCTGGACGAGCGAGCCGAGCGGCAGCCAAAGCGCCAGCGCGGCGAGCATCTTGACGTCGCCCCCGCCCATCAGCCCGAAATGGAAGGCGAGGGCGAACACCAGGAAGACGCCGCCCGCGACGGCCGTCTGCAGGGCGGCGTCGGGCCAGAAAGCGAGGCCGGTCGCGTACCAGAAAGGTATCGCAAGGAGGGCGATGGCGGCGTTCAATTCGTTCGGAATCGTCCGGCTGCGCCAGTCGAGCACCGCCGCCGCGCCGAGCAAGGCGGCGAGCGCTGCGATCAAAAGCCAGGAAAGTCCCCCATGCATGGCGTCAGCCTCTAGACGGAGGAGCTTTCGAAACCGTAACCGCGCAAGCCATGGCTACCGAAGCGTTCGACCGGCGGCGGATTCCGCAAGGCGCCCGGCTCTCCACCTGGGCGGCGCCCGACGGCTGGGTCCTGCGCCGCCTTGACCGGCGGCAGCCGGAGGGGGCGCCGGCGCGCGGATCGCTGCTCTTCGCCGGCGGGCGCGGCGACTTCATCGAGAAATATCTGGAGGCGCAGGACCATTGGTTCGCCCGCGGCTGGAACGTCACCGCCTTCGACTGGCGGGGGCAGGGGGGCTCGCGCGGCGGCATCGAGGGCGGCCACCTCGACAGCTTCGACCCGCTCGTCGACGATCTGGCGGCGCTGATCGAGGATTGGCGCCGCACCGCGCCAAGGCCGCACGCGGCGATCGGCCATTCGATGGGCGGGCACGTCTTGCTCCGCACACTAGCCGAGCGCCGGCCGAAGCTCGACGCCGCCGTGCTGGTGGCGCCGATGCTGGCGATCAACAGCGCGCCGCTGCCGCCCACGGCCGCCGCCTGGACGGCTTCGCTGATGACGATGTCCGGCTGGGGCCGCCACCCGGCCTGGCACCAGCCGAGTGGCTCGGGCGCCGCCGGTTCGCCCCGCCAGACCTATCTCACCAGCTGCCTCGAACGCTACGCAGACGAGCTGTGGTGGTGGGAGAAGGAGCCCGGCTTCGATCTCGGCGCGCCGAGCTGGGGCTGGCTGAAGGCCGCCTACGCCTCCTGCGCGAAGCTCACCCCCGAGGCGCTGCGGACGGTGGCGGCGCCGGTCCTCCTGCTCGGCACCGACGCGGACCGGCTGGTCAGCCCCGACGCCATCCGCCGCGCCGCCGCTTTGCTTCCCGACGCCGAGCTCCTCATGTTCCCGGACGCGGCCCACGAGCTGCTGCGCGAGGCCGACTCGGTCCGCCTCCCGGCGCTCGCGCGGATCGACGCCTTCCTCGACGCACGCGCCGGCCGGTGATGCGCGCCGATATCGCGATTGTCGGCGCCGGGATGGCCGGCGCGAGCCTCGCCGCCGAGCTCGCCCCGCATGCTTCGGTGCTGCTCCTCGAGGCGGAGGACCAGCCCGGCTACCATTCCACCGGCCGCTCGGCCGCTTTCTGGTCGGAAACCTATGGCGGCCCCTTCGTCCAGCCGCTGACGACCGGATCGGGACCCTTTCTCCGGCGGGGCGGATTTCTGAAGCCGCGCCGCGGGCTCCACATCGCCAGGGCCGACGGCGAGGACGTGCTGGCGGGGATGGAGGCGGAGTTCGCCGGCACCGTCGCCCTGGAGCGCATCGACCGCGCCGGCCTAGAACGGCTGGTGCCGGGGGTGCGGGCAGGCTGGGACTCGGCGCTGCTGGAGCCGACCTGTGCCGATATCGACGTGGCCGCCCTCCACGGTTTCTATTTGGCGGCGGCGAAGCGGGGCGGCGCTCGCCTGGCCACGCGCGCACGGCTCGTCGCGGCGGAGCGACGGGATGCGGGTTGGTCGCTGCAGACGAGCGCCGGGCCGGCCGAGGCGGGCCTGCTCGTGAACGCGGCGGGCGCCTGGGCCGATGCGGTCGCTCGGACTGCCGGGGTCCGGCCGCTCGGCATCCAGCCCTATCGCCGCACCATCGCCCAGCTCCGGATCGGCCCGCCCGCGCCGGCGGACCTGCCTTTGGTGATCGATGCGCTCGGACGTTTCTACTTCAAGCCGGAGACGGGCGGCCGGCTGTGGCTCAGCCCGCATGACGAGACGCCGTGCGAGGCCGGCGATTGCGCGGCGGAGGAGCTCGACGTCGCCGTCGCGATCGACCGGCTGGAGAGGGTCGTCGACTGGCGCGTCGAGCGGGTCGAGCGGCGATGGGCCGGGCTGAGGAGCTTCGCCCCCGACCGGCTGCCGGCCTACGGCTTCGACGGCGCGGAACCGGCCTTCTTCTGGTTCGCGGCCCAGGGCGGCTTCGGCATCCAGACCGCGCCGGCCGCGGCCCGGCTGGCCGCCGCTTTGCTGCTCGGCCGCGACCCGGACTTCGATCCCGCGCCCTACCGCCCCGGCCGCTTCGCGAACTGAGCCGCCGCGTCGCAGGCGAGCCGGTCGGCGCGGTCGTTTTCCGGGTGGCCGGAATGGCCCTTCACCCAGCGCCACTCGATCCGGTGCGGCGCGGCCGCGGCGAGGAGCTCCTGCCACAGCTCGGCATTCTTGACCGGCTTCCTGTCCGCGGTCCGCCAGCCGTTGCGCTGCCAGCCGTGGATCCACTTGGTGATGCCGTCGCGCAGATAGACGCTGTCGGTGTGGAGGACGACGCCGCACGGGCGCTTCAAGGCCTCAAGCGCGCGCAGGGCTGCCATCATCTCCATGCGGTTGTTGGTGGTGAGCGGCTCGCCGCCGGACAGCTCCTTCTCGTGCGCGCCGGAGCGGATGATCGCGCCCCAGCCGCCCGGCCCCGGATTGCCCTTGCAGGCGCCGTCGGTGAAGATCTCGACCTCGACCAAGGCGGCGTCAGGCAGCGGCTTCGAGCCCGCGGGGCAGCTTGAACACCATCCGCTCGACCACGCCCTCGTTCTCGATCTCGGTCACCTCGAAATGGCGGCGAAGGAAGTCGACCAGCTCGCGCACCAATGTCTCCGGCGCCGAGGCGCCCGCGGTGATGCCGAGGCTGCGCACGCCGTCCAGCCAGGCCAAATCGACCTCCGAGGCGCGGCCGACGAGGCGGGCGCGGGCCCCCTCGCGCTCGGCGACCTCGACGAGGCGCACCGAGTTGGAGCTGTTGGGCGCGCCGATCACCAGCACCGCCTCGCATCGCCGGGCGATGTCCTTCACCGCCGCCTGGCGGTTCGAGGTGGCGTAGCAAATGTCCTCGCCGCGCGGCCCCTTGATGCCGGGAAAGCGCGCCTCGAGGATGGCGACGATCTCCGCCGTGTCGTCGACGGAGAGGGTGGTCTGGGTCAGGTAGGCGAGGTTGTCCGGATCCGCCGGCTGGACGCGCCGTGCCTCCTCGGCGGTCTCCACCAGCGTCATCCGCCCCTCGCCGACCTGGCCGAACGTGCCGATCACCTCGGGATGGCCGCGATGGCCGATGAACAGGATGTGGCGTCCCTGCTCGACCAGCCGCTCGGCCTGGCGATGGACCTTCGAGACGAGGGGGCAGGTCGCGTCGAGATAGTCGAGGCCGCGCGCCTCCGCGCTCGCCGGTACCGATTTCGGCACGCCGTGGGCGGAGAAGACGACCGGCACGCCGTCCGGAACCTGGTTGAGCTCGGCGACGAACACGGCGCCCTTGGCCTTGAGGCTGTCGACGACGAAGCGGTTGTGGACGATTTCGTGGCGCACGTAGACCGGGGCGCCGTAGCGCTCGATCGCCAGCTCGACGATCCGGATTGCCCGGTCGACCCCGGCGCAAAAGCCGCGGGGCGCCGCGATGTGCAACGTGAGCGGGGGCTTCGATATCGGCATGTCGTCCTGTTCCTAGGATGATCGGGCTGCCCCGTCCACCGGCGAGGGCCGCCGCACCTGTTCGCTTGCCTCCGCGAAACCCGCTTCCTATGATCCGCGCCGATCCCGAGCGGGCGCTTCGCCCCGGCCGAAGAGATGAGGACCAAGAGCCTGTGTTCAAGTACAAAGCGGCGGTTGCCGCGCTGATTCCCGCGATCCTTGCCGGCTGCAGCACGGAAGGGCAGGTGACCGCGCAGGGCGTGATCGTCAACCGCTCCGCCTGCCCCGCCGTCGCCATCCCCGCCGCGACGGGCGACATCACCCTGTTCAGCCCTGAGACCAGCCACGACGCCAGCGCGATCGACGTCGTCGCCGACATCACCAACGTCCGCACCACCTGCGATGAGAGCGGCGAGAACATCGTCTCGAACGTCACCTTCGACGTCCAGGCGCGGCGCAGCGATTCCCGCGGCGCACGCGACGTCGTGCTGCCCTATTTCACCGTGGTCGTGCAGGGCGGCACCGCGGTGGTTTCGAAGAGCGTCGGCCGCGTCGGCCTTCATTTCGCTGACGGGCAGCTCCGGGCGCAGACGTCCGGCGCCGGTTCCGCCTCGATCCACCACGCCGCCGCGACCCTGCCCGAGGACATCCGCCGCCAGATCACGCGCGAGCGCAAGCCCGGCGACGCCGACGCCGCGGTGGACCCGATGTCGGACCCCAAGGTCCGCGAGGCGGTGCGGAGCGTGAGCTTCGAGGTCCTGGTCGGCTTCCAGCTCACCGCCGACCAGCTCGCCTACAACGCCACGCGTTGATCGCCTCGGCGCCGGCTTCGTCCCCGGCGAGGCGAAGCTGCGTTGACTCTCCCGGCCCGAGCCTCCAGAGCGGCCGCGTCGCCGGCTCCCGGGCCGGTGCGCGCGCGGGAGAGAGTGGGGGGTGAAGGCTCCCCGCCGCCGAAGGAGCAACCGCCCCGGAATCTCTCAGGCACAAGGGACCGCGCGCGCAAAGGCACTCTGGAAAGCGTCCGCCGCGGAAAGCCGGGGCGGACCACCGAAGGGGTAAGCGGGCGCCGCAACGGCCCACCCGTGAAAGCTCTCAGGTCCAGTGACAGAGGGGGATGGTCCGCGACACCGTTCGGCCTTGCCGGGCGTTGAGCGGCCGCCCTGGAGAGACTGGACATGAGCGACGCCGTCGAATCGACCCTTCCCCTCAACGACTGGCATGTCGCGCGTGGCGCCCGGATGGTGCCCTTCGCCGGCTACGCCATGCCGATCCAATATGAAGGGATCATGGCCGAGCACCGTTGGACTCGCGAATCGGCCGGGCTGTTCGACGTCAGCCACATGGGCCAGCTGATCATCGCCGGGCCCGAGGCCGAGAAGGGGCTGGAGGCGCTGCTTCCCGCCGATCTCGCCATCCTGAAGGAGGGCCGGCTCCGCTACTCGCTGCTGCTGGCCGAGGACGGCGGCATCGTCGACGACCTCATGGTCACCCGCCGCGGCGATCATTTCTACACGGTGGTCAACGGCGCCACCAAGGACGGTGACATCGCCTACCTGACCGAACGCCTGCCGCGCGGCGTCGTCCTCGATCATATGAAGGAGCAGGCCCTGCTCGCCTTGCAGGGACCCAAGGCCGTCGACGCCTTGGCGCGGCTGGCGCCCGGGGTGGAGCAGCTCGGCTTCATGACCGGCGGCTCGTTCCAGCTCGGCGGCGGCCCCGCCTGGATCAGCCGTTCGGGCTATACCGGCGAGGACGGCTTCGAGATCTCGGTGCCCGCCGCCCGCGTGGCGGAGGTCGCCGACCTCCTCGCCGCGGAGCCGGAAGTGAAGCCGATCGGCCTCGGCGCCCGCGATTCGCTGCGGCTCGAAGCCGGCTTGCCCCTTTACGGCCACGACCTGGACCGGGGAATCACGCCGATCGAGGCGGATCTCGGCTTCGCCGTCTCGAAGCGGCGCCGGGGCGAAGGCGGCTTCGCGGGCTGGTACCGCATCATCCGCGAAATCGAGGAAGGGCCGGTCCGCCGCCGCGTCGGCCTGGCGGTCGAGGGACGCCAGCCGGTTCGCGAAGGCGCGGCGGTGGTCGACGCGGACGGCGACGAGGTCGGCAAGGTGACGAGCGGCGGCTTCTCCCCGATGCTGGAGGCGCCGATCGCGATGGCCTATGTCCCCGCCGGCTCCGCGGAGCCCGGCACGCCGGTTCGCCTCGCCCAGCGCGGCAAGATCTTCCAGGCGAAGGTCGTGCCGATGCCCTTCGTCCCCCACCGCTACCACCGCAAGGGAGCCGCCCGATGACAGTATATTATACCGAGGAGCATGAGTGGGTCCGAGTGGAGGGGGAGCAAGCCACGGTCGGAATCACCGATTTCGCCCAGGGCCAGCTCGGCGACATCGTCTTCGTTGAGCTCCCCGAGGCCGGCCGGCAGGTCACCAAGGGCGGTGAGGCGGCGATCGTCGAATCGGTCAAGGCCGCCTCCGACGTCTATGCACCCCTCAGCGGCGAAGTCACCGAGGCGAACCAGGCGCTGGTCGACGATCCGTCGCTGGTGAACAGCGATCCGGAAGGCGAGGGCTGGTTCTTCCGCCTCCGCCTCTCCGACTCGAGCCAGCTCGACGGCCTGATGGACGCGGCGGCCTACAAGAGCTTCTGCGACAGCCAGTGAGCGTCAATTCCTCCTCCCAATGGTCGCCGAGCGACTATGCCTCCAACGCGGCTTTCGTGCCGGCGCTGGGTGGGCCGGCAGTCGAGCTGCTGGCGCCCCAGCCGGGCGAGCTGATCCTCGATCTCGGCTGCGGCGACGGCGTGCTGACCCAGAAGATCATGGCCTCGGGAGCGCGCGTGATCGGCCTCGACGCGTCGACCGAGATGGTCGAGGCGGCGCGGAGCCGCGGGGTCGATGCCTTCGTCGCCGACGCCCAGGCGCTCGACCTCGAAGGGCAGGCGGCACGCTTCGGCCAGTTCGACGCCGCTTTCTCCAACGCCGCGCTCCACTGGATGCTCGATCCGGACGCGGTCGCCTCCGGCGTGTTCGCGGTGCTGAAGCCGGGCGGCCGCTTCGTCGGGGAGATGGGCGGGGAGGGGAACGTCGCCACGCTCCGCAAGGGCATTCGCGACGAGCTTGGCGCGCGAGGCTATTCGGTGCCGGCGGAGGACCCGCAATGGTATCCGGGCGTGGAGGAGTTCACGCGTCTCTACGCCTGTGCCGGCTTCACGCAGATCAACGCGCAGCTCATCCCGCGGCCGACGCCGCTCCCCACCGGGGTAGCCGGCTGGGTCAAGACCTTCCGCGCCGGCTGGCTCGACGTGGCCAAAGTGGCCGATGTTGACAAAGATGCCGTCGCCGCCGCGATCGAGGCGCGGCTCCAGTCGCAGCTCCAGCAGCCGGATGGCAGCTGGCTCGCCGACTATGTCCGCCTCCGCTTCACGATGCGGAAGCCCGAGGCGTGATTAGATCCGTATCTTTCCGTTCGCCCCGCTTCCCACGAACGGATACCAGTCGCCAGGAACCCGCCCGATGAGATATCTCCCTCTCGCCGAAGCTGACCGTAGCGAGATGCTTCGCGCCGTCGGCGCCGGCTCGATCGAAGACCTGTTCGTCGACGTGCCCGAGGCCGCGCGGCTCTTCGGCAAGATCGAGGGCCTGCCCGACCATGCCAGCGAGATGGCGGTCGAGAAGCAGCTCTCCGCGCTGGCGCGGCGCAACCTCGTCTCCGGCGACGTCCCCTTCTTCCTTGGCTGCGGAGCGTACCGGCACCACATTCCGGCCTCGGTCGACCACCTCATCCAGCGCGGCGAGTTCCTGACCAGCTACACGCCCTATCAGCCGGAAATCGCGCAGGGCACGCTCCAGGCCCTGTTCGAGTTCCAGACCCAGGTCGCGCGCCTCTACGGCTGCGACGTCGCCAACGCCTCGATGTACGACGGCTCGACCGCCTGCTGGGAAGCGATCGGAATGGCGCGGCGGATCACCCGGCGCGGTAAGGCGATCCTCTCGGGCGGCCTCCACCCGCACTACGTCTCGGTGGCGAAGACGATGGCGCGCTTCACCGGCGACGCGCTGGTGACAAGCCTGCCCGGGCTCGGGCCCGAGCCCGACACCGCGGCGCTCCTCGATGCGGTGGACGGCGAGACAAGCTGCGTCGTCGTCCAATATCCCGATATTCTCGGCCGGATCGGCGACCTGGCGGCGCTGGCGGAGCGGGCGCATGCGGCCGGGGCGCTGCTGATCGCGGTGGTGACGGAGCCCGTAGCCCTGGGCCTCATCCGCTCGCCGGGCGAGATGGGCGCGGATATCGTGGTGGGCGAGGGGCAGGCGATCGGCGTCGGCCTCAACTTCGGCGGCCCCTATGTCGGCCTGTTCGCGACGCGCGACAAATATGTGCGCCAGATGCCCGGCCGTCTCGCCGGCGAGACGGTGGACGCGGAGGGCAAGCGCGGTTTCGTCCTCACCCTTTCGACGCGCGAGCAGCATATCCGGCGGGAGAAGGCGACGTCAAACATCTGCACCAATTCCGGCCTGTGCGCTTTGGCCTTCTCCATCCACATGACGCTGCTCGGGGAGACGGGGCTGAGGCGGCTGGCGGAGGTGAACCACGAAGCTGCGGTGGCCGCCGCCGAGCGGCTGAGGGAGGTGCCCGGCGTGGAGTTGGTGACCGAGGCTTTCTTCAACGAGTTCACGCTCCGCCTGCCGAAGGAGGCGCGGCCGGTCGTACGCGCGATGGCCGACCGGGGCGTGCTCGGCGGCGTCTCGCTGGGGCGGCTCTATCCGGGAGCGGAGGCGCTGGCGAACGGCCTCGTCGTCGCCGTCACGGAAACGAGCTCGCCCGACGATGTGAAGGCGCTGGCCGGCGCGCTCGAGGAGGCTTTGGCATGAGCATGAACCGCGAAGGACGGCCGACCCGCCCGGAGGCGGGGGAATTGGGCGGGACCGCCACCTGGACCGGCAACCGCGCGCTGATGCTCGAGGAGCCGCTGATCTTCGAGATGGGGGAGGAGGACGGCTTCGGCGTGGATTTCGATCCTCTCGCCCCTCCCCTTCAGGGGAGGGGTTGGGGTGGGGAAGGTTCGGCCTCCTCCACAGGCCCCACCCCAAACCCCTCCCCTGAAGAGGAGGGGCTTAGCCGCCTCGGTGGGCTGGAGCGGCATCGGCCGATCGGTTTGCCGGGGCTTTCGGAGCCGCAAACCGTCCGCCATTACACCCGGCTCAGTCGGCAGAATTATGCGATCGACTTGGGGCTGTTCCCCCTCGGCAGCTGCACCATGAAGCACAATCCGCGCCTGTGCGAGAAGATCGCCCGGCTGCCCGGATTCGCCGACATCCATCCGCTTCAACCCGCGGATACCGTCCAGGGCGCGCTGGAACTGATCAAAACGCTCGGCGAATGGCTGGTGACGCTCACCGGCATGCACAGCGTCGCGATGAGCCCCAAAGCGGGCGCTCACGGCGAGCTGTGCGGCCTCCTCGCCATCCGCGCCGCGCTCGAAGCGAGGGGCGACGCCCGCCAGGTCATCCTGGTGCCCGAGAGCGCCCACGGCACCAACCCCGCCACCGCCGCCTTCGCCGGCTACCGGGTCGAGAGCATCCCCGCCAATCCGCGCGGCCGGGTCGACCTCGACGCGCTGACCGGCCGCCTCGGCCCCGACGTGGCGGCGGTGATGATCACCAACCCCAACACCTGCGGCCTGTTCGAGCCCGACATGATCGCGATCTCGGAGGCCGTCCACGCCGCCGGCGCCCTCGTCTATTGCGACGGCGCCAATTTCAACGCGATCGTCGGACGGGTGCGCCCGGGCGACCTCGGCATCGACGCGATGCACATCAACCTCCACAAGACCTTCTCCACCCCGCACGGCGGCGGCGGACCGGGCTCGGGCCCGGTGGTTTTCTCGAAGGCGCTGACGCCGTTCGCGCCTTTGCCCTTCGTCGAGAAGCAGGGGGATCATTATGCGCTGGTCGAGGAGGAGACCGCGGGTGAGCATCACGGCGCGAGTTTCGGCCGCATGGTCGCCTTCCACGGCCAGATGGGCATGTTCAGCCGCGCCCTCGCCTACATCCTCAGCCACGGCGCCGACGGCCTCAGGCAGGTTTCGGGCGACGCCGTGCTCAACGCCAACTACATCCTTCGGCAGCTCGAAGACGTGCTTGACGCGCCGTTCGGGGCGAGCGGCCCGTGCATGCACGAAGCCCTGTTCAGCGACAAAGGCTTCGCCGAGGGGCTCTCCACCCTCGATCTCGCCAAGGGCCTGATCGACGAGGGCTTCCACCCGATGACCATGTATTTCCCCCTCGTCGTCCACGGCGCGATGTTGGTCGAGCCGACCGAGACCGAATCGAAGGCGACGCTCGACCAGTTCATCGGCGCGATTCGCTCGGTCGCGGAGCGGGCCAAAGCGGGCGACGAAAGCCTCAGGGGCGCGCCTTATTACGCCCCGCGCCGCCGGCTCGACGAAACGCAGGCGGCGCGCCGGCCGGTTCTGGTCTACAAGCCGCCGGAGCAGGCCGAAGCGGCCGAATAAGGGGGACAGGACAATGCAGGGATCGGCCGGGGCGCCCAATCCGATGATCGGCTACATCATCACGGCCGTGGTCCTGATCGTCGTGCTGGCGATCCGGCTCCGCCGCATCAACCAGTCGCGGCCGCTCAAGGTGGAGCGGCTGTGGATCGTGCCGGCGGTCTACGGCGTGCTGACGGCCACCGTGCTGTTGACGGCTCCGCCGGCGCGCGCCGGCTGGGCGCTGTGCGCGGTCGCCTTCCTGCTCGGCGGCGCGCTCGGCTGGCAGCGCGGCCGGCTCATGAAGATCGAGGTCGATCCGGAGACCCACGCCGTCACCACCCGCCAGTCCCCGGCCGCCTTCCTGTTCATCATCGTCCTCATCGCGCTCAAGTCCGGCATGCGCACGATGGTGCCGGTGGGCAGCGGCGGCGGGATCTTCCATCTCTCGCCGGCGACACTGACCGACATCCTCGTCGCCTTCGCGCTGGGCCTGCTCGGCATCCAGCGGCTGGAAATGTACCTGCGCGCGCGGCGCCTGCTGGAGGAGGCGCGGCGGGCTTGACCCGGCTCAGCGCTCCGGCGGCCGCCCGCAACCGCGACCCGATCGCGGCGGTGCTGCGCGAAATGCTCCCGGCGTCGGGGACGGTGCTGGAGGTCGCCAGCGGGACGGGCGAGCATGTCGTCCATTTCGCCGGCCTGTTCCCGCACCTCCGCTGGCAGCCCAGCGACGCGGAAGCGGAGGCGCTCGCCTCGATCCGCGCGTGGCGGGCCGAGGCCAAGCTGGCGAACCTGCTCGATCCCGTGCGGCTGGACGCGCGAACGGCGCCGTGGCCGGTGGACCGCGCCGACGCCCTGTTGTGCATCAACATGGTCCATATCAGCCCCTGGGCGGCGACCGAGGGCCTGATGCGCGGCGCCGGCGTGTTGCTGCCGGCGGGCGCGCCGCTCATCCTCTACGGGCCGTACCGGCGCGGCGGCGTGCCGACGGCGCCGAGCAACGAGGCGTTCGACGCCTCGCTGAAGGCGCGCGATGCCGAATGGGGGCTGAGGGAAGTGGAGGCGGTCGAGGCCGAGGCTGCTCTCCACGGCCTGCGGGTCGATCGCCTGGTGGAGATGCCGGCGAACAACCTCACCCTCGTGTTCCGCCGCGACGATACTTCGTCATGCCGGACTTGATCCGGCATCCACCCGCGATAGGCGCGAGACGTCGTCGTAGCTGTAGCTCGTCGGGACGCCCCCATTTGGATTGGTACCCACCATGCCCGCTCCTGTTCTCAAGCCGTCGAATTTAGCCTTCTACGCCGACATTATGAGGGAGATCAAAAGCCGTCTTGCAGCGATCAGGACGACCGCAGACCTTCTAAACGCCGGAACCTATCCCCATGAGCCGTATATGGCAGCGGAGTTCTGTCTCATCCAATTGCGGATGATCTGTGAACTCTTTGCCGTCGGGTGCCTTGTCGCCCACGAGAAGGTTCGAGCGACGCGAGGCACAGCGTTTCGCGAACTTTACAACGCGGAGAAAATCATGGCGGCCCTTGGGAAGTTGCACGCCGATTTTTACCCGGTGCCGGTTTCGCTTGCTTCCCAGGATGGCCACCACCACGCCACTCCACTGACCAAGGGATTCTTAACGAAGAAAGATCTGAAAAGTATCTACACCTTCTGTTTGGAATTTCTCCACCGAGGAAAGGTAAAGGACTTTTTGGACGGGAAGCGTAGGGAATATGATTGGGGATTTATGATAGATCATGCTGACAAAATTACTCGCTTGCTAAGCATACACTACATTAAGATGGCAGATAGCCAGGATCGATACGTCATCCACATGCACGCGAATGCGGCTGGAGATGTGGAGACCTACGTTATTGCTCCTAGCGAGAGTTGACGTGTTTTGAGAATGAAGCTTGCCGATACCGTGGCCGTCCGCGCCAGAGGGTGAGGGGTTCCCCCTATCCGGAGACGCACGAACCCCTCTCGCCCTACCCCTCTCCCAACGGAGAGGGGAATCCGGGCGCGCTGAAGTGGGGTTGCATATCTGAGCGCCCAGGCGCTCAGCGCGGGTTGAAGCGGGGCAGGTTGGCCTGTTCGGGCTTGTCGCTGTCGCGGACGCGGGTGACGCCGTCGCCGTCGCCGACCTCGTCGTTGATCTCGTCGCGCGCGCCGATGTCGCGCTGGAGGTTGCCGCCGCTGGAGCCGCCGAAAGCGGGCGCGTCCTCCATCTTGTCGATCGTCTCGGAATCGTCGGTGCGGCGGGCGGTCTCGGCGCGGTCGGAGCCGCGGTCGTTGCGGTCGGGCATGTCGGTCTCCTTCGTGAGGATCAATGCGGCGCCCGCCCACCTGTTCCGCCGGCCAGCCGCACCAGCAGCAGCACCCAGCCCGCGCCGAACGCCCAGCCGCCGATCACGTCGCTCGGCCAGTGGACGGCGAGGACGAGGCGGGACAGACCGACGAGCAAAGCGAGGGTGAGGGCGAAGGCGACGGCGGGGAGGCGCAGCCTGGGCGACGGCGCGGCGAGCAGGGCCAAGCCGAGCCAGGTCATCATCGAATAAGCGGCGTGGCCGCTCGGATAAGAGAGGGTGGTCACCACGGCCAGCCGGCCGGTCTCGTCCGGCCGGACCCGGCCGATCGCCGCTTTCTCCAGCTCGACCAGAAGCCGCCCGGAGAGGAGGATGACGACATAGAGCAAGGCGGCCTGGCGCGAGCGGGCGCGCCAGATCAGCAGCGCGCCCGCCAGGCTCAGCGGAAGGAGCAGGACCCAGTCGCCGAGCCGGGTCGCCATCGCGGCGGCCGGGACGAGCGCGGGGCAATGGAACAGGTGCAGGAGCCCGACATCGACGTCCGAAGCCGGGCCGCCGAGCAGGAGCATCGCCACCCACAAAGCGGCGAGAATGACGATGAGGGCATGGGACTGGAGATGGGTCATCCTGATCCTCGCAACGCGCAATTTGCCGGGTCGGCCCCGCCACCCGACGACCGGTGCCGGGCGGGCGACGGGAAGCGCCGGACCGGACTCCGAATCCGGCCAAATCTATGTTAGCACCCGAGTCGGGGAGCGGGTCGATGGAAAGCAACGAGAGATTTTGGGCCCGACGCGCGCGCGAGGAGCTGCGCGCCGAAGAACGGGCGCTGACCCCCGCCGCCAAGGCGCGCCGCCGGGCGCTGGCCGAGGGCTTCGCGCTGAAGGCGCGGCTGTGCGGCCAAGGCGAAGCGCGCGAGCTCGCCTGACGCCGACCACCACCTTCGGGCTGGAACCGTGGAGGTCGTCTTCAAGAACGCGAGGTTCAAGACCGGCCAAGGGTGAGCACGCCGCGGCGACGGCCGTCCCCGAGCGAGCGTCAGTTCGGAGCCCGGAAGGTATAGGTGAGGCCCACCCCGGCGAACAGTTGATTGCGGCTGCCGAAGCGGCGAACGATGGGCGACGCGGCCGCGCCGCCGAGCAATCTGTCGTATCCCGCATAGGCGGCGACGCCCCAGACAGGTGTGAATTGGTGAGCCAGGGTCGTCGTTGCCCCGATCGCATAGACGCCGCCGGAGGGAGCATGACCCGGAAGGCCGCTTCGCAGCGAGGCGCCGGGCGTGACGCCGAAATAGGCGCGCTGATAGCGGCCGTCGGCCAACCTCACGCGGGCGCCGATCGACCAGACGGTGTCGTCTCCCCTCCTTGCCACGGCATCCGCGCTGACGATGCCCACCAGGCCCCTATGTCCGCCGATGCCGTGCCGGGCCTCGGCGCGGAGGCGCAGCCAGGGCGCCGGCCAGGCGAGCAGGAAGGCACCCGCCTCCGGCGTCCTCGACACGTCGCCAACCGCCGCGCCCACGTCATTTTCGCGCCGCTTGGCCTGGAGATGGAAGCTGGGCCCGAAATTCATTCGGCTGCGACGTGGGAGCAACCGGATTCCCGTACCTTGCCCGGGGGCGTGGAACGTGATCGGGTCGCCGGCGCGGCGGCGCGACAACCGGAACAAGGGGCCTCCCTTGACTCGGCCGGCACCCGGAAAGGTCGGGCGGAGCTGCCCACCGACCGTCAATGTGACCAGCCAATCGCGCTTCGGGGCGGCCTCCGCCGCCTTTGGCTGGCTTCCCGCCACGGCGAGGATGACGCTTGTCGCGATAGGCGCTAATGATCTCACAAGGACGCCCATGACGATTCACCCGCAGCGGCATCGACCTTCCCTAAGACGCCGCCGCACCGCCCGACCCGCAATGCGCATTTTCTCTGTGCGGAAGCACGTCTCGGGCGCCGTCTAGAAGGAAATGGACCACGGTCTAACACCGCCGCACGCAGCCGGGGGCGAGTACGCGACGGCAGGCGGTTTGGAAGCCGGGCATGGCCGACGGCCGCCCAGAGTCCTTCTCCTGTTGAGCTGGCTCAACGGCGGAGGCGCCGAGCGGGTCGCGGTTCAGATCCTCAACACACAGGCGCTTGGAGCGGCGGATCTCAGCATGGGCCTGTTGCGGATGGAGGGTCCCTATCTCGAGGAGGCCGACCGCGCCCGGATTCACCATCGCCGCTGGGGAGAGCGGCTATTCCCTTCCGGCTCTGATTCGAGCTATTACCGGCCCCACCGCCTCGCGCTCGGTGCGCTCGTCGCGCCACTCGTTTTCAGGAGCATCATCCGGGAGGTGAAGCCGGACGTGGTGATGAGCTTCGCCAAAGGCACCAACCTCATCGCCTGGCGGGCGCTCGTCGGAATGCGGCGCGGGCGGCCGCGCTGGATCGCACGCGAAGGCAACAACCTGGAGCGAGCGACCAAAGACGAGGCTTCCGGTTCACTGGGGCGGCGCGCTGCGATGGCGCTGACCCGCCGGGCGTATCGAGACGCCGATTGCGTGCTCGTCAACTCGCACGACCTGGGTGACAGCCTGGCCAAGCTGCTCGGCCTCGAGCGCGAGAAGGTGGCGGTGATCCACAATCCGGTGGACGTCGAAGCGGTGCGTCGCCGGGCTGCCGAACCGCCCGGCGAAACCCCGGCCAGGCCCTTCCTGATCAGCGTCGGGCGGCTCCAGCCCCAGAAGGGCCACGACATCCTTCTCCGCGCCTTCGCGGGCAGCGCGGCGGCCTGCGATCACGACCTGGTCATCCTGGGTGAAGGCCCGGAAGAAGATCGGCTTCGGCAGCTGGCGGCGACGCTCGGTATCGCCGACCGCGTGCGCTTCGCCAGGTTCGAGGCGAATCCCTGGGCGTGGGTCGCCCGCTCGAGCCTGTTCATCTTGCCCTCGCGCTGGGAGGGCTGCCCGAACGCGCTCGCCGAGGCTCTTGCCTGCGGCACGGCCTCGATCGCCGCCGACTGCCGGTTCGGGCCACGCGAGCTTCTGGAACACACGCAAAGCGGCTGGCTCGTGCCCCCCGAAAATGCCGAGGCCTTGAGTCAGGCCATCGACAGGCTGCTTCGAGACGACAACCTGCGCGCGGCGCTCGCCGAAGGCGGCCGCGCCCGTGTCGAATGTTTTCGGCCTGAAGCCATATTGCCGGCTTATGCGCGCCTGTTCGAGGCGCAGGCGGCGCTTGGCCGGCTGGATCGAGGCGCGCAGCTATGAGCGTTCACGCCGAGCCCGGGCGGCTCATAGTCCGCGGCGCGGTGGCTTCCGCGCTGGGATTCGCGGTCCGCTTCGGCGCCCGTTTCCTGTTTCTCCTTGTGGCGGGGCGGCTCTACGGCGGGGCCGCTTTCGGAGCTTACAGCCTCGCCCTCGCCACGGTGGAAGCGGCGGTCGTGATGGCTGGCCTCAGCACGCGATGGATCCTGTTCAAATGGCTGGACCGGGAGACGGACACCCGCCCCTCCCTTCATACGATCCTCGACGCGGTCCTGCTCGTCGGCTTCGCCGCAAGCGCGATCGCCGCGGCTCTGGCGGCGGCGATTCTGCTCGCCCCCGAACCCGTCCTCGGAAGCCGCACCGGACCGGCCGTCGCCATGGCTGTCGCCATCCCGCTCCAGGCGGTCATCGAGCTGCTGCTGGCCGCGACCCGGTGGACCAGGGCCATGCGCTACGAGCTCGTCGCGAAGAATCTCGTCCAACCTTATGTCGGCATCATCGTCGCCATCGCCGCTTACGCCGCCGGGTGGCGGAGCGAGGGATTGTTCCTCGCCTATCTCGGCGGATCGCTGGCGAGCCTCGCCTACACCCTTTGGGCCCTGCGCCGCTGCTTCGGGCTGCGGGAGGCGAGGCGGTATCGGCCGCATTCGGCCTCCCTGGGCGACAAGCTGAAGGAGGCACTGCCAACGACCGGGGTCGACGTGATCGACGCGCTCTACACACGCCTCGACCTCTATCTTGTCGGCCTGTTGCTCGGGCAGCATGCCGCGGGGGTCTATGCGATGGCTCGGCAGCTCAGCCTGCCCGTGCGGCAAATCCGTCAAGCCTTCGACGCCATGCTGGTGCCGGCGGTGGCGAGGACCGTGTCGGAGGCCGGGGCGGCCGAAGCGGCGAAGCCGGTGGCGGCGGCGGCCCGCCTGATCCTGGTGGTGCAATTCGCGGCCATGCTGTTCCTGACCGCAGTGGGGCGGCCGCTCCTCAGCCTGGTGGGTGCAGGTTTCGAGGAGGGCTTCGTGCCCTTGCTGCTGCTCGCCGCGGGCGAGCTTCTCCAGGGTGCGTTCGGGGCGAGCGAGCTGGTCCTGATCTACCTTCGGCCGAGGCGCGCGGCGCTCCTCACGACCGGCTTCGCCGCCTTCTCCGCGCTGACGGCATGGCTGCTCGTGCGCTCCTTCGGGCTCACGGGCGTCGCGTTCGCCGCTTTGCTCGGCTACGCCGCTCGCGCCGCCGCCCGCCGTGCCTCGCTCGGCCGCGATTTCTCGAGCCGCATTTCGCCGCATTACTGGAGCGGACCCGCCTTGGCCGCGGCGGCGGGTTTCGTCATCCTCCTGCTCATCCTGCGGTGGCACCCGGGGTCGGTCGGACTAGGCGACGGCCTGTTCGCGGCAGCGGCCGGCCTCGGGGTCTATGGCTTGCTCCTGCTCGTGTGGGTCAGGATCAGCCGTCCGTCGCTCATCCCGGAGGGATTCTAGGTGCGGATTCGACCCGAATTCGAACGGGAAATTCGATCGAACCGCACTCGGTTTGCCGGCGCAGGGATCCGTGAGGTTGACGGGGAGCGGGCTGCGCACGGAGTTCCTCTCCCCGCTTCCTCCGGCAGCTTTCCCGAGGATCGTGGGATCGCCTCGGAATCGCCGTGGGATCAAAATTCCTCGGCCGCCGCTTGCGAGATCGTGATCGGCGCGCCGTCCTTCTGGCAACGGGCCGCTGCCGATATCGCCTCGGCGCGCAAGCGCGTGCTCGTGCAGGCCTTGACGTTCGAGGGCGACGCCACCGGCCAAGCCGTGGCCGCAGCCCTCCAGCAGACTCGGGCACGGGATCGAAGGGTGCTCGTCGACGACTTTTCGCGGGTCGTCGTGAGCGACCGCTTTGTCCTCTCCCTCCACTTTCTGGCGAGCGCCTCCTTCCGGGCCGAAGTGCGGGCGACCGGCGACATGTTCCGGGCACTGGTCGCCGGCGGCGTGGGCGTTCGCAGGACGAATCCGATTGCCGGCCGGGTCTATCGATACGGCCTGCGGAACCACAAGAAGCTGATCGTGGCAGACGACGTGGCCTATATCGGAGGCGTCAACTTCAGCGATCACAATTTCGCCTGGCACGATCTCATGCTCCGGATCGAAGGGGCCGGTGCGGCCGATTTCCTCGCTTCGGACTTCGACGCAACCTGGGAAAGCCGCGCCGCCTTTGCCAAAGCGAGGTTCGGCGATCTGGGCCTCTACGCGCTCGACGGGTGCCACAACGCCGCCGGCTTTGCGGACCTTTTCGAAGCGATTGCGCGCGCCGAACGCCGTATCGACGTGGTCAGCCCGTATCTGTCCTTTCCGTTTGCCGAGGCCTTGGGCGCCGCCGCGCGGCGGGGCGTCGCCGTCGATGTGCTTGCCCCAAGCTCGAACAACAAGCCGATGGTGCGTCACTATCTCCTCGACGCGGCGCGGCGGCTGGGCTTCGCGCTCCGGCTCGTCCCGGAGATGTTTCACCTCAAGGCCATGCTGATCGACGGCCGGCTCCTCGTGCTCGGCTCGAGCAACTTCGATTTTCCGAGCTATTATTCGATGGAGGAATATCTGGCCGTGGTCGAGGAACCCCGCCTCATCGAGGCCTTTCGCGATACCGTCCTGCGCCCGCTGCGCGCTGCCTCGGTCTCCGCCGACGGATTGCGGTCGCCGCTTTGGCATGTGCTGCGCAGCAGGCTGGTCCTGCAAATGGGCCGCGCCGTCGTCGCCGGGATCGGCCGGACTCCTCGCTCGGCGGCTGAGTGGCCACGATGAGCGGACGCTCCGGCCCGAATGCGTCGGCTGCTGCGCCCGGCGCAGGCTGGCGGGCGGCTGGCGGCGAAACCATCTCCTCGCTTATGGGCGCTGGGGCTGAGCTTCTAGACCGGGACGAGGAAGGCGCAACATGACTCAGGACGAGAGACAGCTGCTCAGCAAGGTACCGGCGATTACGCTCGGTTTCTGGATCATCAAGATTCTGGCCACCACATTGGGCGAAACCGGCGGCGACACCGTGTCCATGACATGGCTGGGGGAGACCACCCCGCAGGCGGCCCAGTCCCCCTGGAACGGCTACCTGATCGGCACCGGCATCTTCCTTGCGCTGCTGGTGGCGCTCGCCGGATGGCAGATGGCATCCCGCCGCTTCCACCCCTTCCTCTACTGGGCCACCATCGTCGCATCCACGACGGCCGGCACGACCATGGCCGACTATGCGACGCGGTCTCTCGGCATCGGCTATGCCGGCGGCTCGGCCCTGTTGCTCGGATGCGTCCTCGTCTCGCTGGCGGTGTGGCGGCTGGCTCTGGGATCGATCGACGTCAACACGATCCGCACCCGTCGCGCGGAGAGCTTCTACTGGATCACCATCACCTTCTCCCAGACGCTTGGGACCGCATTGGGGGACTGGACGGCTGACACCAACGGTCTCGGCTATCTGGGCGGAGCGGCGGTCTTCGGAACGCTGCTGGCGATCCTTGCCGGCCTTTATTTCTGGACCCGGGTCTCGCGCGTCTTCCTCTTCTGGGCGGCGTTCATCCTCACCCGGCCGCTCGGCGCCACGGTCGGCGATTTCCTCGACAAGCCGGTCGCCAAGGGCGGCCTCGATCTCAGCCGGCCGGTCGCGTCGGTCGTACTGACGGCAGCGATCGTCGTCCTGATCCTCGTCCTCCCCCAGCGGGCGGGACAGCATCCGGGCGACCGCTCAGGAGCCGAATGACCCGGCCGGCAGGCTGTCGCCGCTCGCGCCGCTAGAACCGCATCGCCACGGCGACGCCGGCGCCGTCAGTCCCGCCCCACGGGAGAATACGGACGTTCTCATGGCGCCGGGACGTCAGCAGGAATCCGGCGCCCTCGCCGATCGCGGCGCCGGCCACGACGTCGTACCAATGATGCTTGCGGGCTTCGACCCGCGACAGGCCGACGAAAGCGGCGACCATCTGCGCGGGAATTCCGATCTTCCAGCCATAGCGGTTCTGAAGGGACGCGGCAGCGGCAAACGAAGCGGACGTGTGGCCAGACGGAAAGCTCTTTCGGTCGCTGCGATCGGGGCGCCACTCCGGCAGCAACTCCTTCAGACCGCCGGTGACCAGGACCGCGGCGCCCATGCTTTCGCCGGCTTGAATATCTCCCCGCCAGTCGCCCTTGGCGGCCGGCACGGCCAGGGCCGCGACCACCAGGACGTCGCGGCCGATGCTGCTGGCATGGTCCCAGGAGCGCTCGTCGCGCGCCAGCGCAGGCTGGGGCAGGGCGGCCGTCGCGACGCACAGCGCGATCAATGTGGTTCTGCGCCGCATGTGCCCTCCAGCCGAAACGCGAACTATCCCGACGCCCCCCCGGTGTGGAGACCCATTCGCGGAACTGACCGCCATAATCCTTCTCGAGCGGCCCAGTTCCGCTCTCCAGAAGCTTGCCGGGGGCTTTGGATTTCGAGGGGGCTGGCTTGGTTCGGTCGTCGTGCTGGCGCATGTTATGCCGACCAGCTGACTTTCGAGGTCACAGGGGCCGATTCGGCTAAGCCTTATGGAAACGCGTGATCGGCCAGGTCACAAGACTGGTCACAGTGGGGGCCGCGCGAGGCTCCGCTCGGTCGTCAGAAACTAGCGTAAGTCATTGAAAATAAACTGGTGAGCCCTGCTGGATTCGAACCAGCGACCTACTGATTAAAAGTCAGTTGCTCTACCGACTGAGCTAAGGGCCCGCGCGCCCGCCCCTAGGATCGCGCGGGCGCGGGGTCAACCAGCGGCTCCGGCGGGCGGCTCCGGCGCAGGCGGTGGAGGAGCTGGCGGATGGTGGCGCCGGTCAGCGGGTCGCGCCAGGCGGGGGCGATCTCGGCGAGCGGTTCGAGCACGAAGGCGCGGCGGCGATATTCCGGGTGGGGGACGATGAGGCCGTTTTCGCCCCAGCTGCCCCCGGACCAGAGGATGATGTCGAGGTCCAGCACGCGCGGGCCCCAGCGGCGGCCGGGGCGGCGGCCGAAGGCGCGCTCCAGCGCCTTCAGGCGGTCGAGCAATTCGGGCGGATCGAGGTCGCTCGCCAGCAAGGCGGCGGCGTTGGCGAAGCCGCGGCCGGCCGGCCCGACCGCGGGCGTCGAGCGGATGGTCGAGAGTTGCTCGACGCCGAGCGCGTCGGCCGCCGCGCGCAGCGTCCGGGCGGGCGAGCCGTGGCGGCTGCGGCGGTTCGAGCCGAGCGCGATCGCGTAGCTTGTCAGGGCCATCGTGCTGCCCGTAGACGCTCGGGATGCTCCCGGCCAACTCCCCCGTGCCCGCGCTTGAGGCGCCGCGCGACTGTCCGCACTGCCCGCGCCTCGTCGGCTTCCGCGAGGCCTTGCGGGAGGAGCATCCGGACTGGTGGAACGCGCCGGTGCCGCATTTCGGGGATGCGGACGCCTGGCTCGCCATTTGCGGGCTTGCGCCGGGCAAGAGGGGGGCGAACCGCACCGGACGGCCGTTCACCGGCGATTTCGCCGGGCTGCTCCTCTACGAGACGCTGCTCAAGTTCGGACTGGCGGAGGGGGAGTATCGCGAGGATCCGGGCGACGACCTGCGGCTGCGCGGGGTCGCCATCGTCAATTCGGTCAAGTGCGTGCCGCCGCAGAACAAGCCGACGCCCGAGGAGATTGCGACCTGCAGCCGGACCTATTTCCGGCCGGCGCTGGCGGCTCTGCCGAAGGTGCGGGTGCTCGTCGCGCTCGGCCGGATCGCGCATGACGCGGCGGTGCGGGCGGCGGGGGGGAGGCTGTCGGCTTATCCCTTCGGCCATCTCGCCGAGCATTGGCTTCCGGACGGGCGGCGGCTGATCGATAGCTATCATTGCTCGCGCTACAACCAGAACACCAACCGGCTGACTCGGGCGATGTTCGAGGCGGTGTTCGAGCGGGCGCTGGAGCGGCGGTAGGTTCGGTTCGCTTCCTTGCCTCCCTTCCGCGAAGCGGTGGGGAGGGGGACCGCCCGTAGGGGGGTGGAGGGGTAGAGGGCGCCGAGGCTGGGGTTCGCGCGAGAAGCTCTGAAGCCTAGCCAGTTACCCCTCCACCACCTTCGGTGGTCCCCCTCCCCATGCTTCGCATGGGGAGGCATGGGAGGCTTTAAATGTCTTCGCTGATGCGGCCGTAGAGGTCGGGGCGGCGGTCGCGGAAGAAGCCGAAGGCGGCTCGGTGCTTTCTCGCCTGCTCGAGGTCGAGGGTGGCGGTGAGGATGCCGGTTTCCTCGGCGCCATATTCGGCGAGGATGTCGCCGCGCTCGTCGCAGATGAAGGAATGGCCGTAGAAACGCTGGCCGTGCTCGGTGCCGATGCGGTTGGCGGCGACCACTGGGACGACGTTGGAGACGGCGTGACCGATCATCGCGCGGCGCCACATCCGGCTGGTGTCGAGGTCCGGATCGTGCGGCTCGGCGCCGATCGCGGTCGGGAAGAGCAGGATCTCGGCGCCCATCAGCACCAGGCTTCGCGCCGCCTCGGGATACCATTGGTCCCAGCACACGCCCGCGCCGATCGTGCCGAAGGGCGATTTCCAGACCTTGAAGCCGCTATTACCGGGGCGGAAGTAGAATTTCTCCGAATAACCTGGGCCGTCGGGGATGTGGCTCTTGCGGTAGACACCCATCACCTTGCCGTCGGGGCCGATCATGGCAAGGCTGTTATAATGGTGATGGCCCTCGGCCTCGAAGAAGCTGGTCGGGATGTAGACCTGGAGCTCCGCCGCCAGCTTGCGCATGGCGAGGACGGCGGGATGGGCGGCGGCGGGGCGGGCGCGGGCGAAATGGGCCTCGTCCTGGGTGCGGCAGAAATAATGGCCCTCAAACAATTCGGGCGGGAGGATGAGCTTCGCGCCTTTGCCCGCCGCCTCGCGGACCAGCGCGGCGACGGCGGCGATATTCTCCTCGACGGCGTCGGTGAAGGCGAGCTGCAGGGCGGCGACGGTGAGGATGGTCATTCATTACTCCGTCATGCCAGCGAAGGCTGGCATCCAGGCGGCCTTCGAGTCTCCCCGTCGGCATGGATCCCAGCTTTCGCCGGGATGAGAGATAAATCTTAAATAGTTGACTTTTCTCACTATTTTTGAGAATATCTCTCTGCACATTGGCCACACAGGCATGATAAATCAAACACTTACGCGGCTGTGATACACAGAACCTGCACAGTCGAGAAGAACAAGAGAGGCGTGCAATGTCTTTCATCAGCGACAAAGAGGAGCTGAAGCCCGGCCTCATCATCTTTCGGCGCTCGGACGTGGCGCACCGCAACTGGTATTGCCGCATCAAACTCCCCAAGAGCGACCGCTACAAGACGGTTTCGCTTAAAACCTCCGACATCAACGCCGCGCGGGAAAGCGCGTTCGACGTGGACGCCGATATTCGCTTCCGCATCAAGCATGACGTGCCGGTATTCAACCGGGCTTTCCGAGAAGTCGCAAGGGAGTTCCTTGTCGAGCAGGAGGCGCGGGCGGCGCGGGGCGAGATCAGCAAGCAGCGCCCCAAGAAGCTCCGCAGCATCCTGGAGGGGCCGCTGGAGGCTTACACTGGCACGACACAGGTTCACCTGATCGGGCAGGAGACCTGGGAAGGCTACCCGGCATGGCGGCGCGTCAATGGCGCGGGCCGCAATGCCCGCAACGGCGTGCGGGAAGTGTCGGCGGAGCTGGCGGCGAAGCTGGCGAGCGCGGCGGCGGCGGCACGCGCGAAGGCGGTGGGCGGGCGGCGCTCCGGCATGACCGGCCCGGCCCGGCCAAAGCAGGCGGAGGAACCCGCGAAGCCGGCGACGCTCCCCTTCATCAGCGACAGCACCATCCGTTTTGAAATGGCGGCCTTCGGGGCGGTGATGAATTTCGCGATCAAGAAGCGCTATGTTCCGGCCAGCCAGCAGTTCGACGACCGGCCCAAGCTTAAGACCATGCGGCGCGACGAGTTCACGCTTGAGGAATACCGCAAGCTGCACACCACGGGACGCGCGTGGGTGGCGCGGGCGAACAAGCCTTCCAGCATCTGGTATCGTACTGTCGCCTATAATTTCATCCTCATCATGTGCAACACGGGCATGCGCCCGTCAGAGGCGAAGAACCTTCGCTGGCGCGATATCAGGCCCGCAAAGGACCGCGACGGGCGCGAGATCGTGGTGATGTTCGTGCAGGGCAAAGGTAAGTCGCGGCAGATGATCGCGCCAAAAAGCGTTAGCGATTATCTCGACCGCATCCGCGCCATCGCCAAAGCTACGGGGCCGGAGGACCGGGTTTTCACCACCGTCACCGGCGAGCCCGCCAAGACCCTGTACAAGGCGCTGGTCGAAGATGTGCTGGACGCCGCGGGGCTGCGCGAAGGCGCAAGCGGCATCCCGCGTTCGACCTATAGCTTCCGCCACACCTACGCGACCTTCCGCCTCGGCGAAGGCGTCGACGTCTATTTCCTCGCCGAGCAGATGGGCACATCGGTGAAGATGATCGAAGACCATTACGGCCATGTGAACACGATCAAGCACGCTGACCGCGTGCTGCAGGGCATGGGCGGCTGGGATCCGGCTGTCGCGGATGACGCCCCAAGTCATGGAGGCGAGAATGTCGAAGCTGCGAAGGGCGCGAAGGCGCGCGTCTCGCGCAAGCCGCGCAGCCGTGCCGCGCAACCGGGCGCGTGAGGGCACGGGCCGCGAATGCGGCCTGTGGGGAAGCCAAAATTTTTGCCCTCGGCCCCATGGCCTCGGGCGGGTTCCTTTCTGTTTTGCATTGCCGGAAGAACGCGGCGAGCTCGTCCGCGTCGGCAATGCTGGTCGAGCCTTAGCCCGCCACCGATGGCGCCGCCGGCGCTCCTCGCATCGGTGAAAAGCGGTCAGGGTTTTGTGACGGGAAAAGCGGGCCGCGCCGCGAGCCCGCCCGTCTCAAAACCCTGAAGAAGGCTCAGCACCCCGCGCGCGCCGCTGGCGCTCCTGGCGCGGGAGTGCAATTCTTAGATATGAGCAGGATTGGCTGCATCGGTTGGGGTTCTCTGGTTTGGCGGCCCAAGAATCTGCCTGTCCTCGGCAGCGGCTGGCGTTCCGACGGACCGGCCTTGTCCATAGAGTTTGCGCGCCAGTCGAAATTTGACCGGGTGACGCTGGTGCTCTGCAAGAACGTTCCGCCGGTTCAGACATTCTGGACCGAACTCGAAGCCCACACGCTTGATGAAGCCGCTGAAGCGCTGCGCAAGCGTGAAGGGACGGGCAAGCGGCGGATTGGCCGTTGGCCGGGCGATGCTTCGCCGCCTGCCGCGACCATCGGTCCTTGGGCCGAGGGACACGGACTCGCGGGCGTTGTCTGGACCGCGCTTCCGCCCAAATGGAACGGCAAAGACGACCGCTTCCCCGATGAAGACGTGTTGAGCTATCTTCGCGGCCTAAAGCGGTGGGGGCGCAGTTGCGCTGAAACCTATGTGCGGCGCGCTCCTGCCTCGATCCGCACGCCGTACCGCGCGGCCATCGAGGCGGAGCTCGGCTGGCTGCCGCAGGAGAGCTGCCCCTAAACGGGGCAGCGCAGAACCCAGACCAGTTTCGCGACAGCCAGCACAAAGCCGGTGAGCGCGGTGATGAGAGTGGCGATTTTCTCGATGGACATGGCGTCCTCCCTTTTCTGTGCCGCGCCACGGCGGCGCGACGAACGGGAGTGACCGGGGCCGGGGCGATGCCGGCAGGAACGGGCCGCGCCAGCGTCACCGACGCCAGCGCCGCACCCGGAGGGTGCGGGGCGGAGCTGCACAAGCGGAAGGCACGACCCGCGCGGAAGCGAGCCGCCTTGAATGACGACATCGAGCCGCAGGCGACCTCGGCCATAACGACCCGTGATATTCGCGCCGCAGGGGCGCGGCGAAGGGAGGAAAGGCTTGTCGGACAAAGCGCGATCGCGCTTTAGCGGGCCGCTTCGCGCACGACCTTGCCTGATCGCACCACCCTTTGCTCGCGATAGTCTGGAACTTCCTCCCAATCCACGACCCAACCGAGACCGTTATAGATCTTCTCTATATGCGTCCCGGTCTGGATGCGCTCCGTAACCTCGCAGCTGCATGGCTCGCCGACGCGGCGTAGCTCGCCAAGCTCGCACCACGAGGCCGGCACCTGGCAAATGCCGGCACGCTCGGTGAAGGTGGTTCCCGAGCGGGCGAGGTCGGCGAGACGCATGAACTTCATATGGCCTCCATCCATATATTGCGCGATCTTGCCATCGACCTCATTGAGCCAGGAGTGGCCAAGCACCTGCTCAAGCGGCCGCTCGTCCAGCGAACGTGACATACTCGCCAGATTGTACTGGATTTGAAAATTCGCGGCCAAGGCTCCAAGGCGCGAAACCACAAAGCCGCTTGTCGGCCGGCTTAGAAAGACCGCCAGCCTCACACGCCGCAGCGACGCATCATAGTAGGTTGCAAACGCCATACGCGGCACGCGCGCGCTCTCGGCGGGGGCAACCTGCACGTCGGTAAACTGGCCGGGAATTTCATGCGACACGATCCATTCGCTCTGGGCGCGTGCGGCGAACGGGTTACTATAGACGCTCGGGCAATCGTCCCCGATGACGAACAGCGAAACACGTTCCTTGAAGTTCATCCAAGCCGCCCGACCATGATTAGTGCGCATGACGCGCGCCGCCGCTTCGACAGCGCTCACGCCGGCCTCGTCGTCCGCAACGGCCGACAGCGGAATGCCAGCAGTCTGGATCGAGGCAAGCGCCTCTGGAAAACTTCCTACTTTGTAAGCATGAGCGCAAAACGTCTGCACCGCGGCGCTCTGGCCCGGCGCCATCGCCGCCTGGGCACGCGCGCCTTGCAACGTGAAATTCATAGCCCCGGCACCGACGGCTACGCCGGCCGCCGCAGCGACCACTGCCAACTTACCACGCATTGGACGATCTCCCGTGTTCGACCGCCCGCGCCAGCAAAAAGCCGGGCGGTTAGCAGCGCACGAACACGGGGTTGCACGCCCCGTTTATTCCCCCCGAAGGGGTATTTTATTTGACGGGCCGCCCGACCGAAGCCGGGTCCCGTGTTCACACGCCAAAGCGTGCCGTGGTCCGCTGCTACGCGGGTCCACGGCGTTTTCCTTATGGCAGAATCGGGCGCGGCTGTCACGCGCGGCAGGCAGGAATTACTTCCTGACGGGTCTTTTTTCGTTGTGGCGGCGTCACCACATTAGCAACGGGTGGGGCACGAGGAGTGTGTGCCATGCGCTCACCATTTCTTCTTCTCGCACCGCTCGCCGCGCCGCTGTTTTTCGTCAGCCCTGCCGGGGCGGCATTTGTGCCGGCTTGCTGCGTCCTAGCCCCGGATGAGGGGCGCCCACCCGATCGGCATCCAGAAGAGATGCTGCCTCCATCATTGGTGCCGGCCGAGGTGAAGCGCCCGGCCGAGCGCGCGCTTGAGGCGACCACCGAGGCGCCGGTCAGCACCGAAGCGCCGCTGGTCAATGCCATCGGCGTCCCGCTCGACGCAGAGCGCGGCGTGAGCGAGCCGGAGCGTGTGCGGATCGTGGAGCCGCCGCTAGTCGGCGCTGATCCGAGCAGACCTCGGGTGCCGGACGTCGAAAGCCCATTCACCGTGCCCTGTTGTGGCGCGACGCCCGAGCACCCCCATCTCGATCCGCCTCACTTGTTGACCGGAGTGAAGGCAATAAGCCGCGACGAGAGCGCCCTTGAGGCGTCGGCCCAGGCAGCAACCCCGGTCGAGACTCCACCGGTCAATGCCATCGGCATCCCCCTTGAGGAGCGGCCCGGCGTCAGCGACCCCGTCTACGTGCCTGTCCGCGCCAGCCAGCTCCCGGCCCCCGATGTTTTGTCGCCTTGCTGCACCGTCTCCCGCAGGCGCGATAACCCGGCGCCGGTCACCGTGGACGCGCCCTGGCGCCGGCTCGACGCGCACCGCGCCAACGCCAAGGTCATCGTCACCGTGCTCGTCCTGCTGCTGGCCATCGGCTTCTGGCTTTCCCGCCGCCGCCGCAAGCCGCGACTGGAGCAGGAGCCATTTCCGAAGCGCCGCCCGCTACAGCCCGACGAGCTGCCACGGCCCGACGTCGCGCCCCTACCGCAGCCCGAGCCCGAAGTCGCCGCCGCAATCGCGCGAGCGACGGAGGCCGAGCAGGAACTGGAATCCGCCTAGCGGACGCTTGCGCAAAGACCCGCTCAGCCTCCCCCAAGCCGGCTAACCCGAATGGGGGAAAGCACCTGCGCGCGCGGACGCGATGTAGGAATACAAGCCTATGCATAATTTTAACCATGTTTTGCACCGAATCAGTGAAATCTGACCTCGTTGAATCCGGGAAATAACAACAACAAGCCGGGAGGATACGAATGGTACTAGTGCGTAAATACGAGTTGCTTGCAACTCGTCACTTCACCCCCGAGGGCAAACCGCTCTGGCAGTTGCGGGCGTTGATTGATTTCGCGCGCGTGAAGGCCGGCGACCTCGGGGGTCTTATTGAGGGCGAACACAACCTGCCGCATGACGGGCTGGCCTGGGTCTATCCCGGCGCCGTGCTGCATGGCGACGGCTATGTGTCGGACGGCACCCCGATCATCCCCGTGGCCGTCCGGCCCATCATGCCGAAGCTGCCCTCGAGCGGGCCGCCGGAGCGGGCCAAAGGCCCCCACCTGCGGCCGCGCGGAGGCCGGTCATCTGGTGATGCGGAAGCGGCCCGGCACCGCCGCCCCACCGGGCGCCGGGCTGCTTACCGGCACGCTCTCGGAAAATTGCCCCACCGGGGAGGCATCGCCGGCAGGCGAGCCTTGACGGGAGCGGGAAGTGAGGGGAACGGGTCGACGCCCGCCTGCCGCTTTATTTCCGCGATCGCCACGATCCTGCAGACGGTCGGATTGGCGTTGGTGGAGATGAACGCGAGCGCAAAGCCGCGCGAGGGCGCATAAATCGCTTTGTAAAGGGCGGAAGGAACGGTGATGCCGTTCATCGGAGGGCGGCTCGGGCCGAAGATGGACCCCGTCACGATGTATAACTCTCGCTCGCTTTCCGCGAGCTTGTGCGTCGCCTTCTCCAGCCGTGACCACAGCCCTTCGTTGAACCCGCTGATCTGCGGCACGATGTTGGTCACGACATAGGTGTCCGCCTGTTGGGGGAGATCTGGCGCGTCGTTGTCGGGGGTGAGGTGGCCGCGGTCGAAAGGTGGATTTTCAAAATCATTGTGGCTGCCCTGGAGCGCCGCGGCGAGGCTATCTTGCGGCGCGAAGGTGCGGCTATGACGGTCAAACGCGTCTGACGCGCGCGCCATCGCTGCGGTCAAATGGTAGGACGTCCAGATCGGATCGCGCCGCGACGTTGAGTAGTTTGTCGCATAGAAGCTGTGGCAGAACAGCCGCTCGTCGGCCCCCGGCGCTGTCTCAACGGGCGGCTGGCCCGCGAGATAGAATTGCAGACAGGGCGCGGGTGCCGGCGCCGCGGGCTGCACCGAACCGGCCGAAGCCGGATGAGCGCGCGGCCGGCGCGCGCCCGCCGGCGCCGCCACGGCCAGCACCACGGCAAATGGAAGCAGGAAATTCCTGAGCATAGCCGTCCCCTCAAGGCTAATTGGAACGAAGCTATGCTTTCTCGGCGGCAGAGTCGAGACGGCCGCCAAATTGACCGGCGCGACAACGAGACACCGCAGGTGAGCTTTTCAGGGAAGTCACGAAGCCGATGTTAGCTTCAGCCGGGCTTCGCCTTTGGCGGGCGCCCGCTGGCTACGAGCCCTTGGCCGCCCCGCGCCTGCCGCGCCGCTTGGGCGCATCCCCGCCACCAGCAGCCTTCGCGCCCGCAACACGCGGCTTGCGCCCGAGTCCGAGCCGCTTGGCGACTTCGCGGCGCTTCTCGCTATAGCCCGGCGCCACCATCGGGTAGCTCGCCGGCAGCCCGTAGCGCTGGCGGTAATCAGCCGGCGTCAGGCCCTTGGCGGACAGATGACGCTTGAGGCTCTTGTACGGCTTGCCGTCGATCATCGAGATAATGTGCTCTCGGCTCGCGAGGCTCTTGCGCGCCGTCACCGCGCCCTTGAAGGCGGGGGCTTCCTCCGGCTGCGGCGAGGCCGCGCCAAGCCCCGCCAGTGCGCCGTAAACATCGGCAATCACTTTAGGCAGATCGTCGCCGCGCACATTGTTGTGGGCGACGAAGGCGCCCACCAGATCGGCGGTGAGCTCCCTCAGGTTCGTCCTGGATTCCAAATCAGACATACTGTTACTCCTTCGATCGGGCCCGCTAGTCGCAGCGCCACCCGCCTGTCCAGCCTAGCTCAGCGAACCGCCGCAGTGCGGCAGCGCCAGCAACGTGAATAGAAGCGCGATGCCAAGGCAGCCGAAGCCGACGAACTTGAACTGGAATTTGAGAAAACCCATCCCTTTGTCATATTGCGCCTGGGTCTGGATGCGCGCCTTCTCTTCCTCGCGCGCGCGTTCTTCGGGCGTCAGCATGCCTAAGCCTCCCGTGTTCGATCCACGGCGCGTGAGCACGGGAAGGCGGCAAATGCCGCCTATCAGTCAGCCATGTCATGGCAGCCGGCGAGCCGCCGGAATGCCCCGTGTTCACGCTCCGGCCGCGCCCCGCTGCTACGCGAAGTTGCGGCGTGAGGCTTATGCCGCAGGGCGTGATCCTTGTCACGCGCTCAAAAAAGCATTGGTCATAGATGCGGACAGTTACTTTCTGCATGAGACTGTCAACAAATGGCACAATCAGATCAGCCGGCCTTGACGGGCAAGTTGCTCAAGGCGCACTCTTCGGCGTCGTTCAGCCGGAGTAGGGGCCTGAGTTCGGCAAGGTGGCGTACCGCGTTCCGAAAAAGGGGTAGGAACCATGCACGGCATCATTCTTGACATGTACGCCGGTGAAGACCCGGTAAGGGTGAGCGCTCTGGGAAGCTTGCCGGAACTCATAGAGCTTGAAACGATCAACCCGGATCACACGGCCGCAATGTGGCCGGCCGGGCAGGTGCAAATGGTCCAGCCCACGAGCAAGCGCAGCACTAAAACTGGCGAAATGCTGGATGGCTCGATAGTTCGGCGGTCTGCGCAATGAAGGGTGCGGCTTTCACCGCGGCGCTCGGCCTGCTCGGACTTTCCGCCTGCGCCCATCCCGAAGACCGCCGCTGGTTGCGCACGGAGATTCCTGCCGAGTTGCCGACCGACGAGCTGCCGCAAGTTCAGGTCTATTCCGTTGCGACGGCGGCGCCCCCGGGAAAGATCAGGCTGACCGAGCTTTCGGATCGTGGGCAGGCGGCCCTTATCGAGGCGCTGGCGAAAACCAATGCCGATGCGGCAACCCTGCGCTCCCTGGTGGCCGCGCCCTTAGCGAGCGGCGGGGACGGCTCTGGCCTCGTCGACCGAACGCAGCTCGACCGCACGTTAATTATCTCGGTCAGCAAGGGCGTGGCTGCCGAGCCTGGGGATCGGCTGATGCGCACGATCGTCACCATCACGCCTCATCGTGATGCGGGTCAGCGCCGGCCGCCGTTTGAGTTCGCCGGCTACACCATTGCCGCGACCGACAACAAAACACAGAACATCGCGCATCTGGAAACCAAGAGCGATGCGTCGCTGACCGCGACTATTTCGCCCACCATCAAGGGCACCGGCGACAACAGCCTGGTGGGCGCTCTGTCCCGCTCGCACACCACGACGGCGGACATCGCCCAGCAATATGAGAATCTGAACATCGACATCACGCCTGAACGCCTGATCGTCACGCGCGAGAGTGAGCGCGGGTTGGACGTGGTGGGCAACACCATCATCGCGCTCACGCTGGCGACGCCGCCGCGCACCAGCCAGCCGACGGCATTTCTCGCCTCCGACGTGAAATTCCACGACAAAGGGAAAGCACTGCCGCCAAAAACAGCCTCATTCACCCTGCGTCCGCTGCAATATCTCCCCGCCTGCCCCCTCAGGGCCGACGTGAGGCTGCGCTACCAGCTGCGGCACATCGTCACCGGCCGCGAATATTACACCGAAGGCAAACAGACTGCTTCGATCGTGTCCGACACCATCGAGCTGCCCAACCAGATCCTCGTCCGCCCGGAGGACGCGCAGGGCCAGCTTTATCAGATCAAGATATACCGGCACCGCGTGGAGGATGGCGCGATCATCGCCACAACGGTGGACGGTGGGCAGCAGCCGCTTCTGTTTGACGATTACGCCGAGGCCAGCAGAGTCGCCGCCTGGATGAAGGGGCGGCGGGACACTGTCATCGGCCCCGATCGGGTACGTCTCGGAAAAGGGGACGAGCACATTTCCGCAGGGTCAACTTTCCAGGCGGAATCATATCGGCTCGATTGCCCACCTCCCACCTCTTAGCTTGACAGGGACGGCTACGTCTTAGCCGCTGTAAGCCCGTCCCCGCCGCTCTCTGGCTACAAATGGGCGCCGGATAGCCGGGAATTGGGGCCGGAGGCCTGTGAGAGCACCCGGCTACCGAAGAGTTCGCCGCCCGCAACCCCCGTCCGCTACCCCTGCGCAAGCTGCCGCGCCCCCGCCTCGGCCGCGGCTGTCAACAGCCGCGCCGCCATCTCTACGGCTTCTTCCACCGTGTAAGCTCGAGCGCGCCCGTCCGCGCCTTCGATCCGCACCACCCTCCCATCTTCGGCGGTGATCTCACAGGATACGTCGAGAGGCTTGCTGTTCGTCATCGGAAAGCGCATAGCCGTATACGCATTGCAACGCAATGCGTCGTTTTTAACTATGCGTTAACCGTTTGAGAAACTCTCCTGTGCATAACTGGGGCTTGCGCAAAAACGATATGATAGATTCTGTCTGAGTATCCGAGTGGCGTACAAACTTCGTACAGACCGGAGCACTCCCGATGCCCGCCACGCTTGTCCAGCTCCTGCCCGACAGCCCCACTTTGTGGAGTTGTTTTGCGGCTGCGGCGATTGCGCTGAGTGCGCCCATCGGCTGGATTTTCAGCGCGCGTTATAAATATCGCGCCGGCACGATCGACGCTGGGACGCGGCAGAGGACCGCCTTGCGCGAACAGGACCGGCTGGATCGAGCCCTTGAGGTTGAAGCGCAATTCCTGACGCAGCTCACCCGACGCATGCAGTCGGAAGTTGATGGCCAGCTAACCGCCGTGCCAGGCTCGCAGCCAGCGCCCGCACAGGTGGAGAAGAAAGCAGCGTAGCCCGCTAAGGAAAGATATTATGAGCTAAGACCTGTGGCTCTCTGCTAGAGGTGTTTGAGACCCCTTCTCGCGATGACGCCTAGACAAATGAGGTGGATACCCTCGAAGCGGCGGTCCTCCCTTTGCAGCTCCGAAAGCCTGTCCGAAAAGGCTTTGGACCAGCTGTTCAGGCTGTCGCCGAACATGGACTCGGCCTCCTCATAGGCGGCGTCAATGATGTTCGGCCACCTGCTTCTCGGCGACTCCTTAAGTTGATCGACCACCTGCTCGACATGACCAATAGCGGCCGTAGTTTTCACGGCAACTTCAGCGAGAACCTTGCCGGCCTCTTTTGCGAAATCCCAGAATCCCATCGCACGTACTCCCACGCCTGGCTTTTGAGACACGGCCTGGGCTCAATGAGCCGCCGTTAACGCAGGCTCGTACCTAAAGAGCGCCACTAAGGGGGTTTGGTGGCGTTGCCTTTCGTAATGGTGCCATATCTCTGCGGATCTACAAGAAGTGACCAATCCAAAATGGAGCTAGTGCATCCATTAGGGGGCCTCATCGCAACGTATGGAGAGCTCGGCCTAGATCGAGAAAGGCAAAGGCCGCAGGAGTTTGAGCGGGCGGAGCCGACGGTCTAGCGGCAACTCCATTTGCTTGGCCGTCGCGCTCCCCGATTATGCGAGCTTTTTCTCCGGGTATCTCCGCTGTTTGCTGCTTTCTTCGCCTGAGAGTCGAAGCGCCGGATCGTGCCGCGGCCGAGTCGCATTCGGTCACTTCCATCCCGCCGCGACATTGACTTTTAGTCCGGCTTGTGAGACCCCGGAATCAATCCTGGCGGGGGGACAGGCCAAGCAGGCCAACGCGTTTCGATTGAGTTGCGTCTCACTCAATCGACGCGTTTTTGATCTCCATGCGTTTTGCGATTCACGCGGGGAATCTCATTTAAGTTTGTCACGCTAACGAGGCTTCGGCTGCGCTTCACAGCCCGTCCATAGAGTGAGTGATAACGTGAGAATCTAGCGTTCATTGAGTTGAGATAACTCTGCTTTGAGTGGAGTGCCCTATGTTCACCGCGAGTGCCTTGTCAGGGCTGATGCAGCAGATCCCCGGCCTTTGGGGATTCGCTCTTGCCGCGCTCGGCTTGATCCTTTCTCCGGTGCCGGTGGTCTGGGTCTCGTTCCATCGCCGCAGGGTCTTACTCGCGCGGATTAAGAAGGAGCGATTTCAGATCGAAAGTGAGCACGAGGCACGCATGCGCGAGCTGGCGAACGAGGCTGTAGCACGCGTGAACGACCACGCGGCACGCATGTTTGCGCTGGAGACCGATCGACAGCAGATGCATCTCGAAGCTCAGTTGCAGCGTGATTTCATGCTGGCGGAGCGCCGGCCTCTCGAAATCGAGCTTCCGATGAAGCGGGGAAACAGGCACCCGCAGATCACGGCGCCCGAAACGCAGGGGGCTTCGGCTTAAGCGCGCCGACAAATCGCGGCATGAACCATCCGTACCCGGAGAGCCGACGCTACGCCTGCCGAGGTGAGAAGAAGGCGGCTTAGTCTAACGGCTAGTCTACTCTCCGCGCTGGCGCGCGCAGAATAGCGTCAATTAGCGCGGCAGGACGCGTGCACTCGGGTGAGTCTTGTATCATCGGAGCGAGCTCTATTGTGCGGCCCACGGACAGGCGCAGATCATCTATGTCTGTACCTTCTTCGGGTACGAGCGCCAGCTTTCCCATTATCTCTTCTACTCTGAATTTCATGCTGCCCCCTAGACTTAAACTAGTCTAGGCAGGACTATATAACATACTATTAATTCACTCCACCTTCCGAGGCCCATTATTACCTGCAGGGCCCTCCATGGCGATTTTATCAGCCAAAGCCTTTTCGGCTCCCGCCCTTTCTGAAATTCTCTCCGAGATCCGACGGGTCTCTTGGTCCCATTCTGTCAGCTTCTTGTATTCATAAACTTTGAACCCGATGGCGACAACGACAAAGAAGCTGCCAGTTACTACTCCAACGACAAGATCGTTTGTAGTGAATTCTAAGGAGAAATTTGTGGTGTGAACGGACGATAGCACGCGAAGGGCGAACGAGACCCAGATAAAGAGAATACCGAAGATCAAAAGGGCCTTTATCATACCCTTTTCCACGACCTTCGTTATCTCGGCCATCGTGGCGGTAAGCTGGCCATTTGCTGTTGCAACGAGATCGCCCACCGTTGGAACAACAGTCGGTAGATTCGAGGGAGGTGCGGCTTGTTCCGCATCAGCCATTGGCTATCTCCTGCGCATGCGGACATGCGTCGACACGCCGGTCCCGATGGAAGCATGTCGCTGCTAATCGCTCACGTAGACCTACCCGAAATACGCCACCTTCTCCAGCTTAACCGGATTCATCCCGCCCACCACCGCGATCGCCTGGCTCTGCGGCATCGCCATGAGCTCGTCCGCCGTCATCAAGGGGCGGCCCGTGGTGTTGGTGCTTTGGCTTTGGGAGCCGCCGGTGGTGCCGTGGGATTGGCTTTGGCCGGCGGTCTTCACGGTGGCGCGGCCGAGCATTTTTGAGATTTGCTCGGCGGTGAAATTGTCGCGGGCGCCCAGCACATGCGTGATGGCGCTCGTGCCCTGGAAGCTTTCCCAGCCGCGGCCGTATATCTCCTGAAGCTGCTGGAAGGTCTGCACCACCACATGCATATGCACGCCGAGGCTGCGCGTCTGCGCCATGTCCTGCGCCACGCGCTCGAATTTGCCGAGCGCCGGGAACTCGTCGAGGATGACATGCACCGCAGGGCGGTGGGCCGGTTTGTCTGGATTGGCGCCATCGCCTGAAACGCCAGCGGGGGCATCCCCGCCCGACTCGCGCAGCTGCTCCATCACGTAAGCGTAGACCAGCCGCACCCAGCGGTTGACGGTGCCGAGCTGGTGGTCGGGCGTCACGACATAGAGCGTCGAGACGCGCTGCTTGAGCTGGCGCGGGTCGAAGCTGGTTTCCGCCGTGGCGGCGAGGATTTCCGGCACCTTGAGGAAGCCGATATTGACGTTGAGCGATTGCACCACCGAGAAGCGGTAGCGCGAGGCTTCGCTTTCGGCGGCGGCGATCAGCGCCTTGGCTTCGGCGGCGACCTCGCCGTCACCGGCAGGGTTGGCGCGCATCGCCGCCAGAACCTCGTCCGGGATCTGCTCGCGCACGATGTCGCGCAGCGTGCGCAGATTCCGCTCGCCATCCTCGTAAATCTCGGAGGTGCCGACATGCATCAGCAGCGCGGCGAGAGTTTTCTTCGCCGCCTGGTCCCAATGCTGATCCTGGCTGTTCGACGGCAGGAACATGGCTTCCGCCAGCCGCTCGGCATTGGCGACAAGGCGCGGCCCATCCTCGCGCAGCATGTCGATGGGATTGATCGCGCCGGACTCGAGGCCCGTAATGCCGAACGGGTCGAGCACCGTCACCGGCCCAAGCTCGGCCCGGTGCGCCGCCGTCACCTTGGCCGCCTCGCCATTCTTCACGTCAAAGATGAAGGCTGAGTCCCCGTCGCCCGACCACAGCAGCAGCGGCGCGATCGCCGTGGTGAACTTGCCCGAGCCCGGCGGGCCGACGATCAGCCGGTGCCCCTCGCCGCTAAAGCAGGTGAGGTGATTCAGCCGCGCCGCGGCCGGCGGATAAACCGAGCGGCCGAGGAAGCTGTGGCCGGTGATAGTTTCCGGCCGATCCAGATCGATCATCCTGCGCGCCGCCAACTCGTCCTTCCACGCCCATTGCGCCGAGCCATGCACCGTCGAGTGCGGCGCGTAAGGGTTGCGGTTCGGGTCGCCCCGCACCAGCACGCGCGACACCACGCGCGGCCGGCCGACGCTGTAGCCCGACAGGGGATAGGTCTTGCGGAAGCCCGCCCCCACCGGCGTCGTCTGTACTTTACGGTATTTGCCCTTCCACGGCGTCCAGCGATAGCGGCCCAGCACCTTCTCGAATGCCTCAAGGTCGCCCGCGTCGCACAGCACATTGTCGGGCTCGGCGACCAGCGCCCGCACCGTGCCATCCTCATCCTCCGAGGTGTCGATGATCGGGTAGCCGTCCTCCGAGATACTGGGGAACAGCAGCGCATTGTCGCCCCCCACGATGGGGAGGCCGCGCTTCCAGCGCTCGAACAGCGCGCGGATGAGGAGGCTCTCGTAAAACCACGTCGACGCATTGACCGTGAAACTGGGCTGCACCTCCCACACCACCTGCCCCCGGCTGCCATTGTTCAGCGTGCCGGTCTCGATCAGCCGGTAGGTGAGGGCGCCGGTGAAAAACGGGTGCCCCGCATGCAGCCACCCCGGGACCGGCATCTGCCGCCCGAAGGGGGCAAAGAAACCCCCCGGCGGCCGGTCCTCGACCGCCGTCTTCCGCTGGTTCGATTCGTGCGCCGGCATCGGCAAGCCGAACATCTGCTTGATCTCGTAAGTCAGGTCGGCGCGGATGCCATGCTCCCCCGCCAGCTCCCGCTCCCGCCCCGCCTCGGCCGCCAGCGCCGCCGCCCGCGCCTCCTCGGCAGCCGCCCGCGCGGCCTGCCATTTGCGGTGCTCCTCGGCGGCCTTCTCCCCGGCCACCCGCGCCGCCGCCCCCGCCTGATCCGCCGCCGCACGCGCGGTCTCCGCAGCACGGCGCGCAAAGCCCGCCGCCTTCGCCTTCTGCTCGTCGGTCAGGAAGTCGCTCGCCACGCTCCCGGCGAATTTCTTCAGCCCGTCCCACATCAGTCCTACCCCCGTAGTCAGGAAGGTAAGCAACAGGCAGGACTATAAACCTAACCCCAAATTGGAGGAAACAGTTCTTAAGCCCAACTTTACAGAAGCGATGTAGTATTGCATTTTGTGGGGTAGCAAGATGGGCATTTGCACTACGAAAACCCG
>DASWRU010000028.1:0-32477 GCA_036403015.1 Allosphingosinicella sp.
GGGGCTTTACGCCCCGGCCCGTTTGCTGTGCGCGCTCCTTCTCCTCGCAATACCGTCGATCGGAAGCGCGCAGCCGCGCGCCGCGCCGGCCCCCGCGGCCCCGGCTCCGCTCCCGGTGCCGGACTCGAGCACGCTCGCCAAGCTGCTGTGGAGCACGATGTCGGCGGTCGACCAAGCCAACAAGACCGGCAATTATTCGGTGCTCCGCGACCTCGGTTCGGCCGGCTTTCAACAGGCGAACGACGCCGGCAGGCTCGCCGCGGCGTTCGCCGGCATCCGCCAGCAGCGCCTCGATCTGTCGGACACGCTCCTCTTCGAACCCTGGTACGAATTTCCGCCGGGCTTCCAGGGGCCGCTGCTGCGGCTGCGCGGCGGGTTCCGGATGCGGCCCACGGCCGCCGAGTTCGACCTGCTTTACCGCTGGGACAATGGCTGGCGGATCGAAGCCATCGCGGTTCGCGCCGTACCGATGGGCCAGACGCAGCCGGCCGGCCGCTAGCGTCCAAACTCAGTCCCCGCCGCTCCGCACGTCGGCGATGAAGCGGGCGGCGGACAGGGCGCGCAGCAGCTTCATCGGGTAGAGGGCGATGGTGGCGCCGTCATCGAATCCGGCGCTCGGCCAACCCTCGGCCACCGCCCGCACCGTCTCGAAATCGATGACGCTGCCCGCCGCCTCCCTTGCGACGGCGGCGGCGAAGGCCCGGACTTCGCCGGCGGTGACGCGCTCATGCCAGTCCGCCGACTGATATCCGCGCGCCGGAGGATCGAGCACCGCCGGCGCGACGCGGCCGGCGAGCGCCGCGCGAAGCGCCGGCCGCAGCACGCCCCGGCCGAGGCGCGCCTCGATCGGCAAAGAGAAGCAATATTCGACGAGCCGCCGGTCCGCGGTCGCGTCCCGCTCCTCCACGCCCCAGCGGGCGAGTGAAAATTTGCGAAAATTGCCCGGATCGACCATCCCCAGCATCGCCCAGCGCCGGGCCTTGCCCGACAGGCCGGTGAGGCGCTCCCACGCCCGCCGCGCGTCGCGCCCGGGACGGCCCGAGCGGAAGGGAGCGGCGACGAATTCCGGTTCGGGCCTCGGCGGCTCGACCGCCTCCCTCAAGGCCCGGTAAGCCGGCCCCGGAATCCAGGGCCGAAGCGAGGCGTTGAGCACGTTGCGCCAGCGATATTGGCTCCGCGTCAGGGCCAAGGCTTCGCGCCACCAATAAGCGAGGGCGGGTCGCCGCAGAAGCTCGGGCAGCTCGTCGAGGCCGAGGCCGGCGCTGAGGGTGAAATTGCCGGCCTCGCCGGTGAGCATCACGCTCACCTTCCGCGCCTGCGCCGCCGCGTCGATCGCCGCCCACCACGCCCCGTTCAGGACATGGCCGGTCGGCTGGCCGGCGAACCGGTTCGCTTCCGACAGCAGCCCGAGCGCCGAGGCGAACGGGGGGCGGAGCACGACATGCTCGACATTGGGGTGGAGCGAGGCGGTCGCCGCCGCCACCGCGCTTTCGTCGGCGATCGTTCCGGCCGGCACCGCCCCGTCGAAGCCGAGCCGCGGCGCCGAGGTGAAGGCGAGGAGCGGCGCGCCCGCTTCGCGCAGCTGGATCGCCGCTGAGGTCGCCACCGCGCTGCTGTCCTGGCCCGCGCTGAGATGCGCCCCGATGGCGCCGCCCGCCCGGCGCAGGCGGCGGCGCACGGCCGCGTCGAGCTGCTCGCGCAGCCCTTCCGCATAGTCGGCGGGGCGGGCGGCGCGGCGGTCGGCGAAGGAGGGCTGCCAATAGCGGCGCGCCCGTGCGCCATGGCGACCGGCGACGAGCAGGTGCCCGGGCTCGACCTTCCGCACGCCCGCGAAGAAGCTGCGCTCGCCCGCGGGCGGGAAATCGGCGACGAACCGCGCCATCCGCCCCTCATCCACCGCCGCCGGTCCCTCCAGCCGGGCGAGCGGCTGCGGCATCGACGCGAAGGCGATATAATCGTCGCCGGTCCGATAATGTAGCGGCCGCTCGCCGAGCGAATCGCGGGCGAGGACGAGCTTGCGGTCGCGCTCGTCCCACAGGGCGAAGGCATAGTCGCCGAGCAGCCGGTCGAGCGCGCCTTCCTCCCAGCGCCGCCAGGCGTGGAGCAGAATTTCCGCGTCGGCTAGCTTCAGCCCCTCCGCCGGCGAGCGGCCGAGATCCGCCAGCAGTTCGTCGCGATTGTCCAGCCGGAGGTCGGCGACGAGGAGGAAACGGCCGTCGGCGTCGGCGACGGGCTGCCGGTCGAAGCGGTCTTCCTCGAGCGTGCGGAAGAGGCACCGTCCGGCGGCATAGCCGCGCCCGGAACCGATCGAGAGGTCGTCCGGACCATAAGGCCGCTGGGCCTCGAGCAGCCGCCGGCAGAGCGTCTCCGCCTTGCCGGCTTCCGCCGCCTCCCAATATCCGGCAATGGCGGACACGACCGGGCTCGCTCGTCAGCGCGAATGAAAACGACGCCCGCCAGCGGCGGGCGTCGTTTCAACGCCGTCAATCAGCCCGGGCTTAAGAGCGCGCGTTGCCGACCGGGCCGCCGTCGTTCTTGGTGTTGCCGTTGGCCTCGGCCGAACCCGCGTCCAGCTTCGTGACCTCGGGCCGAACCCACTGGCGGGCTCCCTTTTCGTCCCTGTGTGACAACTGAGTGCTCCCTGTCTCGTGATGGCCGCGCGATCCTTACAGGCCGGTGCGGTCGAATCCAACCTTTTCGTGACGCCAACCCTCGAAAAAGCCAAGCTGTTGCAAACAGGGCGCGAGAGGCCCGCCTATGGCCGGTCCGGCTTTCCCGAACCGGATGCGCGCGCCGGGGGAGTGGAGGCCCGAGCCGGAATCGAACCGGCGTGCAAGGATTTGCAGTCCTCTGCGTAACCACTCCGCCATCGGGCCGCGCGGGGGGCGATGTGTAAGGGATCGTCCGGCAAGTCAACCCGTCGACGCTGTCCGGCCACGGACGGGGATCGTCCGGATGCGGACACTCCCCCGCCCGAGTCAGGGGCTTACGGAGGCGGCTTCGCTGGCATGGCTCTTGCTCTGCACGTCACGGACCGTGGCCGAGTATCCGCTTGGCCTTGCAGGCCCTTGCCGATAAAAGCCGCGGAGACCTGCCAGGTGTATTGCATCTATAAGACAGTTGTGCGATTGAGGGCCGATGACGGAGCATAATTTCGAGCACATGCGCCGCGCGATGATCGCGAGCCAGCTGAGGACGACCGGAACCAACGACCCGCGCGTCCTCGCCGCGATGGGCGAGGTGCCGCGCGAGCGGTTCGTGCCGGAGCGCTGGATCGCGACTGCCTATGCCGATGCGCTCGTGCCGCTGAAGCCGGGCCGCGAGCTCAACAATCCCATGGCGCTCGGCCGCCTGCTCACCGAGGCCGCGCCCCGGGAGGGCGATCGGGCGATGGTGGTCGGCGCCGCGACCGGTTATGCCGCCGCGGTGCTGGAGCGGCTCGTCGCCCGGGTCGTGGCGGTCGAGGAGGATCCGGAGCTGGCCGCCGCCGCTCGCGCGGCGCTGCAGGGCACCGGAGTCACCGTGGTGGAGGGCCCGATGGGCGACGGCCACGCCGACGGCGCGCCTTACGACCTCATCCTGATCGACGGCGCGGTCGAATTCGTCCCGCAGTCGCTGATCGACCAGCTGGAGGAGGGTGGCCGCCTTGCCGCCGGACTGGTTGAAAACGGGGTCACGCGCCTTGCGCTCGGGCGCAAGGCGGGCGAAGGGTTCGGCATGGCCGCGTTCGCCGACGCGGCCGCGGCGGTCTTGCCGGCGTTCGTCCGGCCCACGACATTCACATTCTGAAACATTCACATTCTGATAAGCGGAGTAATTCGATGCGGGGTGGGTATCTGGCTGCGGTAGGGGTCGCGGCGCTCGTTGCGGGCGGGGCCGCGCAGGCGGCCGAGACGCTGAGGGATGCGCTGGTGCGCACCTACAATTCGAACCCGACGATCATGGGCCAGCGCGCCCAGGTCCGCTCGCTCGACGAGAATGTGGCGATCGCCCGCGCCCAGGGCCGGCCGCAGGTTTCCGGCACCGCCGGAGTCAACCAGGACCTCACCCGCACGGGCGGCGGCAACGGCCGCAACTTGAGCGCCGGGATCGACGTCAGCTATCCTTTGTTCAACGGCGGCCGCGTGCGCAATTCGATCCGCGCCGCCGACGAGCGCGTCCTTGCCGGACGGGCCAACCTCAAGGCGACGGAGGGTGACGTCTTCACCGAGGCGGTCGGCGCCTACATGGACGTGATCCGCGACCGCTCCATCGTCGATCTGAACCGCAACCAGGTGAAGGTTCTGCAGACCAACCTCCAGGCGACGCGCGACCGTTTCGAAGTGGGCGACCTCACCCGCACCGACGTTGCCCAGTCGGAGGCCCGCCTCGCGCTCGCCCAGTCGAACCTCGCCGCCGCCGAGGGTCGGCTGCAGGGAAGCGAGGAGAATTACCGCCGCGTCATCGGCGACCTTCCCGACGAGCTGGCGCCGCCGCCGCCGCTGCCGCCGCTGCCGGCGACGGCCGACCAGGCGGTCGATATCGCGCTCGCCAACAATTCGGACATCGCCTCGCTCTCCGCCCAGATCCGCGCCGCGGGCCTCGACGTCAGCGTCGCCCGCGCCGACCGGCTGCCCACCGTGTCGGCGATCGGCTCGGGACGCGAGACCAACTATCTCGGCACCGCGGCGCAGCAATTCGGCTCGGCGCTGGCGCCGAACAACACGGTGAGCACCGGGGTCGGCGTCCAGGCGCGCATCCCGATCTATCAGGGCGGGCTCGTCGGCGCGCGGGTCCGCCAGTCGCAGGCGATCCAGTCGCAGCTGCTCGAGCGCGGCGTGGAGGTGGAACGCTCCGTCGTCGCCCAGACGCGCGCCGCCTTCGCGAGCTTCGAGGCCGCCCAGCAGGCGATCCGCTCGAACGAGACCGCGGTGGCCGCCAACACGCTGGCGCTGGAGGGTACCCGCGCCGAGCAGACGGTGGGCACGCGCAACGTCCTCGACGTTCTCAATGCCGAGCAGGAGCTGCTCAACAGCCAGGTGGCGCTCGTCACGGCGCGCCGCGACGAATATGTCGCCGGCTTCGCCCTGCTCAACGCGATGGGCCAGGCGGAGGCGGAGGATTTGAACCTCGACGGCGGCGCGCTCTATGATCCGGTGGCCAATTACCGGCGCGTTTCGCACCGCCGTTCGGATTGGGGCGACGATCCGACGCCGCAGCCGGTGTCGACGCGCACGGTCACCACCGTGCCGGCTCCTGCGGCAAACAACAGCGTGACACCCTCCACGCAATGAGCGATAAGCCCCTCATCATGGGGGATATTAACCAGGACCCGTCGATGGAGGAGATCCTCGCCTCCATCAAGCGCGTGATCGCCGAGGACGGCCGCGCCGCCGCCGTGCGCCCGGCCCGCGGCTCCCGCCCCGTCGAGGCACCGCGCGCGGCCGAGCCGGAGACGGACGAGGATGTGCTGGAGCTCAGCGATCCGGTCCTGGACGGCGAGAGCCTCGTCTCGGAGGACGCCGCCGCCGCCAGCCGCCAGTCGCTGGCCGCCTTGTCCGCGTTGAGGGAACGCAGCAGCGAAACCTTCCCCGCCGCCGACGGCCCGCTCGAAGCGGTGGTGCGCGAGATGCTGAAGCCGCTGCTCAAGGACTGGCTCGACCGCAACCTCCCCGAACTCGTCGAGGAGCTCGTCACCCGCGAAATCGCGCGGATCGTCGGCAAGAGCTTCTGATCCTGCTGTCGCCCCAGCGAAGGCTGGGGTCCACACGGAGTCAGCATGGATGCCAGCCTACGCTGGCATGACGAGAACCAGTTCGCTAACGCCGCCCGCATGACCGAGCTTCCCAAGACCTTCGACCCCGCCGAGATCGAGGCGCGCTGGTATGCGCGGTGGGAAAGGGAGGGGCTGTTCCGGCCGGAGCGGCCGGACGCGGAGCCCTTCACCATCGTCATCCGCCGCCCAACGTGGCCGGCTCGCTCCACATCGGCCATGCGCTCGACATGACCCTTCAGGACGTGCTCGTCCGCCACGCCCGGCTCAAGGGGAAGGATGCGCTCTGGGTGGTCGGCACCGACCATGCCGGCATCGCCACTCAGATGGTGGTCGAGCGCAACCTCGCCAGCCAGGGCGTCAAGCGCACCGACATGAGCCGCGACGACTTCGTCGCCAACGTCTGGGAATGGAAGGCGCAGTCGGGCGGCGCGATCACCCGCCAGCTCCGCCGCCTCGGCGCCTCGTGCGACTGGTCGAACGAGCGCTTCACCATGGATCCGGGCTTCAGCCGCGCCGTGATGAAAGTGTTCGTGCAGCTCTACCGCGAGGGGCTGCTCTACCGCGACAAGCGCCTCGTCAACTGGGACCCGAAATTCGCCACCGCCATCTCCGATCTCGAGGTCGAAACCAGGGAGGTGCAGGGCAAGTTCTGGCATCTCAGCTACAAGCTGGAGGACGGCAGCGGCTTCATCCAGGTCGCCACCACCCGGCCCGAGACGATGCTCGCCGACATGGCAGTGGCGGTGCATCCGGAGGACGAGCGCTACCGGAGCCTCGTCGGCAAGCGCCTGCGCTTGCCGATCACCGGCCGCCTCGTCCCCGTCATTGCCGACGAGCATGCCGATCCGGAGCTCGGCTCGGGCGCGGTCAAGATCACGCCGGGCCACGATTTCAACGACTTCGAGGTCGGGAAGCGGGCGGGCTTCAAGGCGGCGGACATGCTCAACATGCTGAGCGCCGATGCGAGGGTGGTGCAGACGGCGGACGGGCTGGTGCCGGACGAGCTGATCGGCCTCGACCGCTTCGAGGCCCGCAAGCGAGTGGTCGAGTTGCTCGAGGGGGAGGGCTCGCTGGAGCGGGTCGAGGACCGCATGGTCCAGGTCCCGCACGGCGACCGCTCCGGCGCGGTGATCGAGCCCTGGCTCACCGACCAATGGTATGTCGACGCCAAGACCCTCGCCGGCCCCGCCATCGACGCGGTGCGCACCGGCGCGATCCGGATTGTCCCCAAGACGTGGGAGAAGACCTGGTTCAACTGGCTGGAGAACATCCAGCCCTGGTGCGTCTCCCGCCAGCTCTGGTGGGGGCACCAGATTCCGGCATGGTATGACGACGAGGGCAATGTCTTCGTCGCCGAGACGGAGGAGGAGGCGCAACGCGAGGCCGGAAACCGTCCCTTGCGCCGCGATCCGGACGTGCTCGACACCTGGTTCTCCTCCGCCCTGTGGCCGTTCGCGACGCTCGGCTGGCCCGACGACGCCGAACCTCACCCCTCCCCTTCAGAAGAGGGGCTTTGGACCGCAAAACCCGGCTCCGTCCTCGCCCGCCACTACCCCAACGACATCCTCATCTCCGGCTTCGACATCATCTTCTTCTGGGACGCGCGAATGGCGATGCAGGGGATCCACTTCATGGGGGAGGCGCCGTGGAAGACGCTCTACCTCCACGGTCTGGTCCGCGACGCCAAGGGCCAGAAGATGTCGAAGTCGAAGGGCAATACGGTCGATCCGATCGGGCTCATCGACCGTTACGGCGCCGATGCCTTGCGCTTCACCATGGCGGCGATGGAGAGCCAGGGCCGCGACATCAAACTGGATGAGAAGCGCGTCGAGGGCTATCGCAACTTCGCGACCAAGCTGTGGAACGCGGCGCGCTTCTGCCAGGCGAACGGGATCGGCGCCAGCGCCGCGCTGGAGCCGCCCGAGGCGACTTTGCCCGTCAACCGCTGGATCGTCGGCGAGACGGTGAAGACCGTCCACGCGCTGGATTTGTCGCTGGCCGAGCTGCGCTACGACGAGAGCGCGAACATCATCTATCATTTCGTCTGGGATACTTTCTGCGACTGGTATCTGGAGCTGATCAAGCCGGTCTTGAGCCCCCCTTCAGCGGACGGGACGGGGGTGGGGGAGGTCGGCGCCCCCCCGGCGGGCGAGGACGGGAACAAGCCCCACCCCAACCCCTCCCCTGACGGGGAGGGGCTTAAGGCGGAGACCCGCGCGGTGGCGGGCTGGGTGCTCGACCAGATCCTGGTCATGCTCCACCCGTTCATGCCGTTCGTGACGGAGGAGTTGTGGAGCGCCAACGCGCGGCCCTATCCGCTGGTGGTGGCGAAATGGCCGATGCCGGACGCGCGCGCGCTCGATCCGGCGGCGGGGGCGGAGATCGACTGGCTGATCCGCCTCGTCTCGGGCATACGCACGGCGAGAACCGAAGTCGGTGTACCGCCCTCGGCGCTGCTCGATGCTTGGGTTCACGGGGCAAGTGCCGTGACGAATGAGCGGCTGCTGGGATATCAGCCCATCCTAAGGCGCCTTGCCCGGATTGGCAGCATCTCAAACATCTCGGCTCCAACGAGGAGTGGTCTCCAAGTCGTTGTAGATGAGGCGACCGTGTTCCTTCAGATCGAAGGCGTGATCGATATTGACGCGGAGCGCGCTCGCCTCTCGAAGACGGTGCAGGCCGCCGAGAAGGAGCGGGATTCCCTCGCCGCACGCCTCGCCAATCCGAGCTTCGTCGAGCGGGCGAAGCCGGAGGCGGTGGAGAAGGCGCAAGCGGATCATGCCGAGAAAGCGTCCGATGCGGAGCGTTACCGCGCGGCGCTGGAGCGGCTGGGCTAAGTCTTTCCCCTCTCCCTTGGGAGAGGGGTAGGGGTGAGGGGTTCCGGCGTTTGTCGGTAGATCCCGGACGTGGTTACCCCTCACCCTAACCCTCTCCCGATGGGAGAGGGGATTTCGAAGGAGACGTCATTGGCGGAGCGGTCATCAGGAGGCGCCGGCGGGAGGCCCGGCCAGCGCGACCTCACTTCGGGGCCGATCTCGCGCACCCTGCTCGCCTTCGCGCTGCCAACGCTCGGCTCCTCGGTGCTGCAGTCGCTGAACGGGTCGATCAACGCGGTGTGGATCGGCCGCTTCCTCGGCGAGGATGCGCTGGCCGCGACGTCCAACGCCAATATCGTCATGTTCCTGCTGATGGCCTTCGTGTTCGGCTTCGGCATGGCGTCGACCATCCTCATCGGCCAAGCCTTCGGGCGCCGGGACATCGACCAGGCGCGCCGCGTGCTGGGGACGGCGATCGGCTCGTTCCTGCTGGTCGCCGTGGGAATCGCGGTGGTGGGCTGGGTCTTTTCGCCGGCCCTGCTGAGGCTGCTGGCGACCCCCGCCGGCGCCGCGCCGCTGGCGCTCGCCTATCTGCGCGTCATCTTCATCGCCATACCCGGCTCGCTGATGATGATCGTGCTGATGATGGCGCTGCGCGGCGGCGGCGACGCCCTGACGCCGCTCTGGTTCATGATCCTCGCGGTCATCCTCGACAGCGGCCTCAACCCGGTCTTCATCCTCGGCCTCGGACCGGCGCCCGCGCTCGGCATCGCAGGGTCCGCGACGGCGACGGTGATCGCCAATTACGTCAGCTTCCTCGGCCTGCTCGTCTACATTTACGTCCGCGACCTGCCCCTGCGGCTGCGCGGGCGCGAGCTCAGATATCTGAAGCCCGATCCGGTCATCCTGAAGACGATCGTCCTCAAGGGCCTGCCGATGGGCCTGCAGATGATCGTCATCTCCTCCTCCGCGCTCGCTTTGGTCGGGCTCGTCAACCGCGAAGGCGTCGAGACCACCGCCGCCTTCGGCGTCGCCATGCAGCTGTGGACCTACCTCCAGATGCCGGCCATGGCGCTCGGCGCGGCGGTGAGCGCGATGGTCGCGCAGAATATCGGCGCCGGCAAATGGGAAAGGGTGAGCGCGATCACCCGCTCGGGCGTGATCTACGCTTTGCTCATCACCGGTGTGCTGGTGGTGCTGCTCGCCATCGCCGACCGGCCGGCGCTCGCCCTCTTCCTCGGCGGCCACAGCCCGGCTTTGCCGATCGCCCGGCACATCCAGATCCTCGCCACCTGGAGCTTCCTCCTGTTCGGGGTCACCTTGGTGCTGTTCGGGACGGTGCGGGCGAACGGGTCGGTGATCGGGCCGCTCGTCATCCTGTTCATCGGCCTGTACCCGGTGCGGCTCGGCTTCGCGCTCGGCGCCTATCCCTGGCTGAAGGCCGACGCCTTGTGGCTGAGCTTCCCGGTCAGCTCCTTCTCGAACATGATGCTCGCCATCGCCTTCTACCTCCATGGCGGCTGGCGCAGGAGCCGGATGCAGATTCCCGGCGCCGGCGCGGTGGACGCGCAGGAGTGCGTCGAGGAATCCCTCGCCGACGCCGAGCCCGGCGGGCGGCTCAACCCGGCCGGGTGATCTTCCCGAGATTACACCCGGGTGTTGGCGCCGCTACAGAGTGGTGTCGGCGAGGTTCGATTTGTATTTGGTGTTGGTCTGCCGGTCGTTGATCTCGATGTAGATGTAGCTCGGCGGAACGACGCCGTCCTCGGTCGCGAACCAGATCTGGCCGAGGTCGTTCGGGCTGCCCAGAGCGCAGAAGCCGTAGAGGCGCTTGCCCCGCGAGTCGAAGAAGTCGACCCAGCTCCGCGAGGATTTGGTGTTCAACCCGCACGGCGGCAGCGCCGGCGCCTGAGCGAACATCGCCGCCGGATACTGATCCTTGTTGAACACGTCATATTTGTGCCGAACCCAGTTCTTTCCGCCCGCCGAATAATATTCCAGCCCCGTCAGATAGAGGATCGGGTTCGGCGGCGCCGCTTGCGCCGGCCCGGCGCCCCCGGCCATCGCCATCACCGCGATCGCGGCACGTATCGCGCTTGTTCTGCTGATCTTCATCGACTGCCCCCCTTCATTCCAGCGAATGAGCCTTAAGCCTGATGATCGGCGGAGAATGGCATCGTTTCGTTGGCGGTACAAGCAAGTCCGCCGGGGGCGGCATCGCCGCTTTGCACGGACGCGGCGGGACGTTACAGCCTCGCCATGAGCCTAGCCGCCTTTCCGGCCGCCCGCCTCCGCCGCACCCGCGCCGCGGCCTGGAGCCGCGCCCTCGTCGCCGAGACGATCCTCACCCCCGCCGACCTCATCTGGCCGTTGTTCATCGCCGAGGGCCAGGGGGTGGAGGAGCCGATCGCCAGCCTGCCCGGCGTCTCGCGCTGGTCGGTCGACCGCCTCGTCGAGCGGGCGAAGGAGGCGAGGGACCTCGGCATTCCCTGCGTCGCCTTGTTCCCGAACACGCCGCGCGAGCTCCGAACCGAGGATGCGCGCGAGGCGCTCAATCCCGACAATTTGATCTGCCGGGCCATCGCGGCGATCAAGGCGGCGGTCCCGGAAGTGGGAATCCTCACCGACGTCGCGCTCGATCCCTACACCGCCCACGGCCATGACGGCCTCCTCGACGAGGCGGGCTATGTCCTGAACGACATCACGTCCGCCATCCTGGTCGAGCAGGCGCTGGTCCAGGCGGAGGCGGGGGCGGACATCGTCGCCCCTTCCGACATGATGGACGGCCGGGTGGGGGCGATCCGCCAGGCGCTGGAGCAGCGCGGGTATCACAACGTCCAGATCATGGCCTATGCCGCCAAATACGCGTCCGCCTTCTACGGTCCGTTCCGCGACGCCGTCGGCTCGCGCGGCCTGCTGAAGGGCGACAAGAAGAGCTACCAGATGGACTATGCCAATGCCGAGGAGGCGCTGCGCGAGGTCGCCATGGACCTTGCCGAGGGCGCCGACACGGTGATGGTGAAGCCGGGCCTGCCGTATCTCGACATCGTCCGGCGGGTGAAGGAGAGGTTCGAGGTGCCGGTCTTCGCCTACCAGGTGTCCGGCGAATATGCGATGATCGAGGCCGCCGCCGCCGCGGGCGCGGGAGACCGCGACGCCCTCGTCCTCGAGACGCTGACCGCCTTCAAGCGCGCCGGCTGCGCGGGCATCCTCACCTATCACGCGCCGGTGGCGGCGAGGCTGCTGGGGCGGTGACGCCGGGCGACGACGTCCATTCCCCCCTCCCGACGAGCGAGGGGACCGACGCCCGCGAGCGCTACGCCCGGCCGCTCTTCCTCGCCACGATCGTCACCGGCTCGTTCCTCCTCTTCCTTACCCAGCCGATGGTCGCGCGGATGGCGCTGCCGCGGCTCGGCGGGGCGCCGGCGGTGTGGAACAGCGCCATGGTCGTGTTCCAGGCCTTGCTGCTCGGCGGCTATGCCTGGGCGCATTTCCTCTCGCGGCTGCGGCCGCGGGTGCAGGCGGGAATCCATCTCGCCGCCTTTGCGGTGGCGGCCTTGTGGCTGCCGATCGGGCTCACCGCCGCCACCCTGCCGATCGACGGCTCGCCGGCCGTCTGGGCGCCCTGGTTCCTGCTGAGCTCGATCGGCCCGCTCTTCTTCATCGTCTCCGCCCAGGCGCCGCTGATGCAGCGCTGGTATGCGCTCGAAAGCACGCGCGGCGAGCCCTACGCCCTCTATTCCGCCTCCAACCTCGGCAGCTTCGCCGGGCTCCTCTCTTACCCGCTGCTGGTCGAGCCGCTCCTCACCCTGCGCCAGCAGAGCCTGCTCTGGTCGGCCGGCTATGCGCTGCTGGTCCTGCTCGTCGCCGCCTGCGCGCTCACCATCCCGGCGCGGGCGGTGGAGGCAAGGCCCGCGGCGGACGCCGCGCCGCCGGCGACCCGCCGAATCCTCCACTGGATAGCGCTGGCCGCGGTGCCCTCGGGGCTGATGCTGTCGACCACCACCCACCTCACCACCGACATCGTGGCGGTGCCGCTGCTCTGGGTGGTGCCGCTCGGCCTCTATCTGCTGAGCTTCGTCATCGCCTTCGCGGCGGGGCGGCGGACGGCGAACGTCTTCACCCTGCTCGCGCCGCTCGTCCTCCTGATCGGCGGCGGCTTCGCGCTCAGCGAGGGCTCGGCGCAGCCTCTGTTCAACGCGACGATCGGCCTGGTGCTGCTGCTCGTCACCGCGGTCGCCCTCCATGCCGAGCTCTACCGTCGGCGCCCCGCGGCCGGGCAGCTCACCGCTTTCTATCTCGCCATCGCCGCCGGCGGCGCGCTCGGCGGGCTGTTCTGCGCGGTCGTGGCGCCGAGCGTCTTCGACTGGGCCTACGAGCATCCGCTCCTGCTCCTCGCGGCGGCCCTGCTGGTCCCGCAGCGCCCGTTCGTCCCCTGGGCGCCGGCCATGCCCCGCTGGAGCGTCGCGGCGATGCTGCTCGTCGCCTTCGGCCTCTCTTATGCGGGCGACATGCACGCTCTGGCCTGGATCGACCGGGTCTGGGCGGCGCTGTTCGGCATTGCGGTGTCGCTGATCGCGCTCCACTTCATCGGCTGGCGGATGCGCTTCGCGCTGGGACTCGCCGCCCTGATGCTGAGCTACGGGGGATGGCAGAAGCTCTACCAGTCGGAGGCAGGCCTCAGGACCCGGTCCTATTTCGGCATCTACACGGTGAGCACCCGGTCCGACCCGCCGACCCGAATCCTCACCCACGGCACGACCCTCCACGGCATGCAGAATTTGACTCCGGGGCAGGAGCTCGTCCCCACCTCTTATTATGCCCGCCGCTCCGGCGTCGGGCAGGCGCTTGCTTCCGCTCCGGTCCTCTACGGGCCCGCCGCGCGCATCGGCGTGGTCGGCCTCGGCTCGGGGACGCTCTCCTGCTACGCGATGCCCGGCGAGACGTGGCGGATCTTCGAGATCGACCCCGCCATGGTCCGAATCGCCCGGACCCGCTTCACCTTCCTGCCGAGCTGCGCGCCGACCGCCGAGATCGTCCTCGGCGATGCCCGGCTCAGCCTGTCGCGCCAGCCGCCGCGCTCGCTCGACATGCTGGCGGTCGACGCCTTCTCCTCCGACGCGGTGCCGATGCACCTCCTCACCCGCGAGGCACTCGCCGTCTATCGCCGGGTCCTCGCCCGCGACGGCCTCCTCCTCATGCACATCTCGAACCGCTATCTCGACCTCGAGCCGGTCCTCGCCGCCGCGGCGCAGGCGGACGGCTGGTCGGGCGCCATCTACACCTACCTGCCCGAGCCGCCGGAGATGGCGCAAAACGCGACCATGTCGATCTGGGTGGCGATGTCGCCCAGCCGCGACTCGATCGACCGCCTGCGCCAGGCGAGCGGGCCGGATTTCTATCTGTGGCTGCCGCTCAGCGCCCGCCCCGGCTTCGCCGGCTGGACCGACGATCATGCCAGCATCCTGCCTTTGCTGGAGGATTGGCGAAGCTGGGTGCCGGGCGCTGGAGGCGGGCGATGATCGATACGGCCCGGCTCCTGATCCGCCCATGGCGGGACGAGGATTCCGAGCCCTTCTTCCGGATCAATTCGGATCCCGAGGTCATGCGCCACATCCGGCCTTCCACGACTCGGAAGGAGAGCGACGAGGCGATCGATCGGCAGCGGGCGATGCAGGCCGAGCTCGGCCACTGCTTCTGGGCGCTGGAGCGGCGCGAGGACGGCGCCTTCCTCGGCTTCTGCGGGCTGAGGACGAGCGTACCCGGTACCCCCATTGCCGGGGACGTCGAGATCGGCTGGCGGCTCGGCCGCGCCTTTTGGGGCTTCGGCTATGCGCGCGAGGCCGCGGCGGCGTCGCTGGACTGGGCCTTCGCCAACCTGCCCGTCCCCCGCATCGTCGCCATCACCGTCCCCGCCAACACCCGCTCCTGGCGGCTGATGGAGCGGCTGGGCATGACCCGCCGGCCGGACCTCGATTTCCTCCACCCGACTTTGCCTGAGGGCGATCCCTTGCGGGCGCATATCACCTACGTCATGGATCGCCGATGACTTCGTTCCCGTTCGGCGGCCAGGCGCCGCGCCTCGATCCGACCGCTTTCGTCGCTCCCGGCGCGGTGCTGATCGGCGACATCGAGATCGGGCCGGAAGCGAGCGTCTGGTACAATTGCGTGCTTCGCGGCGACGTCAACCGAATCCGCATCGGCGCCCGCACCAACATCCAGGACGGCACGATCCTTCACGTCGATTCGCCGCGGCCGGGCCATGAAGCGGGCCACCCGACGCTGATCGGCGAGGAGGTGCTGATCGGCCACCTCGCCATGGTCCATGGCTGCGTCCTCCACGACCGTAGCTTCGTCGGGCTCGGCGCGATCGTCATGGACGGCTGCGAGATCGAGAGCGGCGGGATGCTCGCCGCCGGCGCGCTGCTGACGCCCGGGCGCCGCATTCCCGCCGGCCAGCTCTGGGCCGGGCGCCCGGCCAAGTTCGTGCGCGAGCTCAACGGCGAGGAGCAGGCGATGAACCTCGCCGGAGTCGCCCATTATGTCGCCCTCGCCAGGGCGCATCGCGAGGCGCTCAGCCGCGCCTGAGCGAGGCCTCCAGCCGCGCCATCCGCTCGGCCTGGCCGGCGGCGAGCGCCTGCAGCGCCTCGCCCGCGGCCTTCAGCCTTTCCCGGTCGGCGGCGCTCAGCGCCCGCTGCGCCCGCTCCAGCGCATATTGGTCGAGGTCGGCGAGGGCGCGCGTCGTCCGCCCCTGGGCCGAGGCGGCGCGGGAGACGGCCTGCTGCGCCTGGGTCCAGCCGTCCGATCCGCTCGGTCCGGCCCGCGCGACGGCCGCCGCGGCCGGGGCGAAGGCGGCGTCGAACTCGGCCTGCCCCTGCCGCGCCTCGGCGGTCAGCGCGGCGATGCGCGCGGCGATTGCGGGATCGTCCGCGACCGCCGGGGTCGCCGCCACCGGTCCGCGCGCCATCTCCTCGGCATATTGCCGCTCGGCGGGCCGCTGCGCGAGCGAAGGATAGGCCCCGCCCTCGGCGCAGCCCGCCAGCCCCAGGAGCGGCGGCGCCAGGAGGGTGATCGGCAGGCGGGAGCGGGTCATCGCGCCTGCTCTATGCGGCCCGCCGCGCCCCCGCAACGGGGTTGCGCCTGACCGTCCTTCACCCTATGTGGCCGTCTCCCGCGCGCCCGTAGCTCAGCTGGATAGAGCATCAGACTACGAATCTGAGGGCCGGAGGTTCGAATCCTTCCGGGCGCGCCAATTTTCCTCAGCAACTACACCCCCGGTCACCCCACCTCGCTCACCAGCGGCGCGCTGGTCGGCGTAGTCTGCCTGAGTCTGCCCCAGGGTGTATCGGTCAGCGTCCAATGACCTCGCGCGCGTCCCTCTCGGGAAAGCGGCTCATGAGCGGGATGGACTGCATCTAACGATAGGTATAGATAGGTGGGTCTAGATATGGAGACATACCATGATCGATCCGCAGATAGTAACCGCCGGCGGCGTGGATGTGATTCGCGTGGTCGCGAATAGCGGCGAGGGAGGCTACTCCGTGGCCGTCCTGCGCAAGGACGGGGAGGAGTATGTCGGCTTCCGCTGGAATGGCGAACGGGACGGCAAAGGCTACCCGACCGCGCGGGGTTATCCGGTCTGGTGCGCGCTGCCACGCGAAATCGGTATTCTCTTGAGCGCACATTTCAAGGCAGTTCAAGTGGCCGCCGAGTCGCGTGAGCGGATGTCCGATTTCGACTGAGCCGGACCGGCAGCGGCGCTTCAGGCTGCGGCGCGGCTCACCGTCTCATAGCACGAAGGGGTGTTGTTGGGGAGCAAAAGCCTGACTGTTTGGGTTGTTCCGGCAGCTACGTTGACAGATTAGTGTTTTTGAAAGTTTTTATTAATAGAGATTACCATAATATTAACTTGCCAACCTTATGAGGGTTCGGGGGAGATGAGACATGCCCGACGCGGTTCTCATAATCGGCACAGTCGGAGCCATCGTCGTTGCGCTGGCAAGGCAACTTCCGAGCATCGTTTGGGCGTTCCGCTGCCCCAAGGACAGTCCGCATTACAAGCACCCGCCTGTGGTCCGATTGGCGAGTCTGCTGCCGTGGCTCAAGGGGTAAGGGGCAGATTTCATCAAAGAGGCTTCTCGTCGTCGCCGGCCGAATAGGCGGCGATAGCGGTTTGTCCGTAAGAAACCTGCTGTTCGTGCGACTACCTGTTTGGGAGGCCAGGGATGACGCCGGACGAGATCTATCTGTGCGCCACAACGGAGTTCGGCCCGGCGCTGGTCCGTCTCGCACGCGCCTATGAGCCGGACGCCGACCGACGCCGCGACCTTTTACAGGACGTGCATCTTGCGTTGTGGCGAAGCTTTGCAGGGTTCGCCGGCCAGTGCTCGCTTCGAACCTGGGTTTATCGCGTCGCGCACAATACGGCGATTTCCGCCCGGTTGCGCCAACCAAAGGCGCGGTTGGTCAGCCTGGAAGAGCTGGTCGACACGCCGGCGCCCGACGATCCCGAAAACGCCGTCGGCAATGCGCGCGTGCTCGCTCGGCTGGAGACTCTGATCCGGCGCCTCATTCCGCCCGACGACCAGGTGATGCTGCTCTATCTGGAAGACCATGACGGAGCCTCGATCGCCGAGATTACGGGCCTCTCGACGGGCGCCGTGGCAACCCGGATCCACCGCATCAAGCGCCTGCTCTCAAGTCGGTTTCGTCAGGGAGACGCCTCATGACCGATTTCAAGACCGTCTGGAAAACTCAACCATTGGAGGTGAATGCCATGAGCAGTCTTGCCGAAGTCCGCGCCCGTGACGAGCGGTTCCAGGCGGGCATCCGCTGGCGCAATGTCGCCCTCTATGCCTATTCGGCGTTCAGCATCATCGTCTCGGTCTGGCTGATCGCGAGGGGCGCCTTCCCCGCGATGCGATATCCGATGCTGCTGATGGTGGCGGCGCATCTGCTGGTGTTGTGGCAGATCAACCGCCGGATCGCGGCGCGCCGCCTGCCCGGCGATATGGCGGCCCAGCCGGCGCTCGATTTTCATCGCCAGCAGCTGGAGCGCCAGGCGCGCGGCCTCTCCCATGCCTGGCTGTGGTACATGATGCCGTTCCTGGTGCCGTTCGTGTGGGAGCTCGGCATCATGCTGAACCGGATCGAAACCGGCGCGCTGCCGCCGCAGACTCTTCGGCTGTTCGTTTTCTTCGTCGTGGTCGCAATCTGCTTCTGGACGGCGGTGCTGCTCGCCTTCTCGCGCGCCGCGCTCAGGGTGCAATTGCATATCGAACGGCTGAAGGCGCTGAAAGCCGAGTAGCGAAGCCGCCCGTACGTCCCGCGTCATGGTTGACGGGCCGTTAATCCTTTGGCGCCGGCAGTCCCGTTTCCGGCCGGTCGAAATCGGCGGCTGGACCGGGCCGGGAGAAGCGTTTTTATCCCGCCCGAAGCGCGGCGAAACGTCGCGATACGGGGTGAGAGATGACGAATATCGCAGGACTAAGGGAGCGCGCCGCCCGGTTCCGGGCGCATGCCGGCGAATATGATCCGTCGGTCGCCCGCCCCCTCCTCGACCAGGCGCGGGAGCTGGAATGGGAAGCGGCGGCGCTGGAGCGCAAGGGCCGCGAGCGCCGCCAGCCGCCCCTGACCCTGAGGCAGATGCGCCTGCTGCCGGCCCGCCGGGTCTTCGGACGCCGCGGCGCGCCGGCGGCGTAGAAGGCGATCGCCTCGGCCCGATCCAATCCAGTGGGCCTCGGAAGGCCGCGCTGGATTGCTTCGTTTCGCTCGCAATGACGGGTGAAACAGCCTGAGCCGATCAAGCCCTCGGGCGGTCCTTCGAGACGGGCCTTCGCCAAGCTCAGTCCCTCCTCAGGATGAGCGGGGTTTACCTGGTCTTCCGCTCATCCTGAGGAGCCGCTGAGCGAAGTCGAAGCGGCGTCTCGAAGGACGCGCCGCCGGCAATCACGCTGGATGCGGGGACGAGCACCGGACCTCAGCCTTCAGCCGACATCGCCTTCGCCGGCATAGCCGCCGCTGCCGTCGCGGCGCTTGTCCAGCTCTGCCGAGGCTTCCTCGGCGGCGTCGGCGAGGCTGTTATGGCCGTCCGGGCCGTCGGGAGGGGCGGTCGGCTGGCGCTCGGGCCGGGTGGGTTTCCGGTCGGCCATGCTCAGCCCGCATGCTCCGGCTTGCCCTTGCGTTTGGTGGACGCCATTTTCTCGAGCTCCTTCTCGCTCATCGACTCCGCCATCTGCTTCGAGGGCCCCTTCAGCTTGCTCCTGGGCGTGTCGCCGCGCTTGGCCGAGAGGGCGGCGCCGGCGGCCTTTTGCTGCGCTTTCGATTTGGCAGGCATGGAATGTCTCCCTAAGGCGAACGCGGCTGGAACCCGCCGCCGCGGCGCGATGTTCCTCGACCGACACGGCTAGCGAGGGAGCGGAGCGGCAGATGGACGAGATCGAATGGTGGGAGTTCGATTCCGCCCGGGACATGGCCGAGCAGGCGGCGGGCGACATCGGCTTCGTCATCCAGAGCGCGCTGGAGGCGCATGGCGACGCCCGCATCGCGCTGCCGGGAGGATCGACGCCGGACCCGGTCTATGGCGAGCTCGTCAAGTCGAAGAGCATCGAATGGCCGCGGATCACGATCATGCCCACCGACGACCGGCTCGTGCCGCTCGGCGACGCGCTCAGCAACTATCGCAAGCTCGAAGGCTATTTCGCGGCGAAGGGGGCGAACCTCGTCTCGCTCGTCGACGAGGCGGCGCTCGGCGACTATCGGGAGGCGGGCCGGCTCGCCGACGCGCGGCTGTCGCTGCTCGGCTGGCCGATCGACCTCGTCTGCCTCGGCATGGGCGCCGACGGCCACACCGCGAGCCTGTTTCCGGGCCCCGATTTCGACGCCGCCGTCGCCGGCCCGCGGGCGCGCCGCGCGGTCGGCGTCCGGCCCGATCCGATGCCGGAGGACGCTCCGGTCGAGCGGGTGACCCTGACCGCCGCCGCTCTGTCCTCGGCCCGGGCGGTGATGATCGTCATCGCCGGGGCCGAGAAGAGACGGGTGCTGGAGCAGGCGATCAGGGAAGGCCCGCTCGCCTCGGCGCCGATCGGCCGGGTCCTCGCGTCGATCGAGACTCCGATCGACATCTTCTGGAGCGCCGAGGGATAGACCTCAGTGGCCGTGCGGGGCAGGGGCCGGGGCCGCGGCGGGGGCCTGCATGCGGGCGCGCCTCGCGTCGCGGGCGGCGGCCTGCTCCTCGGGGGTGAGGGTGCCGTCGTGATTGGCGTCGGCCAGATCGAACATCCCGAGCATGCGCTGGCTCAGCTCGGCGGCGCTGACCTTGCCGTCCTTGTCGGTGTCGAGCCGCTCGATCATCCGAGCGGCGCGCTCCGGGCCGGCGGCGGCGCCGAGCTCGGCGGCGGTGACGAAGCCGTCCTTGTTGGCGTCCATCGCCGCGAAGCGGTCCTTGTTCATCTGCTCGACCTCGGCGCGGGTGACCGGGCCGGGCGCGTCGCCGGCGCCGGCGGGGGGCTGGGCGAAGGACGGAGCGGAAACGAGCGCGGCGAGGGCCGCGGCGGCAAGCGCAAATTTGGGCATGGAAAACTCCGGGAGAAGGGAAAGCGGCGGGTAGCGGCCGGCGGCTGTACGGCGGTTGAACGGGCTCATGCCAGCGCCGCCAGGTCGAGCGTCTCGAGCAGCGCGGCACGCGCTCCGTCGATCCGCGCCCACAGCGCCGGATCGAGGAGGTCGTCCGGGGCGATCGCTTCGGGCCAGTGGCGTTCGACCGCCGCGGCGATCCGGTCCAGCCTGGCCTCGTCGGCGAGGAAGCGGGGGTCGACGGCGTCGGGCTCCGCGACGACGCGCAGGCGAAGGCAGGCGGGGCCGCCGCCATTGGCCATGGACTGGCGCACGTCGACCACGAACAGCTGGCGGATCGGGCCGTTGCCGGCGAGCATCGCCTGCAGCCAGGACCAGACCGGCGGGGTCTCGCGCGCTTCCTCCGGGAGGATGAGGGCCATGCCGCCGTCGGGCAGAGTCACCAGCTGGGCGTTGAACAGATAGGAGCTTATCGCCTCCTCGAGCGTGACCGCGGCGGCCGGCACCTCGACGATCTCCACCTCCGGCACGCGCCTCCGAAGCTCGGCGTAGAAGCCGGGCCGGTCCTCGAACGCCTGCTCGTGGGCGAAGAGGACGGTCTCGTTGGCGACGGCGACGACGTCGTTGTGGAAGGCGCCGGCGGCGATCGCCGCCTCGGACTGGCAGACGAGCAGGGTGCGGTCCGGGGGGAGGCGGTGGCGGCGGGCGACGGCGGCGCTCGCCTCGACATGCTGGCGCACCGGGAAGGCGCCGCCGCGCGCGCCGTAGACGAAGATCTCGACTCCGGGCTCGTCATGGGCGGCGCAGAGCCGCATGTGGTTGGCCGCGCCCTCGTCGCCGAAGGTGGCGGGGATCGGCGGGTGGACGGCGAAGCGTCCCTCGTCGGCGAAGGCCAGGCGGAGCTGGGCGAGCGTCGCCGGCCATTCGTGGCTGCGGTGGGCCATGGTCCTGAGGTTGGCGACGGTGAGGTGGCAGCGGCCGTCCTCGGTGTCCGGCGCGGGCGAGACCGTCGCCGCGTTGGCCGCCCACATCGCCGAAGCCGAGAAAGCGGCGGGGCGGAGCGAGGCGGGGACCTCCTCGATCCGGGTGCCGAGCTCCGCCAGCCAGGCCCGGTCGGGGCGGGAATGGGGGAGGAACAGGCCCTGGGCGAGGCCGAGGCGGAAATTGTGGCGCATCTTCGCCAGCCCCTGCAGCGCCGCGGCGCGGGGATGGGAGACCAGGCCCCTGTTGGTCGCCGAGGCGAGGTTGCCGAGGCTCAGTCCCGAATAATTGTGGCTCGGGCCGATGATGCCGTCGAAATTGATCTCGGCGAGCGCCATCTCACCGGCTCATGGCGAGGAAGCGGTCGCCCGGCGCGATCTCGAGCATCGCGGCGGTGGCGCGGTCGAGCGTGGCGGTGTCTTCCCCTCCGGAGTGGACATGGCCGCAGCAGGCGCGGAACGCCTGGCCCCGGCCGGCCGCCAGCATCAGGTTCGGGCCGTTCACCGCGTCCTCGACCGCCACCAGCGCCAGCTCGCGGGATTCGCGGACGGTGCGGATCTGGTCGGTCGCCGCGATCATCGTCGGGCCGCCGTCGAAGATGTCTATGTAGCAATCGTAGTGGAAGCCTTCACGCTCCAACATCTTCATCGCCGCGCGCCCCGACGGGTGCGGCAAGCCCATCACCGCCCGTCCCGTCTCCGGCAGCATCGCGGTGTAGATGGGGGTCTTGGGCATCAGGTCGGCGATGAACTGGGTGCCGTGGGCGGCGTTGAATTCGTCGGCCTCCTGGAAGTTCATGCTGAAGAAGCGGCCGGCGATCGCATCCCAGAAGGGCGAGCCGCCGCCTTCGTCGATCACGCCCCGGAGCTCGGCGATGACGCGCTTGCCGAACCGCGCGCGGTGGAGCTTGATGAACAGATAGCGGCTCCTCGCCAGCAGCAGGCCGAGCCCGCCCGCCCGCTCGCCGGGGTGGAGGAACAGGCCGCCCACTTCCGACGAGCCTTCGAGGTCGGTGGTGAGGTTCAGCATCTCGGCTCGGAAGGTCTTGCCGAGCGCCTGCGAAGTCTGGGTGAGGGTACCGATGCGGTAGGAATAGAAAGGCGTCTCCACACCGACCATGCCGAAGATCTGGCAGGTGCCTCGTATCTGGCCGGCGTCGACATTCTCGAGAACGAACAGGAACAGGTCGTCGCCCGGCTCTTCGTCGGAGGACGCCAGCGACTTTTCGGAGCGGATGATCTTGTCGACCAGCGCGCCGCGGTCGGGCGGCAGATTGGTGAAGCCGCCGCCGGTCAGCTTGGCCATTTCGTAGATGGCCTGGAAATCGTCGTTCCGCGCCGGCCGCACCCGAAAGCTCATCGCGCGCCTCCTTCGGCGAGCCGCAGGAGGGTGAGGGCGGACAGCCGCGCCCGTTCCGCGAGGCTGTCCACGATCAGATATTCGTCGGGCGAATGGATGGCCCCGCCGCGCACGCCCATCGTGTCCACCACCGGCACGCCGCAGGCGGCGATGTTGTTGCCGTCGCACACCCCGCCCGTATCGCGCCAGGCGATCGCCTGACCGAGCTCGGCGCCGCAGCGGCGGATGAGGTCGAACAATCTCTCCGCCGCCGGGTCGAGCGGCTTGGGGGGCCGGCCGAAGCCGCCGTGCATGTCTATGCGCACGTTGCGCGCCGAGGCCACGGCCGCGACCGCCTCTTCGAGCGCGATCTGCGCCGCCGCCTGGTCGGCGAGCGTCGCCGGGCGCATGTTCATGCGCAAGACGGCATGATCCGGGACGACGTTGTTGGGGCCGCCGCCGTCGATCCTCGCCGGATTGACGCTGAGCCCGGCCCGCCTGGCGCCGTCGAGCCGCACCGCCAGCTCCGCCGCGGCGACGAGGGCGTTGCGCCCTTCCTCGGGATTGCGGCCGGCATGGGCGCTGCGGCCGGTAACGACGAGCGAGAAGTTGCCGCTCCCGGGCCGCGCCCCGGCCAGCGTCCCATCCGGAAGCGCCGCCGGCTCATAGGTGAGCGCCGCGCTTTTGCCGCGCGCCGCCCGCGCGATCAGCGCCGCCGAGCCGGGCGAGCCGACCTCCTCGTCGGCGTTGATCACCACCTCGTAGCCGATCCGCGCCGCCGCCTGCGACGTCTCCACCGCCTGCAGCGCCGCCAACATCACCGCGAGGCCGCCCTTCATGTCGGCGACGCCGGGCCCGCGCAGCACCTTCGTCTCGAGCCATTCGAGCCGCTGGAACGGATGATCGGCGCCGTAGACTGTGTCCATGTGGCCGGTGAGCAGCATCTGCACCGGCGCCTCGGGTCGTACGCGCAGGTGGAGGTTGCGGCCGTGGGGCAGGGCGCGCAGGCTGCCGTCCGGCGCCACCGCCTCGACCCGCTCCGCCTCCTCCAGCCGCAGCTCGCCCGGCAGCGCCGCGAACGCATCGGCGAGAAGACCCGCCATCTTCGCCAGCCCGTCGAGGTTCGCCGAGCCGCTGTTGACCCGCGCCCAGGCTTGCACCTGTTCCAGCATCGGCGCTTCGGCGCAGCGTTCCAGCGTCGCCGCTTCGTCATTCGTGAGGCCCCGCATGCGGCAGCCTCTAGCCCGAGAGGCCGCGCGGCGTAACCCCCAGCCGGATGGGCCGGCGCTTCGAACAGGTGGGGAGGGTCACCAGGGGGTCGGAAATATCTCATGCGGGCCCGCCCGTTATGGGATATATACCGCATCGGTATGACGCTCGCCGGTTTCCCGCGCATCGCCGTTGATCCCGCGGTTTGCGGCGGGCGGCCGACGGTGGCCGGCACCCGCATGCGGGTTTCCGACATTCTCGAGGCGCTGGCGAGTGGCGCCACCGAGGCGGAGATCGTCTCCGACTTCCCCTACATCGCGGTCGAAGACGTTCGCGCCTGCCTCGCTTTCGCCGCCGCCGCCGCCGGCCACCCGATCGTCACGGCCGACGCTGCCGAATGAAGTTCCTCATCGACGCGCAGCTGCCGCCGGGTCTCTGCGGGTGGCTGCAGGCAAAGGGGCATCAGGCGGAGCACGTGTTCGCGCTTAAGATGGCGCGCGCCTCCGATGCGGAGATCGCCGCGCGGGCGTCGGAAGCGGGGGCTGTGCTGATCAGCAAGGACGAGGACTTCCTGATGAGCCGTGGAGGCGGCGATTTGCAATTCCTTTGGCTGCGCTGCGGGAACATGACCAATCGGGCACTGGGTGAATGGCTGGAGCCGCGGTGGTCGGTGGTCGAGGCCATGCTCGAGCAAGGTGAAGCGCTCGTCGAGGCCATCTAGGCGCCTCACCATTGCCGCCGCCCTCACAGCCAAGGCCGGAACGCCGCGATCACGTCCTCGTAGAGCTGCTTCTTAAAGGGGACGATCATGGCCGGGAGATCCTCCGGGTCGGCCCATTTCCAGGCGCGGAACTCGGGATGCTCCGTTGCGATGTTCACGTCGCAATCCTCGCCGAGGAAGCGGGCCAGGAACCAGTGTTGCTCCTGGCCTCGCCACCCGCCTTTCCAGAGCTTGCCGACCAGGTCGGCGGGGAGGTCGTAGAACAAGGTGCGCTCGGCACGGGCGACGATCTCGACCTTATCGGGCGGGATGCCGGTCTCCTCCTCCAGCTCGCGCAGCGCGCCCTCCCGCGGGTCTTCCCCCTCGTCGAGCCCGCCCTGGGGCATCTGCCAGGCCTCGAGCGTCGAATCGAGCCGCTGGGCGACGAACACCTTGCCCTCGCGGTTGAGGAGCATGATGCCGGCGCCGGGGCGGTAGGGGAGGGAGGTGGGGTCGGTCATGTCAGCACCCCGTCATTGCGAGGAGCGGAGCGACGAAGCAATCCACGGACCGTTGCGCCGCGCTGGATTGCTTCGCTTCGCTCGCAATGACGGGTGCGGCTCATGCCGCCGCCTCCTTCAGCATCAGCTTAAGCGCCTCCACGCAGCCGGCGACGTCTTCTTGGGATGAGGGGATCGCCTTCCTCAGGTTGATGAAGCCGTGGATGTTGCCTTTCGCCTCGCGGAACACAATCGGCACCCCGGCCTCGGCGCAGGCGGCGGCGTAGGCGCGGCCCTGGTCGCGGATCGGGTCGAGGCTCGCCGTGACGACGAGGGTGGGGGGCATGCCCGCCTGGCTTTTGAGCAGGGGCGAATAGCGCCAGTCCGCCTTGTCAGGACGGTAGCAATCGTCGAACCAATCCATCCCCTGGTGGGTGAGGAGATAGCCCTGGCCGAAATCCTGATAGGATGGATAGCCTTTGGCCGGATCGGCGGCGGGGTAGATCGGCCATTGCGCGACGACTGGCACGGCCGCCGGGTCGTCGCGCAGCGCCAGTGCGACGACGATCGCGAAATTGCCGCCGGCGCTGTCGCCGCAGGTGACGAGGCCGGTTACCGCCCGTCCGAGCGCCTCCGGGCTTGCCGCCGCCCATCGGGCCGCGGCGATGCAGTCCTTCGGTCCGGCGGGAAAGGGGTGCTCGGGGGCGAGCCGATAGTCGACCGCGAGGACCGGCAGATCGAGTGCGCGCGCCATTTCGGCGCAGAACGGTTCGTGGGTGTCGAGGTCGCCCAGCACGAAGCCGCCGCCGTGGAAGAACAGGAAGAGCGGCCCCGCGCCGCGGCTTTCGCGCGCATCGTAGAGCCGCAGGGGGATGTCGCCCGCGGCGCCGGGACAGGCGAGGTCGCGGATCACCGCCAGCTCCCCCACCGGCGTATCGGCGACGTGGCGCGAGGCGACCATCATCCGCCGCGCCTCCTCCGGTCCCGCTTCGTGACTCTTCGGGCCGGGGAGGCTGTTGAGATAATCCAGGAACTGGCGGACGTCGGGACGGACAAAGGGCTCCACGCGAAACTCCGTTGGCGGGCGAATCGGACGCATCGTTGCAGCCGCTCATAGGCGAACGCGCCCCGCCCGCCACCTGTTGTGGCTGGGGACGGGCGGGGCTAGAGACGAAGCCACTCACATCGAAGGACAAGTCCGTTGGCGACGGCCAGTCACCTGCTCACTCCCGAAGAAGCAAGCGCGCATCCCGCGCCCGAGGCCGTCGTCGTGCGCTTCGCCGGCGACAGCGGCGACGGCATGCAGCTGACCGGGGGGCAGTTCACCCTCTCGACCGCTTTGGCCGGGAACGACCTCGCCACCTTTCCCGACTTCCCCGCCGAGATAAGGGCGCCGCAGGGGACGACGTTCGGAGTCTCCGCCTTCCAGATCAATTTCGGCTCGGCGGCGATCGACACCGCCGGCGACGCGCCCGACGTGCTGGTCGCGATGAACCCGGCGGCGCTCAAGGTGAACGCCGCCGATTTGAAGCCCGGCGGCCTCATCATCGCCGACGAAGGCGAGTTCGGCGCGCGCAACCTCGCCAAGGCCGGCTACGAAGCAAATCCGCTCGACGACGGATCGCTGGCCAAATGGCAGGTGATCCGCTTCAACATCTCGCAGCTCACCCTCGACGCGGTGAAGCCGTTCGGCCTCGGCAACAAGGAGGCCCTGCGCTGCAAGAACATGTGGACCTTGGGCCTCGCGCTCTGGATGTTCGACCGCGACCGAGCGCCCATAGAAGCCTGGCTCAAGGCCAAGTTCGCCAAGGCGCCGGAGCTGGCCGAGGCGAACATCGCCGCGTTGAACGCCGGCCATGCCTATGGCGAGACGGCGGAGATAGGCGGGCAGCTCCACCAGCAGCATCTCGACCCCGCGCCGGCCGAGCCGGGACTCTACCGGACGGTGACCGGGGCGGAGGCGATATCGATCGGGCTCGTCGCGGGCGCGCAGCTGGCCGGGCTGAAGATGTTCTTCGGCGGCTATCCGATCACGCCGGCCTCGGCGATCCTCCACCATCTGTCGCGCCTCAAGGAGTTCGGGGTCACCACCTTCCAGGCGGAGGATGAGATCGCCGCGATCGGCTCGGCGATCGGGGCGAGCTATGCGGGCAGCCTCGGCGTCACCTCCTCGTCGGGGCCGGGCATCGCGCTCAAGGCGGAGGCGATGGGGCTGGCGATCATGGCCGAACTGCCGCTGGTCATCGTCAATTCGCAGCGCGGCGGCCCCTCGACCGGCCTTCCGACCAAGACCGAGCAGTCGGACCTCTACCAGGCCGTCTACGGCCGCAACGGCGACGCGCCGATGCCGATCATCGCCGCCCGCTCGCCGGCCGACGCGTTCGACTGCGCGATCGAGGCCTGCCGGATCGCCACCCAGTACCGTACGCCAGTCATGCTGCTCACCGATGGCTATATCGCCAACGCGGCCGAGCCGTGGCGGGTGCCGGACATGGCGCTCTACGCACCGTTCAAGGTCGAGTTTTTCGAGGATGCGCCGGAGGATGGGGAGGGGTTCAACCCCTATGCCCGCGACGAGAAGCTCGCCCGCATCTGGATCAAGCCCGGCACGCCCGGGCTGACCCACCGCATCGGCGGGATCGAGAAGAATGCCGGCACCGGCCATATCGACTATGCGCCGGACAACCACCAGGCGATGACCGACATACGCGCGAACAAGGTGCTCGGCGTGGCGGAGTCGATCCCGGAGCAGGCGGTGTGCCTGGGCGGGGAGGGCGGCCGGCTCGCGGTGGTGGGCTGGGGCTCGACCTACGGCCCAATCCACCAGGCGGTGCGGCGGGCGCGGGCGGGAGGGCTCGACGTCAGCCACATCCACCTCCGCCACATCTGGCCGCTGCCAAGGAATTTAGGCGACCTTCTAAGGTCTTACGAGCGGATCATCGTACCGGAAATGAACAAGGGCCAGCTGAAGACCCTGCTCCGCGACCAGTTCCTGGTCGACGCGCGGCCGGTCAACAAGGTCTCCGGCCAGCCCTTCAAGATCGCCGAGATCGAGGCGGCGATCGCGGAGGCGCTGGGATGAGCGGCACGCTAGAGGACGCATTGGTCGATCTGGTAATTGAGGAGGGGTATCTCTCCCGCCCGGAAGCGCTTTTACAATCGTTGCGAGACCCATCAGGGCGCCGCCCCTCAGAAACTGCCATGAGTGTATCGGCGGCCTTGGCCAAACTGGACGATCCTGAGGCGCTCTGTATCGTCCGAGCGGTGCTGGACGCAGCGACCTTCTCCGTGTTCTCCTTGCTCGATCACGATTTCAAGAATGCGGGTCTGCACGCTTTGTTTTTTGATGAAAACCTTGCGGTGGATACGCAAGACAACCCGAGCTTCTGGCAAGCATATCGGAGCCGTGTCGAGCCCAATGGCTTGCTGAGCCGAGCTAGGACGCCTTCATGAACGAGCTGACCACCCTTACCGCCAAGGATTTCGCGACCGACCAGGAGGTGCGCTGGTGTCCGGGCTGCGGCGATTATGCCGTGCTGAAGGCGGTGCAGCGCACCATGCCGGAGCTTGGCGTGCGGCCGGAGAATGTCGTGTTCGTCTCGGGGATCGGCTGCTCGAGCCGCTTTCCTTATTATATGGAGACCTACGGCTTTCACACCATTCACGGCCGCGCGCCGACCTTCGCGACCGGGATCAAGCTTGCCAATCCGGAGCTCGACGTGTGGATCATCACCGGTGACGGCGACGCTTTGTCGATCGGCGGCAACCACACGATGCACGTGCTGAGGCGCAATCTCGACTGCCAGATATTGCTTTTCAACAACGAGATATACGGCCTTACCAAAGGCCAATATTCTCCCACCAGCCGGGTGGGGACGCGAAGCCCTTCGACGCCGTTCGGCTCGGTCGACCGGCCTGCCAGCCCCTGCGCCTTCGCGCTCGGTTCGGGCGCGCGCTTCGTCGCCCGCGGCATCGACGTGCACAAGAATTTGCCGGAGGTGCTGAAGGCGGCGCACGGCCACAAGGGCGCCTCGTTCGTCGAGATCTACCAGAATTGCATCGTCTACAATGACGACGTGTTCGCGCCGTTCACCGCCAAGGAGAATGCCGGCAACCAGCTCTGGCTGAAGGCCGGCGAGCCGATGCTGTTCTCGGGCGGCGCCAGGGGGATCGCGCTGGATCGCGAGGCGCTGGCGCTGAAGGTGGTGGAGGTGGCGGACGGCGACTGGCAGGCGGCGGGCGTCCTCGTCCACGACCCGAAGAACCGCTCGATCGCGCATATGCTGGTCGAGATGCCGTCCGGCGCCTTCCCGACGGCTTTGGGCGTCCTCTACGAGGATCCCGCCCCCACCTTCGAGAGCGCGGTGGTGCGGCAGAACGAGGAAGCGGCGGCCGGCAAGACGCCGGACCTCCAGGCGCTCGTCTCAAAGGGCCAGAGCTGGATGGTGACCAAGGAGCCGCACGTCATATAACTCCCCTCTCCCACGGGGAGAGGGGGTGGGGGTTAGGGGTTCGGGGTTCGGGTTTCGTCGGAAAAGGCTCGGCCGCGATGCGAACCTTCGAGCCGCCGAGCCCCTCACGCCTACCCCTCTCTCCTCGGGAGAGGGGATTCATTCCCCCTTCTTCGCTGCGGCCTTGCTCCGGCGCTCCGTGCTCTTGCCTCCGCGCCCCATCCGAGTCACCTAGCCGCGCATGAACGACCAGCCCCGCGGCAGCCATCTCGTCTCCGCCGACCGCGGCTTCGCCACCGGCGGGGGCAGGCTGGCGCGGCTGATGGGGGGGAGCTTCCACCGGGTGCTCGACCGGGTCGAGGCGGGCCTCGCCCGCGGCGCGATCCAGGCGATTCTGCCGGACGGGACCTCGCGCCGGCTCGGCGGCCGCGCGCCGGGGCCGGAGCCGGTCGTTCGGCTGCACAGCTGGAATGCCCTGGTGCGGCTGATGACCTCGGGGTCGGTCGGCTGGTACAAGGCCTGGGAGCGAGGCGAATGGTCCTCGCCCGATCCGGTGCCGTTGTTCGAATTGTTCATGCTGAATGGAGAGACGCTGGGGGACACCGCCCGCGCCAAGGGCCTGTTCCGCCTCGTCAACCGCCTCGCCCACCGCTTCCGCGGCAACGACAAGGAAGGCGCGAGGGAGAATATCTCCCACCATTACGACCTGGGGAACGATTTCTACCGCGCCTGGCTGGACGAGGGCATGACCTATTCGAGCGCCATCTTCGGCGAACCAGGGGGGACGGGCGAGACGATCGAGGCGGCGCAGGCCCGCAAGATCCGCCTGCTCCTCGACCGGCTGGCGCTGAAGCCCGGCGACCGGCTGCTCGATATAGGTTGCGGCTGGGGCTCGCTCGCCGAGGCGGCGGCGCGCGATTACGGCGCCGAGGTGGTCGGCCTGACCCTGTCGGAGGCGCAGAAGGCGTTCGCCGATACCCGCATGGCGAAGGCGGGCCTCTCCTCGCGGGTCGAGATACGGCTACAGGATTATCGCGACGCCGAGGGGCGGTTCGACGCGGTCGCCAGCGTCGAGATGGCGGAGGCGGTGGGGCAGGATTATTGGCCCGCTTACCTGGCGAGCATAGCCCGGGTGCTGGCGCCCGGCGGCCGCGCCGCGCTGCAGTTCATTTCGATAAGCGAGCCCTTGTTCGCGGCCTATGCGGCCAATGCCGACTTCATCCAGACCTACATCTTCCCCGGCGGCATGCTGATCAGCGAGGCCCGCTTCGAGGCGCTCGCGGCGGCGGCGGGGCTCTCGTGGCGGGACCGTGTGGGCTACGGCCTCCATTATGCCGAGACGCTGAAGCGCTGGCGGGAGCTTTACGACGCTGCGGTGGCGGAGGGACGGCTTCCCCCCGGCTTCGACCCGCCCTTCCACCGCCTGTGGCGCTATTATCTCATGTATTGTGAAGGCGGCTTCCGGGGCGGCGGGATAGACGTGGCGCAGGTGACTCTGGTGAAGGGATAAATCCCCCCCTGCGTGCGGGGAGGAGGGGGTCAACCCAGGTCCAGCCGGTATCCCGTCTCGAAGCCCTCCTTCAGCATCGTCACCAATGCTTGCGCGACCGCATCGGGACGCTTCAGCATCGCCTGGTCCTCGCCCGGATAGGCGCGCTGGCGCATCCTGGTGGCGGTGGCGCCCGGGTCGACGATGGCGACCTTCAGGGGCGCAAGGTTCTTCACTTCCTCGGCGTAGCTGAGGACGAGAGTCTCCAGCGCCGCCTTGGAGGCTCCGTAGGCGCCCCAATAGGGGCGGGGATGCTGGCCGACGCTGGAGGTGAGGGCGATCACGCGGCCGGCGGCGCTCTTGCGCAAGAGGGGATCGAAGCCCGCGATCATCGCCTGGTTGGCCAGCAGGTTGAGCGTCAGGAGCTGGTTGAACTCCTTGCCGTCGATCTGCGCGACCGGCGTCAGCGACCCGAGCATCGCCGCATTCAGCACGAGGATGTCCAGCACCCCCCACCTTTCCGCCACCGCGGCTGCGAGGCGGGCGATGCTGTCGCTTTCGGTGAGGTCTAGCGGAGCGATGGTGGCGCTGCCGCCGGCGGCGTGGATCCGCTCCTCGACCGCCTCCAGGCCGGCCGCGTTCCGCGCGGTGAGCACGACGTGGGCGCCGGCGGCGGCAAGCGCTTCGGCGCTCGCGGCGCCGATCCCGCGGCTCGCGCCGGTGACGAGCGCGATCTGGCCGGAGAGAAAATCGTCAGTCATTCAAAGATTCCGTTCGCCCCGAGCGAAGTCGAGGGGCCACATCGAGCGAAGTCGAGATCCGACCGCGCTTGTCGCCCTCGGCTGCGCTCGGGAGGGTGTCTCGACTTCGCTCGACACGAACGGATTGGAGGAGTCAATCTAGCCGTAGCGCTCGGCGAGCAGAGCGAGCTGGTTGGGCGAATCGAGCTCTTCCTGGTCGGTGAGGCGCGTCGGGTAGGCGCCGGTGAAGCAGGCGTCGCAATATTGCGGCTGGGCCTCGTCGCGCAGATCCTCGCCGACCGCCCGGTAGAGGCCCTCGATCGAGATGAAGGCGAGGCTGTCGGCGCGGATATATTCGTTCATCTGCGCGACGTTCATCTGCGCGGCGAGCAGCTTGGCGCGCTCGGGCGTGTCGACGCCGTAGAAGCAGCTGTGCCGGGTCGGCGGCGAGGCAATGCGCATATGCACTTCGCGCGCGCCGGCATCGCGCAGCATCTGCACGATCTTCAGCGAGGTCGTGCCGCGCACGATCGAATCGTCGATCAGCACGAGGCTCTTGCCGGCGATCAGCGCGCTGTTGGCGTCGTGCTTCAGCTTGACTCCGAGGTGGCGGACGGAGTCGCTCGGCTGGATGAAGGTGCGGCCGACATAATGGGAGCGGATGATGCCGAGCTCGAACGGGATGCCGCTCTCCTGGGCATAGCCGATCGCCGCGGGAACGCCGGAATCGGGCACCGGCACGACGAAATCCGCCTCGACCGGATTCTCCCGCGCCAGCTCGGCGCCGATCCCCTTCCTGACGGAATAGACCGAGGCGCCGTCGAGGACCGAATCGGGCCGCGAAAAATAGATGTGCTCGAAGATGCAGGGGCGCGGCCGGTGGGACGCGAACGGGCGGTGCGAGCGGACGCCCTGGCCGGAGAC
>DASWRU010000029.1:0-22607 GCA_036403015.1 Allosphingosinicella sp.
GCATCACCGCCACCAGCAAATCCGCCAGGTCGGGATCGACCCGGTCGGGCCGCTCGCCCGACAGGCCCAGCAAAACGGCGCGGTCGGTGGCGTGGCCCTTGCCGGTCAGAGCCAGCGAGCCGAAGAGCTCGGCCTGAATTCGCTCGGTCCGCGCGATCAGGCCCTTTTGCGACAGCGTCTCGACAAAGCGGCACGCGGCGGTCATCGGACCCATCGTATGCGAGCTCGACGGGCCCACCCCGATCTTGAAGAGGTCGAAGACGCTGGAAACCATGGATTCTCCTGACCCGCGGCGAGATGCGCCACACCGGCGCTTCTGGCAAGCCGGGCGGCCCTTCGTGCTGCTCGACGACGCTCGGGAGGGCGGCAAGGCCAGATTGTACCAGGACCCGTCGGAGATCGTCGAGGCGCGCGAGCCCGGCGAGGTGACGGGCTGCCTCGAGCGGCTGCGGGACCGCGAGCGCCCCGCCGCCGGCTTCCTCGCCTACGAGGCCGGCCATGCGCTCGAGCCGAAGCTGGCCGGCCTCGGCAGGGGCGAGGGCCCGCTCCTCTGGTTCGGCCTGTTCGACGCGGAAGAGGAAGTGGACGCCGCCGCGCTGCTGCCCGACCCCGCCGGGGCGTGGACGTCGGCGCCGCGGCCGCTCGTCGAACAGGACGATTATGAGGCCGCGGTCGCCGAGGTGAGGCGGCTCATCTTCGCCGGCGAGCTCTACCAGGCGAACCTCACCTTCCGCGCCGAGGTGGTGACGGCCGGCCATCCGCTCGCCGTCTACGCGGCGCTGCGGGCGCGGGCGCGGGGCGGATGGGGCGGCGTGGTCTTCACCGGGGAGCAATGGCTGCTCTCCTTCTCCCCGGAGCTGTTCTTCACGATCGAGGCGGGGCACATGACCGCTCGGCCGATGAAGGGCACGCTGCCCGCCGCCGCCGCGCCCGCGGACTTGCGCGAAGACCCGAAACAACGTGCGGAAAACCTGATGATCGTCGATTTAATGCGCAACGACCTGTCGCGGGTCGCCAAACCGGGGACCGTCAAGGTGCCGGCGCTGTTCACGGTGGAGCGCTATCCGACAATCCTGCAGATGACGTCGACGATCGAGGCGGAACTCGCCGAAGGGCTGGGGCCGGTCGACACGCTCGCCGCCGCCTTCCCCTGCGGTTCGGTGACGGGAGCGCCCAAGATCCGCGCGATGGAGGCGATCGCCGCGCTCGAAGCGGGGCCGCGCGGGGCCTATACAGGCAGCATCGGGAGGCTTGCGCCGGACGGCGAAGCCGCGTTCAATGTCGCCATCCGCACCCTCACCCTGAGCGCCGGCGAGAGCGTCGCGCATATGGGGCTGGGCGCGGGGATCGTCGCGGACAGCCTCCCCGCCGACGAATGGCGCGAATGCCTGGCGAAGGGAGCCTTTGTGGAGACACCGCGCAGCTTCGACCTGATCGAGACGATGCGCTTCGACCCGCACGAGGGGATCGCCGAGCTCGAGCGCCACCTCGCCCGGATGAAGCGCAGCGCCGAGGCGCTCGGCTTCGCCTTCGACCGCCACCATGCCAGGAACGAGCTGCAGGCGGCGACCTTCTTCCTTCGGGCGGCGCGCAAGCTGCGCCTGCGCCTGTCGGCGACCGGCGCGATCGCCATCGAGACCCGGCCGCTGCCGGCGCCGCCGGACGCGCCGGTGCCGGTCGCGGTGGCGCCGCTGCCGGTGGAGCCGGAGGATTTCCGACTCGCCCACAAGACCAGCGACCGCGGCTTCTACGAGGAAGCGCGCGGGGCGGCGTTCGAGACTTTGTTCGTGGACCGCGACGGGTTCCTCACCGAGGGCAGCTTCACCACCCTGTTCGTCGAGCGGGGCGGCCGGCTGCTGACACCTCCCGCCTCGCGCGGCCTCCTCCCCGGCGTGCTGCGCGAGCGGCTGCTGGAGGAGGGGCGCGCCGCCGAGGCCGACCTCACACTGGCGGATCTCGCGCGGGGTTTCTATATAGGCAATGCCGTCAGGGGGCTGATCGGGGCGGTGCTTGCGGGAGACCCCTGATGAATCTCGATCGACGCAGCTTCTTCGGAGCGGCCGGCGCCGCCGTCCTGACCGCCGCCTTGTGGGGCGGGCGGCGGAGCGAAGCGGCGCCCGGCAAGTTCGAGCTCACCCTCACCGACGCCCAGTGGCGGAGGCGGCTCAGCGCCGCCCAATATGCGACTCTGCGCCAGGGGGCGACCGAGCGCGCCGGCACCAGCCCGCTCGACCATGAGAAGAGGCGCGGCATCTTCCGCTGCGCCGGCTGCGACCTGCCGCTTTATTCCTCGGCGGCGAAATTCGACAGCGGCACCGGCTGGCCGAGCTTCTTCAGGCCCCTGCCCAACGCGGTGCGCACGCGGGTGGACAACAGCTTCCTGATGAAGCGCACCGAAGTGCTGTGCCGGCGCTGCGGCGGCCATCTCGGCCACGTCTTCGACGACGGGCCGGCCCCGACCCACCTGCGCTATTGCATGAACGGCGTCGCCCTGCGGTTCGTGCCGGCATGAGGGCCCTGATCGCCCCCGCTCTGCTGGCGCTCGCCGCGTGCGGCCAGGCCGCCGCCGCGCCGCCCCCGCCGCCGGCGCCCAGGATCGACGTGCCCGCGGCCGCCGGCCTCCAGACGGCGGTCTTCGCCGGCGGCTGCTTCTGGGGCATCGAAGGCGTGTTCGAGCATGTGAAGGGCGTGAGGCGCGCCGTCTCCGGCTATGCCGGCGGCCGCGCCGGCGATGCCACCTACGACCGGGTCAGCACCGAGGCGACCGGCCACGCCGAGGCGGTTCGAATCACCTTCGATCCGAAGCAGGTGAGCTACGGCCAGCTGCTGCGAGTCTTCTTCGCCGTCCACGATCCGACCGAAATCGACCGGCAGGGACCCGATACCGGCCCGAGCTACCGCTCCGCCATCTTCCCGCAAAATGCCGGCCAGAAGCGGGCGGCGGCGGCCTATGTCGCCCAGCTCAACGCCGCCCACGCCTTCGGCCGCCCGCTCGCGACCCGGATCGAGAGCGGCGGCTTCTACCCGGCCGAAGCCTATCACCAGGGCTTCCTCAGGAAGAACCCGGACCACCCCTATATCCGCCACTGGGACCTGCCCAAGCTGGCTACGCTCAAGGCGCAGTTTCCAGGCCTCTGGCGCAACTGATCGGGGCCTCAACTCCCCTCTCCCTTGGGAGAGGGGTCGGGGGTGAGGGGTTCCGCCCTATCCGGAGACGCACGAACCCCTCACCCCTACCCCTCTCCCCCTGGGAGAGGGGATGATTCGAATCGGCGCAATGTCGATCTAGGCCGCGATCGGGAATCTCAGCAGGCGGTCGGCGACGGGGACCAAAGCTTCGGCGGGGGCGCCGAGGGCTCGGACGATTTCGGGGTGGGCGGCGTCGAGGCCGCCGGTGAGGGCGCCGAAGGCGGGGAGGATGAGCTTGCGCTCGGTCGCGACGAAGCAGCGGCGGGAGACCTGCCGGCCCCGCCTGACGATGCGCAGCTTCGGGTGGAAATGACCCGACAGCTCGGGCCGAGTCTCGGCCGGATCGGCTTCGTGGCGCAGGAGCAGGCCGTCCACCTCCGCTTCCTCGACGATGGTTCCGCCGCAATGGTCGAGGAGGCCGGTGTCGTGATTGCCCGCGATCCAGGTCCAGCGAGTCGCGGCGGTGAGGGCGGTCAGCATCTCCCGAGCGCGGGCGGGCAGCCGGTCGCAGCCGAAGCGGTCGTGGAAGCTGTCGCCGAGGCACCATATCTCCGCCGCGTTCGTAGAGACGGCGAGGGCGGTGAGATCGGCCAGGGTCGCGATCGAATCGTAGGGCGGCAGCATCTGCCCGAGCCGGGCGAACCAGCTCGCTTTCTCGAGGTGCAGATCGGCGATGAGCAAAGCGCGGCGGCCGGGCCAGAAGAGCGCCCCCTCGCCCAGCGCCATCAGATCGTGCCCACAGAACGAAAAGCGAACCATCCGCCTTGCTATAGCCGAGCGGCGGATGGGTTCAAGCGCTCAGCGCGTCAGCTCCTGGACGATGGCGTCGGTCCGGGCGGAAGCGTCGGCGGCGCCCGGATGGAGGACGGCCGGATTGGCGGCGACGAAGACGAGGGCGCCGGCGAGGAAGCCCTCGACCACGAGCGCGACAGGATTACCCAACGCCTTCAACAACTTCATCGCATCGCCGCGGCGTCTGCCGCGCCCCTCATTTCTGGTTCTGGAAGGTGAAAGTCCCGCTTTCGAGCGGCCCCTTACGCTTCCGGAAGGAAAAATGCACCTCCCTTTTCTGCCCTTTCAAATAAGTAGCGAATGGAAACGGACAAGGTTAAAGCAAAAATAACCGGCGCCGGATCGCTCCGGCGCCGGTCGTTGGCGGGCGCGGCCGGTCAGGCGGCGGCCAGCTCCTCCCGGGGCTGCGCCTCGCCCGCCTCGGCCGGTTCGGCCTCGAGCGAGTGCGGGGCGGCGCCGTTGATCGCGATCCTGCGCGGCTTCATCGCGTCCGGAATCTCGCGGACGAGCTCGATCGAGAGCAGGCCGTCCTTCATGTCGGCATTCTCGACGCGGACGAAGTCGGCCAGCTCGAAGCGCCGCTCGAACGCGCGGGTGGCGATGCCCATGTGGACGAAGCTGCCGTCGCGCCCGCGATTCTCCGACTTGCGGCCGGTGATCGTCAGCAGGTTCTGCCGGGCGGTGATGTCGATGTCGCCCGGCGCGAAGCCCGCGACGGCGAGCGTGATCCGGTAGCGGTCGTCGCTCAGTTTCTCGATGTCGTAGGGGGGGTAATTGTCCGCCTGCTCGCGGCCGGCGGATTCCAGGAACTCGAAGAGCCGGTCGAAGCCGATGGTGGACCGGCGATACGGGGTGAAATCGAAGCTTCTCATGTCAATGTCCTCCTGTGAGCAACATGTCGATGAGGGGCGTCGCGCACGAGGCCGGCGCCCCTCTGCGGTACAGGCCGGGCACCGCGACTGGTCGCCCGACGGCGGCGATTTAGGAAAGGATCGGGCGTGTTCAAGAGGGTGGATTCCTCGCGCCCAGGCGGAGAGGCGAAGTGCTTGATGGAGGGGGCGTGACTGGCACGGCTCCCCCTCCACCAGCCTAGGCTGTAGCGACATTCGGCGCTGAGCCCGAGGCTCGCTGCCTGCCTGCCTCCCCAGCGTCAGCTGGGGAGGGGGGTGTAGGCGGGTCGGCATGGGTTCCCATCAAAGTAGTACTTTGATGGGGCCCCTGCCGGGGGCATGCCGAGAGCCGGAACCGGCTGCATAGCAGCCGTCGGCGAAGGTGGTGGAGGGGTAGAAGGCGCCGAGGCCGGAGAGTTCCCACCTGAACCTCGGAAGCCGAGCCAGTTACCCCTCCACCACCTTCGGTGGTCCCCCTCCCCGCCGCTTCGCGGCAGGGAGGCAAAGAAGTGGCCGGCACAGCGCGAAATATTCTGAATGATACAGCCTTAGGCCCGGCCTCCCTCCCCTTTCCGGGGCGGATCGAGGGTCCCCTCCACGGCGGAGGCGAGGTCGGCGAGGGTGAAGGGCTTGCGCAGGATATGGGCGTGCTTGCCGACGGCGGCGTCGAGCTGCTCGCTTTCGGCATAGCCGGTGACGAAGATGACCGGCAGGTCCGGGCGCAGCGCCCGCGCCGCGCGGGCGACCTCGGCGCCGTGCATGCCCGGCATCGCATAGTCGACGAGGGCGAGATCCGCCGGCCAGTCGCGAAGCCGCTCGAGCGCCTCCGCGCCGCCTTCGAACGCCGCGACCTCATGGCCCATGCCTTCGAGCGAATCGGTGAGGAAGTTGCGCACATCGCCATCGTCGTCGACGACGAGGATGCGCGCCGCTTGCGTGCCGGCCGGGCGGCCCGCGGCCGCGGCGCCGGCGGTCTCCGGCTTCGCCCCCCCTTCCGCGGCCGGAAGGAGGAGATGGACCGAGGTGCCGTTGCCGACCTCGCTCTCGATCCTGAGCGTGCCGCCGGACTGCTGGGCGATGCCGTAGACCTGGGCGAGGCCGAGGCCGGTGCCCTTGCCCAGCGGCTTGGTCGAGAAGAAAGGCTCGGTGGCGCGGGCGGCGATTTCGGGCGGCATGCCGTGGCCGGTGTCGCTCACCGTCACCCGCACGAACTCGCCCGCTTCGTGGTCCGGCGCCGCGGCGAGGGCTTCGCGGCGGGTCGAGATGGTGAGCGTGCCGCCGTCGGGCATCGCGTCGCGGGCGTTGATGGCGAGGTTGAGGATCGCATTTTCGAGCTGGTTGGCATCGCACAGGCCGTGGTCCGCGGCCGGATCGAGCCGGGTCTCGATCGTCACCGCGCGCCCGATCGTGTGGCGCAGCAGAGTCTGCATGTTCTCGATGACCTCGTTCACCGCGACCGGATTCATGCTGATCCGCTGGATCCGCGAGAAGGCGAGCAGCTGGCCGGTGAGCTTGGCGCCGCGGCGGGCCGATTCGAGGCCGGTCTCCGCGATCCGCCTGAGCCGCGGATCCTCAACCCGCGACGCGATCAGCTCCAGGCCGCCCATGATCGGGGTCAGGAGGTTGTTGAAGTCGTGGGCGATGCCGCCGGTGAGCTGGCCCACCGCCTCCATCTTCTGCGCCTGCCGAAGCGCCTCTTCCGCGCGCAGGCGCTCGCCGACCTCGGCCTGCAGGCGGTTGAGCGCCTGGCTGAGGTCCGCTGTCCGCTCCGCCACCCGCCGCTCCAGAGTCTCGTTGAGCTCGCGCAGGGCCGCTTCGCCGCGCTTCAATTCGGTGATGTCGTGGGCGACTCCGATGAAGCCGACATGCTCGCCCTGCGGACCCCAGCGCGGCTGGGAGACCGAGCGGATCCAGCGCCACTCGCCGCCGCTCCAGTAGCGGCCGACCAGCTCGAACGTCTCCAGCCTCGCCTCGCCCGCCACCGATTCGGCGAGCACGCGCGGCGCGTCCTCCGGGTGGAGGACGGTGCGCCAGTCGAAATTCACCGCTTCGTCGTAGCTGATGCCGAGGAACTCGACATAGGCGCGGTTGACGAAGCTTCGGGCGCGGTCGAGCCGGGTCACCCACATCGGCACCGGCGCGCTGTCGGCGATGAGTCGGAACCGTTCCTCGCTCTCGCGCAGCGCCAGCTCCGCCAGATGCCGCTCGGTGACGTCATAGCCTTCGGCGAAGATGCCGGCGACGGTGCCGTCGGCGTCGGCGATGGGCTGGAAGACGAAATCGACCAGCCGGTCCTCGGCGGGAGCGCCCGGCTCGCGCTGGAGGGCGATGGTCATCGAGCGCCCGGTGAACGCCTCGCCGCTTCGATAGACTTCGTCGAGCAGCTCGAAGAAGCCCTGGCCCTCGACCTCGGGCAGCGCCTCGCGCACCGGCTTGCCGACCAGATCGCGATGGCCGACCAGCTGGAGGTAGGACGCGTTCATCATCTCGAAGACATGGTCCGGGCCGCGCAGCACCGCCATGAAGCCGGGGGCGTGGTCGAAGAGCCGGCGAAGCCGCTCCGCCTCGCTGATCCGGCGCCGCTCGGCGAGCACGGTGTCGGTCGTCTCGACGCAGGCGCAGAACATGCCCTCCACCTCGCCGCCGTCGCCGCGCAAGGGGCTGTAGGAGAAGGTGAACCAGGTCTGCTCCTCATAGCCCTTGCGGGTCATGGTGAGCGGGAGATTGTCCCAATAGGTCGCCTCCCCCGCCAGAGCGCGTTGGACGAGCGGGTGGATGTCGCTCCATATCTCGGCCCAGATGTCCTCGAAGACGTGGCCGAGCGCGGCCGGGTGCTTGCCGCCCAGCACCTCGGCATAGGCGTCGTTGTAGAGGAAGCGCAGCTCCGGCCCCCAGGCGAGGAACATCGGGAATTTGGAGCTGAGCAGGATGCCGACGGCGGTCTTGAGCGCCTGCGGCCAGGCGTCCGGCGGGCCGAGCGGAGTCGCCTTCCAGTCGTAGCGCCGGATCCGCTCGCCCATCTCGCCGCCGTCGGCGAGGAAGGTCGGATCGTGGCGGGGATCGGTGGCAACGGGCGCCATTCGACAAGACACTCCAGCAATCGGCCCCCGCCGGCGCGGCGCGAAACTAGCGGGGCCAGGGCGGTTGCGAAAGGCTTTCCGGGCCGGCGCATTGAAGCGGGCCGGCCGCGAGGCTATTCTGTACCGACGAGAGGAGCGGCAGATGTTCACCGACATGAAGCAGGGGACCGCCCGCGACTGGGCCCATATCGCGGCCGAGCATGGCAGGCACCAGCAGGAGACGGCCGGGCGGCAGATCATGGAAGGCCTCGCCCGACTGGAGCGGATCGAGGTGGGGTTCGCAGCCAACCAGCTCACCCACAGCCTGATGGCGGGCACTCTGGCGCGGCGCGACGGCGCCTCCGACGAGGAAGTGGTCGCCGCCCTCTGCCACGACCTCGGCAAGCTGTTCTCGATCCCCAATCACGGGGCGATCGCGGCGGAGATGCTCAAGCCCTACGTGTCGGAGGATATCTACAAGGCCGTCTATTGGCACCAGGAATTCCAGGGCCGCTATTATTTCGAGCATCTCGGCAAGGACCCGGAGGGGCGCGAGCGGTTCAGGGGCGAGAGCTGGTACGCCTTCGCCGAGAAGCTGGTCGACGACTGGGACGCGCCCGCCTTCGATCCCGCGTTCGAGGTCGACCCGCTGGCGAGCTTCGAGCCCGAGGTGATGCGGGTGTTCCGCAATCCAAGGGCGATGGTCTGACGGTCCTTCGATACGGGCCTTCGCCAAGCTCAGTCCCTACTCAGGATGAGCGCTGGAAGGATTGCTCCGCTCATCCTGAGTAGCCGGTGAGCCTGGCGAACCGGCGTATCGAAGGACGCGCGGAACCGTCGCCGCCGCGCCCGGTTCTCGCCGCCATGGCTATCCAACCCGTAAGCTGGCCCGCCTGGGCGCAATGGCGCGCCGTCCTCGCCCGCACCTGGTCGGAGGCTGGCGACGACAATGTCGGCTTCCTCGCCGCCGGAGTCGCCTTCTACGCCTTTCTGGCCTTCGTGCCGCTGCTGGCCTCGGTGGTGCTCCTCTACGGGCTGGTCGCGGCGCCGCAGACCGTCGCCGAGCATATCGGCAAGCTGTTCGCGACGCTGCCGCGCGACGCCGCCGCGCTGATCGCGGACCAGCTCAAGAGCCTCACCGCCACGCCGAAATCGTCGAAGGGCGTGGGCCTCGCCATCGCCCTCGCCCTCGCCCTCTACGGGGCCAGCAAGGGCGCGGGCGGAGTCGTCACCGCGCTCAACATCGCCTATGAGGTGAAGGAGGGGCGCGGCTTCGTGCGGACGACCCTGGTCACGCTGGCGATGACGGCCGGGGGCCTCGCGGTGATCCTGCTCGCGGTCGCGGTCATCTCGCTGACGGCGGCGGTGGAGTCGCTCCTCCCCGGGCTGCCGGGCGCGGTCCACCTCCTCATCCAGGCGCTCGCGTGGCTGTTCGCTTTGGCGGTGGTCAGCGTCGCCGTCGCTTTGGTCTATCGCTATGCGCCGAGCCGCCCCGACGCACCCTGGCGCTGGATCACCCCCGGCTCGGCGGCGGCGAGCCTGCTCTGGCTCCTCGCCAGCCTCGGATTCGGCCTCTACGTCTCCCACTTCGGCAATTACAACGCCACCTACGGCTCGCTGGGCGGAGTCGTCGTCCTGCTGACCTGGCTCTATCTCTCCGCCTACATCCTGCTGATGGGCGGCGAGCTGAACTCCGAGCTGGAGCGGCAGCAGGCGATGGAGGCGGAGGCCGGGAGTCCGGTCATCGCCCCGGCGGTGCCGGTCGCCGCCCAGGCGCCCGTAAGGGCGCCAGTTCCGGCGCCGAAGCGCCGCTTCCCGGCGGCGGGAATCCTGATCGGAGGCCTCGTCGCGCTGCGGCTCCTTAAGCGACGGGAGAAGAGCTACGACCGCCGCTACCGGCCGCAGCCCCTGGCCCCGCGCAATCTCTCCGCCTAGTCCCGCTTCATCGCGATCGCGGCCAGGCTCTCCGCCTCGATCAGCAGCTGGTCGTCGGCGGTGCCGGTCGCGGTCGCCTCGCGGCCGACGATGACGAGGACCGGGACGGCCATCGGCGACACCCGGTCCAGGGCGACATGGACCATCGTCCCCTGCGCGCGGTCGAGCAGCCCGGCGAGGCGGCCGACCTCGGTCAGCTTGCCCCTGGCATCGTCCCAGGCGGCGCGGAGCAGGAGGTGCTCGGGCTCGTAGCGGCGAAGCACGTCGTAGATGAGGTCGGTCGAGAAGGTGACCTGCCGCCCGGACTTGCGCTTGCCCGGATGGTGGCGCTCCACCAGCCCGCCGATCACCGCCACTTCGCGGAAGGCGCGCTTCAGCAGGTTCGAGCCCTGCACCCAGTCGACGAACTCGTTCTCGAGCAGATCGGGCGAGAAGAGCGGCGCCGGGTCCTCGATCGGCTCGAGGGCGTAGCAGGCGAGGGCGTAATCGTTGGAGACGAAGCCCAGGGGCTTCAGGCCCGCGCTCTCCATCCGCCGGGTGATCAGCATGCCGAGCGACTGGTGGGCGTTCCAGCCTTCGAAGCTGTAGGCGACCATGTAGTGGCGGTGCTCGTGCGGGAAGGTCTCGACCAGCAGCTGATCGGGGCGGGGCAGCATCGAGCGCCAGGCCTGCACCTCCAGCCAGTCGCGCACGTCGTCGGGGAAGCGCGGCCACTGCTCGCGGTCCCAGAGGAAGGCGCGGACCCGGTCGGCGAGGTTCGTCGTCATCGCCATGCGCGTGCCGACATAGGTGGGGATGCGGGCGGATTTCGTGGTGGCTCGGACGATGAGGTCGGTGCCGTCGATCTTCTCCACCTCCAGCACCAGGCCGGCGAAGAAGAAGGTATCGCCCGGCGAGAGGGTCGAGGCGAAATATTCCTCGACCGTGCCCAATTTGCGGCCGCGGCGGAAGCGGACGTCGAGCAAGGGCGCATCGACGATGATGCCGGCGTTCATCCGGTGCTGCTGGATGAAGCGCGGGTGGGAGACGCGCCAGGTCCCGTCCGCCTCGCGGGTCAGGCGGCGGAAGCGGTCATAGGCCTTGAGGGCGTAGCCGCCATTCTCGATGTAGGAGAGGACCTGCCGGAACAAATCTTCCGACAGCCCGGCATAAGGGGCGGCGGAGCGCACCTCCTCCAGCATCTCCGCTTCCTTGAACGGCGCGGCGCAGGCGGCGGCCATGACGTGCTGGGCGAGAACGTCGATGGCGCCGGGGCGGAAGGCTTCGGGGTCGAGCTCCTTGCGCTCGATCGCGTCGAGGGCGGCGCGGGCCTCCAGATATTCGAAGCGGTTGCCGGGGACGACGATCGCCTCCGACGGCTCGTCGAGCCGGTGGTTGGCGCGGCCGATCCGCTGGAGCAGGCGCGACGAGCCCTTGGGCGCGCCCATCTGGATGACGAGGTCGACATCGCCCCAGTCGACGCCGAGATCGAGGCTGGCGGTGCAGACGAGGCCGCGCAGCCGCCCCGAGGCCATCGCCGCCTCCACCTTGCGCCGCGCCTCGACCGAGAGCGAACCGTGGTGGATGCCGATCGGAAGCCCATTGTCGTTCACCGTCCAGAGGTCCTGGAAGATGAGCTCGGCCAAGCTGCGCGTGTTGCAGAAGACGAGGGTGGTCTTGTGCCGCTCGATCTCCCGCATCACGTTCTGCGCCGCCCAGCGGCCGCTATGGCCGGACCAGGGGATGCGTTCGTCCTCCGGCAGCATGATCGAGAGGTGCGGATCGGCGCCGGGATCGCCGATCACCAGGTCGACCAGCTCCGCATCGCCGTGCGGGGCGAGCCAGCCCTGATAGGCTTCGGGATCGGAGACGGTGGCGGAGAGCGCCACCCGCCGCAGGTCCGAGGCCAGGCGCTGGAGCCGGGCGAGCGAGAGGGAGAGGAGGTCGCCCCTTTTGCCCGAGGCGAAGGCGTGGACCTCGTCCACCACGACGGTCCTGAGGCCGGCGAACAGCAACGGGCTGTCCTCATGGCTGAGCAGCAGGCTCAGCGATTCCGGCGTGGTGAGGAGGATCTGGGGCGGCCGCACCCGCTGCCGCGCCTTGCGGTCCGCCGGCGTGTCGCCGGTGCGGGTCTCGACTCGGATGGGGAGGCCCATCTCCTCAACGGGGGTGAGGAGGTTGCGCTGCACGTCGACCGCCAGCGCCTTCAGGGGCGAGATATAGAGGGTGTTGAGGCCCTCGGTCGGCGCCTCGATCAGCTCGACGATGGAAGCGAGGAACCCCGCCAGGGTCTTGCCGGCCCCGGTCGGCGCGACGAGCAAGGCGCTGCGCCCGGCGCGGGCGGCGGCGAGCATCTCGAGCTGGTGGCGGCGCGGCGCCCAGCCCTTGGCGGCGAACCAGGCGGAGACGGCGGGCGGGAGCGGCCTCTCCCCTCCCTGCGGGCAGGGAGGGGGATTGCTACGGACGATCATCCTCCCCGCTGCGCCGGACCTCCTCCGAGCGATCGTAGACGTCGCGGGCGCCGCGCTCCGTCTCGTCGAGGCTGCGGCGCGAGCGGCGGTTCCTCACGAAGGCCCAGGCCAGCACGGCGAGGAGCAGGAGCGGGCCGACAATGTCGAGGATCGTCCAGTTGAATCCGCCCAGGTCCATGGCTCAGCTCCTTTCGCTCGCATTTCAGCCCCTGCCTTGGCGGCCGCGGGCGGCTCCGCCATATAGCTCCCGATGGCCCGCCTCGGTTCCTGGATCGAGCCTTTTCCCGAAGGCCTCTACATACGCCCCGCCGACGCCTGGGTCGATCCGGGGGAGCCGAAGGCGCGCGCGCTCGTCACCCACGGCCATTCCGACCATGCCCGCGGCGGCCATGGCGAGATCTGGGCGACGGCGGAGACGCTGGCGATCATGGAATGCCGGTACGGGCCGCAGCCGGGGGGGCATGCTCTGGCTTATGGCGAGGCGGTGCGGCTCGGCGAGGTGGACGTCACTTTGGTCCCCGCCGGCCACGTCCTCGGCTCGGCCCAGATCGTGTTCGAACATAAAGGCGAGAGGGTGGTGGTCTCCGGCGACTACAAGCGCCGCCCGGACCCGACCTGCCCGCCGTTCGAGCCGGTGCCGTGCGACGTCTTCATCACCGAGGCGACCTTCGGCCTTCCCGTCTTCCGGCACCCTGACACCGCGTCCGAGATCGACCGGCTGCTCGCCCGCCTGCACGAAAATCCCGACCGCTGCGTGCTGGTCGGCGCCTATGCGCTCGGCAAGGCGCAGCGGCTGATGGTCGAGCTGAGGCGCCGCGGCTACGAGGCGCCGATCTACATTCACGGCGCGCTCCAGCGCCTGTGCGATCTCTACCGCGACCATGGCGTCGACTTGGGGGAGATACGCCCGGCGACGGGCGCGTCGAAGGACGAGCTCAAGGGCCGGATCGTCGTCGCGCCGCCCGGCGCGCTCAACGACCGCTGGTCGCGTCGGCTGCCGGAGCCGATCACCGCCATGGCCTCGGGCTGGATGCGCATCCGCCAGCGCGCGCGGCAAAGGAACGTCGAATTGCCCCTCATCGTCTCCGACCATGCCGACTGGGACGAGCTGACCCAGACGATCGAGGAGCTCCGCCCGTGCGAGGTCTGGATCACCCATGGGCGGGAGGATGCGCTGATGCACTGGTGCATGACCCGGCAGATCAAGGCGCGCGAGCTCAACCTGGTCGGCCGGGAGGATGAGGACGATTAGGGACCGGTCAGCGATTCGGCCGCGAAACGGCCGGCCGGGATCGATCCACAGCTAAGTTCCGGCGTCTCGTCCCGGCGACGGCTCCGCCCATCGCCCCCAGGGCGCCTCTGCGTTGACGCCGGACGCCGACCCCCGCATTCCCAACCTCGATAGCGGGAGCGCGGTCGCCGGGATTTCGGGCGGCGCGCCAGACGGGCGGGGCATCGGGGCGGACAGCGCCCCCGGATCAACCGGCCGCATAAAATTGGGATGTGATGTCGGGTTCGTTCCGGCCGCGGCTTTTTGCGGCTCTCTTCGTTGCGCTCGCGGCCTTGTTCGCCGCCCCCGCCGCCGCCGCGGAGGCTCAGGCCGCTCCGGCGATGGCCACACTCTCGATCGGGTCGCTTGGCGACCTCGCTCCCGCGGTGACGCTCCGGCCCGCGGCGCCGGCGCCGGCGCCGGTCTCCGTGCCCGCCACCCCAGCCGCTGCGATCGCCACGGCCATGCCGCGGCCGCTGCACGACATGGTCGTCTCCTTCGTCAATTACGGCAACCAGGACGCCGAGCAGCTCTGCCTCGCCAAGGCGGTCTATTTCGAGGCGCGCAGCGAATCCCTGGAAGGCCAGCTCGCGGTCGCCGAAGTGGTGCTGAACCGCGCCGCTTCCGGCGTCTATCCGCCGACCATCTGCGCCGTCGTCACCCAGCACGCCCAATTCTCGTTCGTCCACGCCGGGCGGATGCCGGAGCCGGACGCCGACAGCGACTGCTGGCACAAGGCGCTCGCCATCGCCGACATCGCGGCGAAGCGCCTCGCCCGCCAGGTCGCGTCCAACGTCCTCTGGTACCACGCCACCTACGTCTCTCCCTCCTGGGGCCGCCAGCGCACCCGGGCGGCGCAGATCGGCGCCCACATCTTCTACAGCTGAGGCGAGGCGAGGGCAGCCGCCTACCGGCTCAAATCCGTCGCCGACAGCAGCACCAAAGCCGCCGCGACCAATATCCCCCACCGCACCGCCCGCTCGAGGACGAAGTTGCTGGTGCGGGCGAGGATGACGGCGCTCGCCGGCATGATCAGCATGAACAGGCCCACCGAGAGCGCGACGCCCGCCTTCCAGTCGATCAGCGCGAAGCCGGCCACCGCCAAGGCGGCCCAGGCGATGCAGAAGATCAAGGGCTCCAGGTGCAGCTTGGGCATGGCGGGCGTTTAGCGGCGGCGCGCCTCGGAATCACCCCTCAATCGGGGTCGCGGCGTCCGAGCACGGCCGAGACGTAGTTGATCGGCGCATGGTCGGCGAGCTCCCGAACGAGGACGTTGCGCCAGACCTTCCAGGCATATTTCTTCAGGTACAGGAAGCGTGCGATCCGGTGATCCTCGGCGACCGTATCCGGGGCGGGGCGCGTCGGGTGGACGATGCCGCGATGATCGATGTAGCGCTCGCCGTCCAGGTGGCCATAGTCGAGGATGCCGGGCGGAACCGACGTCACGATGTCGGTGCAGTCGACGTAGCGCTCGACCGTTCGGCCGGCGAAGCTCTGCACGAAGGCGGCGTCGCCGACCCGCGGCGAGCCGAACGTTACCAGCACCGCTTCCTCCCGGAGGGCCGCCATCACCGTCGCCATGGCCGCTCCGAGGCTGTGCCCGGTGAGGACGAGGCGCCGCGCGTGCGCCGCGGCGGGCCACTTACCGATCGCCTCGGCCAGGCTCCGATAGGTGGCCAGAAATCCCTCATGGACGCGGCGTCCGTCGTCGAGCGAAACCAGCCGCGCTTCCGCGTCCGCGACGAGGTCCAGAATCTTGCCTGCCTCGGTGCCGCGGAAGGCGATGAAGACGCTGCCGTCGGGCGCCGTCGTCCCGAAGGCCTGGGCATCCCGCTCGGTGGCCAGGAACCGGACGTGACCGGAAAATCCGGCTTTGGCTAGAATTGCGTCGAGGCGCGGCCCGTCCTTGTCCTCGAAATGGTAATAAGCCAGGCGGGATAGCTCGGCGCAGACCGCCTCCAGCGGCCATGCGGTGCTGAAATCCGCGACGGGATCGCCGGCCTGCGGCGTGTAGAGCGCCTTGCGTGTGGCGTCATATTCCATGGTGAGCCCCTCCCCCACGGACGGCATAACGCGAAAGGGACAGTCTGTCCCGCTCTCCGGCTAGTGCCCCGCCTGCGGCCCGCGCTCTATGCCGGAAAGCGCGAGCTGCTCGTCGATCTGGGCCAGCAGCCGCTCCACCCCCGCTTCGTCCTTCGCCTCCGCCCGCGCGACCAGCACGTCCTGGGTGTTGGAGGCGCGCAGCAGCCACCAGCCGTCGGGCGTGCTGACCCGGGCGCCGTCGGTGCGGTCGACCGTCGCGCCCTCCCCTTCGAGCCGCTCCAGCACCTCGTCGACCACCGCGAACTTGCGGCTCTCGTCGACCTGGAAGCGCAGCTCGGGCGTGTTGACCATCGCCGGCATGGCGGAGCGCAGCGCGGTGAGCGAGCCGCCGAGCCCGGCGACGGCGCGGATCAGCCGCAGCGCAGCGTAGAGGCCGTCGTCGAACCCGTACCATTCGTGGGCGAAGAAGACGTGGCCGGACATCTCGCCGGCGAGCGGCGCGCCCGTCTCCTTCATCTTCGACTTGATGAGGCTGTGGCCGGTCTTCCACATGACCGGCTTGCCGCCGAGCTCGGCGACTCGGTCGAAGAGGGCCTGGCTCGCCTTGACGTCGGCGATGATGGTCGAGCCGGGCAGCGCCTCCAGCACCGGCTCGGCGAGGATGGCGAGGAGCTGGTCGCCCCACACCACCCGGCCTTCCCCGTCGACCGCGCCGATCCGGTCGGCATCGCCGTCGAAGGCGATGCCGAAGTCCAGCCGCTGCTCCGCCACCAGCCGCTTCAGATCGGCGAGGTTCGCTTCCACGGTCGGATCCGGGTGATGGTTGGGGAAGCGGCCGTCCACGTCCGTGTAGAGGGTGAAATGCTCGCCCGGCAGGCGCTTCACCAGCCGCTCGACGATCGGTCCGCCGGCGCCGTTGCCGGCGTCCCAGCCGATGCGGAACGGGCCGGCGTCATAGCCCTCCAGCAGCCGGTCGACGTAGCGGTCCATCACCGCCTCGTCCTCGACCTTACCCGAGCCCTGCTCCCAGTCGCCCGCCGCGGCCATGCGGCCGAGCGCCTGGATTCGCTCCCCGAAGAAGGCGCCGTGGCCGAGCACCATCTTGAAGCCGTTATAGGCTGCCGGATTGTGGCTGCCGGTGATCTGGACGCCCGCATCGACGCCGAGCTCCGCCTCGGCATAATAGAGCATGGGCGTCGGGCCGAGCCCGATGCGGACGACGTCGCAGCCGCTCTTCGTCAGCCCCTCGACCAGCCTCGCCTCGAAGCCCGGGGAGCTGTCGCGCCCGTCGCGCCCCACCGCCACCCGGCGGCCGCCCGCCCGCCGCACCAATGTGCCGAAGCTGCGGCCGACCGCCTCGGCGTCATCCTCGCCCAGCGTCTCCCCGACCACGCCCCTGATGTCGTATTCGCGCAGGGACGTGGGGTTGAAACCATGGCTCACCGGCTTCTCCGTGGATGTGAAATGGGGGACGGCCTCAAGACGCGCGAGGCGTCCCGCGGTTCATTTCGGCGACCAGCGTGTCGCGCGCGACGTTGACCCGGCGGGCCAGCTCCGCCGAGCCGCCGGCGTCGGGGTGGACCCGGGCGATCAGGCGCCGGTGCGCGTCGCGTATCTCGGCCAGCGAGGCATTCTCCGGCACCCCGAGCAGCCGGCGCGCATCCTCGACCGGCATGGGCGCCACGCCCGGCTTCGGCCGCCGCCACGCCGCCCACAACAGGCCGCCCGCCATCATCGCCGCGCCCGGAATCGGGCGGCCCCGCGCCAGCATCTCCAGCCCGAGCAGGAAGACCAGGGCGGCGATCAGGTCGTCCTGGGTGAAGCCCTTGAGGCGGCCGGTCCACCACGCCCAGATGAGGGCGGCGGCGGCGAGCAGGAGGAGCGGGCCCACGGCTCAGCCCGCGGCGGCGGCCCGGGCCGGCGCCGCCGTGCCGTTCTCCTGCGGCAGGGCGAAGCCGGCGATCATCTCCCTCAGCTCCTGCCGAGCCGCGATATGGGCGATGGCCACTTCGCCGAGATGGGGAAGGTCGAGCAGGGTGAGGCCCTTGGGAAAGAGCTCGCGGTAGATGACTCGCTCGCCGAGGCCGGGGATGACCCGGAAGCCGACTCGGCGGGAAAGCTCGCCCAGCGCCTCGCCGACCCGGCGCATGTTGCGCGCCTCGATATGCTGCATGCGGTTCCTGAGCACGACCCAGTCGACGCTGGCGCCGTGGGTCTTCGCCCGCTGGGTGCGGCTGTTCCAGACCAATTCGGCGTAGAAGCTCGGGCGGCGCACGCGGTAGGTCTCGGCGTCGACCTGGCCGATCAGGTCGAGGTCGACGAAGCTGTCGTTGATCGGAGTCACCAAAGTGTCGGCGCGCAGCATCGCCTTGCGGGCGTCGGGATCGTCGCGGCCGGGCGTGTCGACCACCACCACGTCGACCCCCTCGGCCATGCGGTCCAGCACCGCGTCGATCTCCTCCCCCTTGGCGGGATCGAACGTGTCGTAGAGCGGCATCGGCAATTCGAGGCCGAGGCGCTTCACCGTCTCCACCCGGTTGTCGAGATAGCGGCCCAGCGTGCGCTGCCGCGTGTCGAGGTCGACCGCCGCTACCCGCCGGCCCGCCGCGGCGAGCGCGACCGCGCTGTGCACCGCCGTCGTCGACTTGCCGGTGCCGCCCTTTTCGTTGGCGAAGATGATGAAATGCGGCGCCGTCATGTCCCTTCCAACAGCCCTGAGTCTTGATTCTGCCCCGATCGCCCCGCAAGGCGTCGCCCCAGCTGATATCGGAGGCGGCAAAGCGGTGCAAATCGTCCGTGACATCGAGACGCTGCGCGGCGCGGTCGCGGAGTTGCGCGCGCACGGTGGCACGGTGGCGCTGGTGCCGACCATGGGCGCGCTCCACGCGGGCCATATCGCGCTGGTGGCCGAAGCGCGGCGGCGGGCCGGCCAGGTCGTCGCCTCGATCTTCGTCAATCCGGCCCAGTTCGGCCCGAATGAGGACCTTGCCAGCTACCCCCGCCGGGAGGCGAGCGACGCCAGGATGCTCGATGAGGCGGGCTGCGCGATCCTGTGGGCGCCGGACGTCGCCACCGTCTATCCGGACGGCTTCGCGACCAGCGTGAGCGTTGCCGGGGTCGGCGAAGGCCTGGACGGCGCCGCCCGCCCCGGCCATTTCGACGGCGTCGCCACGATCGTCCTGAAATTGTTCAACCAGGTCCGGCCGGACGTCGCCCTGTTCGGGGAGAAGGATTATCAGCAGCTCGCGGTCATCCGCCGCCTGGCCGCGGACCTCGACCTCGCCGTCGAGATAGTCGGAGTCGCCACCCAGCGCGATGCCGACGGGCTCGCTCTCTCCTCGCGCAACGCCTATCTCACCGGCGAGGAGCGGCGCGCGGCGCGGGCGCTGCCGCGCGCGCTCGGCGAGGCGGCGGCGGCGATCCTGGCGGGCGGCGGCGTGGCCGAGACGCTCGCCGCCGCGCGGGACAAGCTCGCGAGGGCCGGCTTCGACCCCATCGACTATGTCGAATTGTGCGATGCGGAGACGCTGGCGCCGGTGACCTCACTCGCCGGCCCGGCGCGCCTGCTGGCCGCCGCCAGGCTGGGCCGCACCCGCCTCATCGACAATCTGGCGGTGTCCCCGCTTCCTAGAGCGGATTCGACTTGAGTTGAACCGCTCATCCTGAGGAGGGACTGAGCCTGGCGAAGGCCCGTCTCGAAGGACCGCGAACCGTGCGTCCTTCGATACGCCGGTTCGACAAGCTCACCGGCTACTCAGGATGAGCGAGAGAGGGTGATTCAAATCAGCACAATCTCGTTCTAAAACGGTGGGCATCTAATTGAACCGTCATCCCGGAGCGAACCGGGCACAGGCAAATGCCCACAGCTCCGATCTTGGTCACCGCGGCGTTAACCATTTGTTGGTGATCGCGGTCCCAAACCTGCCCCGACAGCTAGCAACAACAGGGGCATGTCACATGGGGAACAGCCTGAAATCCGCCGCTTTCCTGATCGAAAGCCACCTCGCCGAAGCGGCGATGGGCGATCCGGAGGCGCTTTACGAGCTCGGCGTCGCCTACTCGACCGGCACCCACGGCATCGACGTGGACCTCATCGAAGCCCATAAATGGTTCAATCTGGCGGCCCTGAACGGCAGCGAGCGCGGCCAGATGTGCCGGGCCGAGATCGCCGAGGAAATGACCGCCCGCGAAATCGCCGAAGCCCAGCGCCAGGCCCGCGCCTGGCTGTCCGAGACCGGCTTCCGCCGCGCCGCCTGACCCCCAGCCTCTCCGCTCAGCAGCGCGTCGCCGTCACCCCGTCCATGCCGCAGGCCGTGGCGCCCAATTGCTGGATGCGGTTGACCGCCCGGCTCTCCTCCAGCTTGCGCTGGTCCTCTTCGGCCTTGGTCCGGCAGATCTGCTTGGTGCCGAGGCGGGTCCCCGTATCGGTGACGTAGTGGCAGATCTTCTTGTCCGCCGAATCGCCGCCGCCGACGGCACGGGACCGCGGCAGCGCGCCGGCCGAGCCGGAAGCGAAGAGAAGAACGGCGATCGCCAACGCGCTTCTGCAGATCATGTCGGCCTCCCAGCTACCCCAAGCCCCGGCATATAGCCGATTTTTCCCTCGCCTGCATCCCCCGGGCCGCCGGCCCGCTCAGGGCGCGGCGGGCGCCCCGTTCTCATATTTCCTGAACCAGGCGAGGATCGCCGCCGCCTTCGCCGCCGCCTGGCTCGGCCGCGCCGCGATGCCGCCGTGGCTGGCACCGGGGACCTTGACGAGCGCGGTGGGGACGCCCTGTATCTGCAGCGCCGCATAGAGCTGCTCCGCCTCGCTGGCCGGCGTGCGATAATCCTCACTGCCGACGACGACCAGGGTCGGAGTCCGGATGTTGCCGGCGAGCGATAGAGGCGAGCGCTGCCAATAGCCGGTCGGATCCTCCCACGGCAGCTTCTCGAACCAGTAGCGCGACGTGAACAAGGTCATGTCCATGGTCAGCGCCTCGCTCGTCCAGTTGATCACCGGCTTCTGGGCGGCGGCGGCCTTGAAGCGGTTGGTCTTGCCGACGATCCAGGTGGTGAGCACGCCGCCGCCCGAGCCGCCGGTGACGAACAGCCGGTCGGGATCGGCATAGCCCAAGGCGATGGCGGCATCGACCGCCGCCATCAGGTCGTCATAGTCGCGGCCGGGATAGGCATGATGGATGAGGTTGGCGAACTCGGCCCCGTAGGAGGAGGAGCCGCGCGGGTTGACCGACAGCACCGCATAGCCGGCGGAGGCGTAGAGCTGGTCGTCGGTCGAGAAATAGGCGCCGTAGGCGGCGACGGGGCCGCCATGTATCTCCAGGATCAGCGGCACGCGCCGCCCCTCGGCCCAGCTCGGCGGAAGCGTCAGCCAGGCGTCGATCGGCCGTTTGTCGAACGACGTCACCGGGATCTTGCGGACCTCGCCGAGCCGCTTGGCGCCGAGCAGGTCGGCATTGAGGCGGGTGAGCGCGCGGGTCGAGCCGGCCCGCACCAGGGAGACGTCGGCCGGGCGCAGCGAGGTCCCGGTAGTGACCGCGAGTGAGCCGTCGCGGGCGACGGAGAAGGAGCCCCCGGTATAGGGCCGGTCGAGGCCGCTGCCGGCCAGCCCCTCCGCGAGCGGCCGGACGCTCCCGTCCAGCCCGACGCGCGCGACCCGGGTCGTGCCGCGATCCTCGTAGGAGACGTAGATCGAGCGCCCGTCGGCCGCCCAGACCGGCGAATCGACGCTGCGGTCGAGCGACTCGGTGAGCGCCCGCCGGCCGCTGCCGTCGCGATTCATGACGTAGAGGATGGCGCTCTGGTAGGAGAGGCGCCGGTCGTCATAGCCGACATAGGCGACGAGCCGCCCGTCCGGCGACACCGCCGGCTCCTCGTCGGGGCCGCGCCGGTCGGTCAGCGTCGCCACCGCGCCCGAATCGACGTCGAGCGCATAGACTTCGGTGTCGAACGGCTCGCGTTCCCAATTGGCGTTGCGGTTGCCGGAGAAGAGCAGGGTGCGCCCGTCCGGAGCCCAGGAGAGGGGGCCGTCATTGTTGCGGGCGCCGAAGGTGAGCTGGCGCGGGGCGCCGCCGTCGGCGGAGACCAGGAAGAGCTGGGTATAGCCCGGCTTCACATAGCCTTCGGAGTCCGAGCGGTAGGCGATCGCGGTGTGGACCTCGAGCGGCGGCGCCCATTGCGCGCCTTCGGGGCGGGGCGGCGGACTGCCGAGCTTCAGCCCCTCGTCCGGGACGAACATCGAGTAAGCGATACGCCGGCCGTCGGGCGACCAGGCGAGCGCGGACGGCGATTCGGGAAGGCCGGTGATGCGCACCGACTGGCCGCCGTCCATCCAGCGCACGAACAGCTGCGGGGCGCCGCCTTCCGCGCTCGACACGTAGGCGAGGCGCCGGCCGTCGGGCGACCAGCGCGGCTGGCTGTGGGACCCGGTGCCCGCGACGAGCGGCACCTGCTCGCCCGTCCGAGTGTCGATCAGCCAGATGGACGAGCGCATGCGGTCGGTCATGATGTCGCCCGAGCGCCGCACATAGGCGATCCGGGTGCCGTCGGGGCTGATCTGCGGGTCGGCCGCGACTTCGAGCGAGAAGAGGTCGCTCCCCTCGAAGGTCCGCGCCGGGCCTTCCGGCGGCGCGGCCGGCGCGGCGGCGGCAAGGGCGGCGGTGAGGAAGAATGCGCTAAGTCGCTTCAGCATTGGCGGGCCCCTGAGCGGATGACCGCCGGCTTATGCGTCAGGCGAGCCTTTGCGGAAAGGCGTCATTTCGTCGAGCTCGGCGATCTCCCGCTCGACCGCCTCGCGCTCCCGTTCGAGGAACTGGGCGACGGCCCGGCGGAAGTTCGGATCGGGGATGAAATGGGCCGACCAGGTCGGCACGGGCCGGTAGCCGCGGCTCAGCTTGTGCGAGCCTTGCGCGCCGGCCTCGACCCGCTTGAGGCCGCGCGCGATCGCCGCCTCGATCGCCTGATAATAGCAGATTTCGAA
>DASWRU010000030.1:0-35449 GCA_036403015.1 Allosphingosinicella sp.
GGCTGCGCCCGCTCGAGCCCTCGGCGACCTGGGCGCCGGTCGTGCGCGGTCTCTACCTCAACGCCGTGACCGCCGAGCAGGCCAAATCGCTCCATCAGGAACTCTTGGGATCGAGCCTCGGCGCTCCCGATCAGCGTTACACGCTCGCCGAAGCGCCGGTGCTCCCGGAGACGCTCGAGCTGCGCGTGCGCGAGTCGCTGAGCGACGAGGAAAAGGCGGCGCTCGCCGCCACTGATCCCGACGCCGTCGCCTCCTATGCCGACGTCGAGGGCGAATGGATTCGCTGGCGCGCGACCGACAGCTTCGTCGACAAGGGCGGCGGCGCGCGCGTCTTCCGCCTGGACGCGTCGACCGGCGAGATCCGCTTCGGCAACGGCCGCGACGGCAAGATCCCGCCCGCAGGCCGCGATGCGATCCGCGCCGTCGGCTACCAGGCGGGGGGCGGCAGCCGCGGCAACGTACCGGCCTATGTCGTCAACCAGCTGAAGACCGCGCTCGAATCGGTCGAGCTCGCCGTCAACCCCGTCGACGCCGGGGGGGGCGCGGACGCACCGCCGAAGGAGCGTCTGGCGGAAACCGCCCCGGCACGGCTGCGCCACGCCACTCGCGGGCTGACTCCGCCCGACATCGAGGCGCTCGCCATCGGCTCCTCGCCGGACGTCGTCCGGGCGCGCTGCCTGCGCGGCCGCGGCTGCGGCATCGACCTCGTGGTGGCGATCCGCCAAGCCGGCGAGCGCTGCCCGGTGCCCTCGCGGGCTCGGCGCGAGGGCATCGCCCGAAACGTCGCGGCGGTGGGCTGGGGCGCCCTGACCCCGGCGGCGATCCAGGTGCGCCCGCCACATTACGTGCATGTCAGGGTGGACGCGGTGGTGATCGCGCGCAGCGCCGAGGGCGTCGCGCAGGTCGAGAACGACGTCCGCACGGCGATCGTCCACTTCCTCCACCCGATCGATGGAGGAGCCGGCGGCCTCGGCTGGCCCTTCGGGCGGCGGCCGTGGCCGAGCGATGTGCAGCGCGTCGCCGCGGCCGTCCCCGGCGTCGATCGGGTCGTCGACGTGGCGATCGCCGCGCGCGATGGCGGCGCCGATCTCGACCGCCTGGGACCGGACTCCCTCATCTGCGCCGAGGAAGACGACATCGGCCTAGTCGTCCAGCCGCCGTCGAGCGCGCGATGATCGCGGTGCCTAATCTCGACAGCATCGCCTTCGACGCTCTCGTCGAGGAAGGCCGGGCGCTGATCCCGCGCTACGCGCCGGATTGGACCGACCACAATTTGCACGATCCGGGCATCACCCTGCTCGACCTGCTGGCGTGGGTCATCGACCAGCAGGTCTATCGCATCGGCTTCGTCGGCGACGCGCACCTCAGGGCCTTCGCCGCCTTGCTCGGCGTGCGCCCCAAGCCGGCCCAGCCGGCATGCGGGCTGCTCTGGCCGCCGGCGAACGCGCCGCGGGTCGAGAAGGCGCTGCCCGCCGGAACGCGCGCCTGGCCGGTCCACCAACCGCAGCTGATCTTCACGACCCCGGCGCCGGTTCGGCTGAGCGCGGCGACGATCCGGAAGATGACCGCGTCGGGCACGGGCAAAGCGGTGCGGGTGAAGCCGGACGGGAGCGGCGCCATCCGCCTCGACCCGCTGACACAGTCGCTCGAGATCATTCTCGACGCGCCGGTCTTTGCCGATGCGACAGCCGCATCGACGCTCGCCCTCGGCCTGGAATTCGCCAATGCCCTTCCCCGCGTCGGGCCGAACACCCGCCTGCCGATCGCCTTCGACTACCGGGCGGGCGGCGGCATCTGGCATCGCGCCGACAGCGATTGGAAAGATGGCGGCGCAGACCGGTCCGGCGTTGCGCTGCTCGACATCGCCGCAGGCCATGACGCCGTCGCGGCGCTGCGGCTCGATTTCACGGGCGTCCCCGTCCCCGCATTGCCGACCCGCCTCGCGCTCAACGCGCTGCCGCTGGTGCAGATCGAGACTCTTCCCGCGCTGAAGCTGGGCGAAGGGCGAGGCCTGCCGGATCTCGAGCTGCCGCTCGGCGCCGGCGCGCTGCCGGAGCAGGAGACCGCACCCAATCCGCTCAGGATCCAGACGCTCGAACCCCCCCAGCCGGTCGAGTGGACGCGAGTCGACGATCTCGCGCGTTCCGGACCGCAGGAGCGGCATTACATGCTCGATGAAGCGCGCGGCGCGATCCGGTTCGGCAACGGCGTCAATGGCCTGATGCCTCAGGCCGGCAGCCAGGTCGACCGGGACTCCGTCGACGTCACGGCGGGCGCGAAGGGGAACCTCGCGGCCGGCATTGCATGGAGCATCGAGGGCGTGCCGTCCGGCGTGACGTCCTGGATGAACCGCGAGCCGATGACCGGTGCGTGCGACGCCTGGGACCGGGAGGCGCTGCTGGCGGAGCTTCGGCGGCGCTCGTGCCGGAGATTGGCGATGCTCACCGATGCGGAACTTCGCGAGGCTGCCGCAGGCCTGCAGGGTTTCGGCCTGGAGCGCGCCGAGGTGCTGCCGCGCTTCCTGCCGACGCTGCCGCACCGGCCGGTCCCCGGCGCCCGCACCCTCCTCCTCCATCCGGGCGACGGCGTCCAGGGCAGCGACGCCTGGGTCGATTCGATCGAACGGCAGCTGGCGCCGCGGCGCGTGCTCGGTGAGCGGCTGTCGCTGGCGGCGGCGGAGCCGGTGACGATCGCCGTCTTCGCCGAGCTGCTGATCGCGGCCGGGACCGACGCGCCGTCGATCGAGAAGGCGGTGCGCGCTGTGCTCCAGGCGCGGCTCAGCGCGTCGAGGAAGTCGCCGGCGATCCCGCCTTGGCCGAGCGGCCGGCCGGTGACGATCGGCGAGCTGGAGGCGCTCGTCGCCGGCGTTGAAGGCGTGGTTGCGGTGCCTCGGCTCCGCGTCGGCGGGCGCGGCGACCCTCCCGGGCAGGTGTCGGTGCCGCTCGCGCGCACCGAAGTGGCCGTGACGGCCGCCGCCGCCATCGAGCTCGTGCTGCGGGTGGAGGCCTGACATGGCCCATTTCACCGAGCGCTCGTACCGCTTCGCCACGGCGGCCCAGTGGGAAGCCGGAGCCATGAGCGGCTTCGATCCCGACGGTGGCGGATTGACGCTCTCGCCGCCGCTCGTCCCGCGCCGTGTGGCCGGGAGCGACGCCGACAGCCTCGCCGCGATCGACCCGTGCGGCCGGCTGGCCTGGCTGCGCGCAACCACTGGCGAACTGGTGCGGCTTTACGATTTCGGTCCGGAGGTACAGGGGCGGCTCGACATGGAAGCGCCCCGAGCGCTGTTCATGGGGCCGGCTCGGCTGTGGGTGCGGGGGCCGGGAGTTGTCACCCGCTTCGAGGCGCGGACGCTCCAGGAGCTCGGAAGCTTTGCGCACCCGGGGCTCATCGCGGCGGCGAGCGACGGCTGCGATGGGCTGTGGCTGCTCATTGGCAGCCGCCGGGGCGCCTATGTGCGCCATATCGACGGCCGCGGCTGCCTCGCCCGCACTCGGATTCATTTGCTCTGCGCCGTTCGGCCGATCGCGCTGGCCGCGGCCCCGGAGGGCGATTGGCTGGCGGTGCTCGATAGCCCGGAGGACGCACGCGCGCCGACCGCCAACGATTGGCGGCTGCACATCGTCGATTTCGCCGAGTGCCTCACCGCCAAGCCCCTCTGCTTCAAGCTCGGGCGCGACGAGCACCCGCCGCGCCACGTGGCGATCGACAAGCGCGGCCGAATCCACCTGACCGGATCGAACGCGGGGGCGCCGCTGCTCGCGGTTTCGCGCGACGGCGAGGAAGTTTCGCGCCAGCCTCTTGCGATGCCGCGGTCGGCCCCGCCGGTGAGCGGCCTGCTCTGGGAGGGCACGTTGCTGCTGGCCGCCGCCGACGGGCTCTACCGCCTCGAGACCGCCACTGCGGAGGACGAGGATGCGGGCACGTCGCGCGGCATCTTCATCACGCCGACCCTCATCTCGCCCGACGGCACGCCCTCGCGCTGGAACCGGGCCGATATCGAGGTGGAGATGCCGGAGGAGGCGACGCTCAGGATCAGCTTCGCCAGCAATGGCCGCAAAGCAGACGCCGCGCGCATCGACGCAATCGGCTACGCCTTCGATTCGACCAAGGCCAGCCCCGCTGCGCGAGTCGCAATAATCGAAGCGCTCGACCCGCCGATTGAGTGGGACAGCGATACTCGCACCTATCGTGGCGCCGCCGGCGGCAAGCGGATGCTGCGCTTCCTGCTCGACCGGGCGCGCGAGACGCATCTGTGGCTGAAGCTCGAATTCGAATGCCCCGCCGGCGCCTCGCCCGTGTCGCTGCGTTCACTCCGCGTACGTTACCCCGACCGCTCCTGGCTCGACGACCTCCCGGCAATCTACCGCGAAGACGAAGGTTCGGCCGTCCAGCTCCGCCGCTTCCTGGCGCCGGTCGAGGCGCTTTACGGCGATCTGGGCGAGACGATCGATGCGCTGCCGGGCCGGATCGATCCGTCGACGGCCAGCGACGAATGGCTGCCCTGGCTGCTCCAATGGCTCGGCTTCCCGCCGACCGCCGGCCTCGGCGCCGGGATTCAGCGGCAGTTGCTGGCCGAGGCGGGAACGCTCCTCGAAGGGCGAGGCACCCAAGGCGCGCTCGAGCGCATGCTCCACATCGTCACCGAAGGACGCTCGAAGGTGCTCGACAGCGGCGCCTCCGCCGCCTTCTGGGTGCTGTCGAGCCGCCGCACGCGGCTGACGGCGCGGCTCGGCTGCGACACGCGCGTGGTCGCGCACCGGCCGGCGGATTTCGTGCTTGGGCGCAAGGACCTGCGGCTCGGCGAATCGCCGCTCGGCCGCAGCTGCACCGATATCGATGCGCTGCTCTGTGCGAATTGCGGCCTCGTCTCGATCCGGATCGAGCTGGAAGCCGAGCGGCGGGAGCTGATAGAGCCGATCGTACGCAGCCTGATCGACATCTTCGTGCCGGCCCATTGCCGGGTCGAGCTCAACGTCGCGGCGGCGACTCACGCCCCGCCGGCCGGGCGGCTGGACGGCGCTCTGCCGCTCGACGGCGGGCGGCTCGCAGACCCGCGCGGCCTGGAGCTCGGACGCATCACCCGCCCCGGGGCCTGGCAGCTGCCGCCTGGCGACATTCCACCCATTCCCATCGACGGGACGGCGGCGCCGGACGGCGCGCGCCGCCTCGCCTGAGCCGAAGCATGAGGAGAGAGACGATGGCCGATGCCGACCCGAGGGCGCCGCGACGCTGGACCAGGCGGCCGCTCTTCTCGCCGACCCAGATGCTGACGGCCGAGCAGCTCAACCTGATGATGGACGAGGAGCGCAGCCGGACGGAGAAGCTGATGCGCGGCCTCCACGGCAACGGAGTCATCTTCGGCCTCGCCGTCACCCGCGAGGTGGGGCCGACGCCCTTGAGGGTGAGCTGTGGCATGGCGCTGGACCGGCACGGGCGCCTGCTCCACTGGGCGGGCGGCGCCGTCACGCCGGCCGAGCTCGTCATTCCGGAATGCGAGGGCCGGTTCACGCTCATGATCCACTATGCGCGGCGCGAGGTTCCCGGCGGCGGCTGCGGCCCCTGCTCCGACCAGCCGCAGTGGATCGAGGAAGGCGTCGTCTACAGCCTCCGCCACGAATGTAGCCCGCTCGACCGCACCTGCGTGCGCCCGAGCGAAGCCAGCTGCATCGGCCTTGATGAATATGTCTGCCTGCGCAACGGCTCTCGCGAGGGACGATTGCCGCCGGCCGCCGATCTCGAATGGGCCTGCAGCCAGTCGGGAGCGCTCACCCGGATCGGCTGCAGCGACATCTTCTACGACGCCGAGGCCGGAATCCCGATCGCCTGCGTCCAGGTTCGCAATCTCTGCGAGAACCCCGAATGCAAGCCGCAATGGGGCTTCGGCGAAATCGGCGAGACGTGCGAGGTCCGGCCGTGGGTTCACCGCACGCCGCTGCTCTACGAGCTGATCAAGGGCTGCCAGAACAACCTGGCACACGTCGAATCGGTGCGCTGGGGTCCGAACCGGAGCAGCAGCGCCGACGGCTGGCCGGACGAAGTGCCATGGGAAGAGTTCGCGGACGCCCTTCGGCAAGGGCCGGAAATCGCTTTCACCAAAGCTGTTAGCGCCGACACCGTCCACCCCGGCTCCGTCTTCCTCGCCGCAATCCTGTGGGAGCGGCAGGCCGACTATATGCTGACCCGCCGCATCCCGGCCGCGCTTCAACCGCTCGACGCCGGCGATGGCTATGCGACACGGTTCCGGCTGCGGATCAACTCCGACTGGATCCGCAACGAGATCGAAACCCGCTCGGAGCTGAAGAGCGGCGGACGGGTCGAACTGACGATCCGCGGGCAGATGATCCGCGACCGCTGCGACAACATGCTCGACGCGCTGCCCCTCGATTATGGCCCGCGCACGCCGCCGCACAGCCGCCCCGGCGGCGACTTCGTCGCGTTGCTGCGCTTCGCCGCGGAGACCCGGGCCGCGCCCCCGCCGCCGGAACCGGAACGCGAAGCGAGCCCGTCCGACGAAGCCTTTTAGGAGTGAACCGCGATGACAATCGAATATAAGAAAACGCAGCCAGGCTCGACCGAGGCGGTTCAGTTCAGCGACGGCATGCTCGTCACCGCCGAGGACCTTACCGCCGCGATGCGCTACCCGCTCTCCGTGATCCAGGTGCTGCTCAAGGCCTATTTCGGCTGCGGCATCGTCTGCGGCCTCGACCTCAACAACCCGGCCGAGGGAAAGGCGGCTGAGACGACGAAAGGCGAACGCGATCCGGCGACGGGCGCCTCCACGAAGGCGGCCCCAGTGCCAAACTTCATCCTCACGGTGGAGAAGGGCGTGGCGCTGGGCTGCGACGGCTACCCGATCGAGATTTGCGGTCCGCTCAAGCTCGATCTCACGCTCGATCCCTGCAGCCGCGACAAGGAGAAGGAGTTGTTCATCGCGGTACGTCGGGTGACAACCGCCGAGGCGACGGCTCGCGCCTGCGGCTGCGGCTCGACCGGCGGCGAGCCGGCACAGCAATGCACCCGAATGCGCGACCATGCGCTCGTCCAGGCCTTTGACGAGGTGCCGCCGGGGATTTGCCGGATCGCGCCCCCCGCAAAGGACGGTGAGAAAGGAGCGGAGCGGGGGCAGACTTCGGCGGCAAGTCCGACAGGCCTCGCCGCCGTCTGCGCTTGCATGAAGCAGTGCGGCGAATGCGACTGCCGCGGCGAACCGTGGGTGCTGCTCGGCTCCGTCATGGTCCGCGAGGGGGGAATGGACCCGATCGACCGGAGCGGCCGGCGCTACGTCAAGCCGATCGCCTGCATCTGCGATACCGTCGCGCGCGATCAGGTCCAGCCGGCGACGCCCGCCAAGCCGATCGTCGACAAGAAGACGCCCCCCGACGAGCCCCCCGGTGAGGGCACCACCAGTTGACTCGATGCCACAAGATATTCGGCGGAAGCGATGGTTATCTGAATGAGCTCATTGGTATTGAGTAACTCTTTTGTATGCTGAGGACCTTGTCGGGAGAGGAATATGACGGCCGAATGGAGAATTGCGGTCGCAGACGGTCGTTCGATACGATCCCAGTGCAACTTTTCCTTGCAAATTGCGGCGCCTTGGCGTCCTCTTTGCGATGCGCTTGGTCCGATGACTTGGCGCCGTGTGTCGCCGTGACGGCCGATCGCCATTATGTCGCGGCATCTTCGGCTGTTGGCTTACTCCAGGGGCAAAGGGACCAGCCTGTGCGCGATGCGCGTGCCGAAGGCATCCCGAACGTGGGACGGGGGAGATCGGGTATCCTCGGCGTCGTGGTATATTCGCCGGTGCGGCTGTTCGCGGATGGTGTCGCTGCATGCCTCGACGCTCAGCCGGACACCCGCGCCGTCGCCTGCCACGACGTCCAGTCGCTCGGCGCCGAGCTCGAGAGCGGCCAGGCGGACGTCGTCCTGGTGGACGTGACCGACCGGCGGGCGCTCGAGCAGGGCCGGGCGCTCATCCAGGCCTTCCCCGACGTCAAGGTGATCGCGCTGGCGCTGCCCGAGGCGACGGAGGACGTGATCGCCTGTGCCGACGCCGGCTTCGTCAGCTACGTGCCCCGCAACGCCTGCGTCGAGGACATGTGCGAGGTGCTTCGCCGGGCGCTCCGGGACGAGGTGTTCTGCGACCCCAAGGTTTCGGGCGGGCTGCTTCGCGAGCTGCGCCGGCGCCAGGCGACGGCGGCGCCGGCGAGCGAGCCGGGCGATGAGCTCACCCGGCGCGAGCGCGAGGTGCTTCGCCTGCTCGGCCGGCGGATGAGCAACAAGGAGATCGCGCGTCAGCTCTGCCTCAGCACCGCGACGGTGAAGAACCACGTCCACTCGATCCTGACCAAGCTCAACGTCCACGCGCGCTCGGAGGCGCTGGCGCGGCTGCAGGCGGATCCGATGATCGGCGACTTCTCCTTCGCCCGGCGCTGAGCCCCGCAAGCGCTAGGGTATCGGCGGCTATCGAAGGGGACCGCACGCAATGCGGGGCCTTGCTTAGCCCCTCCCCTGAAGGGGAGAGGCTTTTGCTACGATGCGATGCCGCCGGGGGGGCGCTTACTCCTCGTTGTCGCGGCGCATCCGCCAGCGCATCGCCGCGACTCGGTCGAGCGCGGCCTGCTCGGCCCAGAAATTCTGCTCGCTCCTGGAAAGCTCCGACGCGACTCGGGAGGCGTTGAGGCCGCTGAGCGAGGCGAACAGCGACAGGATGATGTGCGCGAGCTCGTCGATCAGCAAGGCGATGTCGTCATACCAGGCCGGCACGTCGCGGAAGATGATCCTGAGGATCATTCGGATGATCTTCTTGATCTCCTGCAGGTTGCGCGCGAGCCAGATGAGAAAGCCCTCGCTCACCCCCTTGGCCAGCACCGCCGCCGCGGTGCGCTCGGTGTTGCAGGCGATCATGTGCCCCTGCTGCAGCACGAGGAACTCGTCGACCTGGACTCGGACGCGCATGGCGCCATAGCCATGCTGGACCTTCACGGTCATCTGCCGGAACTGCTCGGTCAGCGTCTCGACATTGGCTTCGAGCAAAGCCGAGTCGTGCGAATGGCCGCCGGAGCGGGCGAGCGCGGCGAACGTGTTGGCGACGAAGCAGTTCGCCGCGGACAGGAAGTTGTCGAGTGGATTGGCGGGACGATCGCCGCCGCCTTTGGCTTGTTCTACCACGCCTCTTCCCCTTGCTGGGCCAAAGCGAAAACATCGGCCGGGGCGCCGGGCGCGGTCAATGAGCCGTGGGTTCAATAAGGGCCTAGGCAGCGGTCTAGGCGGGGGAACTAGCCGCGGCGGCCGCTAATATTCCTCCCCGGCAGAATCCTCCACCGTGCACCCGCATATTGTCCCTTCGTCGCACGGACTGACGGGTTGCGGCTCCGGGCAGGACCGCGGGGGCGGAGCGGGCGGCGGAGCAGGCGGCGGCGGCGAGGGGTTCGGGCAACAATTGGACGCCCCGTTGCCGCTGATGCTCGCCGCGTCGCGGCCGTCGCGCCCGTCGCGCCCGTCGCGGCCGTCGCGGCCGTCCCACCCAAAGCGGCCGTCGCGCCCATAGCGGCCGTTGCCGCCGCGGCCGTGCCATGTCCCGTCCACCTGGTCGGCGGCCATCAGGCTGTCGGCTCGCCACAAAGTCGCCATCGTCGCGACGCAGCCGCCGATGCCGAAGAGCAGGAGCAGCAGCAGGACCAGAGCGAGCGCGAGCGGGATTCCCATGATGTCCGAGCCGGAGCCGCCTCCGCGATCGGAGTCGTAGCGCTCCTCGCGTTCCCGCCAGCCGCCGCGCCCGCCGCCCCACCAGCCGCCGCCATTGCCTTCGCCGGTTTCGCGACCGAAGCGCCGTCCCTCATAGGCGCCGTAGCCGCGCGCGGCGCCGCCGCTCCGTCCGTCCCAGCCGATCCCGGCAAGCTCCGACAGCGCCTCCTCGTCGCCCTCGTGGAGCCGCCGCGCCTCGTCGATCCAGCCGGCGGCGACCTCGGCGATATGCTCGCGTTCGCGGCCGGGGAACAGCATGGCGATCTGCTCGCGCGAGCTTCGCTGCAGATCCCCGACGGTACGGATGCCGCCTTCCTCGAGGACGTGGCAGTGGCAGTCGCCGACGCCGCCTACGTCCTGCAGGCGTACCATTCCGCCGTCGAGGACCGAGGTCAGCCGCCGGAAGTCGGACCAGCGCCGCGCCGCCAGCAGCCGCGCCTGGAACGGCCAGGTCGACGGCTCGCAGAAGCGGAATTCCTCGTAGCGCAGCAGGATGAAGCGCAGCTGCGCCGGCCGAAGCGCGGCGAGCTGCTCGTAGGTGAAGATGCCGTGCTCGCGAAGCACCTGCGCGGCTCGGGCGCCGATGCCGTCAATCTCCTCCAGCGCGTCGGTCCGGTCGGGCGCGCCCGGCAGCGGCGGAACGATGGGGCGGCTCGACAGCGCCGCCCGGCGGGCGCGGCGGCGCGGGCGCAGCGCATTGCGGCCGAACCAGACGGCGAGGATGAGCAGGCCGAAGCCGACCGCCCCCAAAGCGATCCAGAACATTTCGCGCCAGGGCAATATGGTGAGACTGGAGTCCACGGCGGCCTTCCTGGACGCTCCGCCCGGAGCGCCCCCGGCCCATGATGATCGCGCCGGCCCGCGGGTGCCACCGAAAAAGCGGCGGGCGCGCGCGACCGTGCCGGATCGGGACGCCCCCAAGCGACGCTTCCGCCGGGCAAGAAGAGCGGCGCCCCGTGCTCGCGGCGTCCATTATGCGGAGGTGCGTTATTAGCGCTTTACCTTGGCTCATCCGGAGAAGATGATCACGCAAGCTTCGCCGCCGGTGCGCGGTGCTTGGCCGGGAACATCGGATGCACAGCTTCGTCCCTCCTCGAACCGGCTCCTCCGATCGCAAGCTCGCGCCCCGGCCACGCCAGCCGGTTGCCGCCCCGCGCCCGGCGCGAGCGCCGGGGCAGTTTGCCGGCGGAGCCGCCGCCCGGCGCGAGGCCCCGGCGCCGGCGGAGCCGAGCCTCGCCGTGGCGGACGGTCTCCCCGAAGGTCTGCAAATTGCGATGGAAGCGATGTCCGGCTTCTCGCTCGCCGACGTCGTCGTCCACCGCAACTCCGCCGAACCCGCCCGCCTCGGCGCCGCCGCTTTCACGAAAGGGAGCGAGATCCATCTGGCGCCGGGCCAGGAGCGCCATCTGCCGCACGAGGCCTGGCACGTCGTCCAGCAGGCGCAGGGGCGGGTGAAGCCGACGCTTCAGATGAAGGGAGGCGGGATCAACGAGGATGCGGCGTTGGAGGCGGAAGCGACCGCCATGGGGGCACGCGCCCGGGCCTCGTCCGCCGAATCCGACCCGGCGCCGGCGATTCGGCGGTCGCTGTCCGCTGCGAACGCGGGAATACAGTTGCGGCGGCTTCCGGTCGGCGCCGGGCTGCAGGGCGCGCTTCCGGCCGCTCCCGCGGCGGGGGACCCCGCCATCGCCGGCATGGCCCGCCTGCTGAGTCGCGCTTGGGACGAGCTGACGTTCGTCCAGCAAAATACGGTGAAGGTCAGCACCCTATTTGCCGTGCCCGACTTCACCGACGCGGCCGACCTGCTCGTCAAGATGCAGGCGGCGACCCGGTCCCAGGTCGTTACGCTGGCCAATGCGATACGCGACGTGAGCCCGGGGTCAGTGCTCGGCGATCCGGCGCTCATCGACACGGGCGCCCGCCCTCTCCCCGCGGCGGATGTCGCGAACCTGGCCACGCTTGTCGCGAATGCCGACGCCGTCTTCGCCGCCATCGCCGGGGGCGGCAGGGACGCGGACCTCGCCCAGGTCTTCGGGCTGGCGGAGGTCGGGGCGGCCAAGACGAAATACGCCAACGCCCGAATCCGGATGAATGCTCTCACCGTGGCCAACAAGATCGTCACCGACCGCTCGGGCTATTCCGAAGAGGCCCGACTCGGCGGGCTGTCCAGTAACGACCAGATCGCTCTACTGGCGGCCATGATCGATCAGCCGAACGATCACGAATCGGTGGTCACCATGATTCACGAAAGCATGCATGCGGGCAATGGCGACGTCCATGACAAGGGCTATATCGGGACGGCCTCGTTCACAGCGCTGCCGGCAGCCGTGAAATTGACCAACGCCGCGCATTTCGAAGTGGTGCCCCGGCGCATTCGCGGCGCCAACCATGCCTATGCCGCGATTACGTTCATCCCCGCCGGAGCTGTCGTCGGCGGCGTGGCCGCACCCGCGCTCACGCCGGCGGAGGTGTCGGTCAGGAACGTCTCGGAGACGTTCCGAATGGCGTGGACGGCGGGGCTCAACCTCCACAAACTCTATGTCCGGCTGTTCAGGGCTCCTGCGGAATGGAACGCCCTCGATCTCTCCACCGCCTATGGCGGCGTCGCGGCCGGCCTGCATTTCTCAGACGCGCTGCCTTATTGGTCGAAGGTCGAGATGCTGACCATTCACGACCGCGCCGCGATCAACCCGGCGGGCGCCGCGGCGGCCCATCCGGTGACGCTCATCGACATCGCGCTCTCGGAGGGGCTCATCCGGAAGCTGTCCAGCGGCATGGCGGCGACGCCCGCGACGCCGGCGGCGGCGCAGACCTTGCTGACCGCGACCCACGCGACCATGGCTCAACTCCAAACGGTCGCGGGAGGCGGCGCCGCCGCCGAGGCCGTTCTCTTAAGCAAAGTGATCAGCACGTATCTCGGCAGCATCACCGGCGATGTCGCGCGCGATGAACGCGTGGTTGCGCGGCTTGCGCAAGCGGGCGCGCTCGGCACTTTCGTGGCCTTACTGACTGCCCGCGCGCCCGCGACCTTCCCATGACAGGCGCGTCCGTGCGGCCGGGCCGCTTCGCCAATGTGGTCCGCCGAACCGGAACGGCCGTCCATGCGCTGCAGCATGTCCGCGAAGCGATGAAATCGTCCTTCGTGCTCTGGCTCGATCCGGATGGCTCGGCCCGCCTCTGTCGCGGCTGGCGCTCCCTGTCGCACAACGACGGACCGGCCGTGCAGGCGGCCGAGACGCTGGCCGAGCAGCTCGGCTATCGCGGGCATTGGCGGCGGACCGGCGGCGGCGTCCATATCACTTTGCGGCTCGACGACGGCGCCTGCCCACGGGTGGCGCAGTATAGCAGCCTCGTCCCCCATCACAGGGCGGATTGGCGGCTGCGCTGCGCGATGCTTGCGCCCGATCGGTCGCCGGCCCCCGACGTGCCGCTGCTGGCCTGCCGGCTCGATCCTCCGGATCAGCAGTTCGGCGAGGATGAGCCGCACTGCGTGCCGCTCGAGGACGGCCCCCTCATTCTGCTGGCCGGCGGGAATGGGCTCAGCATCGAGGCGAGCTTCGACCCGACCGGCGTTACCCTGCCGCCGCCGCCGACCATCGCGCCGGCGGCGCAGCGGATCGATTATGATGAGTGGCAGCGGCCCTGAGCCGCCACGGTCGCGACAATCACCGGACGAGCGCCGCTTTTCCCGGAGTCCCGCGCTTGTAGCGCCGTTCCCGCGCGGGACGGTCGTCTCTGGATTCCAGCAAGAAGAAAAGCCTCCTGGCTCGAATAGCGAAGGGCCGGGAAGTGATGCGGTCGGATCCGACGTGAGGGAGCGTGAGAGTCAACCCGAGTAATCTCGACATGCTCGACTCTCGCTGGCGGCAATCGGCTGACAGAGTTTCGAGAGGGTCGGTTGAGATGTCGGCGCCGATTCTGGCCCGATTTTGAAAAGCTTCAGCTTTTCAATATCGTGGTGACCCCAACGGGACTCGAACCCGTGTTTTCGCCGTGAAAGGGCGACGTCCTAGACCGCTAGACGATGGGGCCGGGCCGGCGCGGCTTATAAGGTGGCCTCGGGGCGGTCAACCGCGAAGCCGCGCCCGCCCGCCGCTCAGGCGGACGCGAGCGCCTTGCGGACCTGCGCCTGGCAGACCGGGCAGAAGGGCCGGTCGGTGCGCTGCATCAGGCATTCGGCGGTGGGGCGGTAGCGGCCGGTCGGGCGGTAGCGCGCGCCCTCGAACGTGCCGACCACGCCGAGCGGCACCGGCGGGACGATGCCCGCCGCGCAGGTCGGGTTGGAGGCGATGCCCGGCGTGCACAAGGCCGCCCACGGCGCCTTGGCCGCATTCCTCTTGTCGGTGATGTTGGGCTCGAGCGGATGCGGCTCGGGCGTCGGCTGGCTGGAATCGTCATATTCGTCGGCCAGGCCGAAGCTATGGCCGAGCTCGTGCATCGCCGACATTTCCCAGCGTTCGTTGGGCGCGCTGGTGATGCTCACCCAGGCCGGCCGGTCCTTCGACCCGCCGGCGCCGCCGCGCACCGGCCGGTCGACCAGCACGATGGTCACATTCCCCTTCGCGTTGGCCGCCTTGACGAACTTGTTCACCAGCTTGTTGTCGCCGAGGATCCGCCGCCCGTCGGAAACGGTGTTGAACAGCCCGCCCGGCGGGCTCGGCCAGAACAAAGCCTCGATCTGGAAGCGCGCCGAGAGCGCGGGGTCGGCGAAGGGCGGCTGGCTTCGGATGAAGGCGTCGAGCGCGGCGCAGGCGGCGAAGAAGGTCGGCGCGTCGGGAAATTCCTCAGAGACGAGCAACAGCTTCCATTTGCCGGTAGGGTTGAAGACTCGGCGCGCGGCCGGCGCGTGCGGCGCCCTCGCCGCGGCGGCCGACAGCGGCAGTTCGACGAGGACGACGCCCGCCGCCCGCGCCCGCACCGTCACCGCCTCGTCGGCGATCCCGGCGGCGGCGAGGCTGACATGCGGCGCGACCGCCTGATGCTCGAAGCCCGCCGTCCCGCTCGGCACCTCGACCGCGATCGGCGCCGGCACGACCGGACGCATGGTCCGGCCGGTCGGCTCACCCGCCGCGTCGAGGAATTCGAGCGTCAGCCGCGCCGGCGCGGAGCCGGACCCCGCCGCCGAAGCCGCGGCGAGCGGCTCCGGATCGAGCCGCAACGACAAATGATGATCCGCCATATGCCTCCCCCCTGAGACAATCGGGCAAGCGCGGAGGAGATCATGGCGGGCGCCGCCGGTCAAACGGAATCGGCCGCCCTCAATCCGCCCAGGCCGCGTCCTCGAGGTGGAGCTCGGCGGAGATCCGGTCGCCCCATTCGTCGCGCTTCACCCGGCCGGCCAGCCACAGCTTGCGGTGCGGCGGCGCGGCCAGCATCGCCTCGCCGAGCGGGGTCGCCGCCATTCGGAAGGCGATCGCCTTGATCCGCCGGCCGTCGTCGCCGGCGACGATCAGCCGCAAATGGCCGTTGCCGACCAGGTCCGCCTTGACCACCCGCACCGGGCCGGCGGCGACCCGCGGCGCCGGCCAGCCGATGCCATAGGGCCCGCCCCCCTCCAGCGCGTCGCACAGGTCCGGCGATACGCCGCCGGGCGCGAGCACCGCGTCGAGCAGCAGGGCGCGGCCGTCGCGGCTCCGCGCCACGTCCACCGCCAGCCGCTCGTCGAGGAACAGAGCGAGCGCGTCGCAGCCGCCAGGCGCCACCGTCACCCCGGCCGCCATGGCGTGGCCACCGCCGGCGACGATCAGCCCGCTGTCCTTCGCCGCGAGGATCGCCGCGCCGAGATCGACGCCCGCGATCGAGCGGCCCGAGCCCTTCCCCACCCCGTCCTCGCCGATCGCGACGACGAGGGTCGGGCGGCCCGTTTTCTCCTTCAGCCGGCCCGCGACGATGCCGATCACGCCCGGATGCCACCCCTCCGCCGAGACCAGCAGGACGGCGCGATTGGCCTGCGCCGCGCACAACGCCTCCGCCGCCTCGCACACCGCCGCCTCGATCGCCCGGCGCTCCTCGTTCAGCCGGTCGAGCTCGGCGGCGAGGCCGCGCGCCTCCTCCGCATCTTCGGTGGTGAGCAGGCGCACGCCGAGGTCGGACTTGCCGACCCGCCCGCCGGCGTTGATCCTGGGGCCGAGCGCGAAGCCGAGATCGTGGCAGGTCGGCGCCCGCGCCAGCCGCGCCGCCTCCGCCAGCGCGGCGAGGCCGACATTGCGCCGCTTCGCCATCACCTTCAGCCCCTGCGCCACGAAGGCGCGGTTGAGGCCCCGCAATTGCGCGACGTCGGCCACCGTGCCGAGCGCGACGAGGTCGAGCAGATCGACCAGCTTCGGCTCCGGACGGGCGGCGAAGAAGCCGCGTCCGCGCAGCGTCCGGAGCAGCGCCGCCGCGAGCAGGAAGCAGACCCCCACCGCCGCGAGGTGGCCGTGCGCGGCCGCCTCGTCCGCCTCGTCGAGCCGGTTCGGATTGACCAGCGCGTGCGCCGCGGGCAGCGCGCTGGCGCATTTGTGATGGTCGACGACGATCACGTCGACGCCCGCCTCGCGTGCCATCGCCAGCGCCTCGAACGCCTGCGCGCCGCAATCGACGGTGACGATCAGCCGCGCGCCCTCCGCCGCCAGCCGCACCAGCGCCTCGCCGGACGGGCCGTAGCCCTCCATCAGCCGGTCGGGAATGTAGGCGCGGGGGCTCGAGCCGAGATCGCGCAGCAGCCGCACCAGCAAGGCCGCCGAGGTCGCCCCATCGACATCGTAATCGCCGAACACGGTAACCGCCTCGCCCTTCTCCACCGCGTCGGCGAGCCGCTCCGCCGCCCGCTCCATGTCGCGGAAGATCGACGGATCGGGCAGAAAATCGCGGATGGTCGGCCGCCGGTGCCGCTCCAGCTCTTCGCGCACGACGCCCCGCGCCATCAGCAGCTGGTCGATGAGGTCGTCCGGCTGGAACCCGGCATCGGCCGGATCCGACGCCGACCCCCGCCACCGCCACGGCTGCCCGAGGATCGAATGCGAGACTCCGCAGACATGGGCCGGGGTGAGCATGGCGCGAGCCTAGGCCATGACAAAGGCCAGGGGAATCCCGCCCGCCATTCGCTCCACAGCTTTTCAGGGACAGCATCCGCCGGGGGCAGCCGGAAGGCGACCGCCCCTACACCCGCATCAGCACGATCCCCGCCAGGATCAGCGCGCCCGCGGCCCAGCGGCGGGGCGGCACCCGCTCCTTCATCAGGAAGAAGGCGATCAGCATCGCGAACAGGACGCTGGTTTCCCTGAGCGCCGCGACCATCGCCAGCGGCGCCAGGGTGAAGGCCCAGATCGCGATCCAGTAGGAGCCCAGCGACATCGCCCCCGCCGCCATCCCGCTCCGCCACGCCGGCGCCAGCGCCAGCACCGCCTTGCCGCCGCGAGTCGCGAGGCCGCAGGCGAGCATGATCAGGCCGTCCAAGGCGAACATCCACAAGGCGAAGCCGGAGGCGGCGCCGGCGATCCTCGCCCCCACCCCGTCGGCCATCGTATAGGCGGCGGTGAAGCCGGCGGTGCCGAACGCCCAGAGCAAGGCGGTTCGGCTGAGCCCGCCCCGCCCCGCCATCGTCATGATCCCGCCGGCGATGGCGAGCACCGCCGCGGCGCGCATCGGCGTCGGCGCCTCGGCGAGGAACAGGGCGCCCGCCACCGCCACGATCAGCGGCGCGGTGCCGCGGGCGAGCGGATAGACCTGGCTCAGATCGCCATGGCTGTAGGCGCGGATCAGGAACAATTTGTAGCCCGAATGGAGGCTCGAGCCGAGCAGCACCCACGGCCACGCCGCCCGCGCCGGCGGGTCGAAGAAGGGGATCAGCGCCGCCGCGATCGCCCCCTGGACCAGCGCCAGCATGAGCACCGAGGAGAAGCGGTCCAGCCCCAGCTTCACCACCGCATTCCAGCTCGCGTGGAGCAGCGCCGCGCCGAGGACCGCGAAGAAGACGGTGAGTGTCACGAGCGACCCCCCTCCCTGCAAGGGAGGGGCACATTTCGTCGACCCCCCTCCCTGCAAGGGAGGGGCCGGGGGTGGGTAGCGAGCGGAGCGAGCCCCCCACCTTGCGTGTTTCGGCCGCCTTCGGCGGTACCCACCCCTAACCCCTCCCTTCCAGGGAGGGGGACATCACCGTCCCCCCGGCTCGTGGCGGTGCTGGCCTTTCACCCGCCGCACCGTGCCGGTCGCGGCGCGCATGACGATGCTCTCCGTCGTGATCCCGTCCCTGCGCCTCTTCACCCCCTCGAGCAGCGACCCGTCGGTCACCCCGGTCGCGGCGAAGATGCAGTCGCCCTTGGCGAGGTCCTCCAGCTGGTAGATGCGGTCGAGGTCGGTCACCCCCCATTGGTCCGCCCGCGCCCGCTCGGAGTCGTTCCTGAACACCAGCCGCCCCTGGAACTGGCCGCCGACGCACCTCAGCGCCGCCGCCGCCAGCACCCCTTCCGGCGCCCCGCCCGAGCCCATGTAGACGTCGATCACCGTGTCCGGGTCGGTGACCGCGATCACCCCGGCGACGTCGCCGTCGGGGATGAGCTGGATTCCGCAGCCGAGCCCCCGCAGCTCGGCGATCAAAGCCTGGTGGCGGGGCCGGTCGAGCACGCAGGCGATGATCTCGGACGGGTCGACGCCCTTGGCCCGGGCGATGGCGCGGATATTCTCGGTCGCGCTCGCGGCAAGGTCGATCGTGCCGGCGGGATAGTTCGGCCCCACCGCCAATTTCTCCATATAGACGTCGGGCGCGTTCAGGAGGCAGCCCTGCTCCGCCACCGCCAGCACGGCGAGCGCGTTCGGCCCGGCCTTGGCGGTGATCGTCGTCCCTTCGAGCGGGTCGAGCGCGATGTCGATCTTCGGCCCCGAGCCCTGCGCCGCGCCGACCCGCTCGCCGATGAACAGCATCGGCGCCTCGTCGCGCTCGCCCTCGCCGATCACCACCGTGCCGTCGATGTCGAGCGTGTTGAGCGCCGCCCGCATCGCCTCGACCGCGGCCAAATCCGCGGCCTTCTCGTCGCCGCGGCCGACCAGCCTCGAGGCCGCCACCGCCGCCGCCTCGGTGACCCGCACCATTTCGAGCACCAGGACCCGGTCGAGCACATGGCTGGTCGCCACCATCGGATATCGTCTCCTCGTCGTTTCGCCGGGCGATAGGCGAGCGCCCCCGCCGCCGCAACGATGAAGAGGGACATGGCGCGGGACAGCCGCCTTGAATCGGGTTATCGAAGCGCGGGGCCAAAGGGGGGATTGAGATGCCGGCCGGGGAAGACAGTCCGACGACGCGCCTGACGAGCGTCCGCGCCTGGGCCAATTGGCTCGCCCGCACCCTCGTCGCCGTCGCGGTCACCTACGTGTTCATCGTCGTGCTGCTGGTCGCGACCGCTCAGCAGAAGGTCGACGACGCTCTGACCAAGGAGGCGGTCGGCTACGATTACAGCGTCGCCGTCCGCTATTATTTCGGCAAGGAGAGCCTGAAGCACGTCGTCACCGAGAATAGCAAGGCGATCAAGCAGGCGACCGACGCTTTGAGGGCCGCCAACGACCGGGTCCAAGCCTCCGGGCAGGAGCTTGCCGGCCATGCCGACGACCTCAGGGACGATCTCCAGCGCCTCGCCGCCGCCGGCTGCGCCCGCGCGGCGGTGCCGCCCGGCGAGGCCGCGCCCACCCCGGCCGAGCTGGTCGCGGTGGCGGTGACGACCCAGCATTGCGCCGCCGAACCCTCCGCCCCGACCATGGGGCCGATCGCCGCCAACGTCCTCGCCGGCCAGCGCGCCGTCCAGAAGTCGCTCGACGACGCGGCCGGTCTGAAGCGCGACGCGCAGGACGTCCAGGACCGGCTCGATCTCCTCCAGGCCGAGCGCAACACGATCGACAAGCAGCTCGAGACCGCCGCCCGCTCCGGCGACATCATCGCGGTCCTCAAGGTGTTCGAGGACAGCCAATGGCCGCTCGCCTCGGAGCTGGTCTACGTCCCCCCGGCGCTGACCGGGATCATCCTCGCCTCCGTCTCCGGCCTGTTCGGGGCCCTGCTCATCACCCTCATCCTGTTCGTCTATCCCGACAATCGCTACAAATTCACCCGCACCAAATCCTATTACGGCCGGATCCTCCTGGGCGGGCTGATCGCGCTCGGCGTGTTCGTGCTGATGTTCAGCGGAGTCGCCGTCCTCGCCGGTCCCAACGCCTCGGGCAGCGCGCAGAACCTCATCGCTTATGGCGGCATCGGCATCCTCGCCGGCATGTTCTCGGACCAGGCCGCCGGCTGGCTCTCCGACCGCTCGGTGTTCAAGCCGGAAGTCCCGCCCGACGCCGCGCCGCCGCCGCCGGCCGACGACGACTCCGCCACGAGCGCTTCGGATTAGGTTGGCACCCCTGCCCCCCTCCCTAGAAGGGAGGGGAAGCAGATCCACCTGCTACAGCCTTGCCGCGGCCCGGTTTTCTGTCATGATGCGGCCGCAAGCGGCAGCAGGCGAGGCGGCGTGACACGGGCGGCGGCGGCGATCTTCATCTTCCTCCTCGGCCAGGCGGCCGCCGCCGCTGCCGAGCCGGTTTCCGCCGACGCCGCGATGCAGCGCTACCGCCAGGTCTTCCAGCCGCCCGCGACCCGGTGCGCCCCCGGCAAGGACGAGATCACCGTCTGCGGCCAGCGCCCCGGCCCCGATCCCAACCGCCTCCCCCTCCCCGTCCAGCCGCTGCCCGGGAGCCGAGTCGCCGGCGAGGCGCCCGACCAGGTCGCCGCCTCCGAGCTCGGCAACGAGCGCTGCACCACCGTCGGCCGCGACACGCCGTGCACCGGCACCGTCCCGATCATCCCGATCGCCATCTGGATCGTGAAGACCGCCATCAAGGCCGCCAGGGGCGATGATTGAGCGCGCCGGCCGGCCGGCCTGCGCGGCGCGGGCGGCCGCCGCGTTCCTCCTCGCCTTCGCCGCCCCCGCCTTCGCCGCCCCGCCGGACGCGCCGCCCGCCGGCGCCGCCCCCCTCACCGCCGAGCAGGCGCTGAAGAATTATTATGACGGCTTCTCCGACGCGATGCGAGGCGCCGGCTGCGCGCCGACGGGCACGGTGGACGATATCGTCGTCTGCGGCCGCGGCGCCCCGGCCCAGCGCGGCGACTTCCCCCGGGCGCCGGGCGAGATCGTCCGCCACGCCAACGAGCCGGGCAGCGGCCGCGCCGCCTTGACCGCCGGCGGCTGCGACCGCCTCTGCAGCCAGCCGCTCAGGCTCGACGTCATCAAGATCGTCCGCGGCGCCCCCGCCGCCCTCCGCCGCCTGCTGGGCAAGGATTAGCGGGGTAAGCTGTACCGGCCACGTCTAAGCCCCTCCCCTTCAGGGGAGGGGTTTGGGGTGGGGAATGTGACCCCACCACCCTCCTCGCGACGCTCGAACCGACAAGCCCCACCCCAACCCCTCCCCTGAAGGGGAGGGGCTAAAGCAAGGCACCCAAATGTCGATACACCCTAACCCAGAAACCTCTTCACCCCCCGCGCCGCCTGCCGGATCCTTTGCTCGTTCTCGACCAAAGCGATCCGCACGAACCCCTCGCCTTCCTCGCCGAAGCCGACTCCGGGGCTGACCGCGACATGCGCCTCCGCCAGCAGCCTCTTGGCGAAATCCATCGATCCCATCGCGCGGAAGGCGGGCGGGATCGGCGCCCAGGCGAACATCGAGGCCTCGGGCGGCGGGATCTCCCAGCCGGCGCGGCCGAAGCTCTCGACCAGGCAGTCGCGCCGCGCCCGGTAGAGCCGCCGGTTCGCCTCGATAATGTCCTGGGGGCCGTTGAGCGCCGCCACCGCCGCCGCCTGCACCGGCGTGAACGCGCCGTAATCGAGATAGGATTTGACCCGCGCCAGAGCCCCCACCAGCTCGGCATTGCCGCACGCGAAGCCGATCCGCCATCCCGCCATCGAATAGGTCTTGGAGAGCGACGTGAACTCGATCGCCACCTCCTTCGCCCCCGGCACCTGGAGGATCGACGGCGTCGGCGCCGCGCCGAAATAGATTTCGGCATAAGCCAGGTCGCTGATCACCCACAGGCCGTGCTCGCGGGCGAACCCCACCACCTGCTCGTAGAAGGCCAGGTCGGCCGTGTAGGCGGTGGGGTTGGACGGATAGCCGATCACCAGCACCGAGGGCTTGGGCACCGTGTAGCGCACCGCCCGCTCGATCATCGCGAAGAAGTCCGGCCCCGGCGCGGCGGGGATCGAGCGGATCGCCGCCCCGGCGATGATGAAGCCGAACTGGTGGATCGGGTAGGACGGGTTGGGCGCGAGCACGACGTCGCCCGGCGCGGTGATCGCCTGCGCCAGGTTCGCCAGCCCCTCCTTCGACCCCAAAGTGACGATCACCTCGCGCTCCGGGTCGAGCTCGACCCCGAAGCGCCGCGCATAATAGCCCGCCTCCGCCTTCCTAAGCCCGGCGATGCCGCGCGACGCCGAGTAACCGTGCGCCTTGGGGTTGCGCGCCACCTCGGCCAGCTTGTCGATGACATGGGCCGGTGGCGCCCCGTCCGGATTGCCCATGCCGAGATCGACGACGTCCTCCCCCCGCGCCCGCGCCGCCGCCTTCATCGCGTTGACCTCGGCGAAGACGTAGGGCGGCAGCCGGCGGATGCGGTAGAAGTCGGTCATCGGGGAATTCTCTTAGGAGGCCCCCGCCTCCGCGTCATCCCGCGACAGGAGAGCGGAAATAGGCGCGTGCCGCTTCCCGCAGCAGTTACCCGCGCCGCTGTGCCGCTCAGAGGTTTCCGAACCCGCGCCGACTTAATCGGCCTTGAAGATCAGACGTCGCTCGCCGCTCGCTTCATCTGGAGGACGCATTTCTGCTCGCCCGGGGGAGCACCGCTCTGGTCGGCCGCCGGGTTGCACGAAACATAGGTCCAGCCGCTCGCCTCGAGCGCGTGGCGGCGCGCATCGCATCGCGAACAAAGAACTGGAACGTTCAACATTGCTTCCGACATCATTGCCTCCCCGTCTTCCGCTCCTCAGCCGCCCGCTACCAGCTTGCACACGGCGTCGCGGTGCTGGCCCAGCGTGGCCTCACGACCGGGCGTGAAGCCGCTCGGTTGCGAAATCTGCGTGGCATAGAGGTTGCTAGCAAGCGCGGCGCTGTTACCTCCAGCCGCATTCAGGGCCAGCAATTGCTGCAGGATCTGATCGGCGGGAGGCACCGGCTGGCCTTTCTCCTGCTCCGCCTTGAGCAAGCCGCGGGCCTGCGCGTCCTGCCATACCTGCGGACGCTTGTCCGGGAGCACGCCGGCATAACAAGCGAGAATATCGGCGGCAGCGAATCGCTGCTGCGTCTCGGCCCGGTCAAAAGCCTGCAGCGCTTCCTTGGACCGGTCGCTAAAGGCGGCCTGGACCGCGGGCGAGCGTGCATAATATTCGGCCGCCAATCCCGTCGCGAAGAACTGGGCGTTGGTGAGTTTGGCGCCCGTCGCGGAGACCGCGCTGGCTGTCGTGTCAATGGATGCGATCACCGCGGGATAGCGATATTGCTGCGGCTGGCCGGCGGCCGTGGGGACGCGCGCGAGCGGGATCACCGACACCTCCTTGCGTTTATAGCCGAAGGTCACGCTGCTCGGTCCGCTGGGTCCGCCCGCCACCTTGAGGCCGACCGATGAGCTCGTGCCGAAGAACATCAGCTTGAGGCCCCCCGCAATGGTTTCGTCGCTCCCTACGGGAGTCGCGGCCGTATTCGAAATGCCGCGCGCCACCGCCACAGCCGCGGAGCCGGTGGCATAGGTTTGCCGGACGTCGCTGTTGAACGCGCCGCCGCTCGATTGAATCGACGCCAGCACTGGCGGCACCGACCCGTTGTCCGCACGAGGGCCCAGATAACCCTCGACGCGGTCGTATCCGATCGACGCCGCCGGCGGCTCCGCGTCGAAGTCGACGCCCAAGGAAGTCTTGGTAACGAATACGACGTGGTCCTGCATCGGCGTGCACGCCGCAGTCGCCGCGAAAGCGAACAGGAGCAGCACCGTCCTTTCCAGGAAGCCGGTCTTATGGCGGCGAAGCAACGTCATGGTTCCTCTCCCCTCCTGGAGCCGGCTCGCCCTTGATGGGAACGAAGGTCAGCTCATCCTTCGAATAGCCTAGAGACAATGCCAGTGCGTTGGGGGTTCGCGTCACGCCCGCGCCGATGCTCTCGAATGACACCAGGGAAGCGCCAGCGCCTGCCGCCGGGTGCGGCTCGACCGTCATGGCGACCAGACCCACCACATGCACGCGTCCGGCGCCATCGACCCAGCGCGCGGCACAACCGGAAAGCAGGAGCGCGATAGCGCAGGCGCCGACCAGGGGCGCGCGGCCGCGCACTTGCCGACGAGGAACCGGCTTCGTGAGAAGCGACGCGTCGCGCAAGGCTGTCGTGGCAAGGCTCACATTCCCCCCCGGATGTGACTCCGCCTCAAGCTAGGGCTACTTGCAGAAACGATCAACACTAATCCCGTCCGCTTACGCGTTGGCGTGTAAACGGTGCATCCGAATTGGACATAAGATCGTCGCCTGCTTCCTTGCTGGGCTCTGTGCAGCACAGCCCGAACCTTTCCCCCGCCCCGCGCAATGCCTAGATAGCGCTGGACAGGAGACGAGCATGGCCGACCAGGACACCAAAGCCCCCGAGGCCCCGCCCCTCCCCACTTTGGAGGAGATGCAGCATTGGAGCTGGGTGATGGGCCGCGCCCAGCAGATGATGCTGGAGCATGTCGCCAAGGCGGTGGGCGACGCGCCGGCGCCGGAGCCGGCGGCGCTCCGGCAGCTCCCCTGGATGAACCTGTTCGCCGATCCGGCGAAGATCGCCCGGCAGCAGGTCGATCTGTGGACCGAGGGCCTCAACATCTGGCAGCGGGCGCTGGGGCTGGAGGCGCCGCGCACCGCGATCGAGGAGAAAGCCGATAAGGACCGCCGCTTCAACGCGCCGCAATGGAAGGACAATCCGCTCTACGACATGATCCGCCAATCCTATCTGCTCGTCTCGGAGCGGCTGCTCGGCGGCGTCGACGCGCTGGAAGGCGTCGACGACAGGCAGCGCGACAAATTGAAGTTCCTGACGAAGAGCTTCGTCGACGCGATGAGCCCCTCCAATTTCGCCCTCACCAATCCTTTGGTCATGGAGCGGGCGATGGCGACCAAGGGCGAGAGCCTGCTGAAGGGCCTCGAGCACATGCTGGACGACATTTCGAAGGGCCAGCTCACCCACACCGACCCGCAGGCGTTCGAGGTTGGCCGCAACATCGCCGTCACGCCCGGCAAGGTGGTCAGGCGCACGCCGCTCTACGAGCTCATCCAGTACGGCCCGACCACGGACGAGGTGCGCGAGACCCCGCTGGTCATCTTCCCGCCGTGGATCAACCGCTTCTACATCCTCGATCTCAATCCGAAGAAGAGCTTCATCCAGTGGGCGGTGAACCAGGGCCTCACCGTCTTCATGGTCAGCTGGAAGTCGGCCGACGAGGGGATGAAGGACGTCACTTTGGACGATTACGTGCTTCGCGGCCAGGTCGACGCGATCGACTCGATCCGCGACCTGCTCGGAGTCGAGAGCGTCCACGCCATCGGCTATTGCGTCGCCGGCACCACGCTCGCCGCGACTCTGGCGCTGCTGGAGGCGCGGGGCGAGGCGGCCAAGGTCGCCAGCGCCACCTTCTTCACCGCCCAGGTCGATTTCTCCGAGGCCGGCGACTTGAACCTGTTCGTCGGCGACGAGACGCTTCAGCTCATCGACCGGATGTCGGCCGAGAAGGGCTATATGGACGGCCGCTACATGGCCGCCACCTTCAACATGCTGCGCGGCCGCGACCTGATCTGGAGCTACGTCACCAACAATTATCTGCTCGGCGAGGATTATGCCCCGTTCGACCTGCTCCACTGGAATTCGGACACGACCAACCTGCCCGCCAAATGGCACCATGCCTATCTTCGCGACTTCTACCGCGACAACAAGCTGGTCCGCGCCGGCGAGCTGGTCGTGGACGGAACCCCGATCGACATCCACGTCGTCAAGACCCCCACCTACGTCCAGGCCGGCCGCGAGGACCATATCGCCCCGGCGGCGAGCGTCTGGAAGATCACCCATTATTTCCAGGGGCCGCTGCGCTTCGTGCTGGCGGGCAGCGGCCACATAGCCGGCGTCGTCAACCCGCCCGAGGCGCAGAAATACCAATATTGGACCAACGACGCGAAGGCCGCCACGCTCGACGAATTCATCGCCGGAGCGACAGAGCACAAAGGCAGCTGGTGGCCCGACTGGGCGAAGTGGATCGGGGCGCAGGAGGAGAAGAAGGTCCCGGCGAAGGGCGCGCGGGTGCCCGGCAAGGGCAAGCTCAAGGCGATCGAGGACGCGCCGGGGAGCTATGTGCGGGCGCGGTAGGCTGCAGCGCCCGAAAGCAGCGACGCCGGCTGCCGCGCAGCCGCCGGAGCAGCGCGAAGAGAGCGCGAAAGCCGGCCAGCGGCGCTCAGCGCCGACTGACGACACGGGATTCACTCCCGTGACGGCTCCTGCCTCCGTCGAAACACGGACGCCTCGGCGGGCTCGGTCGGGCAAATCTCTCGAGCCCGGCCTGCCGTCGGACTAAGCCCCGCGTCAACCGCGCATGTACGCAGTGCACGCGTGTGAAAATGAACTTCCGATGAGCCGCCTTCCACGCCGTTTCCGGATCACGGGGGAGGATCCCGTTGGCCGGAGACGATGGCGACAATGCCGACCACTGCCCCCGTCGCCTCCACGCAGATTGCGGCGTCGCGAAAGGTGGCCGTGCGCCGATGCTGTAGGCGCAGCGCCAAGTCGAGCGCGGTGCGCGCATGCCTTCGCGCCTCCTCGGCGGCGCTCCCGGCTAACTCGACGCTGAGATATGCCTCGATCAGCCGCTTGAAGTCGGTGGAGCTCACTCGATCGACGTCAGTCACGATATGGCGCTTCGGGTCATGCACCTCCTGCGCGACCGAGATGAGCACTTCGCGACAGAGCAGCCCGACCGCCTGCCACTGTTCCTCAGTGCGGGCGCCGGCCAAGCGGGTGCGTGCTTCGGACATCGCCCGGTCGACCCTGGCCCAGCCCGTTGGTTCCGCTCTGCCAGTTGGCCGATTGCGTAGTTCGGCAGCAATTGGGGCGAGGACTTCGGCCACGTAGGTTCGGCGCGAGGCCCATGTCGGAAGCTCGACGGACCAATGCCCATGCCACTGCCACAGGTCCCGGAATGGCGGCCGCGCCGAGATCGACCTGGCAGCCAGTTCCACGTCGATCTGGTCAAACTTAATTTGGAACTGCCGATTCACCTCGTCGATTCGCGGACCCCCGGTCGCGACGCTGACCATGGTCGCCTTGAGTTGGTCGATGGCTGCAATCAGTTCGGCGTCGGTCATCGTGCTCGACTGCCGATTCAGGCTGCACGGGTCAACGGCCGACGCGGCGCGGTACCGGCCAGCGGCGAGTAGCCGACTGACGGCACGGGATTCACTCCCGTGACGGCTGCTGCGATTGTCATTTAGGCGGGTGCCTTGGTCGAGCTCCGTCGACAGCTCCTTCCGGTCCCCCCTCCCGCCCGGGAGCTTGCAGAAGCTACGTCAATGACGCCACAGTCCTTAGAAACTGAATGGTTTCTTCTTCGGCTTAACAGGCCCCTTATTTTTGTTTACCGCAGCAACCTTTTTCATGATCATCTGCTTCGTCTTCCCGTAAAGGTTCTCAAGCACCAGCTCTACCATGTCGAATGCGTCGAGCACCTGGTCGCGAGATAGGGTACTCGTGTGGCTGCCGCTGTTTCCAAGCCATTTGATTGCAAGGAGCACGTCACCGTTTTCCTTATTTTGCTTCTGGAACTGGACGATTCGATCGTGCAAAGTGAGCTTTGTTTTCTTGCCATTCTTGGTGCTGATCTTTTTGACCTTCTTTGCGTCAAGTAAGTGCTCAACGGCAGAACGGATCTTGTTCGCGGCGGCTTCATCGCTTTGCCACAGGACCTTGGCCGCTTCAGAGATGGCGCGGCTGACGCCCTCTGGTGTCCCGATTGGAACGAGAATGGGAACGGGAGAAGGCTCGATCGAAGCTGGCACATACCGGTGGAGGATGCCGCCTTCGCCCGTCTCGTAGTCCTCCCAATAGTCGCTGGGGGACGTACCACTCACTGATGCTACTTCGCCGCAGGACGCCAGGTTGCACCGCATCAGCGCGACGAACCGATTTTCTACCCAATCCGGGTCCCAAGCTTCGTGGCTATGAGCCAGTTTAGAAGGCCCGGTTTCTTCTAAGACCGGCATGTTCGGCATAAGCGAGTAGTTGCCCTTGTTGCAGGTAGGGCATCGCCAAGACGGCAACTGTGGCAGGCGCGAGGCCCATTGTTCTCTGTCGACCGGCATGTTTGCTCCTCTATGACTCCCTATGCCCGCAGCATCGGGAGACGTGAAGAGCAGCGCGAGGCAATCATCCCCGATGGAAAGCACGAGAACAGGATCTTTTCAGGAATCCTCCGCCTCCAACCCCCTCTCCACCAGCCTCCGCAGCGCCTCGGAACGCGACGGTTTCGGGTCCGGCTGCCGCTCGATCCAGGCGTTCAGCGCCGCTTCCTGCGTGGCATAGAGGCGAATGGAGATGACCGAGCCGATACCGGTCGCCGGTCCATCTTCACCGAACTCCCGGATTGGCATACCCGCCGCCTCGGTTATATTCGTGTCGTGGGTATCGACGACCATCGACGGGCCGACCGCGAACGGGAGGCGAAGCGCCGGGACGAACTCGTGCGGCTGCAACACGCCATCGACGGCATCACAAGCCGCATCGCGAGCGAGCTACGCCGGTCTATCGAAAGCAGCTCGGCTGCAGGAAAATATCAAGTTCGCTCGTGGTCCGAACCAGAGAAGGGTCGAGCGGGAGGCTCGATGAAAGTTGGGCGAGGGGATCGCGTAGTGTGGTCTGCTCACATCAGCTCAAGCGGCAGCGGCGCTACCGCAGATTTCACGATAAACCGCACGTACAACATGACGTGGCCCGAGTACCTGCTGAAGGGCGACGAGGGCAACGTCGCTAAGGCCATTGCCGACGCAGAATGGGCTATAGCTCGCGACCTGGAATCCACCCCCGCTGCATCGAGCGGCTGCATGGTCCTATTATCCCTCGGCCTAGCACCCCTCGCTTACGTTCTTGCGCAGCTCATAGCCTAAACAGCCGAACCCTGCGTTGCCGGCGGGGCTGCATCGCCACGCATTTGCCGGCTGCTCCCAGCGGCTGCGTAAGCGGCATTGAACGTCCGCGACTGGCGCACAGCTGCCGTAAGCGGGCTACCGTGTCTCCCCCGCCAGCCCCTGCTCCACCAGCCTCCGCAGCGCCTCCGACCGCGACGGCTTCGGGTCCGGCTGCCGCTCGATCCACGCCTTCAGAGCCGCCTCCAGCTCGGGGTAGAGGCGCATCGAGATGGCCGGGCCGATGCCGGTGCGGGGGCGTCCGCGGCCTCTTTTCGGCGTGTCGGCTATTGACTTGCCCCGAATAGTTGTGCACAGGTATTCAAGCCGAGGCAAGGCTGGTACCTTGCGCACGGCTCCGACCAGCAAACGCCTTTCCCAGAAGGAGGCGATCGATGGCTGACGCCGACCTTAAGCTGTCGCGCCGGGCGCTGCTAGGCGCTGCGTTCGCCGCGCCTGCCGTGGCGGCGGCCGTCTCGCCCCCTTCCCGTCACGCCGGACTTGATCCGGGGTCCACCTCCTCCCCTCCCACAGTCGCAAAAGGAAGGTGGATGCCGGATCGAGTCCGGCATGACGACGCAAGAATGGCCCGCTGGTCCCGTGCCCTCGCCGCCTACCGGCGTGCCGAGGTCGACCTGCGGGCCTATGAACGCCGCACGGACGGGGCGCCGTGGGAGGCGCAGGCGGCGATCGAGGAGGCGCACGGGGCTCTGTCCGACACCCTGTACGACTCGCTCCGGCGGCTGCTGAAGACCGCCGCACCGGACGTGCGGGCGCTCGCGCTCAAGCTCGATCTCGTCGTCGAGCACGAGGTGGGGACCCTCACCGGCGGCGACGAGTGCCTGGCCGCCCTCAGGCGCGACGCCCGCCGCCTCTCCGCCTCCATCCCCGCCGGAGGGAGCCCGCCTGATGATCGGGCGAAGGCCGGCTGAATATCCTTCACGGGTGGCAAGGAGACGGGAGCACGTTTATGGTCGGCGCGGCGATTGCTGCCTCGGCCGACGGGCACGCGAGGCTCCTGGCGAGGAGAGCGTGACGACATGGCGTCCGGGTTGAGACGGAGAATGCGGTGGGCGGCTCTGGTCGTCGTGGGGCTGCTGGTCGCCGTCGGGAACCACAATTCCCCCGCCAGCGCCTGCGGTTCGTCTGACCGAAGAGTCTTTTTCGTGGAATTCAAGACCGGCAGTTCGATCGTCGGAACGAACGTTCGCGAGCGGCTGACGGCGTATCTTCTGCCCTCGATGTCCGCGGACCTCCGCATCGCCTCCTATTACGTGCTGGCGTCCGGGGACATAGGAGAGGGTGCTGACTGGACCCATGCCTCCGTACGCGCTCGATCCGCAGACAAGAAGCTGGGTGCCGCTCGGGCGGCGTCCATCGAAGCGATGCTTCATACACTGCCGAAGGAGCTGCGAAGCGAATCCATAGAGCTCAAGGTCCGTGACAATCGGCAGGTGTTCGGTGAAGCCGAGCTGCGCGCCAATCCGTTTCTCAACCCACGCATCCGGGCGGGGATCGTTGCGGATGTTCGGGCGCGGGAGGACGAGTCCAGGAAGGGGGAGCCGGTCCCTCTCTGTTGACGGTGTGGCTTTCTGTCGGGTGCGAATAAGCGTGTCGGGCCAGGTGGAGCGCGGCCGGTTCACCCCAGGTGGTTCCCAACCGTATCGGGAATTTCGGCATTGGGTGGGAAGCGGACGTTCACGCTGGTCAGCGCTGCGGCCACTCGAAGCCTTCATAAACGAGAGCAAGGGCCTCATCCGGAGGGCGATGGTACATTTCCGTCACGACACTGGCGGTGAATCTTGCAGCGTCCGGGCCTTCGACGCGGAGAAATGAGACGCCGTTCATTGACCGGGCAACCGGCTGCACACCATGCGCGCGAGCGAAAGTCCTGAACCTCTCTTGGTCCTCGACGTTTCGCGGAGCCAAAAGCACCCAATCAAATCCCAGCCGGCCATTCTCGAAAGATATCTGGAGGGCCACCGCATCTTCATCGGAAGGACGGTCCGGAGTGCTGAACATCAGTGCTGCGTACCTTAACGAGCCGGATCCGCGGCGCATTGCTTCAACCAGGGCAGCGAGATGGCCTGTTCGAATCTCCGTCTGCTCTAGCAATCTTGGCATACCCTCGCTGCCGCGATCCCGCACGAGATAAGCTGGCTCCGAGGTCGGGCGCGGCGCCGCATTCGCCTGCGTCCTTTCTTCACGCGCCTGAGACGTGGACGCGTGGCATCCGCAAAACAGTGTCGCAGCGATCAGCCCGGTGTGGCTTTTCATTTCCTCATATTCGCCGAATTGACAACGTCCGCAATGGGTCGAAAGCGGACACACGATGCCTCGGGCGCAGGGCTGGGCGAACAGCCAACCACGCAAAGGGCCGTCGAACCGGCATCGCCGGCTGATGCCATGTGAAGGTGTTCGGCTGCCCACACCGCTCGGCTGAAGTATCACTTCAGCCGAACCCGAAAAAAACACTTTCCTACAGCCCCCCTTTCATGGTTCATCCTGACAGATGGAACAAATCAGGAATCCAGCCGGCGATTCGCTCGCCCCGTCCGTCTCTCGGCAGCGATTGGCGCCCGTTGCCTCCGCCACCGCGCCGGCGCCTTGGGCTCAGGCCGCCGCGGCCTTGCTTGCATCCACGGGAGGGGCCGGGCTTTTGTCGTGAGATCGTGAACTTCATGAACTTCACCTCTCCGGAGCCTGCCCGCTCCGCCGCCGAACATGCCGGTTCATCCGTCTGCTGCACCGCAACATTTTCCCTTGAATCCGGTTGCAGCCTCGCTTATGTTGCATCGCAGCATAGAACCTCAGGGGTAGTAAAAATGGCCGACCAGAACACCGACACCGCAATCGCCCCGAAGGCCGAGGCTCCGGCCGCCGCTCCCAAGGCGCAAGCCGCCCCGGCTCCGGCCAAGGCGGCTCCGGCTCCGGCCAAAGCCGCTCCGGCCAGAGCCGCCAAGGCCAAGCCGGCCCGAGCCAAGAAAGCCGCTGCGCCCAAGGCCAAGCCGGCCCGCAAGGCGGCCAGGACTATCGTGAACCAGACCCGCAAGATCCAGATCAAAGGAACCCAGACCATGAAGAACGAAGCCACCAAGGTTGCCGACCGCGTCCAGGCCGTGTTCGGCGACGTCAACGAGCGCGCCCGCACCCAGATCGAGCGCAACACCCGTATCGCCGAGCAGTTCACCGAGCTCTCCAAGGGCAATATCGAAGCCCTCGTCGCGTCGACCAAGGTCGCCGCCAAGGGCCTCGAGACGATCGGCCAAGAAGTCGCCGAGTATAGCCGCAAGAGCTTCGAGGACGCCTCGGCGGCCCTCAAGGGCTTCGCGGAAGTGAAGTCGGCCACCGACTTCTTCCGCCTGCAGAGCGAGTTCGCCCGTACCCAGTTCGACGGTCTCGTCGCCGAGTCCAGCCGTCTCTCCGAGACCATGCTGAAGCTCGCCGGCGACGTCGCGCAGCCGCTGACCAGCCGCTACTCGGTCGCCGCCGAGAAGGTGAAGAGCGCCGTCGCGTTCTAAGCCACTGCGCTTGCACGTGAAAGGGCGGCCACCCCATCGGGGCGGCCGCCCTTTTCTCGTGCAGGGAACCGCGCCGGCCCGAGCGCCTTTAGCGCCTGCAAGCCAACCGAATCGCTTGCCCGCCAGCGCCGGCTTGCCATATTGGACCCCGTATATGGGAAGGGACGAATATCTGATCTTCGCCGCCGGCGACCGGCGGGGGGACGACGAGGGCACCGGCCTCGGCGTCGCCACCCGCACGCGCACCCGCACCAAGACGCCCTCGCCCTACAAGGTGCTGATGCTGAACGACGACTACACACCGATGGAGTTCGTCGTCGAAACCCTGCAGCGCATCTTCAAGATGAGCATCGAGGACGCCACTCGGGTCATGCTCCACGTCCACCAGCGCGGCGTCGGCGTCTGCGGCACCTTCACCTACGAGGTCGCCGAGACCAAGGTCGCCCAGGTGATCGACTACGCCCGCCAGAACCAGCACCCCCTCCAATGCACGCTGGAGAAGGCTTGAGCGTCCCTGCCGGGACGGATGAAAACCGTTCGTGTCGAGCGAAGTCGAGACACCCCGCCGAGCGAAGCCGAGGCCCCAGGTCTCGCCTTCGCTCGACAGGGCCCCTCGACTTCGCTCGGGGCGAACGGGGAGGGCTGCGTTCGAATAGCATCTGCCGCGCCATTCGCCTCCCTTGCCTCCTGCCTCCAAACCCCTAAGACCCCGCACATGGACCGCATCGTCATCCGCGGCGGCAAGCCGCTCAAGGGCCGCATCCCGATCTCCGGCGCCAAGAATGCGGCGCTGACCCTGCTCCCCTGCGCCCTCCTCACCGACGAGCCGCTGACGCTCCGCAACCTCCCCCGCCTCGCCGACGTCGACAGCTTCGGCCATCTCCTCAACCAGCTCGGCGTCTCGACCACCGTCGAGGGCGCGCGGCCAGACGAGTTCGGCCGGGTGATGACGCTTCGCGCCTCCAAGCTCACCTCGACCGTCGCCCCCTACGACATCGTCCGCAAGATGCGCGCCTCGATCCTTGTCCTCGGCCCGCTCGTTGCCCGCGCCGGGGAGGCGACCGTGTCGCTGCCCGGCGGCTGCGCGATCGGCATGCGCCCTGTCGACCTGCATCTGAAGGCGCTCGAGGCGCTGGGCGCCGAGCTCGACATCGCCGCCGGCTACGTCAAGGCGACCGCTCCCAAAGGCGGCCTCAGGGGCGGCACGATCAACTTCCCCTTCGTCTCGGTCGGCGCGACCGAGAACGCGCTGATGGCCGCCGTCCTCGCCCGCGGCACCACCGTGATCGAGAATGCCGCCCGCGAGCCGGAGATCACCGATCTCGCCAAATGCCTGATCGCGATGGGCGCCCGCATCGAGGGGCTGCGCACCGACACCCTGACGATCGAGGGCGTCGACCGCCTGCACGGCGCCACCTATGCGGTGATGCCCGACCGCATCGAGGCGGGCAGCTATGCCTGCGCGGCCGGGATCACCGGCGGCTCGCTCGAGCTGGTCGGCGCCCGCAAGGAGACGATGCCCTCCATCCTCTCCGGCCTCACGGACGCGGGGCTGATCGTGGAGGACACAAAGGACGGCATCAGGGTCAGCGCCGACGGCGCGCTGAAGCCGCTCTCCCTCTCGACCGCCCCCTATCCTGCCTTCCCGACCGACATGCAGGCCCAGTTCATGGCCATGCTCACCCTGGCCGACGGCACCAGCCTCCTCACCGAGACGATCTTCGAGAACCGCTACATGCACGTGCCCGAGCTGAACCGGATGGGCGCCGATATCGAGGTCCGCGGCCGCTCGGCGGTGGTGCGCGGGGTCGGGCGGCTGGCCGGCGCGCCGGTGATGGCCACCGACCTGCGCGCCTCGATGAGCCTCGTCCTCGCCGGCCTCGCCGCCGAGGGCGAGACCCAGGTCCACCGCGTCTACCACCTCGACCGCGGCTACGAGCGGCTCGAGGAGAAGCTCCAGGCGGTCGGCGCCGACATTGAACGGGCGGGCGGGGACTGACCCAAAAAGCCCCTCCCCTTCAGGGAGGGGTTGGGGTGGGGCCTGTAACGCAACCCGCCTTCCCGACAAGCCCCGCCCCCGGCCCCTCCCCTGAAGGGGAGGGGAGAAGAAGTCAGGTCAGCACCTCGGCCGCATGGATGAGCAGCCCCACCAGCCCGCCGACCAGGGTCCCGTTGACGCGGATATATTGGAGGTCCCGCCCGACCGCATTCTCCAGCCGGCCGGTGATCGTGCGGGCGTCCCAGCCGCGCACCGTCTCCGACACCAGCTTGACGATGCCGCTGCCGTAGGTCGCCACCGCGCCCACCGCCGCCCGCCGGGCGAACTGGTTGATCGCCCGCTTCAGCCGCGCGTCCTGCTGCAGCGTGTCGCCGAGCTGCTTCAGAGCCTCGCCGAAGCGCCCGGCCATCGCCGCGTCGGGATCGCGCGCGGCGCGCAGCAGCCCGGCGCGGCTATTCTCCCACAGCCCGCCGACCCAGTCGGTCACCGCCTTGTTGGCGATGATCTCGCTCTTCCAGCCCTCCACCTTCCCCTGCATGTCGGGGTCGTGCTGCATGTCCCAGGCAAGGCCGGCGAGCGCTTCCTCCGCCTTCGAGCGGAGCGGGTGCCTGGGGTCCACCGCCATGTCGATGGTGAGGCGGCGCAGGCCGTCGACGATCGCGTCGGCGAGCTTCTCGTCGAGCCCGGCCAGGCGCATGATCCAGCCGGCGCGCTGGTGGACCATCGCCCGGATGATGTCCTCGTTCGAGTCGAGGGTGCGGCCGGCCCAGGTGACGATCGAATCGAGGATCGGGATGTGGCGGTCGTCGGTCATCGCCGCCTCCAGGCTCTGGCCGATCAGAGGCGACACCTGGAGCGACTGGAGCCGCGACGAGACCGCGCTCCTCACCATGCCGCCGAGCCGCTCCTGGTCGAGCGATTCGAGAATGTCGGCGAGAAGCCGCGACGCGCCCTCGCGAAGCCGTCCCTCCGGCGCCGGATTGGCCAGGAACCCGCCGACCGCGCTG
>DASWRU010000031.1:0-8130 GCA_036403015.1 Allosphingosinicella sp.
GGACGGCGTCGGGCCGGCGGCTGACGAGATCGCCGCGGATCGACGGGATGATGCAGAAGCTGCAGCGATGATTGCAGCCCTCTGAAATCTTCAGATAGCTGTAATGGCGCGGGGTGAGTTTGAGCCCCGCGTCTGGAACCAGGTTGAGGTAGGCCGAGGGCGGCATCGGCGCGGCGACGTGGACGGCGCCGACCACCTCCTCATATTGGTGCGGGCCGCTGATCGCGAGCACCTCCGGGAATCGGGCGCGGATGACGTCGGCTTCCTTGCCCATGCAGCCGGTGACGATGACTCGGCCGTTCTCGGCGATCGCCTCGCCGATCGCGGCGAGGCTCTCCTCCTTGGCGGAATCGAGGAAGCCGCAGGTGTTGACCAGGACGACGTCCGCCTGCTCGTAATCGGGCGAGAGCTGGTAGCCGTCGGAGCGGAGCTTGGTCAGGATCCGCTCGGAATCGACCAGCGCCTTCGGGCAGCCGAGCGAAACCATGCCGACCTTGGGCGGGGAGGGGAGTTCCAGTTCCATGGGAGGCCGCGACATAGGGGCTCTGCGCGCCTTTTCCTAGAGTGCGGCCTACCTTAGCCGAAGAGGGCTTTCAGCCGCTCCATCGAGGGTTCGTGGGTGAGGTCGAGGTGGAGGGGGGTCACGGAGACGTAGCCGTCGGCGACCGCTTCCAGGTCCGTGGAATGGCCGGGCGTCTCGATCATCGGGCCGAGGCCGAACCAATAATAATGGTAGCCGCGCGGGTCGGTGCGCTTTTCGATGCGCAGCCGGCCATAGTCGCGCAGGCCCTGCCGGACGACGCGGATGCCCCGGACCTCACCCGGCGGCAAAGCGGGGAAGTTGATGTTGACGAGGGTGCGCGGCGCCATCTCGGTTTCCACGATCGGGCGCAGGACGCGCTCGGCCCAGACCTCGGCGGCGGCGAAGGGGACGGTGTCGCCCATGCCTTCGCGGGCGTAGCTCTGGCTCAGCGCGATGGACGGGATGCCGGCCAGCGCACCCTCCATCGCCGCCGAGCAGGTGCCGGAATAAGTCACGTCCTCGCCGAGATTGGCGCCCCGGTTGACGCCGGAGAGGATGAGGTCCGGCGGCGCCTCCTTCATGAGATGTGCGATGGCCATCATCACGGAATCGGTCGGCGTCCCGGTGACGCAGAAGCGCCGCTCGCCGAGCTTCCTCAGGCGGATCGGCCTGGTGAGGGTGAGCGAGTGGCCGGCGCCGGACTGCTCCTCGGTCGGGGCGACGATCCAGACGTCGTCGGAGAAGCGGCGCGCGATCGTCTCCAGCACCTTGAGGCCGGGGGCATTCACGCCGTCGTCGTTGGTGAGGAGAATGCGCATGGCGGCCCGGCTAGGCCCGCCGCGGTGAGGGCGCAAGCGGGCAACCATCGGCGCCGGTCGGGCGTTCGCGAAAGCGAAGGCAAGGGAGAATGAGATGCAGGTTCCGCACAACACGTTCGTCGTCGTGGCCGACGGCAGGAAGATGCTGTTCTTCCGCAACGAGGGCGATGCCGACTTCCCCAAGCTGGAGGTCGAGCGCAAGCAGGAGACGTCCGACGCGCCCGACCGCGACCAGAAGACCGACGCGCCGGGCCGCACGTTCGACGCCTCCGGCGGCGCCGGCCGCAGCGCCTATGAGGAGGTCGACTTCCACCAGCTCGAGGAGGACCGCTTCGCCGCCGAGACCGCCGAGATGCTGAGGAAGCGGGCGCTGAGGAACGAGTTCGAGCAGCTGATCATCGTGGCGCCGCCGCGCACCCTCGGGGAGCTTCGCAAACATTATCACAAGGAGGTGGAGAAGCGGCTGGCGGGCGAGGTGGCGAAGGACCTGACCGGCCACCCGGTGACGGAGATCGAGAAGATCCTCCAGGCCGCATAGGCCCTTCACGGCCGGACGTGGAAAAGGCCGCGCCCCTGGGAGAAGGGACGCGGCCTTTTTGCTGCCGGGCGTGGGTTCCCGTCAGCGATCCTTGGTGGCGGCCCTCCGGCGGGCGACCAGGGCCGCGGCGCCGGCTCCGAAGAGCAGGATCATCGGCGGCGCCGGGACGTCGTGGCCGCCGCTGGACCCGGAGGTCCCGCCGGTGCTGCCTGACGAGCCGTAGCCGCCCGAGGAGCCGTGACCGCCGGTGGAGCTGTGTCCGCCCGTCGAGGTGCTGTTGCCGCCGAAGCTGCTGGAGCCGCCGGTCGCGCCGCTGCTGCCCGAGGAACCGTAGCCGCCGCTGGAGCCGTGCCCGCCCGACGAGCCGCCATGGTCGCACTTGTTGCAAGGCGGCGGCGGGGGAGGCGGCGGAGGCGGCGGGCCGCACTTGTGGCACGGTGGCGGCGGTGGCGGGGGAGGCGGTGGCGGGGGAGGTGGCGGCGGCGGCGGGGGCGGCGGCTTGTGGTTGCACTTCTCGCAATTGCCGCTGGACCCGCTCGACGTGCTGGAGCCGGTCGAGGACGAGCTCGACGAGCTGGACGAGGAGGAGGACGACGAAGAGGAAGACGAGCTGGTGCTCGACGAGACGCCGCTCGAGGTCGAGGTCGAGCTCGACCCGCCGCTGGAGGTCGAGGCGGTGAAGAAGGCGTTGCCGCTCGATCCGCCGAAGAAGCCCCCGGAGAAGAAGCCGCCGCCGAAGCCGAAGCCGCCGCCGGACGAGCCGCCGATGACGATCGGCACACCGCCGCCGCCGGCCATTTCCACGGACGGGAGCGGCGGCAGGGGCACGGGCGGGTAGGAGACCGTCTCGGTGGTGACGGTCCGGCCGGGCCGACGCACGACGCAGGACGTCCTCGCGATGCGCCGCACGCGCTTCACGGTACGCGCGGCCACATATTGGTGGGGAGCCACCTTGGCGTGACGCAGGAGCGCCGGACGCTGCGGCGGGTGCTCGGCGACATGCGCCGCGCCCGCTCCGATGATGGCGCCGCCGCAAGTGCAGGCGGCCAGTTTCGCTAGAGCCATTCTTACCGACATAGCAACGCACCCTGTTCCAAGGCTTCGATACGGGCCGGTAAGTCGCGATCGAATAACCGGCGGCCGCATTTGGCTATGGCTACGAATGCAAAAGATTTCCTTATGCGCAAGCGCGTTAACCATGATGAGTGTCCCAAATGGCCGCCAAATGGCCGTTCGCGCAGCTTCCGTCCCATTGCTGGACAAAGGGGGTGGAGGCGTGAACGGTTTGGCGCCGCCGCCGCGGACCGACTTATGGTTAATGCGCGGCTTGCCTCCCGATTCGCGGCGGGAGGGCGGCAGGCCAGGCGGGGGGCCGGCAAACCGGCGTTGCGAGCGGTAAAAATGTCACGCCCGCACCTATCCACAGGAAATATTTTCGACCGTTATTTGAGTGACTTGTGCTGGACCCTTGCGATCAGTATAGGCGCGCTCGGGGCAGAAGCCGAAAATCCCGGACGACTCGGGCAAGGCTTCGGAGAGTGAGCGGACCGGCGGTCCGGTCCGCGATGAGCGGAGGGGTTATGGCTACGGCTGTCAGCAATATTTTCGACCAAGGTTTCCTGCAACGTGGGACTGCGGACGCTTACCGTCCTACCGCCAACGAAGAGTTCATGAACCCGGCGCAGCTCGGTTATTTCCGCGAGAAGCTGCTCGGCTGGAAGGACGAGATCCTGCGCGAAAGCCGGGATACGATGGCCCAGCTCAAGAGCGGACCGATGCGCGAGGCGGACGTCACCGACCGCGCGTCGAGCGAGACGGACTGGGCGATCGAGCTCAGGACCCGCGACCGGCAGCGCAAGCTCATCTCGAAGATCGACTCGGCGCTACGCCGCATCGACACGGGCGAATACGGCTTTTGCGAAGTGACCGGCGAGCCGATCTCGCTCGCCCGCCTCGAGGCCAGGCCGATCGCGACCATGACGATCGAGGCGCAGGAGCGCCACGAACGCAACGAACGCATCAGCCGCGACGACTGACCGCTCGGAGGCTCCAGCGCAGGCTGGAGCCTTTCTTTCACCGCCTCTGCGTCTTTGCGCGAGACCGTGCTTGCGTGTCGCGCGGGAGGAGAGGTTGGGCTGCGCCCGAACGGAAACGGGCCCGAAGCTTGCGCCTGGGCCCGTCATTCTCCGGTTCGCGAAGGGCGCCGCCTAGTGAAGGCCGACGATCTCCTCTTTGACGCGGAGCTTTTCCTTCTTGAGGCGGGACAGGGTGGCCATGTCCGGCAGCGGACGCTGTTCTTCTTCCAGAATGCGCGCCTCGATGTCGGCGTGCTTCGTCTCCAATGCCGAGATATGCGCCTGTTGCATTCCCATCTCCTTTGCTGGTTTGCCTGGACGTTAAACCATCTCCGGGCCGCTGCGTCTCCCCACCGCGTCGCGGACGGGCGCATATGTACGGCGGCCCGTCGATGAGCTAGTCCTACTCCTTTCCGGGGCGGCTGAGTAGGGGCCGAAAAGGGGATGGCGAACGTCCGGGGACAAGAGATCGGCGCCGCCGCCCGGCTGGTGCGGCTGCGCGCCGAGCATCGCGACCTCGACGCCGCGATCGCGGCGCTGATCGCTACCCCGGCGCCCGACCAGCTCCAGCTCGCACGACTGAAGAAGCGCAAGCTCCGCCTCAAGGACGAGATCGCGATGATCGAGGATCTGCTGATCCCGGACATCATCGCCTAGGAACGCGAGCACCCGTCCCCCTGCGACACAGTTCGCGCTTTACCTTCTTTCCCCGTTCCCGCGGGCCGTCGGCTGTGGCAGTCCCTTTCGCATGCCCGAGGACCAAGCCCGCACCACCCTGACACCGAAGCTGGTCGGCGCCCTCTATACCGAGGCGATGCTGCTCGCCGACGAGGCGCGCTCCTATTTCGACCGTCACGGGCGCGACGACCGCGACGCGCTCGATCCCATCGTCCGGGTCGGCTTCTCCTGCGAATCGCTCAAGGTCACGACGCGGCTGATGCACGTCATCGCCTGGCTGCTCACCCAGCGCGCGGTGGAGGCGGGCGAGATCAGCCGGCGCCAGGCGCGCAGCCCGGCCCGGCGGCTGGGGGACGCCCCGGATACGGACGAGGCCGTGCTCGCGCAGCTGCCGGAGAGCGCGGTGGCGCTGATCAATGCCAGCCGCGAGCTTTACGCCCGAGTCAGGCGGCTGGACGCGGGCGCGATCCCGGCGGCGCCGGAGCCGCATGCCAGCCCGGCCCGGAGCCTGCTGAGCCGGCTCGAACGCTCGCTCTGATTGCGCTAGACGAGGCGCCGATGAGCGCCTTTTCCTTCACTTACGGTCCGCGGCTTCTCTCGGGCGTCGGCAGCGCGGAGCGGATCGCCGAGCTGCTGCCGCCGGGACCGTGCCTGTTCGTCACCGACGCGCAGCTGCGTGCCCTCGGCCTTCCCGGGCCGGCGCTGGCGGCGCTCGAGGCGGCGGGGGTGGAGCCGCGCCTGTTCGACGCGGTGGAGGCCGATCCGTCGCGCGACACATTGCTCGCGGCGGTGGAGGCGGGGCGCGGCTGCGCGTCGGTAATCGGCTTCGGCGGCGGCAGTCCGATGGATGTCGCCAAGCTCGCCGCCTATCTGCTCGGCAGCGGCGACGCGCTGGAGGCGATCTGGGGCGTCGGTAAAGCCACCGGGGCGCGGTTGCCGCTCATACTCGTGCCGACCACGGCCGGGACCGGCTCCGAGGCGACGCCGATCAGCGTCATCACCGTCGGCGGCAGCCTCAAGCTCGCGGTCAACAGCCCGCCGCTCGCCGCCGACTGGGCGGTGCTCGACGCGGAGCTCACCCTCGGCCTGCCGCGCGGCGTCACCGCGGCGACCGGCATCGATGCGATGGTCCACGCGATCGAGGCTTACACGTCGGCGCGGCTCAAGAACCCGATTTCCGACGCCCTCGCCCGCGAGGCGCTGCGCCTGCTCGCCGCCCATCTCCAGCGCGCCTGCGACACGCCCGGCGACCGGGAGGCGCGGAGCGCGATGCTGCTCGGCTCCCATCTCGCCGGAGTGGCCTTCGCCAACGCGCCGGTGGCGGGAGTCCATGCGCTCGCTTACCCGCTCGGCGGCCATTTCCACGTGCCGCACGGCGTCTCCAACGCGCTGATGCTGACCCACGTTCTCGGCCACAATTTGCATGCGGCGATGCCGCTCTATGCGGAGCTCGGCACGCTGATCGAGCCGGGGTTGGCCGCCGTGGGGACGCAGGCGCAAGCGCAGGGCTTCGTCGAGCGGATGGGGGCACTGTGCCGGGCCGCCGGCGTGCCGCGGCGTCTGTCGGAGGTCGGCGTCACCGCGGGCGATCTCGACCTGCTCGCCGCCGAAGCGATGAAGCAGGAACGCCTGCTGGTGAACAATCCGTGCGAGATCGGCCACGCCGACGCGCGCCGGCTCTACGAGGCGGCGCTTTGAGCCGGGAGAGCCGACGGGCAGGCGATCAAGCCTTCGCCCGCAACTCTGCCTTCGCTTCTTCGTACTGGCGCGCCAGCTCCGCGACATAGTCGCCCGCCGGGCGCACGCGGTCGATGGCGCCGATACCCTGGCCGGAGCCCCAGATGTCGCGCCACGCTTTCTTCGAGCCTTCGGCGCCGGCGAAGTTCATCGTCTTCAGGTCGCCCTCGGGGAGATGGTCCGGGTCCATGCCCGCGGCGACGATCGACTGCCTGAGGTAATTGCCGTGCACGCCGGTGAAGTAGCTCGAATAGACGATGTCCGAGGCCTTGGCGTCGACGATGCCCTGCTTGTACTCGGGCTGGGCGTTCGCCTCTTCGGTCGCGACGAAGGCTGAGCCGACATAAGCGAGGTCGGCGCCCATCGCCAAAGCGGCGAGGATCGCGCGGCCGGTGGCGATCGCGCCCGAGAGGATCAGCGGCCCGTCGAACCACATGCGGATCTCCTGGACCAAGGCGATGGGCGACAGGGTGCCGGCATGGCCGCCGGCGCCGGCGGAGACGGCGATGAGACCGTCGGCGCCCTTCTCCACCGCCTTGCGGGCGAAGCGGTCGTGGATGATGTCGTGGAGGGTGATGCCGCCCCAGGCGTGGACGCCCTGGTTGACCTCGACGATCGCGCCGAGCGAGGTGATGACGATCGGCACCCGCCACTTCGCACAGGTGGCCATGTCGGCTTCGAGGCGGTCGTTGGAGCGGTGGACGATCTGGTTGACGGCGAAGGGCGCAGAGGGGGCGTCGGGATGGGCTCGGTCCCAGGCGGCGAGTTCCTCGGTGATGCGGTGGAGCCATTCGTCGAGCTGCGCCTGCGGGCGCGCGTTCAAAGCCGGGAAAGACCCGACGATTCCCGCCTTGCATTGCGCAATAACCAGCTCCGGACTGGAGACGATGAACAACGGCGCGCCGATCACGGGCAGGCGCAGCCGGTCGAACAGGGGCGGCAGGCTCATTGCGCCGCCTTAACGAACGGGGGCGGCTTGGCAAGCGGTGCGCGCGGAGGCCATTGCCGCGGCGGCGGACGCCGCATAGGCTCGCCGCCAGGGTCGAGATAAATGTGGGGCAACATGGCAGCGGCGCGGGAGCAGGTGCGGGACATCGTCATCGTCGGCGGCGGCACCGCCGGGTGGATGACGGCCGCGGCGATGGCCAAGTTCCTCGGCCCCGGCGCGTCGGTGCGCCTGGTGGAATCCGACGAGATCGGGACGATCGGGGTCGGCGAGGCGACCATCCCCCATATCCGCTTGTTCAACGACGGGCTCGGCATCGACGAGGACGATTTCGTCCGCGCCACCCAGGGCTCGTTCAAGCTCGGCATCGAGTTCGTCGGCTGGGGCGCGGCGGACGAGCGCTACATCCACGGCTTCGGCGCGGTCGGCCAGAAGCTCGGGCTGCTGCCCTTCCACCAATATTGGCTTCGCCACCGCCGCGCCGGGGGCACCAGCGGCCTGTGGGACTTCTCGCCCAACGTCGTCGCGGCGGGCGAGAACCGCTTCGGCCGGCCGGTGGAGCGGCCGGGCTCGCCGAGCGGGGTCGCCTGGGCCTATCATTTCGACGCCGGCCTCTACGCGCAATATCTGCGGCGCTACGCGGAGGCCCGCGGCGTCCGGCGCACCGAGGGGAAAGTGGCCGAGGTCGCGCTGGACGGGGAGACCGGCTTCGTCGAGGCGCTGGTCATGGCCTCGGGCGAGCGCATCGGCGGCGAGCTGTTCGTCGACTGCTCCGGCTTCAGGGGGCTGCTGATCGAGCAGGCGCTGGCGAGCGG
>DASWRU010000032.1:0-39655 GCA_036403015.1 Allosphingosinicella sp.
CCGTAGCCGAACTTTGAGTGGAAGACGCGCTGCCCCAGCGCAATGTCGCCCCGCCCGGGGTTGCCTAGGCTTACCGCTGACGCCTTGACCTCCATGACCCGCGAGGGGGTCCGCTCGAAGCCGCCCGTCACGGCCCTTCGCCAACCCGGTCCTCGCGTCGCGCCCCTCGCCACATCCGCGAAGGGGTCGGCGCGTTCGGACCAGTTGGCGCGCCAGAGGGACTCGCCGCCGCTCATCGTCTGTTCGGAATGGACATGGGCGTCGGGGAGCTCGGCGATGAAGCGGGACGGGATCGAGCTCGTCCACTGGCCGTAGATGCGGCGGTTGGCGGCGTGGAAAATGAAGCACTTACGCCGCGCTCTTGTGATGGCGACGTAGGCGAGGCGGCGCTCTTCCTCGAGGCTGGCCTGGCCGCCTTCGTCGAGCGAGCGCTGCGAGGGGAAGACGCCTTCCTCCCAGCCGGCGAGGAAGATCGTGTCGAACTCCAGGCCCTTGGCGGCGTGGATGGTCATGATCGTGACCTTGTCCGTGTCCCGCTCCGCGTCATTCTCCATGACCAGGCTGACATGTTCGAGAAAGGCGCCGAGCGTTTCATATTCCTCCATCGCCCGGGTCAGCTCGGCGAGGTTCTCGAGGCGGCCGGCGCTTTCGGCCGAGCGGTCGGCCTGGAGCATGGCGGTGTAGCCGCTCTCGTCGAGGATCAGGCGGGCGAGCTCCGGGTGGGGGAGCTGGTCGAGGCGGGCGCGCCAGCGGGCGATGTCTCCGACGAGATTGCCCATCGCTCGGCGGGCCTGCGGGGTGAGCTCGTCGCTGTCAAGGATCTGGGCGGCCGCGCCGAGGAGGGGGAGGCCGGAGGCGCGCGCATAGCCGTGGACCTTCGCGACCGCCTTGTCGCCGAGGCCGCGCTTGGGGACGTTGACGATCCGCTCGAAGGCGAGGTCGTCGGCGGGCTGGGCGATGATGCGCAGGTAAGCGAGGGCGTCGCGAATCTCGGCGCGCTCGTAGAAGCGAAAGCCGCCGACGATTCGGTAGGGGAGGCCGATGGCGATGAAGCGGTCCTCGAACTCGCGGGTCTGGAACTGGGCGCGGACGAGGATGGCGGCATCGCTGATCCGCCCGCCGCGCCGCTGCAGGCCCTCGATCTCGTCGCCGATCCGCCGCGCCTCCTCCGGACCGTCCCACACGCCGACGATTTGGACCTTGTCGCCCTCGTCATGCTCGGTCCACAAGGTCTTGCCGAGGCGGCCGCCATTATGGGCGATGAGGCCCGAGGCGGCGGCGAGGATGTGCGGGGTGGAGCGGTAATTCTGCTCGAGCCGGACGATCTTGGCGCCGGGAAAGTCCTTCTCGAACCTGAGGATGTTGGCGACCTCGGCGCCGCGCCATGAATAGATCGACTGGTCGTCGTCGCCGACGCAGCAGAGGTTCCGGCGCTCCTGGGCGAGCAGGCGGAGCCAGAGATACTGGCTCTGGTTAGTGTCCTGATATTCGTCGACGAGGATGTATTTGAAGCGGTTCTGGTAGAGCGCCAGCACGTCGCGATGCGTCTTGAGGATGACCAGCATGTGGAGGAGGAGGTCGCCGAAATCGCAGGCGTTGAGAGCCTTGAGGCGGTCCTGGTAGCGCCGATAAAGCTCGGCGCCCTTGCCGTTCGCAAAGGCCTCGCTTTCGGCGGCGTCGATCTGGTCCGGCGTCCAGCCGCGATTCTTCCAGCGGTCGATGAGGCCGCCGAGCAGGCGGGCGGGCCAGCGTTTCTCGTCGAGATCGGACGCCGCGATGAGCTGCTTGAGCAGGCGCAGCTGGTCGTCGGTGTCGAGGATGGTGAAGTTGGACTGGAGGCCGACCAGCTCGGCGTGGCGGCGGAGCATCCTGGCGGCGACCGAGTGGAAGGTGCCGAGCCAAGGCATGCCCTCCACCGTGCCGCCGACGATCCGGCCGACCCGCTCCTTCATCTCGCGCGCGGCCTTGTTGGTGAAGGTGACCGACAGGATCTCCGACGGCCAGGCGCGCCTCGTGTAGAGCAAGTGGGCGAGCCGGGCGGTCAGCGCCGCGGTCTTGCCGGTGCCGGCGCCGGCGAGCACCAGCACCGGGCCGTCGGTGGTCAGCACGGCCTCGCGCTGCGGCGGGTTGAGGCCGCGGAGGTAGAGCGGCTCGGCGAGGATCTCGGGCTGATTCACGTCTGAACAGCTAGGGAACGGCGCCGGGCGCGGCAAGTTGGAGATGCGCCTGACCGCGCGATATCGCTCCCGGGCTTTAAAGGCGCGCCGGCAAGCCAGGCGACGCGATCGAAATCGCCCATGAGCGGGCGGGAAAGCCCGGGACGGCGCGGATCACGCTGCGGCCGTTCCTGCAGCCGGCCGGCGCAGCAGCGTGATGCGGGCCTTGCCGTAGGTCCTGACCGCCTCTTCCTCATAATCGGGGGCGGTCACCTTATCGCCGCGCGCCGTTTCGACGCTCGCCCAGCCGCCGGGGGCGAGTGGGAGGCGCGCCAGCGCCGCGGCGGCGAGGCCGCTGCCATAGGGCGGATCGAGGAAGGCGAGGTCTAGCGGGCCGGGGACGCGGACATGCTCGGCGGAGCCGGCGAGCAGCTCTCCCTCCGCTCCGAGCGCGGCGAGGTTGCGGCGGATCGCCTCGATCGCCTGGCGGTCGTTCTCGACGAAGATGCAGTGCGCCGCGCCGCGCGACAGGGCTTCCAGGCCGAGGGCGCCCGAGCCGGCGAAGAGGTCGGCGACCCGCAGCCCCTCGAACGTGCCGAGGCGGCTCGCCAGCATCGAGAAGAGCGCCTCACGGGTGCGGTCGGAGGTCGGGCGGGTCGCCTGGCCCGGCGGGGCGAGGAGCGTCCGCCCGCGCCAGCGCCCGGCGATGATCCTCATCCGACTAGCCCCTCCCCTTCACGGGAGGGGTTGGGGTGGGGCCTGTGTGGGAGGTTCTTCTCCGGCGGCCGCGCGGCGCGCCGACCTGCCCCACCCCCAACCCCTCCCCTGAAGGGGAGGGGCTCTTGAGGGATTTCCTGAACACCACCAGATCGTGCTGGCGCACCTCGTCCACCGCGCCGGCGGGGAGGTCGCCGAGGACGAACGGGCCGTAGGCGACTCGGATCAGGCGCGACACCTTGAGGCCGAGATATTCGAGCACGCGCCGCACCTCGCGATTCTTGCCTTCGGTGAGGCGGAGCTCGATCCAGGCGTTGCGGCCGGTGCGCCGTTCGAGGTTCGCGTCGATGGCGCCGTAGCGTATACCCTCAATCGTCACGCCCTGGATCAGGCCTTCGAGCTGCTCCTGGCTGACGTCGCCGAAGGCGCGGGCGCGGTAGGTGCGCTCGACTCCGGACGAGGGGAGCTCGAGCTGGCGCTTCAGCTCGCCGTCGGTGGTGAGGAGGAGCAGCCCCTCGGTGCTGAGGTCGAGCCGGCCGACCGGCATCACCCGCGGCAGGCCGGCGGGCAGGCGGTCGTAGATGGTGGGGCGGCCCTTGGGGTCCCGCTCGGTCGTGAGCAGGCCGGCCGGCTTGTGGTAGCGGAACAGGCGCGCGGGCGCGGGCGCCCCGACCGGCTTGCCGTCCACCGTGACTCCGCCGAGCGAGGTCAGCAGGGTCGCCGGAGTCTCGACCGGCACGCCGCCGATGGCGATCCGCCGCTCCGCGATCATCCGCTCGATCTCGCGCCGCGAGGCGATGCCGGCGCGGGCGAGCAACTTGGCGATCCTTTGCGGCTCGCGCCCGGGGCTCGGGCGCTGCGTTTCCTTGGGGCGGCGGGGCGGGGGCAGGGGCTTTCTCCGATGGTGCCGCCGGACGGGCGGAATTTTGCGCTCAGCCGATGGCGGGCCCGGACACCGATCCCCATATCGCTCGTTACGCAGGCACAAGGATCGAGAGGGGCGTCACGCGCATATATGCTGTTCGGTAAACGCGAAAGGGCCATCAGCCGCATCGTCATCGTCGAGGACGAGCCTCTGGTCGCGTTCGACAACGAGCATATGCTGCGCGAGGCGGGCTATGACGTGGTCGCCACCGTCGACAGCCTGGCCGAGGTGGTGCGGGTGCTCGGCGAGGACGACGCCATCGACCTGATCCTCAGCGACATCACTCTGAACGGTGACGGCGACGGCATGGACGTGGCGCGGGCGGCCGCGGCGCGGAGCGTCCCCGTGCTGTTCGTCACCGCCAATTGCCCGGCCGAGGCGCGCAGCCTCGGCATCGGCTGCCTCGCCAAGCCTTATTCCGAGCGGACGCTGAAGAGCGCGCTGGAGGTGCTGGACCGCAAGCTCCAGGGCAAGCCGGTGAAGCGGCTGCCGGCGGGACTGAGTTTGTACGAGGGGGCTTAGCCTCCCCGCCGTCTCGCGATGGGGAGGCAGCTCAGGTCAGGGACTTTTCCACCTGGTCGTGGAAATATTTGATGCCGCTTTCCAGCGTGCCGAGGGTCAGCTCCTTTACGACTCCCGTGGCCAGGCCCTCCTGGCCGAGCGCGGCGGCGCGATAGTCTTCGCCGCCGAACACGCCTTCGTCGAGCAGCGCCCAGCTTCGCGCCCAATGATCCTCCTCCTCCGGCGTGGAGGGGGCTTCCGGGATCAGCATGAAATCCTCGACCAGGGTGCGGCCGGCCGACTGCGGCATCAGCACCATGACGTTCACATAATCCGGGCTCATGATCATGATCGTGCCGGGGAAGAGCTGGTAGGCGAAGGTGATCACCGCCCTGAGCGCCGCCCAATCCATATGATCGATGTCGGCGAGGTGATCGGTCCGGCCGACCGCCGAGCGCTGGTGGATGCCGACCGTGTCCATCGCCGTCACGCCGTCGGCGAAGAAGCGGGCGATGGTCGGCGCATGGAGGCGCTGCACGTGGTAGCTTTCCTGGAAGGCGTCCATGATCAGCTTCCAGTTGGCCGCGACGTCGTGGACGGCGCGCCGGTAGAGGTGATGGCCGGCGAGGCCGAACGCGTCGAACTCCGGCGCCAGGGCCCGGGCGTCGGCGAAGTTCGCCTCGGGATCGCGGGCCAGCCAGATCAGCCCGCCCGCCTCGCAGGAGGGGAGCTCGACCAGGCCGTAGTCGCCCTTGTCGAGGCCGGGGAAGGTGTCCGGACGGGGCATGCCGGCGAGGCTGCCGTCCATCGCATAGGACCAGGCGTGATAGGGGCAGACGATGCGCGGCGCGCAATGCGCCGCCTGCCCCTCGATGAGCCGAGTGCCGCGATGGCGGCAGACGTTGTAGAAGACATGCGCCTGCCCTGCCCGGTCGCGCGCGAGGAGCAGGGGCAATCCGAAGCCGTCGTGCGGCACCGCGATGTTGGGGCGCGGCAGGAGCGCGGACGGCGCGACCACCTGGGGCGCGCGGCGGAAGATCCGCGCCTGCTCCGCCTCGAAGCGGACGGGATCGGTGTAGGCGGAGGCGGGGACCTTCTCGATGCCCCGGCCATGGCTCGCCTCGCCGCGGGCGATCAGGGCGGCGAGGGCGAGCTGGCCCTCGGTCGGGCGCCGGCGGGTCGGCATGTCCATGGCCGGAACCTGCGCCGAAGCGCTTTGCGTGGCAAGTTGGTTCGGCCTTGAGGGCCCGGCGCGCGGCTCCGGGCATCAGCTTCGTTGCGGGAAGCGAGCACGGACTCTAAGCTGGCGCCGATCCACCGGAGGGACGAATGGCGCCGACTGCAAGGCCGAAGGGATGGAGGCTGCTCAGGGCGGCGCTGGCGACGCGCAAGTCGGCGATCATGCTCGCCTTCGGTTTCTCCTCGGGCCTGCCCTTCGCCTTGCTGATCGGCACGCTCAACGCCTGGCTGGGCGAATCGAAGATCAACCTGGCGACGATCGGCGTCCTGTCCTGGATCGGGCTGTGCTACTCGTTCAAGTTCCTCTGGTCGCCGATCGTCGACCGGGTGAAGCTGCCGCTGCTCGAACGGCTCGGCCGCCGCAAGAGCTGGATCCTGCTCTGCCAGACGGTGCTGATCGCCGGCTTCGCCGGCCTCGCCGCGACCGACCCGGCGACGAACATCGGCACCTTCGCCTTGTTCGCTTTGCTCGCGGCGCTCGCCTCGGCGACTCAGGACATCGCCATCGACGCGTGGCGGATCGACGTCGCCGACGCGCGGACCCCGGTGGAGCTGCTCTCGCCCATCTACCAACTGGGCCACCGCACCGCGAGCATCGTCGGGGGCGCGGTGGCGCTCGTGCTCGCCGCGCGGATGTCCTGGGCGATGGTCTATCTGCTGATGGCCTTCCTCGTCTTCCTCGTCATCTTCGTGACTTTGCGCGCGCCGGACACCCCGCGGCCGGACGTCGCCGAGCTGCAGGACGGCTTTTCGGAGCAGGGCGCGCTCGACCAGCGGACCCGGGGCGTCGCGCTCGCCGTCGTGGGCGTCAGCTGGGCGTGGGCGATCGTCACCATCGGCCGCTTCATGGTGAGCATGCTCGGCGAGGCCACGCCGGGCGTGCCAAGGCCTTCGGTCACCGACTTCACCAAGACCATCGGCCCCTGGATCATCGTCGCCACGGTGCTCGTGCCGCTGATCGTGGCGGCGGTGCTGAACTGGATGAAGGCCGGCGGGCGCGGCGTGCTGGCAAAGGTGGAGACGCGCCGCTCAGCGGGCCGTACGGCGATGAACCACCTCTATTCGGCGCTGGTGGCGCCGCTCGCCGAGCTGACCGAGCGGCTCCGTTGGGGAGTGCTCATCGTCATCGGCTTCATCCTCACCTACACGCTCTGCTACAATATCTGGGCGGCCTTCGCCTTTCCCTTCTACCTCGACTTTCTCCATTACACGAAGGACGAGGTCGCCTTCGCGTCCAAGATATTCGGCATCGTCATGACCATCCTGGGGATCAGCCTGGGCGGCTATCTGTTCGCCCGCCTCGGCCGCATTCCCACCATCCTGATCGGTGCCATCCTGCCGGTCTTCGGCAACTTCCTCTACGCCGACCTCGCCGAAGGCGGGCGCCACATCGACATCGTCGCTCGGGCGCTGATGCTCGACCGGATGGCGGCGTCGATCGGGTCCGACGATCGCATGGTCCGCCTGCTGCTCACCATTTCCTACGAGAATATCTCCACCGGCATCGCCGGCGCGGCCTTCGTCGCCTATCTTTCGGGCATCGTCAGCCGGCGTTTCACCGCCGTCCAATATGCCTTGCTCTCCTCGCTCACCTTCCTGATCGGCTCGCTCGGCCGAGGCATCGCCGGCGAGGCGTTCGACACCTACGGTTATGCTTTGGTGTTCCGCTGGACGGCGGCCGCCGGCCTGTTCGCGGTGCTGTTCGTGGTGCTCGAGGGGCTGCGGGTCCGCGCCGCGTCGCGCCGCGAGGACCGGGAGACCGCGCCCAGCGTCGGCTCCGGCCTTGGCGACGCGGACGCGGACGCGGCAGGCTAGGAGCGGCCGGGCATGCCCGTCATCGCCTTCTCGATCCTCGTCCAGATCTTCTGCGCGGTCCATTGCGTGCGCAACAACCGCAACTCGATGTGGCTGATGGTGATCATCTTCCTGTCGCTGCCCGGCTGCCTCGCCTACGCGATCTTCGAGATATTCCCCTACTATGCCGGCCGGCGCGAGGTGCGGGCGGTCAAGGCCGCGGCGGTGCGCAAGCTCGATCCTGAGCGACAGGTCCGAGCCGCGCGCGACTCGCTCGACCTCGCCGACACCGCCGCCAATCGCGGCGCGCTCGCCGATGCCCTGGCCGAGACCGGCGCGTGGGCGGAATCGGCGCGGCACTATCGCGAGGTGCTGGCCAAGAGCCCGGGGGCCGATCGCGCCGCGCAGCTGAAGCTCGCCCGAGCGCTGCTTGAGGCGGGCGACGCGAGCGGGGCCCGCCGCCAGCTGGAGGGCCTGCCGGAGTCCGCCTCGCAATCGGAGACCGACCGCGCCGCCTTGCTGCTCGCCCGCGCGGCCGAGGGATGCGGCGACACCGACCGCGCGCTCGGGCTCTACGCCGACGTGGGTCGGCGCATGGCCGGGGGCGAGGCGCAGTGCCGGCAGGCGGCGCTGCTCATCTCGCTCGGCCGCGGGACGGAGGCGCTGCCGCTGCTCGCCGACGTCGAGGCCCGCGCGCGGCGGCTCGACCGCTTCGAGCGCGCCAAGGACGGCGAGATGTACGCCTGGGCCGCGCGCACTCTGGCCGAGCTGCGGGGGCGGTAGGCCGACCGGGTAGAGTCTGGGGCGGGGTTTGGCCGAGTGGAATGGTCACCCCGGACGGAGGGACCCCATCAAAACCCGATCCGGGGTCCACTTTCTTGCGGGCGAGCTCCGGCGGCGCGTCCGTATGGGCCCCAGCCTTCGCTGGGGCGACGGAGCTTCCCTCGTCATGCCAGCGCAGGCTGGCATCCATGCGGACTCCGCGGTCAAGGTGGAGGCCGGATCAAGCCTGTCCTGAGCCTGTCGATTGGTCCGGCATGACGAGGACGAACCCAACCGGAAAACGCTCTAGCCGGGCGGCTGGCCGTTGGCGCGGAGCACTTGGCCGGCGAGGTAGAGCGAGCCCATGATCAGCACGACCGGCGGCTGGCTGCGGTCGGCGTGGCGGCCGATCCAGCCGAGCGCGTCCTCCACGTTCAGCGCGATGCTGCCGCTCAGCCCCTGGGCGCGGGCGGCTGCGGCCAATTCCAGGGGCGGATGGTGCGGGTGGCCGGACACGGGCACGGCGTGGAGCGACGCGGCGCGCTTCGCGAACGCCTTCAGCACGCCCGGCGCATCCTTGTTGGCGAGCAGGCCGAAGACGAGGTGGAACGGGCGTCCGGCCGGAACGTGGCCGCGGAAGAAGTCGGCGACGGCGCGCGCCGCGGCGGGGTTGTGGCCGCCGTCGAGCCATAGCTCGGAACCCAGCGGAAGGGCCTCGAGGAGCGGTCCGCGCCCCAGCCGCTGCAGCCGGGCCGGCCAGTCCGCCCAGCCCATCGCCGCCTTCAGCGCCGGCGCGCTCACCCTCACCGCGTCCTGGTGGCGGAGCATGGCGACGGCGAGCGCGGCGTTCATCGCCTGATGGGCGCCGGGGAGGCGCGGGAGGGGGAGATCGAGCTTGCCGCGCGAGTCGCGATAGTGGAGCCGGCCGCGATAGGCCGCCGCATCCCAGGCGCCGCCGCGCGGCATCCACCGCGCGCCCGCCGCCGCCGCCGCCTCGCCGATCCGGTTGCCGAGCCGGTCGGGATAATGCTGGGTGAGGAGGGGCACGCCGGCCTTGGCGATGCCGGCTTTCTCCGCCGCCACGTCCTCGATTCGGTCGCCGAGGAACTGCTGGTGGTCGAGGCCGAGCTGGGCGATGCCGCAGGCGACGGGCGCCTCGAGGACGTTGGTGGCATCGAGCCGGCCGCCGAGGCCGACCTCGATCACGCAGGCATCGGCGGGCGCGCGCGCGAAGGCGAGGAAGGCCGCGGCGGTCGTCACCTCGAAGAAGCTGGCGCCGACATCCTCGCCGGCGTCCAGCACTTCGGCGAGCAGGTCCGCCAGCAACGCGTCGTCGATCAGCTTGCCGGCGAGGCGGATGCGCTCGTTGAAGCGGACGAGGTGGGGGCTGGTGTAGACGTGCGCCTCGAGCCCGGCGGCTTCGAGGGCGGCGCGGAGGAACGCGCAGGTCGAACCCTTGCCGTTGGTCCCCGCGACGTGGAAGACGGGCGGCAATTGCCGGTCCGGACGGCCGAGGCGTTCCATCAGGGCCGAAATGCGCTCCAGCCCGAGAATGTCGGCGCCGGGGGAGAGGGTGGCGAGGCGGTCCAGCTGGCGCTGTACGGCGGGATCGTCGGAGACGGCGCGGTCCATCTAGCCCCTGCCCTTCAGGGGAGGAATTGGGGTGGGGCCTGTCGGGAGCGCCGCGAGCTTGACATCCCCCACCCCCGGCCCCTCCCCTGAAGGGGAGGGGGGAGCGTTCACGCGGCGGCCCTCTCGTTGGGGAGCAGGTAGGCGACGATCTCGCCGAGCGTCCGCTTGAGCTCCTTCCGGTGCACGACCATGTCGATCATGCCGTGGGCGAGCAGATATTCGGCGCGCTGGAAGCCTTCCGGCAGCTTTTCGCGGATGGTCGATTCGATGACCCGCCGGCCGGCGAAGCCGATCAGCGCGCCGGGCTCGGCGATCTGGATGTCGCCCAGCATCGCATAGGAGGCGGTGACGCCGCCGGTCGTCGGATCGGTGAGGACGACGATGTAGGGGAGGCCGGCCTCCTTCAGCTCCGCGATGGCGACGGTGGTCCGCGGCATCTGCATGAGGGAGAGGATGCCCTCCTGCATCCGCGCCCCGCCCGCGGCGGTGAAGATGATGTAGGGCGCCCGGTCCGCGATTGCCGCTCGGGCGCCGTCGACGAAGGCCGCGCCGACCGCCATCCCCATCGAGCCGCCCATGAAGGCGAAATCCTGGGCGCCGACGACCGCGCGGCGCCCGTCGACCGTGCCGCGCGCGTTCATCAGCGCGTCGGTTTCGCCGGTCTGCGTCCGGGCCGCCTTGAGCCGCTCCGCATAGCGCCTGGAATCGCGGAACTTGAGCGGGTCCTCGGTGACCTGCGGCGGCGGCAGGATGGTGTAGCCGGGGTCGAGGATCCGCTCGAAGCGCGCGCGTGGGCCGATGCGGTCGTGATGGTCGCAGCGCGGGCAGACGAAGTCGTTCTCCTCCCATTCGCGGGTGAAGATCATCGCGTTGCACTGCCGGCACTTGTGCCACAGATTCTCGGGGGTCTCGCGCTTGGGGAGGAACGGGATGCTGTTCCGGACCCGGTTGAGCCAGCTCATCTATGTCTCCTTGGGGCGGAGCGGATAGGCTTCAGAGGGGAGGACCGCAAGTTTTGCGGGGGAGGCGCCCGCCTTATTCGGTGCCGTAGGCGACCCTGGTGTCGCCATCCGCCTGCAGGCGGACCGCGCGCGCGCCGGGCATTCCGGGGAAGCGCGGCCACAGGCCCTGGACGAGCGCTTCGCGGCTGCCCGAGGCCTTGCCGCCCTCCTGCTCGTAGATCCAATAGTTCCTGAGCACGCTGGGGACGTAGCCGCGGGTTTCCCAATAGGGGATGGATTCGACGTAGAGGAGGGGATCGCCCTTGTCGAAGCGGCGGTTGTTCCACTCGGCGACCGGGGCCGGGCCGGCATTGTAGGCGGCGATCACCTTGAGGAGCAGGCCGCCGGTCGCGTAGGAATCCCTCAGGCCCTCTATGTAGGTCTGGCCGAACTCCATATTGGCGGCGGGGTTGCTGAGCAAGGCCGGGCTGAACGCCTCGCCCCGCGAGCGGGCGATGTCGCCGGCGGTGCCGGGACGGACCTGGAGGAGGCCGGTCGCGCCGGCGGGGCTGACGACGGCGGTGCGGAAGTTCGATTCCTGCAGCGCATGGGCGAAGACCAGGGATTCGTCGACGCGCCAGCCGCGGCTCGGCCGCCAGTCGGGGCGCGGATAGCGCGCCGCCATGTTGACGCTGGCGCCTTTGGGGGCGTTGTGGGCGAGCCAGAATTGGGTGCCCGGCAGGCTGAGGTCGGCGGCGAGGTGGAGGAGGGCGTTGTGGTCCGACGCGCCGCCGATCCGCGCCTGGTAGCGAATATATTGATCGGCGAGGTCGGCCTCGCCAAGCTCGGCGAAGGCGATGGCGGCGCGGACGTTGGGCTTGGCGGCGATCGGGCGCCACTCGGCGTCGCGGTAATTGTGCAGGCCCTCGAAGCTCGCGGCGCGGATGCCGAGCGCGCTCGCCGCCAGGAGGCCGTAGAAGGTTTCCCTGGCGCGGGCGGCGGCGCGCAGCCGGCCCTGCACCCGCTCCGGCTTGCCGCACATCATATCGGCGCGCGCGGCCCAGTAATGCGCGGCGGCGGCGAGCTCCTCGTCGGTGGCTCGGGCGGCGACGTCGGCGAAGGCGCCGGAGGCCGCCTCGCACTGCTTCATCCGCCAAGAGGAGAGGCCGGACACCCAGGCCGCCTGGATGACCCAATCGCCGCTTCCGGCGCGGGCCTGCTCCGCGAGGCGCAGCGCCGAGGCGTCGTCGCCGACGATATAATAGGACCAGGCGATGCGCTGGCGGAACTCGGTCTGAGCATCGGCGGCGAGGTCGCCCACGCGCGGCGTGAACAGGGCCTCGGCGTCGGCCGGGCGGTTGGCGACGATCAGCGGCTGGATCTGGCCGTCGACCTCAGTCGCGGCCGCGTCGCGCGGGGCGCTCTGGGCGCGCAGGCGGCGCGGCTGGCTGCCCTGCCAGAGCATGGGCTGCGGCTGGGCCAGCGGCGGCAGGCTGGTCGCGCCGCGGGTGAGGGCGAGGCGAGCGAGCTGGTCCGCCTTGGGGAGGTCCGGCGCTCGGGCGATGAGCGCGAGGAGCGGCTCCAGCTCCACCTTGGGCGAGCCCTTGGCGAGGTAGAGCTCGGCCCGTAGCGCATCGCCCAGCGGGCCGTCAGGCGCGGTGTCGAGCTTCATTGCCGCATTCGGCCAGTCGCCGGCGCGGATCGCGGTGAGGATGTCGCGATAGGCGCTTCGCTGCGCGTCGCCGAGCGCCCCGGTCGCCGCCCCCAGGTCGCCGGACTCCTGGGCCAAAGCCGGGGCCGCGGGGAAAGCGAGGGCGGCGGCGAGCAGCAACGGGCGCAGCTTCATCATCGTTTCACCTCTTCGATCAGCAACTGCAGATCGGCCCAGGCATGCGCTTTCGCGGCCGGCTGGTTCAGCAGGTAAGCGGGCGGAATGGTTACCAAAGCCCTAATCGGGCCGGAATGGGTGGCGATTTCGTGCCAGCGCCCGCGCGCCTGGACGAGCGGCAGGCCGATGAGGGCCTTGGAGCAGGCGTCGCCAAGGATGAGCAGGGCCTTCGGGCTGACCAAACCGGCATGGTGGCGCGCGAGCGTGGCGCAACTTTTCGCGGCCTCGGTGTTGAAGCGCCCGTCCGGGGAGCGCAGGCACGACAAAGCGGCGAGATAGATCGAGCCGCGGTCCCGGCCGATCGCGGCCAGCATCCGGTCGAACAGCCGCCCCGCTTCGCCGGAGATGAGCGTGCCGGCCGCGCAATCCTCGCCGCTCGGCATGCCGGTAAGGATCATCAGCCCGGAGGCTGGATCGCCGGAAGGGCAAATCCGCGGCGCCCCGGGGGAGGCGAAAGGCAGCCTGTCGGTCCCCGCCAGCCAGGCCTGGAACAAGTCGAGCTGGCCGGGGACCTCGTCCTCCGCTTCCGGCGCGGGGGCCGGAGCGGACGGCGCGGGAGCGGCTTGGCCCCGCGGCTTCAGCCAGTCGCGAGGCCTCTCGTCGACCAGCGCGTCGACGCCCGCGTCGCTCCACCATTGGAGCACGCTCGCCGCCGCTTCGGCCGCCGTAAAGTCGCTTTCCCGCTCCATCCCGCCGCCATACGGGGTGCAAGCCGGCGGGCTGGTCAACCGCAAAATTGCCTTCTATCTGCCAGACGTTGGCTGGCTGCGACGACAGGAGCGGGATGGATGGCTGAGCGCGAGTCGATGCCCTACGACGTGGTGATCGTCGGCGCCGGGCCGGCGGGCCTCGCGGCCTCGATACGCCTGAAGCAGCTCGCCAACGAAGCCGGCCGGGAGCTCTCGGTCTGCATCCTCGAAAAGGGTTCCGAGGTCGGGGCGCACATCCTCTCCGGGGCGGTGGTCGATCCGCGCGCCCTCGACGAGCTTCTCCCGAACTGGCGCGAGCTCGACAGCCCGCTCACCGTGCCGGTGACGGAGAACCATCATTGGGTGCTGACCAGGAAGGGCAAATACAGCCTGCCGCATTTGATGACGCCGCCCTTCATGCACAATAAAGGGACCTACACGCTGAGCCTCGGCAATCTCTGCCGCTGGCTGGCCGGCCAGGCGGAGGCGCTGGGGGTGGAGATCTTCCCGGGCTTCGCGGCGGCGGAGGTGCTGTTCAACGACGACGGGTCGGTCAAGGGCGTCGCCACCGGCGACATGGGCGTCGCCCGCGACGGCAGCCACAAGCCCGACTACCAGCCCGGCATGGAGCTGCACGGCCGCTATACCTTCTTCGCCGAAGGCGCGCGGGGCCACCTGACCAAGGAATTGAAGCGAATCTTCGAGCTGGAGCGTGACGGCCAGCCGCAGGTCTACGGCATCGGCCTCAAGGAATTGTGGGACATCGACCCCGACAAGCACGTCCCGGGCCGAGTCATCCACACCCAGGGCTGGCCGCTCGACGACGCCTGGGGCGGCGGTTTCCTCTATCACCAGGCCAACCACCAGGTGGCGCTGGGCTTCGTCGTCGCCCTCAATTACCGCAATCCCTACCTCTCGCCCTTCGAGGAGTTCCAGCGCTGGAAGCAGCACCCGGCGATCCGCGAAATGCTGGAGGGCGGCCGCCGCGTCTCCTACGGCGCGCGGGCGATCAACGAGGGCGGCTATCAGGCGATCCCGAAGCTCGCCTTCCCGGGCGGCGCGCTGATCGGCTGCTCGGCGGGGTTCGTCAACGTGCCGCGGATCAAGGGCAGCCACACCGCGATGAAGTCCGGCATGCTCGCTGCCGAAGCCGCCTTCGAGGCGATCGCCGCCGACCGCTCGGGCGACGCGCTCGCCGCCTATGAGCAAGCGCTCCATTCGAGTTGGGTCGCCGACGAGCTGAAGATGGTCCGCAACGTCGAGCCGATGGTGGCGAAGTTCGGCGGCACGGCCGGAACCCTGCTCGCCGGCGTCGACATGTGGATGCGCTACCTGAAGATCGGCCTGCCGTTCACGATGCGCCACCATCCGGACAACGAGAGCTTGTGGCGGCGGGACCTCGCCCGCCCGATCGACTATCCCAAGCCGGACGGCGTCATCAGCTTCGACCGGCTGTCGTCGGTCTTCGTCTCGAACACCAACCATGAGGAGGATCAGCCGGTCCACCTCACCCTCAAGGACGCAGACATCCCGACGGAGGTCAACCTCCCGCTCTATGCCGGGCCGGAGCAGAGATATTGCCCCGCGGGGGTCTACGAGTTCGTCGAGGAAGCCGGGCGCACGAGGCTGCAGATCAACGCGCAGAATTGCGTTCACTGCAAGACGTGCGACATCAAGGATCCGACCCAGAACATCAACTGGGTCGTTCCCGAGGGCGGAGGAGGTCCGAACTATCCCAACATGTAAGCGCCCAGTGGTCGCCGCCGCCTGCCTCGGTCTCGCCTCCCTGCTCCTGCCTGGCGGTACGGCCCAGGCGCGGGCGAACGAGGACGCGGCGCTCGCCGCCTACGTCCAGGCGCGGGTCGCCGACAGCGAGGGCGATGCCGACCTTGCCGCCCAGCGCTTCGCCGCCGCGCTCGCGCTCGCGCCCGACGACGAAATGCTCGCCGCCCGAGCGCTGAGCCAGGCGGTCGCGGCCGGGAACGAAGGCGTGGCGCTTACCGCGGCGCGAACGCTGGAACGGCTCGGCAAGCTCACGCCGGAAGGGCGGCTGCTGCTCCTCGCCGAGGCGCTGAAGGCTCGCCGCTGGCCGGCCGCCGAGACGCAGGCCGCCGAGCTCGAGAAAGACGACGTCTTCTCGTTCATGGCGCCGATCCTGCGCGCCTGGACGGTCGCCGGCTCTGGCAAGGGCGATGCCTTGGCGTTGCTCGCGCCCGGCAAGGGCCAGTCGCTCTCCACGGCTTATGCGGCCGAGCAGCGGCCGCTCGTCCTCCTGCTGCAGGGCCGGCGCGCGGAAGGTGTCGCGGCCCTGGCGCCGTTGCTCCAGGAACCGGGCGCCGCCACCGAGCGGCTGCGAGTCGCCGCCGCGGCGACCCTTGCCCGCCGGGGTGGGCGGGACGAGGCGCTGGCGCTGCTCGACGGCGGGGGCGAGGCGGCGGCCCGCGCCCGCGCGGCCGTCGCTGCGGGCAAGCGCCTGCCGGGCGGCATCGATTCCCCCGCCGCCGGCGTCGCGGATTTCCTCGTCCGCATCGCGTCGGATCTCAGCGCGCAGCAGGTGCCGGAGCTGGCGCTGAGCTTCGCCAGGCTCGCCGCCTTCGCCGCGCCGGAGAATAGCGAGGCCTGGTTGCTGGCCGGCGACCTGCTCGGCGCCAAGGGCCGCTATTCGGCCGCCCTCGCCGCGGTCGGACGGGTGGCGGCGGACGATCCCTTTGCCGGCGAGGCCGCGGAGCGGCGGCTGCGGCTGCTCGCCGGCAGTGGCCGCACCGCCGACGCTATCGCCCAGGGGCGCGCCGCCGCCGAGGCCCGGCCCGACGCGGAAAGCTGGACCCGGCTCGGCGGCCTGCTCACCGCCACCGGCCGCTTCGACGAGGCGGCGCAGGCGTTCGGCCGCGCGCTGGCGCTGCGCTCGGACGCCAAGGCGGAGCCCGAATGGGCGCTGCGCCTCCTCCAGGGCACCGCGCTGACCCGCGCCGGCAAGTGGGCGGAGGGGCGCGAGGCGCTACGCCAGGCCTATCGGCTGGCGCCGGAGCAGCCGACCGTCCTCAACGTGCTCGGCTATTCCCAGCTCGAGCGGCGCGAGAATCTCGCCGAGGCCGAGCGGTTGATCGGCGAGGCGAACAAGCTCCAGCCCGACGATTCGGCGATCACCGACTCGCTCGGCTGGACCTATTATGTGAAGGGCGAGCTGCCCAGGGCGGTCGAGCTGCTCGAGCGCGCCGCGCGCGGCCAGCCCGCCGACGCCGCGATCAACGAGCATCTCGGCGACGCTTATTACAGCGCCGGCCGCCGTTACGAGGCGCGTTACGCCTGGCGCGCCGCGCTCGTCTATGCCGAGGGCGGGGCGGCCGATCGGTTGCGCGCCAAGATCGACGGCGGCCTGAGGCCGGAGCTCGCCGCGCCCTGATGCGCGAGACGGCGTTCGCGAAACTGAACCTCGCCCTCCACGTGCGGGGGCGGCAGCCGGACGGCTATCACGGCCTCGAAACGATCTTCGCGTTCGTCGAGGAGGGGGACAGGCTCCAGGTCGAGTCAGGGGAGGGGCTGTCGCTGCGGGTCGAGGGGCCTTTCGCCGCCGCTTTGGCGGGGGCGGGCGATAATCTCGTTCACGCCGCGGCACGTCTGCTGGCCGAGCGCTTCGGCGTCGATCGGGGCGCCGCGCTGATTCTGGACAAGCGCCTCCCGGTGGCGGCGGGGATCGGCGGCGGGTCGGCCGACGCGGCGGCGGCGCTGAGGCTGCTCGACCGCTTCTGGGGCCTCGACGCCGGCGAGGCGCCATTGCTGGCCCTGGCGCGGCAACTCGGCGCGGACGTTCCCGTCTGCCTCCTGTCCCGCCCCTGCCGCGGCACCGGGCGGGGCGACGCGCTCACGCCGCTCGACGCGCCGGAGCTGCGGGCGATCCCGGTCCTGCTGGTGAACCCCGGCGTGCCGCTCTCCACGGCCGCGGTGTTCCGGGCCTGGGACGGGCCGGCCTCCGGCCCGCTCGGCCCGGATCCTTTCGGCGGCGCCAACGACCTCGAAGGCCCGGCCATCGCCCTCGTCCCGGAGATCGAAGAGGTGCTGGAGGCGTTGCGCGGCTGCGCGGGCGCGCGGCTGGTGCGTATGTCCGGTTCGGGGGCGACCTGCTTCGCCTTGTTCGGCGACGAGGCGGAGCGGGACTCGGCGAGCCGGCGCATCGCGGCGGCGCGGCCGGGCTGGTGGCGGCTCGCCAGCCGTCTCAGGTGATCCGCGCGTCCCGGCGCGGGACGCTCCTCCGCGCCCCTTAACCATCGCAAGGCGCGCTTTTGCGTCGTGGCACGATGCTTGCTGCCGGGCGGACGACGAGTCGACATGCGTACCCGCGCGGGCGCGTGGACATTCGCCTTACACGGTCCCTTCCAACGCGAGAGCGGGGTAGGCGCCGTGGCTCCCATCGGACCGGCCGCCCGCGTGCCTGGGCGGCCGGTTCTTTTTTTCACCGCGACAAACCGGCGGCGCCGGGGCAAGCAGCGGCGATGTTCGACCTCGCTTTGGACGGCCCCGTCGCCACCTTGACCCTCAACCGGCCGGAGGCGCGCAACGCCGTCCCGGCGGGGGCCTGGCGCGGGCTGGGCGAGGCCGCGGCGCGGGCCGCGGCGAGCGGGGCGCGGGCGCTGGTCGTGCGCGGCGCGGGGAGCGCCTTCTGCGCCGGGGCCGACGTCGCCGATTTCGCGGCGATGGCAGGCGACGAGGCGGCCTGCGCGGCCTTCCGGCTCGGCATGCGGGAGGGGATGGAGGCCCTGGCCGCCTTGCCGATTCCGGTGATCGCGGCGATCCACGGGCCGTGCTTCGGCGCCGGCGTCGCGCTCGCTCTGGCCTGCGACGTCCGCCTCGCGTCGCCGGCCGCGAGCTTCGCCATCACCCCCGCCAAGTTCGGCATCTCCTATCCGCAGGAGGACGTGCATCGGCTTACGGCCCTGGTCGGCCCGGGCCAGGCTTCGCGGCTGCTGCTGAGCGCGCTGCCGGTCGGCGCGGCGGAGGCGCTCCGGATCGGGCTGGTCGAGGCGGTCGCCGAGGATCCAGAGGCGGCGCTGGCGGTGCTGACCGCGGCGGTCGCCGCCGGCAGCGCCGACAGCCATGCGACGCTGAAGCGGGCCATCCGCCTCGCCGCGGCCGGGGTGGCGAGCGATGCCGGGCAGGATCGCGCCTTCGACGCGCTGATCGCCTCCCCGGCGCTCGGCGCCCGGCTGCGGGCGCTGCGCGACAAGGGCTGATCCCTTGCGGCGCCCGTCCCGATGGATCAGAAGCGGCGGCATGATGCGCGCTTTTCCCCTCGCCGGCCTCCTCCTCCTCGCCGGTTGCGGCGACCCCAAGGCGAGCCGTGAGGAGACGCAGGCCGCCGCAACGGCCGAGGCGCCGCCGGGCGCGGAGAAGGTCGACTGCGCGGTCAACGGCGCGGTCGCGTTCGAGCGGGTCTGCACGGTCGAGCGGATCAGCGGCGCCGACGGCCTGGTCCTGACCCTGCGCCACCCGAGCGGCGGCTTCCGGCGCCTGCAGGTGACGAAGGACGGCCGGGGGGTGGTGCCGGCGGACGGCGCGGAGGGCGCGGCGGTGACGGTGCTCGACGACAATCATATCGAGGTGGCGATCGGCAGCGACCGGTACCGCCTGCCCGCCACCGTCAGGAAGTGACCGGGCGGGCCATTCTGACCGCGCCGGAAATGCGCGCCGCAGAGGACAGCGCCATCGCCGCCGGGACTTCGGTCGAGACGCTGATGGAGCGGGCGGGCACCGCCGCGGCGGAGGCGATCTGGCGCCATGCCGGGCCGCTGCCGGCGCTGGTGCTGTGCGGCCCCGGCAACAATGGCGGCGACGGCTACGTCGTCGCCCGCCGCCTCGCCGAGCGGGGCGTCGAGGTGCGGGTGGCGGCGCTCGGCGAGCCGTCGAGCCCGGCGGCCGTGGCGGCACGGCGCGGGTGGCAGGGCGCCGTGGAGCGGCTCGAAGCCGCGCCGCCCGCGCCGTTGCTGGTCGACGCGCTGTTCGGCACCGGCTTGTCGCGTCCGCTCGATGAGGCCGTGTCCGCGCACCTTTGCCGCCTCGCCGCCGAGGCCCGCCTCCGAGTCGCGATCGACCTGCCGAGCGGCGTGGCCACCGACGACGGCGTCCTCCTTTCCCCGGTGCCGGATTTCGACCTCACCATCACCTTTGCCAGCCTGAAGCCGTCGCATCTGCTGCAGCCGGCGGCGCGCCTCATGGGCCGGATCGTCGTCGCCGACATCGGCATCGAAGCCCGGAGCCGGCTGGCGGAGGTCGCCCGGCCGAGGCTCCGGACGCCAGGGCCGGACGACCACAAATATAGCCGCGGCTACGTCGCGGTCGTGGCCGGGGTGATGCGGGGGGCGAGCGCGCTCGCCGCGGGCGCGGCGCTGCGGGCGGGAGCCGGCTATGTCCGGCTGCTGGCCCGGGAGCCCGTCGGGGGAATCGCCGCCGCAATCGTCCAGAGCACGGCTCTTTCGGCGCTGGAGGACGGCCGGATCGGTGCGGTTGCGATCGGCCCCGGGCTCGGCCGCTCGGAGGGGGCAACGGCACGGCTGGAGGCCGCGCTCGCCGCCGCGGCGCCGCTCGTGCTGGATGCCGATGCCCTGGTGTTGCTCGGCGAACGCGGTCCTTCCTCGCTTGCCAAGCTCATCGAGACGCCGATCCTCACCCCGCATGCCGGAGAGTTCGCCCGCCTCTGGCCCTCCGGCCAAGGGAGCAAGGTCCAGCAGGCGAGGGCGGCGGCGGCGGCGTGGCGCTCGGTAATCCTGTTCAAGGGGTCGGACACGGTGGTCGCCGCGCCCGACGGCCGCGCCGCGATCGCGGCGCCCGGCTCGCCCTGGCTCGCCACCGCCGGGACGGGAGACGTCCTCGTCGGAATCGTTGCCGCGATGCGCGCCGGCGGGCTCGGCGCCTTCGAGGCGGCCTGCGCCGGCGTTTGGCTGCACGGCCGCGCGGCGGTGCTGGCCGGGCCGGGGCTGATCGCCGACGATCTCCTCCTCCACCTCCGGGCCGCCGTCGCCGAGTGCCTGTGAGCGGAGAGCTCATCGTCCGGCTTGCCGCTCGCGGCGACGGCGTCGGCGAGAGCGGGCGCTTCTTCCCGCTCACCGCGCCGGGCGACCGGATTGAGCCGGATGGCGGGATCGTTCCCGGCCCTCACCGTCAGGTCCCGCCCTGCCGGCACTTTCCCGAATGCGGCGGCTGCCAGCTCCAGCAGGTCGACGATGCGGCCTATGCCGACTACCTCGCCGACCGCATCGCCTCGGCGCTGACGGCGCAGGGGCTGGCCACGCCCGACATCCGCCCCGCCCACATATCGCCCCCCAACAGCCGCCGCCGCGCCTCGCTGCGGGCGGAGCGACGGGGGAAGCAGGTGCTGCTCGGCTTCAATGCCGAGGCCAGCCACCGCATCGTCGACATGCGCGAATGCCATATCCTGAGGCCGGAGCTGTTCGCGCTGGTCGCGCCGGTGAGGAACCTGCTCGGCACATTCCTCCCGCCCCGCGGCGGGGGCGGCGTCAGGATGATTCTGGCCGACCAGGGTGTCGATCTCCTGCTCGAGAAGGTCGAGGCGGACGGGCTGGCGGCGGCGGAGGCGCTGACCGCCTTCGCCGGGCGCCACCGCCTCGCCCGCCTCTCCGTCGACGACGGCTATGGGCCGCAGACCCGCTGGGAGCCGGAGCCGGTCACCGTCACCTTGGGCGGACTGCCCGTGCCGCTCCCCCACGGCGCCTTCCTGCAGGCGACGGCCGAAGGGGAGGGGGCGCTCGCCGCCGCGGTGCGCGAGGCGGTCGGCGAGGCACGGATCGTCGCCGACCTGTTCGCGGGCCTCGGCACCTTCGCCTTGGCGCTGGAGGGGCGAGTCCTCGCCGTCGAGGGCGCGCGCGACGTCGCCCTAGCCCTTAAGGGCGCCGTGGGACGCGCCCGGCGGCTGCTTTTCGTCGATCATCGCGACCTTTTCCGCCGGCCGCTGGACTCGGCGGAGGCGGGCCGGTTCGAGGCGGTGGTGCTCGATCCGCCCCGCGCCGGCGCGAAGGAGCAGGCGGCGATCCTGGCGGCCGCCGCGGTGCCCCGCCTCGCCTACGTCTCGTGCAACCCCGCCACCTTCGCCCGAGACGCGAAGACGCTCGTCGACGGCGGCTACCGGCTCGAATGGGTGAAGCCGGTTGGCCAGTTCCGCTGGTCGACCCATGTCGAGCTGGTCGGCGCCTTCACCCGTGGTGATGGTGGAAGAACAGCGCCAGCAGCGCATGGATCGTGAGCGCCGCGAGGCAGAGCGAGCCGCCGATGAAGAGCAGGAACCGCCATCTCACCACGTTCGTCGTCGCCTGAACGAGGCTGTGAACGACGCGGAAGGCGACATAGGCCCAGGCTAGATAGAGGTTGAGGCCGCCGCCGAAATCCATCAGCGCGAGGCTGAGGGCGATCGCGTAGAACAGCGTCGGCTGCTCCATCAGGTGGTTGTAATTATGGGCTTTCCACTGGACGTCGGGCTCGACGACCCCGTCCAGGTCGCCGCCCTTGCTGCCGACCCGGCCCTTGAGGCTGATCCCCTTGCGGGCCATCGCGGGAAAGCGGACGGCGTACATCCATATCATCATCACCAGCGACCAGGCGACCAGCGCCACCACCGGCGCGAGAATCGGGCTGTGCATCGTCTCTCTCCCCCAATGCGACGAGACGAGAGTGGCGGGTGCCGCGGCGGCTGTCAAAGCCGCATCGGCGGGCTACACTCAGCGAGTCGCGCTGGGGGAGTATGCACCTGATGAAAGCCTTGTTCACCGCCTTGTCGGCCATGATGCTGACCGCCGCACAGTCGCCGACGACTTCGCCGCGGGCGACGGCCCCGCAGACGGCGCGGCCCGCGCCCCAGGCGGCGCAATCCGCGCCTCAGGCCGTGCGCATTCCGACGCGCGTGACGGCGAGGATCCTGGTCGGCCTCTGCGGATCCGATAGGGGCGCGTGCCTGACCTACGTCCTCGGGGCGGCGGACGCGTGGTCGGGGGCGCTCCTGGCGGCGGGACGGCCGCAGGTCTTCTGCTTCCCCGCCGGCACGACCAACGACGCGATCGCGCAGAGCACGGTCCAATATCTGAGGGCGCGACCGCAGCAGGGCGGGGACAATGGCGCGGTCGCGCTGCTGGCGGCCCTCACCGCCATCTATCCCTGCCCGCGCTGAAAGACCGGCGCGGAGGCGCGGATAAGCATGGCGGACGCGGCGGCGGCGAGGCCTTCGGCGCGGCAGATCGCCGCGGTCGTTTCCGGCAACGCGCTCGAATTCTACGATTTCGTCACTTACAGCTTCTTCGCCGTCCAGATCGGCCGCACGCTCTTCCCGGGCGATGCCGACCGGTCGCTGATGCTTTCGCTCGGCACGTTCGGCATCGGCTTCCTCAGCCGTCCGCTCGGCGGCCTCGTCATCGGCCGCTACGCCGACGTCCGCGGCCGCAAGCCGGCGATGATCCTCTCCTTCGCGCTGATGGGGGTCGGGCTCGTCGGCCTCGCCCTCACGCCCTCCTACGCCGCTGCAGGGATGGCCGCGCCCGCGCTCGCCGTCTTGTTCCGCCTGATCCAGGGTTTCGCGCTGGGCGGGGAGGTCGGGCCGAATGCCGCCTGGCTGCTCGAAGCGGCCCCGCCCGGGCGCCGGGGCCTGTTCGTGTCGCTGCACATGGCGACGGCCGATCTCGGCGTCCTCGCCGCCGGCCTCGTCGGCTTCCTCCTGTCGTCGGTGCTGGCGCCGGCGCAGTTCGACGCCTGGGGCTGGCGCATCGCCTTCCTGCTCGGCGCCGCGATCGTGCCCTTCGGCCTCGTCCTTCGCCGCACCCTCGAGGAAACCCTGCCGCCGGCGAAGGAGGAGCTTGCCTCCGCCCATCTGCGCCCGGTGCTCGCCACGGCCGCGGCCGGGATGGTCGTGCTCGGCGCCGCGACCATCGCCAACTACACGCTCCAGTACATCAACACCTACGCGCAGACGACCTTGCACATGGCGGTGAACGTCGCTTTCGGCGCTACTTTGGTGCTGGGTCTCGTCAGCGTCGTATGCGATCTCGCCGCCGGCGGGCTGGCCGACCGCTTCGGGCGCAAGCGCACGCTCCTGCTGCCGTGGCTCGCGCTGATCCTCCTCGCCGTTCCCGCCTACCTGTTCGTCAGCGCCGTCCGCACCCCCGCCGCGCTTTTCGCGACCACCGCCTTCCTGTCGCTCGTCCACATCCTCGGCTCGACCCCGGCCATGCTGCTGGTGCTCGAAGCTATCCCCGCCCGCATCCGCGCCGGGGCGATGGGCCTGATCTACGCCTGCGCCATCTCGATCTTCGGCGGCACGGCGCAGCCGCTCATCCGCAAGCTGATCGAATGGACCGGAAGCTCGATCGCTCCGGGCTGGTACATGACCGCCGCCGTCGCCTGCGGCCTTTGCGCGACCTTCCTGATCCGGGAGGAGTCCCCCTCCCTGCGTGCAGCGAGGGGAGGCGATTAGTCGAACAGCTTTGCGAAGCGGCGCTGCTCGCGGTCCTTCCAGAGGCCGCGGTGCCAGGCGTCGCTGGCCAGGAGGGGCATGACGCTGGTCGCCTCGGCGAACACCATCTGCTCCATCGCCGTCGACACCTTGCCCCAGCTCGCCGCCTCCTGGAGGGTCGAGGAAGAGCAGGCGCCGTCGCGCACGTCGGCGACGGTGATCTGGACCGCATATTTGTGGACGTCGACCTCGTGCCCGAGGATCTCCGCGCAGACCACGGTGTCCTGGGTGAAGTTCTTCGGGACGCCGCCGCCGATCATGAGGAGGCCGGTGGTGCCGGCCTCGATCTTGAGCTGGGTCAGCTCGCGGAAGTCGGCGATCGCGTCGAGCACCATGTAGGGCTTGCCGGCCTTCATGGCGTCGACCTGGTGCTTGACGAGGCCGAAGCCGGCCGAGCTGTCGGTGAAGGCCGGGCAGAAGATCGGCACGTCATGCTCGTAGGCGAGCTTGACGAGGCTGTTCTCCTTTCTGCCGTGGGTCGTCAGCCATTTGCCCATCTCGCGGATGAAGGCGCGGGAGGAATAGGCTTTGGGCTCGAGCGAATTGGCGATGTCGCCGATCGTGTGATCGGTCTCCTGCAATTTCTCTTCGTCGATATAGGTGTCGTAGATGCGATCAATGTAGAGCGAGCGCAAAGTATCGTCATCAGGGATTTCAATGGCTTGGTAGTGCTTGTGGCCAAGCGCTTCGAAGAAATCCATGTCGACGATGGTGGCGCCGGTGGCGACGATCGCGTCCACCATGTTGCTCTTCACCAGTTCGGCATAGAGGTCCATGCAGCCGCCGGCCGAGGTGGAGCCGGCGATGACGAGGATGATCGAGCAATCCCGATCGCCGAGCATCCGGTTGTAGATCTCGGCCGCGCGGCCGAGGTCGCGGCTGGTGAAGCTCATCTTCTTCATCGCGTCGACGATCGGCCGCGCGTCGAAGCTGGTGATGTCGATATGCTCGACGACGGTGGAGAGCAGCTCGGCCTTCCTTGTGTCGTTGCGGGCGAGGTCGTTCATGTCTTCGATCTCCATACCGCACGTCACCCCAGCGAAGGCTGGGGTCCATGCGGACTCAGAATGGATGCCAGCATCCGCTGGCATGACGTTGAGAAATGGACGGAAGCCGGGCTCCCGAAGGCCACGCAGCTTCCGTCCGCACTACATTTTCGCGGTTTGCCTAAAGCTGAACCGCGTTTCTCCAGGCAGCCTCACGATCCTCGTCGTAGAGCGTCGCCATCGGTTCGTCGGTCACTTCCATCTTCGCCACGACGCCGAAGCCGTTGAAGCCGGTGCGCATCGCGCAGCCATAGGCGCCGAGCATGCCGATCTCGATATAGTCGCCCGCCGCCACATCGGCCGGGAGGTGGAACGGCCCGGCCATATGGTCGAGGTCGTCGCAGGTCGGGCCGTAGAAGCTGAACGCCACGTCCCGCGCCTCCGAGTCCGTCTCGCGCACCAGCTTCACCGGGAACCGCCAGCCGAGGTGGGCGGCGTCGAACAGGGCCCCGTAAGCGCCGTCGTTAATGTAGAGCTGGTCGCCGCGGCGCTTCTCGACCCGGACGAGGACGCTGGCATATTCCGCGCACAGCGCCCGGCCCGGCTCGCACCACAGCTCCGCCGAATAGCTGATCGGCAGGTCCTCGAAGGCGCGCGAGATGACCTCGAAATAGGCTTGGAGCGCCGGCGGCTCCATGCCGGGATAGACGGACGGGAAGCCGCCGCCGACGTCGACGATGTCGACGGTCACGGCCGCCTCGACGATCGCCGCGCGGACCCGCTCCATCGCCTCCGCATAGGCCGCCGGAGTCATCGCCTGGCTGCCGACGTGGAAGCAGATGCCGAGCGCGTCGGCGGCCTGGCGCGCCGCGAACAGCAAGGCCCTCATCTCGCCCGGCTCCGCGCCGAACTTGGCGGCGAGGCTGAGCTTGGAATGATCCGACGAGACGCGGATGCGCACGCACAGGTTCAGATCCTCGGCGCCGTCGGTGGCGCGGACGATCTTGTCGAGCTCGTCCATCGTATCGAGCGAGAAGGTGCGCACGCCGAGCGCATAGGCTTCGGCGATCGCTTCTTCCGCCTTCACCGGATGCATGAAGCACTGGATTGCGTCCGGCAGCGTCTGCGCCACCAGCCGTACCTCGGCGATCGAGGCGACGTCGTAATGGGTGATCCCGCTCTCCCACAGCACCTTGAGCAGGTCCGGCGAGGGATTGGCCTTCACCGCATAGAGCGAGCGGCCGGGAAACCTCTCCGCAAAGAAGCGGGCGGCGCGCCGCGCGGCGTGCGGACGGACGAGCGTGACCGGATGCACCGGCCGCGACCTCGCGATGTCGGCCCCGGCGACGGAGCCGATCGGGGCGATTGCTAGCCCCAGCGCGCTATGGTGCGTGTGCAACTCAAGGGACCTCCAAAGGCGGTAGTTGACGAAGAAGCTGCCTTGCGGTTGTTGGAAGTCCCCATGGGGCAGCGGCGCGTGATATATTGGCCGTGTCCCCCTGTGTAAAGACCCGCTTTTTATCCATTTAAACCAGAGGCTTGCGTGACAGAGAGACGGCCGACGACCGAGGGTGTTTCCGCTGCGGCGAAGCGTGTGGCGAGTCACGTGACCACGACGCCCCTGCTGCCGTTCGAATGGGAGGGCGGCCGAGTCTGGGTGAAGGCCGAGTGCCTGCAGCAGGGCGGCAGCTTCAAGCTGAGGGGTGCGACCAACCGGCTGCTGCGCCTGTCGGAGGCGGAGCGGGCGCGCGGCGTCGTAGCTTTCTCGTCCGGCAACCATGCCCAGGGCGTCGCGATCGCGGCGCGCCGGCTCGGCATTCCGGCGACCATCGTCATGCCCTCGGACGCGCCCGCGGTGAAGCGCGAGGCGACCCTCGCCGCGGGCGCCGAGATCGTCGCCTACGACCGCGCCACGGAGAGCCGCGAGGCGATCGGGGCGCGGCTGGCGGCGGAGAAGGGCGCGGTGCTGGTGCCCTCGTTCGATGACGTCGACGTGATCGAGGGGCAGGGGAGCGCGGGCGTCGAGATACGGGCGCAGCTCGGCGGCGCGCCCGACAAGCTGCTCGTCCCCTGCGGCGGCGGCGGGCTCTCGGCGGGCCTCGCGCTCGCCCTTCCCGAGGCGGAGATCGTCACCGTCGAGCCGGCGGGCTGGGACGACATGGCGCGCTCGCTCGCCGCCGGCACGCCGGTGCCGGTCGCCGAGCCGGCGCCGCCGACCCGCTGCGACGCCCTGCAGACGAAGCTCGTCTCGCCGCTGACGCTGGCTCCGCTCCGCGCCGCCGGAGCCCGCGGTATTTCGGTGACCGAGGAGGAGGTGGAGGCCGCCATGGCCTTCGCCGCCCGCGCGCTGCGGATCGTCGCCGAGCCGGGCGGCGCCGTCGCGCTCGCCGCTTTGCTGGCGGGCAAGGCGGGCCTGGTGACGGAGCGGACGGTGGTGGTGGTCTCGGGCGGGAACGTCGATCCCGCACTCTATGCGCGGATACTCGCCTGTCAGGCGGCCGAGGCGGCGGGGCGCTCCTGAGCCGCTGGCCGCGCCGGCGAGGCGGCCTCCACCTGCCGCGTCAGCGCTTCGAGCTGGTAGCCGATCGTCCGCAATTCGGCGGCATAGACCTCGGCGTCGGCGCCGGGCCGGGCCAGCGACGCCGCCTCGAGCAGGGTGTCGAGCATCATCGCGAGGCTCGGCAGGATCGTCTCCTCGATCCTGTCGAACGCCTCCTCGAGGCTCTGCCGCGGGTCCGCTTCGGCCATCGAGAAAGGCTAGGCCTCCCGGTTTAACCAAGCGTAAAGCCCGCGGCCTTTCTTCCCTCCGTTTCGGATGCCAGAAGGGGTCGCCATGTACACCCTCACCGTCACCGCCCTCTCGCTGGCCGTGCTGGCCGCGTTCGCGCTGACGGCGGGCGGGCTGTGGCTGATCGTGAGGCGGCGCAACCTGCGCCAGGGGCTGCTCATGCTGCTGGCCGCGGCCGTCTTCTTCGCGAACGTGCTGATCTGGACGCTGTAGTCCCTCCCCGACCTGCGCTCGGGACGCACGAACCTCACCGTATCGGGCAGCTCGGGTCCAGGCGGAAGTCGAGATAGTCGTCGACCGACTTCATCAGCAGCGGCATCTCGTTGACGAAGAAGTGGTTCGCCCCGGGGATGGTGTCGTAGTGGATGGTGATGTGCTTCTGGGTGCGCAGCTTGTCGACCAGCTTCTGGACCGCGTTCGGAGTCACCACTTCGTCGCCCTCGCCCTGGATGATGATCCCTGAGGAGGGGCAGGGGGCGAGGAAGGTGAAATCATACATGTTGGCGGGCGGCGCGATCGAGATGAAGCCGCGCACTTCGGGCCGGCGCATGAGGAGCTGCATGCCGATCCAGGCGCCGAAGCTGAAGCCGCCGATCCAGGTCGATTCCGCTTCCGGATGGATCTGCTGCACCCAGTCTAGCGCGGAGGCCGCGTCGGACAATTCGCCGATGCCGTTGTCGAACACGCCCTGGCTCTTGCCGACGCCGCGGAAGTTGAAGCGCAGGGTAGCGAAGCCGCGCCGCACGAAGGTCTTGTAGAGCGCCTGGACGATGGCGTTGTTCATCGTGCCCCCGCCCTGCGGATGGGGGTGGAGGATGAGCGCGACCGGCGCGCGCGGGCGCGGGCCGGGGCTGAAACGGCCTTCGAGACGGCCTTCGGGACCGGGAAAGATGACTTCGGGCATTGGACCTGCGCCTGGGTTCGACAGGAGAGAAAGAGCGGGGCTGCCCCCGCGCGCGTGCCGCTCTATATAGGCCGCCGAGCCCGACGCGCAATTTGAAAGGGAAGACGTGAGCCCCCGCATCTATCTCGACCACGCCTCGACGACGCCGATCCTGCCGCAGGCGGCGGCGGCGATGAGTGAGGCCTGCCAGCTCTGGGCCAATCCCTCCTCGCCCCACGCCGAAGGGCGCGCGGCGCGGGCCCAGCTAGAAGACGCGCGGCGGCGGATCGCGGCGGCCTTCGGCTGGGACGGGACCTTGATCTTCACCTCCGGCGCGACCGAGGCGATCTCGCTCGTCTTCGAGCGGGCGAGGGCCGGGAGCTTCATCGTCTCGTCGGTGGAGCATCCGGCGGTGTTGCGGAGCGCGCCCGAGGCGCGGCAGATCGCGGTGAAGCGCGACGGCACGCTGGACCTCGACGATCTCGACCGCGCGCTCGCCGGCGCGGAGCGGCCGCTGGTGGCGGTGCAGTCGGTCAATAACGAGACCGGCATGATCCACCCGGTCGCGGAGGTCTATCGCCGGGTCCGGGCGGCGGGCGGCCTCCTCCTCACCGATTGCGCCCAGAGCGCCGGCAAGCTGCCGCTTCCCGAGGCGGACTTTCTGGTGATCGCCGCCCACAAGCTCGGTGGCCCGCCGGGCACCGGCGCCTTGCTGGTGAGGAACAGTGCGACGCTGGCGGCGATCGGCGGGCAGGAGGGAGGCTTCCGCCCGGGCACGGCGGCTGTGCCCTCGATCATGGGCTTCGCCGCCGCCTGCGAGGCGGACCATGGCTGGTACGAGGACTCGAAGCGCCTCCGCGCCAGGCTGGACGACGCCATCCTCGCCGCCGGCGGCGAGATCGTGGCGGGGACGGCGCCGCGCATCGCCACCATCGCTTGCTACCGCATGCCGGGCGTGCCCGGCGCCGCGCAGATGATGCAATTCGACCTCGCCGGCATCGCCGTCACCGCGGGCAGCGCCTGCGCGTCGGGCAGCCTCAAGACCAGCCACGTCCTCACCGCCATGGGCTATGCGGAGGAGGAGGCGCGCGAAGTGATCCGAATCAGCTTCGGGCCGCAGACGAATGAGAGCGACATCGACGCCCTGCTCGGCGAGTGGCGCGCGCTGTTCGGCAAGCGCCGCGCCGCGTGAAGGCGCCGATCTACCTCGATTACCAGGCGACGACGCCGCTCGCTCCGGAAGCCGCCGCGGCGATGCGGCCGTGGCTCGAGACCGGCTTTGGCAACCCCCACAGCAGCCATCGGTTGGGGCGCGAGGCCGCCGCGGTTGTCGAGGTGGCGCGGGAGCGGGTGCTTAGCGCGCTTCAGACTCCCCTCCCCGCAAGGGAGGGGCAGGGGGTGGGTACGAGCGAAGCGAGTTCCCGCACCGGCGCTGACCCACCCCTAGCCCCTCCCTTCCAGGGAGGGGGATCGCTTTACTTCACCTCCGGCGCCACCGAGGCGGCGAACTGGGCGCTGAAGGGCGCCTCGGCCGGTCTCCCGACCAATCGCCGCCGGATCGTCACCCTCGCCACCGAGCATGCCTGCGTCCTCGACACCGCCGAGTGGCTCGCAGGGCAGGGCTTCGAAGCCGACATCCTCCCGGTTGGTCCCGACGGCCTCGTCGACCTCGATCTCGCCGCGGAGCGGATCGACGGCCGCACCGGCCTCGTCGCGGCGATGCTGGTCAACAATGAGATCGGCGTGATCCAGCCGGTCGAAGCGATCGCAGATATCGCCCGTGGCGCCGGCGCGCTGTTCCTCTGCGATGCGGTGCAGGCCCTGGGCCGCGTGCCGATCCCGCTCCACGCCTGCGACATGGTCGCCGTCTCGGCCCACAAGGTGCATGGCCCCAAAGGCATCGGCGCGCTCTGGGTCCGGGGCGGCGTCGCCCTCGATCCGCTCCTCCACGGCGGCGGCCAGGAAGGCGGCATCCGCTCCGGCACCCTCTCGCCCGCGCTCTGCGCCGGGTTCGGAGAAGCGGCGCGCCTGCTCGCGGAGCGGCACGAAGAGGACCATGCGCATGTCGAGCGGCTCTGGGATATCGCCCGGGCGCGGCTCCAGGGCTGGACGATCAACGGCTCGGAGGAACGGCGCTACCGCGGGAACCTCAACGTCCGGCGCGAGGGCGTCGACAGCACCCGTCTGATCTCGGAGGTCCGCGAGGTCGCCTTTTCGGCCGGCTCCGCCTGCGCCAGCGGGTCCGGACGGCCGAGCCACGTGCTGCGGGCCCTCGGTCTCGGGGACCGCGAGGCGCGCTCCAGCCTCCGCCTCGGCTTCGGCCGCTATACGAGCGAGCCCGACCTGCTGCGGGCGCTCGACCTGATCGAGGATGCCGCCGCCCGCCAGTCGAGCTTCGCCGCATGACCCTGGTCCGTTTCGTCTCGGCGGACGGGCGGACGGTGCGCGAGGTGAGCGCGCCCGCCGGCGAGCGCCTGCTCGACGTCGCCCAGGCCGACGGGCAGCCGCTGGAGGGGACGTGCGAGGGGCAGATGGCCTGCTCGACCTGCCATGTCGTCGTCGATCCGGCCGATTTTCCCCGGCTGCCGCGCGCCAGCGAGGAGGAGGAGGATTTGCTCGACCTCGCCGCCCACGTCACCCGCACGTCGCGCCTTTCGTGCCAGATAGTGCTGACGGAGGCGCTGGAGACGCTGACGGTGCGGATGCCCGCCGCCGCGAGGAACATGCAGGGGAGGTAAGATGATCGACCGCCGGACTTTTCTCGCCGCCCTCGCCGCCGGAGGCTGCGCCCGCACCGTTCCGGCCGCTCCGGCTTCCGACGAAGTCCGGATCGAGGCGATTCGCGCCACGCTCGGGCCGGGAGCCCGGCTCGGCGTTGCTGCGATCGATACGAGCTCCGGCCGCGAGCTGCGCTTCGACGCCGATTTGCGTTATGCGATGGCCTCGACTTTCAAGCTCCCGCTCGCGGCGCTGGTGCTGACGCTCGCGGATCGCGGCGAACTCTCGATGGCGGAGGAATTGCCCTTCGGGCCGGGCGATCCGCTCCCCAATTCCCCCACGGTGGAGGCGGCGCTGGACCTGGGCAGGCTTCCGATCATGCGCCTCTGCGCCGGGATCATCGAGGTCAGCGACAACAGCGCCGCCAACATATTGCTTCGCCGCATCGGCGGGCCCGAAGCGCTGACCCGCTTCATCCGCGCCCGCGGCGACCCGGTGACCCGCCTCGACCGCTACGAGCTGGAGCTGAATTCAAACCTGCCGCACGACCTGCGCGACACGACCAGCCCCGCCGCGATGGCCGGCCTTGCCCGGACTTTGGTGCTCGGCGATGTTCTCGGCGAGCAGTCGCGCACCCACCTGTCCACGTGGCTGAAAAAATCCGTGCCCGGCCTCGACCGGCTGAAGGCCGGCCTGCCGGTCCCCTGGCTGGTGGGACACAAGACCGGCACCGGCGCCAACGGGGCGTATAACGACGTCGCCATTGCATGGCGGTCCGGCAGGGCGCCGATCGCCATCGCCTGCTACCAGAGCGGCGGGGATGCCGAGCCGCCTGCCCGCGCCGCCGCCCACGCCTCGGTCGCGCGCCTAATCGCCGAACGCTTCGCCTGATACTTGCGCGAATTCGCCGATCGTCCCATATGCGCCGCGGGAGTCGGGCGGACGGAGTTGTCGCCAACCCGGTCAGGTCCGGAAGGAAGCAGCCGCAACGATTTCGCTCCGGGTCGTTCCGGCTCCCACCTCACCGTCACCCCGGCGATGGCCGGGGTCCATACGGACTCCTCGCCGCACTGAGCTCTGCATAGATGCCAGCCTGCGCTGGCATGACGAAGAGCCCTGTTCTAGGTTCGCCGCATGTCCTCCGATTCCGCCGACCAAAACGACTCCTTCGGCCTCGGCCTGGACGAGCCCGCGCAGCCGCAGCTCCCGACCGCGGCGGCGCAGCCTTACCGCGTCCTCGCCCGCAAATACCGGCCGCAGAGCTTCGCCGAGCTGATCGGGCAGGATGCGATGGTGCGGACGCTGGGCAACGCCATCAAGCGCGACCGGCTCGCCCACGCCTTCCTGCTCACCGGGGTGCGCGGCGTCGGCAAGACCTCGACCGCGCGACTCATCGCCAAGGCGCTGAACTGCGTCGGGCCCGACGGCACCGGAGGGCCGACCATCGACCCCTGCGGCGTTTGCGAGCCTTGCCGCGCCATCGCCGAAGGGCGCCATATCGACGTGGTCGAGATGGACGCGGCCAGCCACACCGGAGTCGACGACGTGCGTGAGATCATCGAGGCGGTGCGCTATGCCGCCGTCTCGGCCCGCTACAAGGTCTACATCGTCGACGAAGTCCACATGCTCAGCAAGAACGCGTTCAATGCGCTTCTGAAGACTCTGGAAGAACCCCCTGCGCACGTTAAGTTCCTGTTCGCCACGACCGAGGTGAACAAGGTCCCGGTGACGGTCCTCTCCCGCTGCCAGCGCTTCGATTTGCGGCGCATTCCGGCCGAGGCGCTCACCGCCCATTTCGCCGAGGTGGCGGCCAGGGAAGGCGTCGAGGTGGAGGCCGAGGCGCTGGCGCTGATCGCCCGCGCGGCGGAGGGCTCGGCGCGCGACGGCCTCTCCATCCTCGACCAGGCGATCGCCCACGGCGCCGGCGGAGTTGATGCGGACCAGGTCCGCCACATGCTGGGGCTCTCCGACCGCGGCGCGATCCGAGGGCTGCTCGGGCGGCTGCTCGGCGGCGACGCCGCCGGCGCGCTGGCGGGGCTCCGGGACCAATATGACCTCGGCGTCGAGCCCTCCGCGGTGCTGCGCGGGCTGCTCGAAAGCGTTCACGGCATCACCCGCGCCAAAGTCGGCGGCGCGGAGGACCCGGCCCAGTCGGCCGAGGAGCGCGAGGCCTATGGCGACTGGGCCGGCCGCCTTTCCTACGCCGCCGTCCACCGCCTCTGGCAGCTGCTGCTGAAGGGCCTCGCCGAGGTCCAGGCCGCGCCGCTGCCGCTCGAGGCGGCCGAGATGGCGCTGCTGCGCCTCATCCACGCCTCCGAGCTCCCCGATCCGGCCGTGCTGATGGAGCGGCTGGCGAGCGGCGAGGCGGCGCCGGCGCGCTCGGCCCCGGCTCCCGCGCGGGGCGCGGCGGAGACGGCGAAGGCGGTGCCGCCGGGGTTCGGCGAGTTCGTCGAGCATCTCGAATCGCACGGCAACGTCATCCTCGCCCACGAGCTGAGGGACAATTTCCGCCTCGTCCGCTACGCGCCGCCCGAGCTGCTGCTGCAGCAGCCCCAGGGCAAGGCGCGCGACGGCCGCCAGGTGGAGAGCTTCTTCCGCGACCTGAAGGACGCCACCGAGCGGCATTTCGGCTCCAAATGGCAGGTTCGGCTCGCCGAGGGCGAGGCCCAGCCGACGCTGAAGGAGCAGCACGACCGGCAGGAGGAGGCGGCCAAGGAGGCGGTCCGCGAGATGCCGCTGGTCAAAGCCGCGCTGGAGGCCTTCCCCGACGCCGCGGTCGCCAAATATCCCTGGGAATGAGAGAGGCTTGAGATGCCCAATTTCGACGACATCATGAAAATGGCCCAGAATGCGCAGGCCGAGCTGATGAAGGCGCAGGAAGGGCTCGACAAGGTCGAGGTCGAGGGCCTGTCCGGCGGCGGCCTGGTCAAGGTCCGAGCCTCCGCCAAGGGGCGGATCGTCGCGGTCGAGATCGACGAGAGCCTGCTCCAGCCGTCCGAGAAGCAGATGGTGGAGGACCTCGTCGCCGCCGCGATCAACGACGCGCGGGCGAAGGCCGACGAGGTCGCCGGCGCCGAGATGCAGAAGATGACGGCGGGCCTGCCGCTCCCGCCGGGCTTCAAGCTGCCCTTCTAGGCGAGCGCCTGAGGGGAGCTACGCCGCGTTCGTTGCCGTCTCGGGGGGCGCTTCCGGTACCGTCGGCGTCGCCGCCTGCGGCTGTTCATATTCCTCGCCCGGCAGCGGCGGGGGCGGCGCGGCCTTCGGCGCCGCCTTTTTCGCCCGCTTCGGAGGCGCCGGCGGCTCCGGCGCGTCGCGCGGCGCCGCGCCGCTCGCGTAGACGCACCCGTCGAGGCCGTCCCGCCCCACCACGCCGAGCCGCGCCGCGATCATGTTGCCGTAGCGGCGGGTGAAGCCCCTGGGCGCCACGACGCCGCGCTTCTTGGGCAGCGGCAGGACGGCGGCGATCCGCGCCGCCTCGATGCGGCTCATCGCCGCGGCGTCATGGCCGAAATAACGTTGCGACCCGGCGTTGACGCCGTACGTGCCGATGCCGGTCTCGGCGAGGTTCAGATAGACCTCCATGATCCGCCTCTTGCCCCAGACATTCTCGATGAGGAGGGTGAACCACGCCTCCAGGCCCTTGCGGACATAGCCGCCGCCTTGCCAGAGGAAGGCGTTCTTCGCCGTCTGCTGGCTGATCGTCGAGCCGCCGCGGACGATCGAGCCGCCCTGCGCGTTGCGCCGCATCGCCGCGGCGATGGCGTCCTGGTCGAAGCCCCAATGGGAGCAGAACTTGCTGTCCTCGGCGGCGATGACGGCGCGGACCGCGTCCCTGTCGAGGCGGTCGATCGCCATCCAGTTGCGTGTGACGGTGCGGCCCTGGAGGGTGTCGCCGGCCATGGTGAAGGTGAAGGGCGGGTTCACCCACTTGTAGAGGAGCACCCAGAGGAAGGAGACGAGGACGAAGGCGAACAGGCCGCGGATCGCCCAGACGAGCGCGCGGGCGAACCAGTTCCGCCTGCGGACTCTCACGCGCGGCATGGGGAGCCGAGGATCATGGCAGGGCGGGGAAGCCGTTCGCCCCGAGCGAAGTCGAGGGGCTTCGCCGAGCGCAGCCGAGGCTCATGCCGGCCCCGTCTCGGCTGCGCTCGACAGGGTGTCTCGACTTCGCTCGACACGAACGGTTTTCGCTACCTCCGCAGACTCACGCCGCCGGCAGCAGGCGGCGTTCGCCGGCGAGGTTCATCAGCGCCTTCTGGAGCTTCTCGAAGGCGCGGACCTCGATCTGGCGGATGCGCTCGCGGCTGACGTCGTAGACCTGGGAGAGCTCCTCCAGCGTCTTGGGCTCGTCGGTGAGGCGCCGCTCGGTGAGGATGTGCTTCTCGCGCTCGTTCAGCGACTCCATCGCCTCGACCAGCAGATCGTGGCGCACCCGGCTCTCCTGCGCCTCGGCGACGCGCTCGTCCTGCAGCGGTTCGCTGTCGACCAGCCAGTCCTGCCACGTGCCTTCGCCGTCCTCGCGCAGCGGCACGTTCAGCGAGGTGTCGCCGCCCATCGCCATGCGGCGGTTCATCGAGATGACGTCCTCCTCGGACACGCCGAGATCGGTGGCGATCTTGGTGACGTCGGCGGGCTTGAGGTCCCCGTCCTCGAACGCCTCGATCTGGTTCTTCATCCGCCTGAGGTTGAAGAAAAGCTTCTTCTGCGCGGCGGTGGTGCCCATCTTCACCAGGCTCCACGAGCGCAGGATGAATTCCTGGATCGAGGCGCGGATCCACCACATCGCATAGGTGGCGAGGCGGAAGCCGCGGTCCGGCTCGAACTTCTTCACGCCCTGCATCAGGCCGATATTGCCTTCGGAGATGAGCTCGGCGACGGGCAGGCCGTAGCCGCGATAGCCCATCGCGATCTTGGCAACGAGGCGCAGGTGCGAGTTGACCAGCTTGGCCGCCGCATCGGTGTCCTGATGCTCCGACCAGCGCTTGGCGAGCATGAACTCTTCCTCGGGGGCGAGGATCGGGAATTTCCTGATCTCGGCGAGATAACGGTTGAGGCCCGCCTCGCCGCCCATGGCGGGAATCGTCGCCACGTTCTTACCGCTTGCCATCTTGACCTTCACTCCCTGGTATCCGGTGGTTTTTGCTCTGCCGGTCCGTCCGATCCTATAGCGCCAGCGCGCTTAACAGTTCCTGCATATCGGACGGAACGGCGCTTTTGAACGACAAGGGCGCGCGTGTCACGGGATGGATGAATCCCAGCTCGGCCGCGTGCAGCGCCTGGCGTTCGAAACCCAGTCTTTTCAACAACTCGCGATGGGCGCCGCGGGTCCGCCCGTAGGCCGGATCGCCGAGCAGGGGGTGTCCGATCGAGGTCATGTGGACTCGGACCTGGTGGGTGCGCCCGGTTTCGAGCCGGCATTCGACCAAAGCGGCGTCCCTCAGCGGCCGCTCCAGCCGGTAGCGAGTCACGGCCCGCTTGCCGCGCCCGCCCTCGACGATCGCCATCTTCTGCCGGTTGGCCGACGAGCGGGCGAGGGGGGCGTCGACCACCCCTTCCGGCGGGTTCGGCACGCCCGCGACGATCGCCTGGTAGCGGCGGTCGATGCTGTGCCTCGCGAACTGCGCCGCCAGCCCTTCGTGGGCGACGTCGGTCTTGGCGACGACGAGCAGGCCCGAAGTGTCCTTGTCGATGCGATGGACGATCCCCGGGCGGGCGACGCCGCCGATGCCCGAGAGGCGCCCGGCGCAATGGTGGAGGAGGGCGTTGACCAGGGTGCCGTCGAAATTCCCCGCCGCCGGGTGGACGACCATCCCGGCCGCCTTGTCGACGACGAGGAGATGCTCGTCCTCGAAGACGATGTCGAGCGCGATGTCCTGCGCCTCGTTGTGCGCCGGAGCGGGCTCGGGCACCGACACCTGGTAGGCGCCGCTCAGCACTTTCGAGGCCGGATCGCGCACCAGCCCGGCGGGGCCCGTGACTCGCCCGCTCGAGATCAGCGCCTTGATCCGCTCGCGCGACAGCGTCGGCATCGCGGCGGCGAGCGCCCGGTCGAGGCGCTGGCCGGCGGCATCGGCGGCGATCGTGGCGGTAATGGTCGACTCCCCCCGGGTCATTTCGCAACCGATGTGGCGTGGCGCGCGGTGAATTCAAGCCGCGCGAACCGGCAGCATCAGCCTGCGAAGTTCACGAAGTTCACGATGTCGAGCATTTTGTCTGAACCCTCGGCGTGAGCGCGGCCCGCGGCGGCTGGCGACGCTCCATGTCTTGATGAGTTCATAGTCGCCCATAGCTGGAACATAACATAAACAGAATTACGTGTCCAGCAAGAACCGGGCCTTGCGCCTATGTTACGCCGCATGCGGCCGCCGGCCAGGCGAACCTGGACGTCCTTGAATCGCGAGCAATGCCCTTCGACGCCCATGCCGGACATGTTCACATAGATAGAATGAGCCAACACGGCAATGAAGAGCCTATATCAGATAGCGCAATGATAGCGTATTTCTTGATCAACGAGAGGATACGCCGATGCCAAATATCACTGCTTCAAACCTTCGCCTCCTGCGCATCCGAAAAGGCCTGACCTTGGACAAGCTGGCCGAAAAGGCCCGCGTGGACCGGGGGACGATCAACCGCATCGAATCCGGCCGTCGAAGGGAATGCCGAAGGCGCACGCTCGAGCAGCTTGCCGAAGCCCTCGATAGCGACGTCGAAACCCTATCCGGGCCGCCAATCGACGCCGCGGCGCCGAACGAGGTTTCCCGCAAGTCCCAGATGAACGTCAGGATGGCCGACGAGGCCAGGAACGCCCTTAGCCTGGTCGCGATGCGCTACGGCATAAAGCCGGCCTCGATCCTCCATCTCGCCCCGTTCCTCTTCCTGTGGGCCGCGGAGCAGAGCCTCAGGGAGCGTCGCGAAAGCCTGGAAAGGCTGGAAGAGCAATGGGCGGCGATTGGGGCGGGGCACAAAGGCGGCTTCCGGCATCTCGACGGCTGCCTTCTCTACAACAGCCGCGGCGAGGAGGTGGTGCAAGCGGAACGAAGCTCAATCGCCAAGCGGGATCTGTTCGGGCTGGCCATCCCGGACGAACACCTGGAATACGATTATGAGGAAAGCGAACAGAATCCGATAACGCAGTTCCTCGCCCGGCTGGCGGGGGGCCTCGGCGGCCTTGCCCAGTTCGACTATTGGTCGCCTTATTGGGACCTCCCCGGCTACTCGCTCGGCAGAGACGAGGCGTCCGCCCTGGTCGACGGGGACGAGGATGCGGTTCATCACATCCTCGCCGGCAATGTTGGACTCCACGAAGTTCCCAAGGATATCCGCGAGGCGGGCCCGCCGTCCGTGGCGGCGTGGGTGAAGAGGCAAGGGGACGCTTATATCGCCAGCCTCCCGAACCTGCTCGATATTGTGCTGTGAAACCGCTGCGAGTGACGAAGCACGCCCTCCAGCGTTTCGATCAGCGCGGCCTCGCGCTCTCGGACGTCGACTTGATCCTGGAGATCGGTTCGGAAGTGAAGGACGGCTATCTCGTCCGCGCCAGGGATCGCCAAGCCGCCGAACGGCTCGTGAAGGACCTGCTGGACCGTATCCGGCGGGTGGAGGGCAGGCGGCTTGTCGTGACGGACGGAAGCATCGTCACCGGCTATCGCGCCCATGGCCGGGAGGCTCGCCGCTTGTTGAGAAGAGCCGCGGAGCGCGGCCTCCGATAGGCTCGCGCCCGGCATCGAGCGACAAACGATCCGGGTAATGGCGCGACGCGCATCCCGGCGCTTGCAACCTTAGAATGGTGCCGCCAATAGGGGTGAAACCGGCGCGACAGGGGCTCCAACCGCCATGAAATCCCACGAATTTGCAAGCCTGCTCTGCTCGCGCCTCTGCCACGACCTCCTCTCGCCAGTCGGCGCGCTCAACAACGGTATCGAGCTGCTGTCGGACGAGCACGATCCGGAGATGCGCGCCCGCTGCCTCGACCTGCTCGGCGAGAGCGCGCGGGCCAGCGCCAACAAGCTCAAATTCTTCCGCCTGGCCTTCGGCGCCGCCGGCGGCTTCGGCGACGAGGTCGATACGCGCGAGGCTCGGGTCGCGATCGAGGGGCTGTTCGGCGGCGACGGCCGAATCCAGCTCGGCTGGATGGTCGACGAGCCGACCATGGGCAAGGCGGCGCTGAAGGTGCTGCTGAACCTCGTCCTCATCGCGGGCGACGCGCTGGTGAGGGGCGGGCGGCTGGACGTCGGCGCCGAGAAGCATGACGGCGGTCTGGACATCGTCGTTCGCGCCGACGGTCCCCGCATCGTCCTCGATCCCGAGCTGAAGCGAGTCCTCGTCGGCGACACGGACGAGGATGCGATCGCGCCCCGCGCCGCGGCCGCCTGGCTGGCCCATTGCCTCGTCGACGAGGTCGGGGGGGAGATACAGGTGGCGGACCAGGAAGAGAATGTCCTCCTTATCGGGGCAAGCATTCCGGCGGCATGAGTCTCCCTTAATCTCCCCTCTCCCAGAGGGAGAGGGGCAGGGGGTGAGGGGATCCGGCCG
>DASWRU010000033.1:0-15854 GCA_036403015.1 Allosphingosinicella sp.
TTGCGCTCTCGTTCGCCGCTAAATGGCACAAGCCCCACCCCCAACCCCTCCCCTGAAGGGGAGGGGCTAAGGGTAAGGGCCGCACCGTTCTCAAGCCCCTCCCCTTCAGGGGAGGGGTTGGGGTGGGGCTTGTGCGAAACCCCGCTCACTTGTTGAGCCTCGCGCAGCGAATGCCGTCGGCGAGGCCGGCGGCCCATTTGGTGATGTCGCCGGCGCCGAGACAGATGACCATGTCGCCGCGGGCGGCGATGTCGCGCAGGCTGAGGCAGAGGTCGTCGAGGTCGGCGACGGCCTTGACCGCGCGGTGGCCACGCTGCTTCAAGCCCTCCACAAGCGCCTCGGCGTCCACGCCCTCGATCGGCTCCTCGCCCGCCGGATAGACCGGGGCGACATAGACGATGTCGGCATCGTTGAAGGCGCCCTGGAAGTCCTCCATCAGGTCGCGCAGGCGGGTGAAGCGATGCGGCTGGACGACCGCGATCACCCGGCCCTCCGCCCCTTCGCGCGCGGCGGAGAGGACCGCGCGGATCTCGGTCGGGTGGTGGCCGTAATCGTCGATGATCGCCGCGCCCTGGATGTCGCCTACCTTGGTGAAGCGGCGCTTGACCCCGCCGAACTTCTCGAAGCCGCGGGCGATCACGGCGTCGGGGATGCCGAGCTCCGCCGCGACGCCGATCGCCGCCAGCGCGTTCTGGACGTTGTGGCGGCCGGGCATGGGCAGCTCGATACCGGCGACGGTCCGCACCTGCCCGGCGCGGTCGCGCAGCGAGACGTCGAAGACGTTGCCGCCCGGCACCGGCCGCACATTCTCGCCCCGTACGTCGGCCAAAGCGGCGAAACCGTAGGTGACGACCCGCCGGTCGCGCAGGCGCGGGATGATGGTCTGCACCTCGGGATGGTCGACGCAGAGCAAAGCAGCGCCGTAGAAGGGGACGTTCTCGACGAACTCGACGAAGGCGTCCTTCACCTTCTCGAAGCTGCCATAATGGTCGAGATGCTCGGGATCGATGTTGGTGACGACGGCGATCTGGCCGTCAAGGCGGAGGAAGCTGCCGTCGCTCTCGTCCGCTTCCACCACCATCCAGTCGGAGCTGCCGAGCCGGGCGTTGGAGCCGTAGGCGTTGATGATGCCGCCGTTGATGACGGTGGGATCGATGCCGCCGGCATCGAGCAGGGCCGCGACCATCGACGTGGTGGTGGTCTTGCCGTGGGTTCCGGCGACGGCGACGGTGGACTTGAGCCGCATCAGCTCGGCCAGCATCTCCGCCCGCCGTACTACCGGTATGCGCCGCTCATAGGCGGAGACCAGCTCGGCATTGTCCTTGCGGATGGCGGTGGAGACCACGACCACCGCCGCGTCCCCCAGATGGTCCGCATCGTGGCCGATGGCGACCGGGATCCCGGCCTTCCTCAGCCCTTCGACCACATAGCCCTCGGCGACGTCCGAGCCCTGCACGCTGTAGCCCAGGATGTGCATCACCTCGGCGATGCCGGACATGCCGATGCCGCCGATGCCGATGAAGTGGATGGTCCCGATATCGGTCCCCACCCCTCTCACGCAAAGGCCCCGTTCGGGATCGGGCGGAGGATCAGCTCCTCGGTGGGCAGCGGATCGGTGCCGAGGTCGCGGCCGGTGCGCTCGACGAGGTCGGCGAGGTCCGAGGCGGCGTTGGGGCGGCCCACCGCCCGCGCCCGGGCGGCGGCGTTGGCGAGCGCCTCGGGATCGAGCCCGAGCTTCTGCATCTGCTTGGCGAGCTCCACGGGCGTGAAGCGGCTTTGGGCGATCATTCGGGCGCCGCCGGCCTTGGCCATCTCGCGGGCGTTCGCGGTCTGGTGGTCGTCGGTCGCGCCGGGGAGGGGAATGAGGATCGCCGGGCGGCCGGCGGCGGTGAGCTCCGCGATCGTCGAGGCGCCGGCGCGGGCGATGACCAGGTGGGACCAGGCGAGCTTGTCCGGCATGTCCTCGATGTAGGTGGCGAGATCGGCGGGGATGCGCAGCGAGGCGAACTTCTCGCGCACCGCCTCGATATCCTCGGCACGGCATTGCTGGGTCACCTGAAGGCGGCGCCGGAAATGTTCCGGGAGGAGGCCGAGCCCGTCCGGCACGACCCGGGAAAGCACCGTCGCGCCCTGGCTGCCGCCAGTCACCAGCACCCGGAAGATGCCGTCCTCGCCCAGCGGCGGATAGGGCTGGTGGCGAAGCTCCAGCACCTCGTCCCGGACCGGGTTGCCGACCAGGTGGGTCTTGCCGGCATGGCTTTTCGACAGCCGGTCGACCTGCCCATAAGCGGTGGCGATGGCGTCGACCTTGCCCGCCATCAGCCGGTTGACCCGGCCGAGCACCGCATTCTGCTCGTGGATCAGGGTGGGGATGCGGTCGCGGTTCGCCGCGAGCAAAGCCGGCAGCGCCGGATACCCGCCGAAGCCGATCACCGCGCTCGGCGCGAACGTCTCGTAGAGGCGCGAGGCCATGGCGCGGCCGGTGAAGATGTTGCGCGCCGCCCTCAGCCACCCGGCCGGGCCGCCGCCGAGCCGCCCGGCGGGTAGGATGTGCACCTGAACGCCCTCGAACAGGCCCGGGATGCGGGCGCCGCGGTCGTCGGTCACCAGCGCGACGCGATGCCCGCGCCGCATCAGCTCCTCGGCCAGCGCATGGGCCGGGATCATGTGCCCACCCGTCCCTCCGGCGGCGAGGACGTAATGGCGGGAGAAGGTCATCGCCCGCTCCACTTCACGACATAAGGCGACCTGTGCAGATACGGGTTGCGGCGGGTGAAGGCGAGCAGCAGGCCCATGCCGATCGACAGCGCCACCATCGACGAGCCGCCGTAGGAGATGAAGGGGAGCGTCATGCCCTTGGACGGAGCGATCTGGACGTTGACCGCCATGTTGATCAGCGCCTGCATCCCGAACTGGCAGACGAGGCCGGCGGCGGCGAGGACGACGAACTGGTCCTCCTCGTGCAGGAGGCGGATCAGCACCCGCGCGACGATGGCGAGGTAGATGATCGCGATGGCGAGGCAGGCGATGATCCCGAACTCCTCGCCGATCACCGAGAAGATGTAGTCGGTATGCGGCTCGGGCAGCTGGAACTTGTGCGTCCCCGCGCCCGGCCCGGCGCCGAACAGGCCGCCGGCGGTCAGGGTGCGGAGCGCCGAGTCGGTCTGGTAAGTATCGCCATGCTCGAACAGGAAGCCGTCGATGCGGATGTGGGCGACGGGATAGAAGAAATAAGCGAGGATCACGACGGCCACCGCACCCACTCCGAGGATCGCCAGGAACCGGAGCGGCGCGCCCGACAGGGTGAGGAGCAGCACCCAGACCGAGGCGAAGATCACCGTCTCGCCGAAATTGGGCTGCTTCATGAGGAGGAGCGCGATGAGCCCGGTAACGATGCCGGAGAGCGACACCACCGGCAGGCTCTCGTCCTGGCTCTTGAGCGAAAGCATCCAGGCGATCGAGACGATGAACATCGGCTTCAGGAATTCGGACGGCTGGAACTGGGTGAAGCCGACGCTTAGCCAACGCACGGCACCGTTCCTCTCGATGCCGACGAGGGGCACGAGGAAAAGGAGGGCGATGAAGAAGATTGTGCCGACCAGGCACAGGCGCCTGGCCCGGGTGCGGGGCAGCATCGAGACTCCGATCATCACCGGCAGGGCGACGATGATCCAGACGAGCTGGCGGTAGAAGTAATAGAGCGGGGCGAAAGTGACGCCGGTGCCGGAATAACGCTGCCCCGCCGCGGGGGAGGCGGCCGCCACCGCGACGAGGCCGATCGCGATCAGCACCGCGACGAAGAGGAGGAGGACCCGGTCGATCTCCCAGAACCAGCGCCCCAGCGCGCTCCGGTCCGACCGGCCGAGCCGGTTCGCGCCCCGACTCCTCAGCTGCCCCACGAAGCTCATGCCAATGCCTCCACCGCCGCCCGGAACGCCGCCCCGCGCGCCTCATAATCCCTGAACTGGTCGAACGATGCGCAGGCTGGGGAGAGCAGCACCACTTCCCCCGCTTTCGCCGCCTCGGCCGCCGCGCCGACCGCTTTGTCGAGCCGCCCGCATTCGCTCACCGGCACCTTTGGCCTCAGCAGCCCGGCGAACATCGGCCCCGCCTCGCCTATCGTGTAGGCGGCGCGGACGTGGCCGAGCCAGGGCTCGCACGGATCGAGATCGTCCGACTTGGGCCGTCCCCCCAGGATCCAGTGCACCGCCGGATAGGCGGCGAGCGCCGGCGCGGTCGAGGTCGGATTGGTCGCCTTGCTGTCGTTGACGAACAGGACCCCCTTCCGCTCCGCCACCCGCTCCATCCGGTGCGGCAGGCCGGGATAGGTTTCGAGCCCGCGCGCGATCGCCTCTTCGGCGATCCCCAGCTCGCGCGCCGCCGCGACGGCCGCGGCGACGTTCTGGGCGTTGTGCGGCCCCTGCAGCGAGGGCCAGCGCGACTGGTCCTTCGCCTGCGCCGAGGAGACCAGCACCTTCCGCCCGGTCACCTGGCCGGCGATGGCGCGGGCGTAATCGTCCTCGGCGGCGATCACCGCCACGTGATCGGACGCCTGCATCGCGAACAGCCGCGCCTTGGAGGCGGCATAATCGTCCATGCCGTCATAGCGGTCGAGATGGTCCGGGCTGACGTTGAGGAGCATCGCGACGTCGCAGTCGAGGCTCTGCGCGAGGTCGATCTGATAGGAGGAGAGCTCGAGCACGTAGACGCCGACCCCCCGATCATTCGGGGTCAGCGGGTCCTGCGCCAGGATGGGGAGCCCGATATTGCCGCCCATCGCGGCGGGCACGCCGGCGGTCGCGAGGATGTGGTGGAGGAGCGCGGTGACGGTCGACTTGCCGTTGGTGCCGGTGATGCCGACCACCTTGTGCGGCGGCAGGCTCGGGCGGGCCTGCGCGAACAATTCGATGTCGCCGATGAGGGGCACCTTCGCCTGGCGCGCCCGGGCGGCGATGGGGTGGCGGTTCAGCGGAACGCCGGGGGAGACGACCACGCCCGCGAAGCCGTAGATCGACGTGGTGAGGGGATCGGCGATCCTGAGCGCCTCCCCGTCGCGCGAACGGCAGGCAAGTTCTTGCCTCGCCTCCACCTTCTCGTCCCAGGCCATGACGCTCGCCCCGCTCGCCAGCAGCGCCTCGACCGTCGCGAGGCCCGAGCGGGCGAGGCCGTAGACCGCGTAGCTCTTGCCGGCAAAGCCTGTCCCGAGCAGCGTCGAGGGGGCGGGGCTGACGATCACCTGAGCTTCAGCGTCGAGAGGCCGGCCAGCGCCAGCACGAAGGCGATGATCCAGAAGCGGATGACGACGGTCGGCTCCGACCACCCCATCTGCTCGAAATGATGGTGGATGGGCGCCATCTTGAACACGCGCTTGCCGGTCCGCTTGTAGAAGAAGACCTGGATGATGACGCTCATCGCCTCGACCACGAACAGCCCGCCGATGATGCCGAGCACGATCTCGTGCTGCGTCGCCACCGCGATCGCGCCGAGCGCGCCGCCCAGCGCCAGCGCGCCGGTGTCGCCCATGAAGACCGCGGCGGGCGGGGCGTTGAACCAGAGGAAGGCGAGGCCCGCGCCGACGATGGCCGAGCAGAGCACGGTCAGCTCGCCGGCGCCGAGCACGTGCGGGATGCCGAGATAGATGGCGAACTTGGCGTTGCCGACGAGATAGGAGATGATGAGGAAGGCGAGGCTGGCGATGATCACCGGCATCGAGGCGAGGCCGTCCAGCCCGTCGGTGAGGTTCACCGCATTGCCGAACGCCACCACCACGAACGCTCCGAAGAAGGGATAGAAGATCCACAAATTGACCACCGGGCCGTTGTAGAAGGGGATGTAGAGGTTGGTGCCGGCGCCGTAGGTGATGATCGCGCAGCCGACGCCCGCGACGAGGAATTCCGCCAGCAGCCGAACCCGCGCCGAAACGCCCTTGTGGCTGCGCTTTGTGACCTTGTCGTAATCGTCGAGGAAGCCGATCAGGCCGAAGCCGACCGTGATCAGCATGCACGCCCACATGTAGCGGTTGGAGAAGTCCATCCACAGCAGCATCGCGACGGTGAGCGAGGTGAGGATCATCAGGCCGCCCATCGTCGGCGTGCCGCGCTTGGCGAGGTGGGTCTGCGGCCCGTCGACCCGGATCGGCTGGCCATGGCCCTGGCGAACGCGCAGCCAGCCGATGAACTTGGGCCCGATGATCAGCCCGAGGAACAAGGCGGTGGCGGTGGCGGCGCCCGCCCGGAAGGTGATGTAGCGGACGAGGTTGAACACCCCCGGGAAACCCAAATGCTCGGCCATCCACAGAAACATCAGCTTTTCCTACCCGCCAGCGCTTCCACGAGCGCGGACAGGCCAATCGAATTCGAGCCCTTGACGAGTATCGCGTCGCCCGGGCCGACCTTGCCCTTCAGCAGATCGACGGCCGCCGCCGTGTCGGCGACATGCGCCATTTCGACTCTTTGGCCAAGGGCTTTCGCCAGCGCGCCCATCTCTTCGCCGACGAGGATGGCATAATCGACACGGGCCGACTCCACCGGCGCCGCGAGGGCCGCGTGAAAGTCCGGGGAGCTCGTTCCCAGCTCGCGCATCGCGCCGAGGACGGCGATGCGTCGGCCGGCCGCCTGCTGCGCCGCGAAGCTGCGCAAAGTCGCCGCCATCGAGGCCGGATTGGCGTTGTAGCTTTCATCGATCAACAGCGCCTCGCCGCCTGCCAGCCCGATCCGGCGCCGCTCGCCGCGGCCCTTGAGGCCGGGCATGTCGGCCAGCGCGAGGCCGGCGGCGGCGAGGTCGCCCCCCATCGCCTCTACCGCGGCGAGCACCGCGAGGGCGTTCGACACCCAATGCTCGCCGGGCTGCGAGATCGTGAAGGTTAGCTCGGCTTCGGGAAGGCTGGCGGTGACGAGGGAGCCGCCGCCCGGCGACCCGACCACGTCGCGCGCTCGCACGTCGGCGCCCTCGCCCAGCCCGAAGGTGACGATCCGCGCGGCATGGGGGCGCGCCGCCGCGAGCAGCCGGTCGCGGTGCGGGCTATCGAACGGGACGATGGCGGTCCCGCCCGCTTCCAGCCCCTCGAATATCTCGCCTTTGGCATCGGCTATCTCCTCCTCGCCGGCGAAGAATTCGCGGTGGGCGGGGGCGATGGCGGTGACGATGGCGACGTTGGGGCGCACCAGCCGGGTCAGCGCGGCAAGCTCGCCGGCATGGTTCATGCCCATCTCGAACACGCCGAAACGGGTTTCGCGCGGCATCCTGGCGAGGCTGAGCGGCACGCCGGTATGGTTGTTGTAGCTCTTGACCGAGCGGTGCGCCTTGCCCGGCGCGCTCCGCTCCAGCGCCGCGTGGAGCGCTTCCTTGGTGCCGGTCTTGCCGACCGAGCCGGTGACTCCGCAGATCCGCGCGTCCGTCCGGGCGCGGGCGGCGCGGCCGAGATCGTTGAGCGCCTCGGTCGTCTCGGCGACGCGGACGTGGGGCTGAGAAATTGCCTCCGAGACCAAGGCTCCGGCGGCGCCGGCGGCGAAGGCCGTGTCGAGGAAGAGATGCCCGTCGGTCGCCTCCCCCTTCATCGCGATGAACAAATGGCCCGCCTCGACCTCGCGCGAATCGAAGGCGACGCCGGTGGCGGTGAAAGCCGCGGAAGCGGTGCCGCCGGTGGCCCGCGCGATTTCGTCGGAGGTCCAGAGGGGGCTCATGAAAGCCCCTCCCCTTCAGGGGAGGGGTTGGGGTGGGGAATGTGCAGGGGAAGCGCGCCGAAGATCCCGACCGGCACAGGCCCCACCCCCACCCGTCCCCTGAAGGGGAGGGGCCTGTTCGCCGTACCCTGCGCGCGCGCCCTCATGCCGCGCACTCCCGCGCCACGGTGACGTCGTCGAAGGGCAGGATGCGCTCGCCGACCACCTGGCCCTGCTCGTGGCCCTTGCCGGCGAGGAGGATGATGTCGTCGGCGCCCGCCTCGGCGACGGCGGCGGCGATGGCCTCGCGCCGGCCCGGGACCTCGCGCGCGCCGGGCGCGCCGCCGAGGATGTCCCGGCGGATCGCGGCGGGGTCCTCGCTCCTGGGATTGTCGTCGGTGACGATGACCTGGTCCGCCAGCCGCGACGCCGCCGCGCCCATCTCCGCGCGCTTGCCGACGTCGCGGTCGCCGCCGGCGCCAAAGACGATGACCAGGCGGCCGGCGGCGTGGGGCCTGAGCGCGGCGATCGCCGCCTCGATCGCATCCGGCGTGTGCGCATAGTCGACATAGACGGGCGCGCCGGCGCGGGTGATCACCGCCCGCTCGAGACGGCCGCGGACCGGCTGGAGGCGGGAGAGGTTGGCCAGAATCCGCTTGACGTCGCCCCCCGTCGCGATCGCCACCCCGGCGGCGGTGAGCACGTTGGCCGCCTGGTAGGCGCCGATAAGCGGCAGGGTGACGACGTGCCGCTGCCCCTCCGCCTCGATCGTCAGCCGCTGGCCGAGCTGGGTGGGAGCGCGGTCGATCAGCCGCAGCGTCTCGCCGCGCGTGCCCACCGTCAGCACCCGAAGCCCGCGCGCCTCGACCCGGCTCAGCACCTCGCCCGATTTGGGATCGTCCATCCACAGGATGGCGGTCCCGTCCGGCTCCAGCACGTCGGTGAAGAGCCGCATCTTCGCCTCGAAATAGGCCTCCATCGTGCCGTGATAGTCGAGATGGTCGCGGCTGAAGTTGGTGAAGGCGGCCGCCCGCACCGGCAGACCCTCGGTGCGGTATTGCGCGAGGCCGTGGCTCGAGGCCTCGAAGGCGGCGTGAGTCACGCCTTCCCGCGCCAGCCCCGCCATGTTCGAAAGGAAGGTGACGATGTCCGGCGTGGTGAGGCCGGTCGTCACCTGGTCGTCGGCGGTGGTGACGCCCAGGGTGCCGATGGACGCGGCGTGGTGCCCCGCCATCCGCCACAGCTGGCGCGTCAGCTCCACGGTCGAGGTCTTGCCGTTGGTGCCGGTGACGGCGGCCACCGTCTCCGGAAAGGGGGAGAAGAATTTGGCGGCGAGCCGGGCGAATTCGCGGCGCGGCTCCTCGGCCACGATGCGGGCGGCGCCTTCGACCGGGACGGCGGGGCGGGCGACGACGGCGACGGCGCCGGCGTCGACCGCCTGGGGGATGAAGTCCTCGCCGTTGAAGACGGTGCCTCGGAAGGCGCCGAAGACGGTGCCGGGGGCGACCTTGCGGTGATCGATCGCGAAGCCCGTCACCCGAGAATCGGAATCGATCCCGGCGAGGTCGCGAAGGCGCATCGGATCAATGCTCGGCTTCGCGGTGAACGTAGGGCAGGACCTCCGCCATGTTGGCGTCGCGACTCGGATCCGGCGCCACGCCGAGCAGCGCGCCGACGCGGCTCACCACCCGGGAGACGACCGGAGCGACATTCCAGCCGGCGGTGTGGAAGCCGTAGGTGTCGGGAGTCGCCTTGGGATCGTCGAGCATGGCGACGACCACATAGCGGGGGTCGTCCATTGGGAAAACGCCGGCGAAGGTGGTGACCACGGCGGCGCCGGTATAATGGCCGCCGACGATCTTTTCCGCCGTGCCGGTCTTGCCGCCGATTCGGTAGCCGGGCGCGTCGGCCTTGCGCCCGGTGCCGTCGGTGACGACGAGGCGGAGCAGCGCCCGCATCCGGTAGGACGTCGCCTCGGTGAAGACTCGGTGCCCGGCGGGCACCGGATGGTCGGGGCCCACCTTGAGGAGGGTGGCCGGGTGCCAGACGCCGCCGTTGAACAGGGTCGCATAGCCGGTGGCGAGGTGGAGCGGGGTGACCGCGATGCCGTGGCCATAGCCGACCGTCATCGTCGCGATATCGCCCCAATTGGCGCCGGGGGTGAGGGTGCGGCCGCGCTCGTTCAGCTCGATCGACACCGGCGCCAGGAAGCCCATCTTGCGCAGGAACTCCTGCTGCCGCGCCGAGCCGACCTGCGCCGCGATCTGGGCGGTGCCGATGTTCGAGCTCTCCTTCATGATCTCCGCCACGGAGCAGGCGCGGCCGAAGGGGTGCGTATCGGTGATCGTAAAGCCGCCGCCGACGACGAGGGCGCGCGGGCAATTGTAGATCTGGCCGAAGCTCTTGATGATGCCCGAATCCATCGCCATCGCGACGGTGAACGGCTTGAAGGTCGAGCCGAGCTCGTAGACGCCGAGCGTGGCGCGGTTGAACCCCGCCTCCATCATCCCCCGCCCCGGCGCGTTGGGGTTGAGCTGGGGCAGCGAGGTGAGGGCCAGCACCTCGCCGGTCTTGACGTCGAGCACGATTCCGGCGGCGCCGATGGCGCTGAACTTGGCCATCGCGGCGGCGAGCTCGCTCTCCAGCGCCGCCTGGACTCGCGCGTCGATCGAGAGGGCGACGGGGGCGCCGCGGGTGGCGTGATCGCTCAGCCGGCGGTCGAGCACCCGCTCCATGCCGGCGACGCCGTGCCCGTTGAAGTCGGTCCAGCCGAGCACATGGGCGGCGAGGCCGGCCTGCGGATAGAGCCGCTCGGGCTCGCGGCTGAACTCGATCGCCGGCTCGCCGAGCGCATTGACGGCCGAGACCAGCTCGGGGAGCGCGCGCCGGCTGAGGAAGGCGAAGGTCTTCCCCGACCTCAGGATCCTCAGATAATCCTGCGCGCTGCGCTCCGGCATCAAGGCGGCGAGCTTGCCGGCGAGCTCCGCCGGGTCGCTGATCAGCCGGTTGGGGTGGATGGCGATCGACCAGGCCTCGATGGTGCTGGCCAGCGCCACGCCGTTCCGGTCGACGATGTCGGCGCGGGGCGGCACCAGCGGATCGTCGATCGAGGACGCGCCGGAGCGGTCCGTGAACAGCTGCAGCAGGACGAGCCGAGCCGCGATCAGCATCGTCACGCCGGCGAAGACCAGCATGATCAGCATCAGCCGGTGGTAGATGAGCGAAAGCCCGTCCGGCCGGGTGCCGCCGTGCCCGACGCGGGGCGGATTGATCGCGATCGCGCTCATCAGTTGCCGTCGCTCCCCAGGGCTTTGGGCGTGCGAGCGGTGGCGCCGCGCGAAGCGGGGCGCTTCGGGTCCGCCGCGGCCGTGCGGGCGGGCGCGGCGTGCCTGGCTTCGGCGATGATGCGCGCCGGCGCGACGGCGGGCTTGGCCGGCCTGGCGGCGACCGGCTTGGCCGGAGGCTGCGCCGAGGCTGTCGCTGTGAGCCTGGCCTTGGCCGGGGGCTGCGCCGATGCGGCAACGGGTTTGGCCTTCGCCGGCTTCGGCGGGGTCTCGACCGAGGCGATGGCGGCGGCTTTCGCTTTGGCCGGCTTCGCCGCGGCCTGCCGGTCGGGTGTCACGGGCCTGGGCGCGGCGACGGCGGCGGGCGGGGCGGGCGGAGCCTTCGCCCGGGCCTGCTCGACGATCGGCGTGGGAGTGTAGCTGGCCCGCCGCACCAGACTTGGCGGCGGCGGGGCGGCGGGAGGCGCGATGGCGGGGACGAGCTTCGGCGCCGGCTCCGGCTTCTCCGCCACGGCGGCGGCCGCAGGCGAAGCGGCGGGGGCTTCGGCCGAAGCCAGGCGGACGTCACCGCTGCGCTCCTCCACCGTCACGTCGTGCCGCTCGAGCCGGGCGAGCGTCGCGCGGTCATTGACGAACTGGGCCGATGTCGGCGCGGAGAGGGCGAGGACGTCCGAATTCCACGCTTCGAGCTGGGTCAGGCGCCCGCGCGTGCCGAGCTCGGTCTTGAGCGAGCGAATGTCGCGCTTGGCGGCGACGATCTGGGTTTCGACCCGCGCGAGATCGGCGCGTTCGGTGGCGACGCGCAGCGACACCATGTAGCAGCACAAGGCGGCGCCGCCGACGGTCGCCACCCAGATTACCGACTTGAATCCCCTCGCGATCATGCCGGGGCTCCTTCTTTCCAGGGCGAATGGGCGGTGCGCCGCGCGACTCTCAACGTGGCCGAGCGCGCCCGCGGGTTGGCGCGAATTTCCGCCTCGCCGGCGCGGACCGGCCTCGCGACCGATTCGAAGCTGGGCGGGAGCGCGGCCCGCGCGGGCTGGGGGACATGGCGGGAGCCGGCGGGGACGTCGCCGCTGCGCTGCTTGAGGAAGCGCTTCACCACCCGGTCCTCCAGACTGTGGAAGGTAACCACGGCAAGGCGCCCGCCGGGCTTCAGCACCTGCTCGGCCGCCTCGAGGCCGCCTTCCAGCTCCGCCAGCTCCTCGTTCAGATGGATTCGGATCGCCTGGAAGGTGCGGGTCGCGGGGTCCTTCTTCTGGCCGGCATGCCAGCCGGCCGCCTTGCGGACCACCTCCGCCAGCCGGCCGGTCCGCTCGATCGGCCGCGCGGATACGATGGCGCGGGCGATGCGGCGCGATTTGGGCTCCTCCCCGTAGCGGTAGATCACGTCCGCGATCGCCTCTTCCGGGGCGTGGTTCAGGAAATCGGCGGCGCTCTCGCCCTCGCGGGCCATGCGCATGTCGAGCGGGCCGTCGGCCTGGAAGGAGAAGCCGCGCTCGGCGCGGTCGAGCTGCATCGACGAGACGCCGACATCGAGGGTGACGCCGTCCACGGCCTCGACGCCGCGGCCGGCAAGCGCCTGACGCATCCGGGAAAAACGCTCCGGCACAAGCGTCAGGCGCCCCCCGCTCGAAGCCGCCAGCGCCTCGCCTTCTTGTATCGCATCGGGATCGCGATCGAAGGCGTAGACCCGGGAGGCCCCTTTCTCGAGAATGGCCCTGGTGTAGCCGCCGGCCCCGAAGGTGCCGTCGACATGGGTTTCGCCCGCCTGGACGGCGAGGCCGCGAAGCACCTCGTCCAGCAGGACCGGCACGTGCGGGGCGGGCACGGCGGTCATGCGGAGAGGCCCTTTTCCTCGAGCCGCCAGGCGGCGATTTCCTTGAGGTCGCGGTCGCCCTCGGCAAGCGCGACGCGCGGATTCCAGATCTCGACGATCCCGCCGATGCCGACGAAGAGCGCGAGGTCCTCGATCCGGCCCTTGCGGCGCATCATCGGCGGCAGGACGATTCGGCCGCTGGTGTCGTAGGGGACGTCCTCGGTCATTCCGAACATCCGCCGGGCGCGGGCGTAATGGTCTTCGAGCGTGCCGCCGCGGCCTTCCTCGGCGAGGCGGCGGCGCTCGATGTCTTCCCAGAGGTTGCGGGCATAGCCGCGGCCGTAGGCGGTGAGGCAGGGCGCGACCTCGTGGGCTCCGACGACGATCGCGCGGGCGTCGGAACGGCGCTCGATCACGGCGCGGACGAAGGCGGGAACGGAGAGACGCCCCTTGGCATCCACCGCGTTGAGAGCGCTCCCCTGAAAGAAGTCGTCGATCTCCACGCCCGTATCCGCTCCACACGCGGAGCTCCCCCGTTCGCGGGACGCACCTAGCGGCCGCGTGACTCACTGGTCAGCTGGAGAATTGCCCCGAAACTTCAGGAGCAGTGGATAACATCCCCGCCTCGGCGTGGGAAGGGGATTTCATGCCTTTTTCGGGGATTTCATGCCTTCGAGAGGGAAATGGCACTATTTTCGTGGTCTGTTCCGCGCGTAATTCCCGGATCGTTCCTCTGCGCAGGATTGTGGATAAGTGTGTGGTTTAGCGCCCTTCCGCCGAAAGCCGCAAGTCGCTCCCCCGGCGAGTCGCCGGTCCGGCCGAACGTAAGCCCCCGGCCGCAGCAGGCCCTCGACTGCACGTTCGAGCTTTCGATGGGCGATTCGGAGAGGCTCAGCGGCCGGGGGGCGCCGCAGCCCCGCTGCCCGCTCCCGCGTCGTTCTGGTCGGCATTGCCGGGCGCGACTCCGAGCTCGGCGAGCGGCTCCCTGGGCAGCGCCGCGTTCGCGGCCGCCTCGCCGGCGCCGCCGCGATTGCCCGGCGTCAGCTGCCGCTCGACGACGTTGGCCGCCGAATCCTCGGCCGTCGGGCTCGCGAAGATCGCGCCCAGCAGGACGAGGATGAACACGAACGCCAGGCCCGTGAGGCCGATGCGGACACGTTGCACGCGCTTACGCTCTCCCACCCCCGCCTAAGTCGTGGAAAAGGTAACCGAAGCCGCCGCGCTTGTCGAACCCCTCCGCAACGGCGCGTGCGGCGCTTCGTGGAAAACGTCTTGACGCCTGTTGCTGCACTGGCGAAGTGACGGCATGCACAACAAAACCCCCTCGCTTGCCGCCGCGCCCCTGGCGGCCCTCCTCGCCCTTTGCGCCTGCGACAACAAGCCGACGACGATCGTCGCCGGAGATAACGACCCGCAGGCCGAGCAACTGAAGAACGCCAAGCCGGTCGCGCCGCCGCCGATGATCCAGGCGAGCCGCACCTACCGCTGCAAGGACAACAGCCTGGTCTATGCCGATTTCTACACCAACAACACGGTCGCCGTCCGCGCCAAGAAGGACTCGAGCCCGACCGTGCTCACCTCCCCGGACGGCAAGGCGCCCTACGCGGCACCGGGCTATTCGGTGAGCGGCAACGGCACGACGATCACCTACGCGGCGCCCGGCAAGGGCCCGCAGCCGTGCGACACGAAGTGAAGTAATCCTCCCCTTTCCGGGGAGGATCTTCACGCCGGCTCCGTCTCTCCGCCCGCATGCTCGGCCATCCGGCGGCGCATCTCCTCTTCGGAGACGTCCTCGACGTGCGTCGCGATCGTCCAGCGATGGCCGAACGGATCGACCAGAGTGCCCGAGCGGTCGCCGTAGAACTGGTCCTGCACCGGCCGCTCGACGGTTCCACCCGCCTCGACCGCCTGCGCGAACGCGGCGTCCACGTCTTCGGTGTAGATCATCAGGCTCGAGGTCGCGCCGCCGCGGGTCTTCGGGCCCAGAACCCCCATGTGCGGCCACTCGTCGGACAGCATGATCACGCTGTCGCCGATCCGAATCTCGGCGTGGCCGACCTTGCCGCCCATTTCCATCCGCAGCGTCTCCGCCGCTCCGAACGCAGCCTGGTAGAAACGAATCGCCCCGGCGGCGTCGTCGACGGTGATGTAGGGGGTAACGCTGTGATATCCCTCCGGTATCGGCCTGACGCTCATCCTCTCCTCCTCAAGCGGGGAACAAAAGAGGATCATCCTTAGCAGAATTCGGCCCTTCGACAAAGCCCGAACGATCTCCTAGAGGGCGGCCATGAGCAGCCCGATCACCCCCGCGATCGTCGCCGAGCACGGCCTGTCGCCGGAAGAATATGAGCGCGTGCTCCGCGCGCTCGGCCGCGAGCCCAACATGACCGAGCTCGGCATCTTCTCGGTGATGTGGTCCGAGCATTGCTCCTACAAGAGCTCGCGCCTCCACCTGAAGAAGCTGCCGACGACGGCGCCGTGGGTGATTTGCGGCCCCGGGGAGAATGCCGGGGTGATCGACATCGGCGACGGACAGGCGGCGATCTTCAAGATGGAGAGCCACAATCACCCGAGCTACATCGAGCCCTATCAGGGCGCGGCGACCGGAGTGGGCGGCATATTGCGCGACGTCTTCACCATGGGCGCGCGGCCGGTGGCGAATCTGAACGCGCTGCGCTTCGGCCGGCCGGATCACCCCAAGATGCGCCACCTGATCGCCGGAGTCGTCGCCGGCATCGGCGGCTACGGCAATTGCGTCGGAGTCCCCACCGTGGGCGGCGAGGTCGATTTCCACCGCGCCTATGACGGCAACATCCTCGTCAACGCGATGACGGTCGGCGTCGCGAAGACCGACAAGATCTTCTACTCGGCCGCCTCCGGCATTGGAAACTCGATCGTCTATGTGGGCTCCAAAACCGGGCGCGACGGCATCCACGGTGCGACCATGGCCAGCGCCGACTTCGGCGAAGACAGCGAGGAAAAGCGCCCCACCGTCCAGGTCGGCGATCCGTTCACCGAGAAATTGCTGATCGAAGCGTGTCTCGAGCTGATGGCTTCGGACGCGATCGTCGCCATCCAGGACATGGGTGC
>DASWRU010000034.1:0-18530 GCA_036403015.1 Allosphingosinicella sp.
GCGGATCGGGGCGGACGGAACGAAGCCGGGGCTGGCGCAGCGCAGCTGGTTCCCCGGCGCGTAGAGGGCGTAGCGGGCTCGCACATCGCCCTGCTCGATCCGCCGCAGCGTCGTTTCGCAGAGGCGGGAATCGGTGGGCGACACGGCGATCGCCGCGCCGGCGGTGCGGATGGCGAGGACGCTCCGGGAGAAGGCGGCGTTGAGCCGCTGCGCCTTGATGGCCAGGCGGGCGAACGTCTCCTGCCGCCTTTCCTCGTTCTTCTGCTGGGCGGAGTGGACGGAGGCAAGGATGGCGATGAGGCCGAGCGGGAAGAGCGCGGCCGAAAGGATGAGCAGCATCTTGAGGCCCGTCGAGAGACGGGCGAAACGCCCACCGATCCTGGCTTCCCCTGCGTTCGTCACGTCAAGCCGATGGCCGCTAAAGGCCCTAACCGAGCTTCCCAAGCAGATCGAGCATTTCGGGGGGAATGTCCTCCTTGACCGCCTGCTCGTAGGCCGCCCTCAGCGCCTGGCCCAGCTCGGGGCTGGAGCCGCGCCTCTTCTTCGAACGGGGAATATCGTGTGTCGCGGATTCGGGGGCGTTCTCGCTCCTGCGCCGGCGCTCCCTGTCGTCTTCGAAGGCCAAAATCTCTACCCCTCGCGGCCGGTGCCGCGCCCGCTCGTCCAAAACAGGAGTCGGCCATCGGCTCCTCCCGTGGAACGACGATGCGCAGACCCACCCCGCGGCCAATAGTGGCCCGCAGTCCGCCTTGAAACAAAAAAGTCATCCGTTGGTTCCACCGTCTCGAAAGGGAGCGGGCAGGGATTCTTCCCTCTGCGTGCGCGATGCTGCCGGCCGGCCGGAGGCGGGCTTGCAATGGCGCGGACACGCTTTCAATAGGATCGCATTCGTACAGGAGTCGCAACGAACATGTCGCTTGGCCAGGATCTCGCGCCCCACCTTCCCTTCCTCAGGCGCTACGCGCGCGCCCTTACCGGCAGCCAGAATCACGGCGATGCGTTCGTTCGGGCGACGCTGGAGGCGATCGTCGCGGCGCCCGGGGACTTCCCGCGCGACGTCGATCCGCGCCTCGGCCTCTACCGCACTTTCCACGCCATCTGGTCGTCGGCCAATATCGAGGAGGATCCCGGCGCGGTCGACGCGGAGAATCCGGAAGGAATCGCCCAGGCCCGGCTGGCGCGGATCACGCCTTTGTCGCGCCAGGCGCTGCTGCTGACCGCGATGGAGGGCTTCACGCCCGAGGATGCCGGCTATCTGATCGGGGCGGCTCCGGACGAGGTCGAGCGGCTCGTCGCCGAGGCGCTGGCCGAGATCGAGCGGCAGACGCGGGCGGAAGTGCTGATCATCGAGGATGAGCCGATCATCGCCATGGACATCGAGACGATCGTCCGCGACCTCGGCCACAACGTCATCGGCGTCGCCGTCACCCGCGACGAGGCGGTGGCGCAGGCGATGGCCCGCCGTCCCGGGCTGGTCCTCGCCGACATCCAGCTCGCCGACGACAGCTCCGGAATCGACGCGGTCAAGGACATATTGAGCGAATTCCAGGTGCCGGTCATCTTCATCACCGCCTTTCCGGAGCGGCTGCTGACCGGCGAGCGGCCGGAGCCGACCTTCCTCATCACCAAGCCGTTCCAGCGCTCCACGGTGAAGGCCGCGATCGCCCAGGCGCTGTTCTTCGACAACGCCACCATCCCCGCCTGAGCGGGCAGAGGGGGACAGTCGCTTTTCGGCACCGCGGTGGAAAAATCGCCCCCGCCGTGCGAAAAGTGACTGTCCCCTCACGGCCCCTAGGAACCCGCAAAGCCAGCGGGCGTTGCCCGCCTGAAACGAATGGAACCGAGGGACCATGGACGAGGGCGAGGGCCATATCGATACGACGCGCGCGCGGGCGGGGCAGTCCAACCACATGACGCGGGTCATCCTGCCGGCGAGCCTTGGGCTCGTCGTCATTATCTTCCTCGTTTTGTTGCTCATCTGGCGCTAGCCGCCTACATATTCGGAGGAGACGGGGGCGGCGCGCCGTCCTCGACGATCGCATGAGCGAAATCAGTAGAGCGTTTGATGACGGGGGCAGCTTGACCCACCAGCCGATGGACAGCGACGAGCCGGTAGAGGGCGCGGAGACCGAGGTCGAGCCGCCGAGGCCGGAGCCGGTCCCGCTTCCCGACAACGAGTTCAAGGACCAGCTCGCGCAGGTCATCCCGCACCTGCGCGCTTTCGGCCGCTCATTGTCCGGCAGCCGCGACCTGGCGGACGACCTCGTGCAGGAAACCCTTCTCAAGGCCTGGGCGGCGCGCAAGCGCTTCCAGGCCGGGACCAACATGCGCGCCTGGACCTTCATCATCCTGAGGAACCTGTTCCTCAGCCAGATGCGCCGCGCCCGCTTCAAGGGCGAGTGGGACGAGATCACGGCGTCGAAGATGCTCGCCGCGCCGGCCAGCCAGGACCGCCACGTCGAGCTGACCGACATGCAGCGCGCCCTCCTCCATCTGCCGCAGCCTCAGCGCGAAGCGCTGATCCTCGTCGGCGCGGGCGGTTTCGCCTATGAGGAGGCGGCCGAGATTTGCGGCTGCGCGGTCGGCACGATCAAGAGCCGCGTCGCCCGCGGTCGGGTCGCCCTCGAGCACCTCCTCGCCGAGGGCAAGCTCCCCTCCCGCCGCGAGCACGAGAATGAAGGCGGCCAGTCGGCGCTGCAAAGCATCATGGCCGAGGTCGACGATCTGAGCCGCGACCGCGATCCGGGCGGCGACTGAACCGGGCCGCTAGCGCCCGTCCTAATTAGGTTGAACTATCCCGCTCATCCTGAGTAGCCGGTGAGCTTGTCGAACCGGCGTATCGAAGGACGCACAGCTCCGGCGCGTCCTTCGATACGGGCCTTCGCCAGGCTCAGTCCCTACTCAGGATGAGCGGTTCAGTGTCAAGCGAACGGGGTCTAGCGCTTCCGGTCGATCAGCCAGATGAGGATCGCGAGGACCAGGCCCGCCGCCGTGCCGGCGAGGAAGCCGATGCTGGACTGGTTGACGACGACTCCGGCGACCGTGCCGACAATGATGCTCGCCGCGAGGATGAAGCCCCCCGCCTGACTATATCTCCCGCGGCGGTCCATGGCTGGCCTTTGGCAGAAGGGGCGGGAGAGGGCAACGCCGTGCCCCGTTTCGGCGCCGTGCCGCGCATCGCGAGGAAAGCGACGCGTTAACCCTTCAGCTTCGGCCTTTTTGAACGTCCGGCCGTTAAGGCGTGGGAACGGAGAAAAACGGGGGACTGCGTTGCGTCACGACGTACATTTCGCCGGCCGGGATGCCCTGGCCGACGCGGGCGAGCTTATCGAGAGCTTCGGAGACTATGCGGCCTCCGAGGCGGTGCGGCGCGCGAGCCGCAGCCGCGAGCTCGGCAACGTCATCCATTTCTGCCGCTGGCGGCAGGTGGAACGGATGATCGTCATGTTGCGCGACGACGCGGTGACCGGCGCCGTCCACTGAGGCGGGTTGCCGATTAATCGCTGGCGGGACGCGGCGGCGGCCGCTACTCTTCGCGCGATGTTTCAAGTCGTTGCGGGGCGGCTTTTCGCGGCAACGCTGCCGGCCGCCGCCCTCCTCTGCTGCCCGACGGCCGCGCTCGCCTGGCAGGCGGTGCCGGCTCCCGCCGGCAATCCCCCGCCGCCCGCGCCGCCCGCGCCCCCGACTTCCCCCGCGCAGCCGGAGCCGGGCGTGCCGGATCCCTCGGCCCCGCTCGATCCCATGCCCGACATCGGCGTCGACTGGCCGACGCTCGAGCAGGACAAGGGCGCGGCGATCGCCACCGCCCCGGACGCCGGCATCGCCGACACCAGCTCGGAGCGGTCCTACACGGTCCAGATCACAGGGCTCGACCCGGCGACGGAGCTCGCGGTGAGGGCGCAGTTCGACGCGCTCTCCACCCTCCAGGCGACCCGCAAGGACCCCGCCAACGCGGCCCAGATCGACCGCCGCGCCCGCGAGGATGCGGACCTCCTCGCCGAATTGCTGCGCGGCCACGGCCATTACGACGCCACCGTCTACACGCGGGTCGAGGCGGCTCCGGCCGGCGGCGGCGCGGTGACGGTGACGCTGGAGGCGGAGCCCGGGCCGCTCTACCATTTCGCCGCCGTCGGGCTGCCGGGGCTCGACGCGGCCGGCGCGGATGCCGAGGCGCTGCGCCAGGCCTTCGGGGTGAAGCCCAACGATCCGGTCGACGCCGACCGGGTGCAGGCGGGGGAGGCGGCGCTTCGGGCGGAGCTCGGCCGGCGCGGCTACGCCTTCGCCGACGTCGGCGAAATGGACGTGGCGGTGGACCATGAGAGCCGCACCGCGACGCTGACGCTGCCGGTGACGCCCAACGGGGAGCGCCAGTTCGGCCGCATCCTCGTCGAGGGACGGCCGCTGTTCAGCGCCAGGCACATCCAGACCATCGCCCGGTTCAAACCGGGCCAGCGTTTCGAGGCGGCCAAGGTGGACGATTTGCGACGGGCGCTGGTGGCGACCGGGCTGGTCTCCACCGTCACCGTCAAGCCGGTCCAGGCGAAGGACCCGAAGACCGTCGACATCGCCGTCGCGCTCGAGCCGGCGCCGATGCGGACGATTGCCGGCCAGGCCGGCTACGGCACCGGCGAGGGGATCAGGATCGAGGCGAGCTGGCAGCACCGCAACCTCGTGGCGCCCGAGGGGGCGGTGACGGTGCGCGGGGTGGCGGGAACGCAGGAGCAGCTGCTCGGCGGGACGCTCAGGATGAACAATTTCCGCCGCCGCGACCAGGTGCTGACCGCGCAGGCGGTGGCGAGCCACGAGAACCGCCCCGGCTACGACGCGCGCAGCTTCAACCTCGCCGCCGGCATCGAGCGGCAGACCAACATCATCTGGCAGAAGAAATGGACCTGGTCGGTGGGCGGCGAATTGATCGCGACCGACGAGCGCGACGTCGACATCGCCACCGGCACCACCCGGCGGCGGACCTTCCTGATCGCCGCGGCGCCGGCGGTGCTCTCCTACGACGGCTCGGACGATCTGCTCGATCCCACCCGTGGCTACCGCCTCTCCGCCCGCTTCTCGCCGGAGCTGTCGCTCCACGCGGGCGCCTTCGGCTATTCGCGGATCCAGCTCGACGGCAGCGTCTACCAGCCGGTCTCGGGCCGGGTGGTGCTCGCCGGCCGGGCGCGGCTCGGCACCATCTACGGCGCCGGCCGCGACCAGATCGCGCCGTCGCGGCGCTTCTATGCCGGCGGCGGCGGCTCGGTGCGCGGCTACGGCTATCAGCGGGTCGGGCCGCGCGACCCCGTCTTCAACGATCCGATCGGCGGCCGCAGCCTCGCCGAATTCGCCATCGAGGCGCGGGTGAGGATGGGCAATTGGGGGATCGTGCCATTCCTCGACGCCGGCAACATCTACACCTCGCCGCTGCCGCGCATCGGCCACCTGCAGGTCGGCGCCGGGATCGGCATTCGCTACCACACCCGCTTCGGGCCCATCCGCGTCGACGTCGGCACGCCGCTCAACCCGCAGCCGGGCGACAGCCGAGTCGCCGTCTACGTCTCGCTCGGCCAGGCCTTCTGATGGCGGACGAGCCGGATCCCGAGGGCGAGGGCGAGGCGCCGCCGCCGCCGCGCCGCCGCCGCAAGGGCACCCGCTTCCTCTCCGCCTTCGCCAAGCTCGTCGTCGGCCTCGCGCTGCTGCTGGCGCTGCTGCTGGCCGCCGGGGCCGTGCTGCTCGACACCGGCGCCGGGCACCGCTTCCTCGCCGACCGGATCGCGGCGATGGCGCCCCATTCGGGCCTGAGGATCCGCATCGGCCGGATCGAGGGCTCGATCTGGGGCCGGACCCGCTTCCGCGACGTGCGGCTGTACGACAGCAAGGGCCTGTTCGCGGAGGCCCCTTTGGTGAAGGCGGACTGGCAGCCGCTCGGCTGGCTCGGCAACCGCCTCATCATCCACGATTTCGACGCCGATCTCATGACTCTCCAGCGCCTGCCGAGGCTGATCCCGTCGGAGAAACCGGGGCCGGTGCTCCCCGGCTTCGACATCCATGTCGGCCACCTGCGCATCGGCCAGCTGAGGATCGGCAAGGCGATCGCCGGGACTCCGCGGGTGGCGGCTCTGGTGGGGGAGGCGGACATCCGCTCGGGCCGGGCGCTGGTGCGGCTGCAGGCGGCGGTGAAGGGCGGCGGCGACCGCATCGCCCTCAACCTCGATGCCGAGCCCGACCGCAACCGGTTCGACCTCGACCTGAAGGTGAACGCCCCGGCGGGCAGCGTGCTCGGCGCGATGCTGGGGACGCAGCGGCCGATCGCGCTGGCGATCGACGGCGACGGCAGCTGGAAAAGGTGGAAGGGGGTTGCGCGGCTCGACCTTTCCGGCCGCCGCACCGCCGCGCTGTCGCTCACGGCGGAGAACGGCCGCTACAGCCTTTCGGGCCGGGCGGCGCCGGCGCAATTCTGGACCGGCAAGAAGCAGCGGCTGACGGCGCCGGTCGTGCAGATACGCGGGACCGCCACGCTCGCGGACCGCCAGCTCGGCCTCCGCCTGTCGCTGCGCTCGGCCGCGCTCAAGGTCGAGACGGCGGGGACGATCGACCTCGCGCAAGGCCGCTTCAGGACCTTGCGCATCGGCGCCGACCTGCTCAGCCCGGCCGCGCTCTTCACCAACATGACCGGGCAGAAGGTGCGGCTGGCGGCGCTTCTCAACGGTCCCTTCGCCCGCGCCACCTTCGCCTATCGGCTGACGTCGCCAAGGATCGCCTTCGACCAGACCGGGTTCGAGGACGTGAGCGCCGAGGGGCGGGGGCAATTCTCGCGGGCGCCGGTGACGGTGCCGGTGCTGATGACGGCGCGGCGGGTGACCGGCGTCGGCGACGTCGCCGGCGGCATCCTCGCCAACCTGCGCGTCCAGGGCCTGCTCAAGGTGACGGCGAAGCAGCTGACGGGGGAGGGGCTCAACCTCACCTCGGACAAGCTCAAGAGCAGGCTCAGCCTGTTCGTCGACCTCGTCACCGGCAAGTATAACGTGATCCTGTCGGGCGGCCTCACCCGCTATTTCATCCCCGGCCTCGGCATCGTCGACGTGACCAGCGAGCTGAAGGTGGTGCCGCATCCCAGCGGCCACGGCACCCTCGTCACCGGCCGCGGCCATGCCTGGGTAAGGCGGTTCGACAACAAGTTCCTCGCCGGGCTGGCGGGCGGGCTGCCGGAGATCGAGACCGATTTGGTGCGGGGGTCCGACCTCGTCATCCACTTCGTAAATCTGAGGCTCAAGGGCCCCTCGATCGCCATTGCGGGGAGCGGCTATCGGCGCAAGGACGGCACCTTCTGGTTCGAAGGCAAAGGCAGCCAGGCGACCTACGGGCCGTTCGCGATGACCCTCGACGGGCCCATCGACCGGCCCAAGCTCGTCATCCGCCTCGCCCGGCCGAACCAGGCGATGGGGCTGAAGGACGTGCTCCTCAATCTCGATCCGAATGCGGGCGGCTTCGCCTATCGGGCGGCGGGGGGATCGACGCTGGGGCCGTTCACCTCGACCGGCAACATCCTGCTGCCGCAGGGGCAGGCGGCGCTGATCCAGATCGCCGCGCTCAACGTCTCGAACACCCGCGCGTCGGGCACTTTGCGCTCCGACCCGGGCGGCTTCACCGGGGTGCTCAGCGTCGCCGGCGGCGGGCTGGAGGGCAAGCTCTCGTTCGATCCGGTCCGCGACGTCCAGCGCATCCAGATCGACCTGACCGCCGCCAACGCCCGCTTCGCCGGGCCGCCGCCGATCACGATCCGCAGCGGCCGGCTGGAAGGGGTGGCGCTGCTCGATCCGGCGGGGACCTCGCTGCGCGGCACGCTCACCGCGCGCGGGCTGAGCCGCGGCGCGCTGTCGGTGGCGAGCGTCACCGCGTCGGGCGAGATGCGCGGCGGCACCGGGCGGATCACCGCGCGGGTCGCCGGCACGCGAGGGCGCAGCTTCGCCTTCGACATGGCCGCCGACGTGGCGCCGGGGCGGTTCCGGATCACCGGCCGAGGCACGGTCGACCGGCGGCCGATCCAGCTTTCCGAACCCGCCTTGCTGACCCGGGAGGGCGAAGGCTGGCGGCTGGCGCCGACCTCGCTCACCTTCGCCGGGGGAAGCGCCCGGGTCTCGGGGCTGTTCGGAGGGCCGACCACGGAAGTGCAGGCCCGGATGGAAGCGATGCCGCTGTCGGTGCTCGACATCGGCTGGCCGGAGCTCGGGCTGGGCGGCAACGCCTCCGGGACCTTGAACTACCGCTTCGGGACGGTCGGAGACCCGGCGGGGGACATGAACCTCACGGTGCGCGGCCTCACCCGGTCCGGGCTGGTCCTGTCATCCCGTCCGGTGGACATCGGCGTCGCGGCGCGCCTCTCCGGCCGCAATGCCGGCATCCGCGCGGTGGCGGTGAGCGAGGGGCGGACGATCGGGCGGGCGCAGGCGCGGCTCGCCCCGATCGGCACCGCCGGCAATATCGGCGAGCGCCTCGCCGCCGCGCCGCTCTTCGCGCAGATCCGCTACAACGGCCCGGCCGACACGCTCTGGCGGCTGACCGGCGTCGAGCTGCTCGACGTCAGCGGCCCGGTCGCCGTCGGCGCCGACGCGACGGGGACGCTCAACAACCCGCAGATCCGCGGCTCGCTGCGGACCGACAAGGCGCGGGTGGAGAGCGCCGTCACCGGGATGGTGATCGACAATGTCCGAGCGGCCGGCCGGTTCGGCGGCTCGCAGCTGGTGCTGGACAGCTTCGCCGGCACCACCAAGAAGGGCGGGACCGTGACGGGCAGCGGCCGCTTCGACCTCGGCGCCGCGGACGGCTTCGGCATGAACATCGCGCTCGACGCCCAGGCCGCCCAACTCCTCGACCGCGACGACATCAAGGCGCAGGTGACGGGGCCGATTTCGATCCGATCGGCGGCGGGTTCGGGCAGCATCTCCGGGCGCGTGCGGCTGGTCAGCGGAAGCTTCAAGCTCGGCGTCGCCACCGCCTCGGCGCAGGTGGCGCGGCTGAACGTGCGCGAGGTCAACCGCCCGCCGGACGAGCGGGCGGAGGCGAAGCGCCTCACCCCCTGGAAGCTCGACCTGCAGGTCGATGCGCCCAACCGGCTGACCGTGACCGGGCTCGGCATCAACTCCGAATGGTCGGCGAACCTCGACATCGGCGGCACGGTCACCGAGCCGCGCATCAAGGGCCGCGCCGACCTCGTGCGAGGCAGCTACGACTTCGCCGGCCGCCGCTTCGACCTGCAGCGCGGAGTCATCCGCTTCCTCGGCGAATCGCCGGTCAACCCGGTGCTCGACATCACCGCCGAGGGTGGGGTGCAGGGCCTCAACGCCGTCATCCGGGTCACCGGCCGCGGCATGCGGCCGGAGATCGCCTTCACCTCCACGCCCGCGCTGCCGCAGGACGAATTGCTGAGCCGCCTGCTGTTCGGCACCTCGATCACCAATCTCTCCGCCCCGGAAGCCCTGCAGCTGGCGGCGGCCGTGGCGTCGCTCAACAGCAGCGGCGGGAACCTCGATCCGATCAATGCGGTTCGGGCCGCGACCGGGCTCGACCGGCTGCGCATCGTGCCCGCCGACATCACCACCGGCCAGGGAACCGCGATCGCCGCGGGCAAATATCTCGGCCGCCACGTCTATGTGGAGGTGGTCACCGACGCCCGCGGCTATTCCGCCACCACGGTCGAATATCGCATCACCCGCTGGCTCGCTTTGCTGTCGAGCATCTCGACGATCGGGCGGGACAGCGTCAACGTCAGGGTTTCCAAGGATTATTAGCCGATCAGCGTTTCGTTAACCCGTCCCGACTAGTCTCGCCCGACGGGCTGCAAGAAGGCCGGAGATCGATGGCATCGAAGCAGATGTTGGCGGACGACCAGGGGCGGAGGGCGAAACGGCTTGCCCTCGACGAGGCGGCGCGCCTCCACCCGAACAGCTGGAGCAGCCTCGAAATCCGAATGGTGGATCTTTCCGAGCTTGGCTTCCGCGCCGCCTGCGACGCGCGGCTGCAGCGGGGCGGTTGCGTCTCGCTGGACGTGCCGGGGCTCGGGGCCGTCGATGCCCAGGTCGAATGGCAGCGCGGCGGGGAATTCGGGGCGCGTTTCTTCCGGCCGATCGACCTCGATGCCTGCCGCTGGGCGGTGGGCGAGCAGCACCAGGCGCTCGCGCAGCTCCTCGTCCAGCGCGCGGCCGCGCGGCGATCGGGCCGGGTCGGAGCCGACCAGCAGCTCCGGCGCCAGATCATGGCGGCGCTCCCCATGCGCAAAGGCGGCCTGCCCGCCTGACCCGCGCCCCGCGTTAACCGTCCATTGCCGCCCTTCCTTAACCTGGATCAGGCAAGGCTGAACGCGCCCCCGCGCGAAAGCGGGCGGCGGAGGACCGGCGGCAGTCATGAGGAAGGCGCGTTTTTCGGGAATCGGAGACGGGGGCCGCGGCGGGGCGCCCTTGCCCGTACCCGCGCTCCTCGCCTTCGACTTCCGCGCCGCGCCCGACGAGCCGACCGAGGGCGTCTGCGGCGAGCGTGCGCGCGCCCTGGCCGTCGCGGTGCCGCTGCTCGTCGCCTGTCACGGCTTGTGGAGCGCCGTCCTCCTCTTCGGCCTGTGGCGCGCAGGCGTCGGGCTCTCCAGCCCGGTGTCGCCGGCGCTTGGCGCGATCCTTTTGCTCGATCTCGGCCTGTGGGCGCGGCTGCGCTCGCTGCCGCGGCGGCCGCACAGGGTCGCGCGCCTGCTCGTCCTTCACGCCCTCGTCACCGGCGCGCTTTGGTCGGCGGCCGCGGCGTCGGTCGCGTCCGGCCCGGCCGGCGGGGAGCTCGGGGTGCGGGCGGCGCTGATCGCGGGTGCCGGCGCCGGCCTGCCCCTGTTTTTCCTGGTGCCGGTGCTGACGGCGCTCAGCTGTGCCACCCTCCTGGCGGTGAGCGCCGCCGTCGCGGTGGAGCCGCCTTTGCTGGGGGTCGGCGCCGCGATCGCCCTCGTGCTGGCCTGGCTCAGCCTGTTCCGCGCCCGCGACCAGGTGCTGAGCGCACGCCGCCGAGTGCTGGTCGAGGCGGAGGCGGAGAAGGCGGAGCGGTTCGTCGCCGATTATGAGGCCTCCGGGCGCGGCTGGTTCTGGGAGACCAATTCGGAAGGGACGCTCACCTACGTCTCCGATCAACTCGCCGCGGATCTGGGGACCACGCGCGCGGAGATGATCGGCCGCCGCTTCGAGGACATGCTCTCCACCGAGGAAGCGGGCAACCCGCTCGGCTTCCACCTCGCGGCCCGCTTTCCCTTCGCGGACGCCGTCGTCCGGGCGCCGGGCGCCGCGCATATCTGGTGGTCGCTCTCCGGCAGCCCCAATTTCGACGCCTATGGGCGATTCCTCGGCTTTCGCGGCCTCGGCGCCAACCTCAGCGAGCAGCAGCGCGGCGAAGCCGAGGCGAAGAAGCTCGCGCGCTTCGACAGCCTCACCGGCCTTCCCAACCGCACGGCGATGCGGGCCATGCTCGACGAGGCGCTCGCCAATGCGGAGGAGCGCCGCCGCGGCTGCGCGCTCGTCATGATCGACCTCGACCGGTTCAAGCAGGTCAACGACACGCTCGGCCATCCGGCCGGGGACAAGCTCCTCAAGAAGGTGGCGGTGCGGCTCACCGCCGTGCTCGGTGACCAAGGGCGGGTGGGGCGCCTCGGAGGCGACGAGTTCGAGGCGATCCTGCCCGGAATGGAGACGGAAGGGTCGCTGGCCGATCTGGCTCGCGCGATCATCGCCGAAATCTCGCGCCCCTATGTCATCGACGGTCACCGGGTCGAGATCGGCGCGTCGGTGGGCATCGCTCTGGCGAATCCCGGCAAGGCTTATGCGGAGGGGCTGGTGCGGGACGCCGACCTCGCCCTCTATGCGGCCAAGGCGGACGGCCGCGGTACCTTCCGCTTCTTCGCGCCGGCGATGCACAGCGACGCCGCCGACCGCCAGGTGCTCGAGAACGACCTAAGGGAGGCGCTCGCCAGGGATCAGCTGTGCCTCCTCTACCAGCCGATCGTGGATTCGGTTTCGGAAGAGGTGGTCGCCTTCGAAGCCCTGCTGCGATGGCGCCATCCGAGCCGGGGCGTGCTGATGCCGGCGACGTTGATCCCGCTCGCCGAGGAGAGCGGGCTGATGCCGCGCATCGGCGATTGGGTGCTGAGGGCCGCCTGCGCCGAAGCGGCCCGGTGGCCGCGGCACATCCGGGTCGCGGTCAACCTCTCGCCGTCCCAGCTCGCCGACCCCGCCTTGCCGGCGACGGTGACCGGGACTCTCGGTCATGTCGGATTGGATCCCGACCGGCTGGAGCTGGAGGTGAGCGAGGCGGTGTTCCTCGCCGAGGCCGGCGCCGCCGACACCCGGCTGGCGCGGCTGAAGCGCATCGGGGTGCGGATCGCGCTCGACAATTTCGGCACCGGCCAGTCAGGGCTCGGCCAGCTGCGCGACGCGCCGTTCGACAAGATCAAGATCGACCGCAGCTTCGTCCAGGGCGCGGCCGGGGCCGGCAGCCGCAATGCCGCCATCGTCCGCGCCATCGTCGTCCTCGCCGAGAGCCTGGGCATGGACACGACGGCCGAAGGCGCGGAGACGCTGGGCGAAGTCGGCCTGATCCGCCGCCTCGGCTGCAGCCAGGTGCAGGGCTTCCTGTTCGGCAAGCCGATGCCGGCGGCGGAGGCGCTGGCGCTGGCCGGGGAGAGCCGGCCGTGCGCCGAGGTGATCGGCTTCAGCCGGCCGCCGCGCCACCGCCTGATCCGCAACGGGCGCCTGCACTGGGAGGGCCGGGCCCTCCCGGTGCGCCTCAGGAACATCTCCGAAGGCGGTGCGATGGTGGAATGCGAGGCGAGCCTTCCGGCCGGCGCCGAAATCGTCCTCGATCTCGACGAAGCGGGACGGATCGACGCCCAGATACGCTGGTGCCGGCGCGGCCAGGCGGGGCTGATGTTCGCCGCGTCCTTCAGCCTCGCGAAACTCGGCAAGAGACGCCGGGCCGCGGCCGCCCACCCCAAGCCCCTGACGCCGCGCTATCTCGAAGCGCCGCCGCTGCCCCCGGCCGCGGAGCCCGCCGGCCCGTCGCCGCTGGCGACGAAGCGACGGCAGGCGCGGTAGCTCTCGTCCCAGAGGCGGGATCAGCTCGAATAATACATGTCGTATTCGACCGGGCTCGGCGTCGTCTCCCAGCGCATCTGCTCTTCCCACTTCAATTCGACATAGGCGTCGATCTGGTCGTCGCTGAACACGTCGCCCTTGGTCAGGAAGGCGCGGTCGTTCTGGAGGGCGATCAAAGCCTCGCGCAACGACCCGCAGACGGTGGGGACGTCGACCAGCTCCTGGGGCGGCAGGTCGTAGAGGTTCTTGTCCATCGGATCGCCCGGATGGATGCGGTTCTGGATGCCGTCGAGGCCCGCCATCAGCAGCGCGGAATAAGCGAGGTAGGGGTTGGCGAGCGCGTCCGGGAAGCGGAACTCGACCCGCTTCGCCTTCTCGCCGGCGCCGTATGGGATGCGGCAGGAGGCGGAGCGGTTGCGGCTCGAATAAGCGAGCAGCACCGGCGCCTCGAAGCCGGGGACGAGGCGCTTATAGCTGTTGGTGGTCGGATTGGTGAAGGCGTTCAGCGCCCGGGCGTGCTTGATGACGCCGCCGATGAAGTAGAGCGCGGTCTCGGAAAGGCCGGCATAGCCGTTGCCGGCGAAAAGCGGCTTGGAGCCGTTCCAGATCGAGATGTGGGTGTGCATGCCCGAGCCGTTGTCCCGGGCGATCGGCTTGGGCATGAAGGTCGCGGTCTTGCCGTAGGCGTGGGCGACCATGTGGACCACATATTTGTAGATCTGCATCCGGTCCGCGGTCTCGACCAGCTTGCCGTAGGTGAGGCCCAATTCGTGCTGGGCGGCGGCGACCTCGTGATGATGCTTGTCCATGGGGAGGCCCATCTCGATCATGGTCGAGACCATCTCGCCCCTTATGTCCATCGCGCTGTCGACCGGCGCCACCGGGAAGTAGCCGCCCTTGGCGCGCGGCCGGTGGCCGAGATTGCCGTTCTCATATTCGCGGCCCGAATTGGTCGGCAGCTCGATGTCGTCGATGCGGAAGTAGGAGCTGTTGTAGCCGTCCTCGAAGCGGACGTCGTCGAACATGAAGAATTCGGCTTCCGGCCCGACATAGACGGTGTCGCCGATGCCGGTGCCCTTCAAATAGGTCTCGGCGCGCTTGGCGGTCGAGCGCGGGTCGCGCGAGTAGAGCTCGCCGGTGCCGGGATCGACGATGTCGCAGAAGATGACGAGCATCGGCGTCGCGCTGAACGGATCGACATAGACCGCGTCGAGATCCGGCTTGAGGATCATGTCGCTCTCGTTGATCGCCTTCCAGCCGGCGATGGACGAGCCGTCGAACATGAAGCCGTCGGTGAGCTGGTCCTCGTCGACGATTCCGGAGACCATCGAGAGGTGCTGCCACTTGCCCTTGGGGTCGGTAAATCGAAGGTCGACCCACTCGATCTCCTCGTCCTTGATCCGGCTCAAAATCTTGCCCGCGTCGCTCGCCATTCTAATGGTCCTCTGTGTCGATGATTGCTGCCGCTCATCCTGAGTAGCCGTTGAGCTTGTCGAAACGGCGTATCGAAGGACGGTCCTTCGAGACGGGGCTTCGCCAGGCTCAGCCCCTCCTCAGGATGAGCGGAGTTGGAGACGGACCGAATCCGTCGTCCACCGGCGGAAATCCTTTCCGCCCTCACCGGTGCCCGTCCACCCGAGTTCGGCCCGCGGTGAACATTTCACGTGGAGAAGGTCAGTAGGCCCGGCGGCGGGCGGCGATCAGCATCCGCAGCAGCATTCCGACCGGGCGCGGCACCCCGACCCTGCCCTCCAGCCACAGGCTGACCGCCGAGCGGCTGACGCCGATCGCGCCGGCGAGGTCGTTCTGCGTGCGGTAGCCGAGCGCCCGCATCGCCGAACGCAGCTCGTCGGGAGACATGGAGGCGAGGAGGGGATCGTCCACGCGGGGATGTCTAGCGCCAGACCGGGCGCGACGTCACCCCGGACGAGCATGCGCGACGCCGCGCCTCTTCGATCGCCGAGATGAGGATGTTGCCGCCGCCGATCCGGCCGGCCGTCGTGACGTGACCGCGGTCACGCCCTCGGCGCAGCGATCCGGATATGGTATCCCGAATCCGGGGAGAGGCTCATGCGGAAGAAACTGGCCGTCCTGCCGTCGCTCCTCCTGCTGAGCCTGGTCGCCGGATGCGGCGGTCAAGGTCCGGAAGGGGGCGGCAATGCGTCCTACACGGGCGAGGACCAATCGGGACCGCCGCGCGCGAGCGTCTATTGTCCCGCGGTCGAGCAAAGGGTGAGCCCGCAGGATTGCGAGGACCTGACCCGCGCCGATGCGGAGGTCCGCCCCGGGGCGGCGGCCTTCAACGTCCCGGATCCGATGCGCCGCGGCCAGACGTTCGAAGTCCACCTCGTCATCGACCGGCGCTCCCCGAAAGAGATCCGGATCATCGAAGGGCCTCGCCAGGGCGCCCCGGGGGACGCGACCGGCAACGTCGCCGACAGCGACCCGGGCGCAAGCAATACGGCCTCGGCCGAAACGGGCGCCCAGGAGAACGCCGCCGCGTCGGCCGGAGAAGCATCCGCGCCCACGCCGGGGCAGATCGTCGACCCTCTCGAAGGCCGGGCCGAGCGCTTCTTCCCGCCGGTCGGACGCTACATGCGAGCGGAGCTGGTCGGCGAGGGGTTCGACATCGCCCCGAAAACGGCGGCGTCGCAGGAGATACCGCTCGGCGCATCGGCGGACTGGATCTGGAGCGTGACGGCGCGCAAGGGCGGCGTCCACGCTTTGACCCTCGTTACCGTCGTCGAAGGCGTCACCGGCGGTCGCCGCTTCGTGCTGGCCCGCTCGCCGAGGGTGCGCACGGTGACCGTCGAGGTTCGCCTGAGCGACCGGATCTGGGACGTGCTCACCGGAGCCCCCGCCTGGATCAAGGCGGTCACCGCCGTCGTTGCCGCGGTCACCGGCTTGCTGACGGCCCTCTACGCCGTGCCGTGGCGGCGGCGGCGCAAGGCGGCGAGGCAAGCTTCGGCGCCGGACGAGACCGGTCCCGGCGGCGGCGAGGAATGACGGCTGCGGCGGGGCGGCGGCGCGGCGCTCAGATCGCGTCCGAGCCGCGTTCGCCGGTGCGGATGCGCAGCGCTTCCTCGATGGTTGAGACGAAGATCTTGCCGTCGCCGATGCGGCCGGTCCGCGCGGCGGCGGCGATCGCCTCCACCACCCGCTCCGCAAGCCCGTCCTCGACCACCACCTCGAGCTTCACCTTGGGCAGGAAATCCACGACATATTCGGCGCCGCGATAGAGCTCGGTATGGCCCTTCTGGCGGCCGAAACCCTTCGCCTCCGTGACGGTGATGCCCGAGACGCCGACGTCGTGCAGCGCCTCCTTCACCTCGTCCAGCTTGAACGGCTTGATGATCGCCTCGATCTTCTTCACGGGCCGAATCCCTGCGCTGTTGCGGCGCAGCATAGCGGGGGCGGGCGCGAGCGCAAGGCGGGCCGGAGGCTGCGGCGGCGGGCTGGCAGAAGCGGCGGCGGGGTGGCATGGTTCGGGCGATGAAGCTTCCCGCCAGCCGCGTCGGCCAGGCCTTCGCCCTGATCGAGGCGGGCCGGAAGGCCGAGGCGATCCTGCTCACCAGCCGGCTCGCCGCCGACGGGGATGCCGGCGCGCTCTTCGCGCTCGCCGAGTGGCGGCTGCGCGGCGATGTCATGCCGCAGGACATCGTCCAGGCGCGCAATCTCTATGGCCGCGCGGGCGAGGCGGGGCATGGACTCGCCGCCATCTTCTACACAAACCTCATGGCCAACGGCGTCGGCGGGCGGAGCGAATGGGCGGCAGCCCTCGGGCGCCTGCGCGACGAGGCGCGCCAGGATCGCGGGCGGCGCGGGGCGCTGGCGCTGATGGAGAAGATGAAGCTCGACCCGCGCGGCGACCCGGCCGCGGTTCCCGAGCCCCGCCGCCTCGCCGCCTCGCCCGACGTCAGGCTCGTGCCCCGGCTCTTCTCCCCCGCCGAATGCGACTATCTCGTCCGTCTCGCCGAGCCGGGCTATGCCCCGTCGATCGTCGTCGATCCGGTGACCGGCCGCGACTATCGCGACCCGATCCGCACCTCCGAAGGATCGACGATCCACTGGCTGATCGAGGACCCGGCCGTCGCCGCCCTCAACCGCCGCCTCGCGGCCGCCAGCGGCAGCGCGGCCGAATGCGGGGAGCCGCTGCAGATCCTGCGCTACCGGCCCGGCGAGCAATATCGCCGCCACGTCGACCATATACCCGGCGCGGCGAACCAGCGCGTGCTGACCGCGTTGGTGTGGCTCAATGAAGGCTATGAGGGCGGCGAGACGCAGTTCGCCCACGCCCGGCTGGAGGTGAAGGGCCGCAAGGGCGACGCCCTCGTCTTTCGCAACATCCTTCCCGACGGGCGGCCGGACCCGGCGTCGGAACATGCCGGCCTGCCGGTGACGAAGGGCGTCAAGCTCCTCGCCAGCCGCTGGATGCGGGAGCGGCGCCATATCCCCGGGTGACGGCGGCATCCGCCCCGGCTAGCCTCGCTTCGATGCACGACGAGGAGATCATCGCCCGAGCGGCGCGGCTCGCCGCCGGCCTACCCGGCGTGGAGACGGCGCCGCATTACGGCAGACCGTGGCTCAAGGTGGCGGGCAAGGCGCTCGCCGGCCCGTGCCGCGAGCCGGACGCGCTTGCGGTCCACTGTCCGGTCGAGTTGAAGGAAGCGCTGATCGAGGCGCGGCCGGACCTCTATTACGACACCGACCATTTCCGCGGCTGGCCCTCCATCCTGGTGCGCATGGACGCGATCGACGACGAGACGCTGCGCGACCGGCTGGAGGCGGCGTGGCGGGCGCGGGCGGCCAAAACCGCTTCCCACGAGTTGCGTTGATCATCGGTCATTTTCGGAACGGCTAATCCTGGAGTTGCTCGTTCGCATCCGCGCCGCGGGCTCCGGCGATGGCGCGTCCCCGGCTAAATCGTGTACGATCCGCCGCAGGGAAGTGTGTCGGGGGACCTCATGGCGTTCCGAAAACCTCAGCTATTTACCCAAGCCGTTCGGATTGGAGCGATAGGCGCCGTCGCCACCGGACTGGCGGCAGCGAAAGATATTTATTTCCATGGAGCCGGCATCAAACCGTTTCTGTTCATCGTCCTTGTAGTAGCGCTAGTTATATCCAAAGTCGTTGAACTCTCGTTGGAATATCTATTTGAAAACTCTGCTTGGTGGCGACTGTTTCTTCTTGGCAAGAATAATGTGGAAGGCTTTTGGGCGCAAAAGCTGGCGATAGATGGAGTTAGGTGCTTAGGAATAGTCTCGATAGACTATTCGAGCGGGACCCTCGAAGTGCACGGGTGGCGGTACAACCTTGAGGGAGAGCCGGTTGCCTCATGGAAAAGCCTGCTCCTGGAATTTGACGGCATCGAAATGCGTTACTTATATGAGACGCGCTATCAGGAAGTCAGCCTCACCCAACACGGTTACT
>DASWRU010000035.1:0-123249 GCA_036403015.1 Allosphingosinicella sp.
GCGTCCATTGCGAGATTTGGCCGACCGGATGATAGAAGACGCTAGTGCGCCATTGGAGCCGGCAGTCGTGAAGCGCTTCACCGGCAGGGCTAAGGAACCGGAGGAAGGGCAGCTAAGGGCGCTGGCTGATACAGCAATTAAGATATTTTCTTCGCAGCTGTTTATCGTTCAAGAAAAGTGAGCCAACTAATCGGAGACAAAGTAGCTCTGTCACTGCCTCGGCGGGATGACCCACCTACTAGGTGCCCGCGAACAACACTTCATTGGCTTCGAAGGCATGGCGCAGCTTCTGAAGTCGCGGCGGCAGGACCGACTCCCCAGCCTCAAACCTAGTGATCGTCCGCCAGCTCACCCCTGAGGCGGCGGCGAGGTCGTCGCGCGACCATAAGAGCGCGGCCCTCCCCCTCCCATCGCTGACGCGATGGGTCCCTCCCTCTCCCTTGCAGGGAGAGGGAGGGAGGCGACGTCACGGGCGGCCGTGACGTCGGACGGGTTCGGCTGGGTTCGCCAGCGGCCCCGCCGGCCGCGCGGGCCCCGACTCCGTTCGCTGCTTGCCGTCGCCGGGCGACGGCTGCGCGGCTCAAGGGCGGGGCGGGCGGAAAAAACTCCTTCCAAAATAGGATTTCTCCTGCTTGGATGGGGGCGGGCGATTCGTTTGGGCTGGCGTGGGAGTGGGACGTGGCGGAGGAGTGGCGGAGGGCGCGGGAGCGGCGGGACGGGTTCACGGCGGCGAAGAAGAAAATGTTCGTCGAGGCGCTCGGCAAGACCGGGACGATCGCCGACGCCTGCCGGATCGCGGGGGTGAGCCGGAGGACCTTCTATTACCATGAGGACCGCTTCCCCGACTTCGCGGCGGCGTGCCGGGCGGCGAGGGCTCGGGCGGCGGGGGCGATCGAGACCCTGGCCTGGGAGCGGGCCGCGGTGGGGACGCCCGAGAAACTGATCCGCGGCGGCGAGGTCGTGCAGATCCGGATCAAGCCGTCGGACTCGATCCTGAGGCTGCTTCTGCAGGCGTCCAACCCCAAGAAATACGGGCGGATGTCGAGGGGCGGGACGACCCGGCGGCAGATCGAGCGCAAGCTGAGGAAGGAGATCGAGGCTGAGCTTCGGGCCCAGTTCGTGCGCGAGCAGGTCGCCACCAACGAGGAAGTGCGCGAGGCGCTGGTGAAGCGGCTGAGGGCGTTCGGGATCAGGGTGCAGGCGGAGCGGGCGGAGCAGGGGGAGCGGGCGGAGCGGGGTGAGACGGGGCGGGAGGAGGAAGAGGCGGGCCAGGAGTGACCGCCGGCGCCGGAGTCTCGACCCTGGGTGAGGGGCCCTACCCCGCCACCCGCCGGGCGCGGGGCGCGCGTAGCGGGGTGACGCTCGCGGCTTCCTTCAGCGCGCGGATGTCCTCCTCCTCCATCTCCTCGATGCCGGCGATCTCGTCGCGGGCCTCGCGGGTGGCGAGGATCAGCTCGTCGAGCTTGGCGTGGAGGGCGACGTCGCGGCGGTGCGCCTCGCTCTCGCGCGCCTCCTGCTTGTTGAGCACCATCTGGGTGAGCGTGATGGCGAGGATCGACAGAGCGGCGGTGAGGCCGACCTGGCCGTAGCCCAAGGCGAACCAGGCGATGCAGACGAGGATGAGGCCGAGCTGGGCGTAGGGATGGGCGGCGAGGCCGGCGACCGCCTCGGACAGCCGGCAGCCCAAAGCGGCGAGGGCGCCCTTGCGGCGGGGCTCGGGGGACAGAGGGTGGGACATGGGCCGAAACTCCACAGAACAGGGCGGCTCTTTCTCCACGCTCGCGCCCGCGCGGCCGCCACGGGATTAACCCAGGTTAGCCGCTCCGGTTCCGCGCGCTGCGTCGCCGGGAGGCGGGGCGGGCCTCGGCTGCGACGAGGGGCCGTCAGGCCGCGGCCGTCCCCGCCAGCCGCAGCAGGGTCTCGATCCGGTCCGCCTCGTGCGCCGGCTTGTCGGTGCGGATTCGCGAGATGCGCGGGAAGCGCATGGCGAGGCCGGACTTGTGGCGCTTGCTGGGGTGGATCGAATCGAACGCGACTTCGAGGACGAGGCTCTTCTCGACCTCGCGCACCGGACCGAAGCGCTGGACGGTATGGGCGCGGATCCAGCGGTCGAGGAACAGCAATTCCTCGTCCGTGAAGCCGAAATAGGCCTTGCCGACCGGGAGCAGCTCGCCGCCCGCGCCGGGATCGGCCGCCCAGCAGCCGAACGTATAGTCGGAATAATAAGAGGAGCGCTTGCCGCTGCCACGCTGGGCGTACATCAGCACGCAATCGGCGGTGAGCGGATCGCGCTTCCATTTGTACCAGAGGCCAACGCGGCGGCCGCCGACATAGAGGCTGTCGCGGCGCTTCAGCATCACCCCTTCGATGGCGGCGTCGCGGGCGCCGGCGCGGATCGCCTCCAGCGCCTCGAAATCGGCTGCGGGGATGAGGGCGGAGAGGTCGAAGCGGTCCGGATCGAGGCGCGGGACGAAGGCTTCGAGGCGGGCTCGGCGCTCGGTCCAGGGGAGGGCGCGCAGATCCTCGGCGCCGTCGAACAATATGTCGTAGAGGCGGACGAAGGCCGGATAGTCCCTCAGCATCTTCGCCGAGACGAGCTTGCGGCCGAGGCGCTGCTGGAGGGCGTTGAAGCTCGCCGCCGCGCCGCCATGCTCGTCGGCGCCCTGCGCCTCGCCGCGGACGAGCAGTTCGCCGTCGAGGGCACCGGTTTCGCGGAACGCCTCGGCGATTTCGGGGAAGGACCGGCCGACATCGTCGCCGGCTCGGCTGTAGAGGCGGGTCTCGCCGCCGGCGCGGACGATCTGGACCCGGATCCCGTCCCATTTCCATTCGGCGGCATAATCGTCGAGCGAGACGCGCTGCGCCTCAAGCGGGTGGGCGAGCATGAACGGGCGGAAGACGGGCACGTTCTCGGCGCTCGGCCGAACGCCGCGCCCCTCGGCCCAGGCGAAGAGCGGGAGGTAAGGCGGGCCGAGGCCGTGCCAGACCTCCTCGACCGCGTCGACGTCGAGCGCGAAGGCCTGCGCCAGCGCGGTCTTGGCGAGGCGGGCGGAGACGCCGATCCTGAGCTCGCCGGTGGCGAGCTTCAGCAGCGCATAGCGGCCCGAGGCGTCGAGACGGTCGAGCATGCCGGCGAGCGCGCCCGGCGCCTCGGCCCGGCCGAGCGTCCGCAGCCGCTCGACGACGGCGCCGATGCGCAAGGCGCCGTCGTCCAGCTCGGCCGGCTCACCGGCCGGCTTGGGCCAGAGCAAAGACACCGTCTCGGCCATGTCGCCGACATAGTCCCAGCTCATGTAGAACAAGGTGGGATCGACCCGTTCCTCGACGATCGCCCGGATCGCCGCCGGCTTGACCCCCGGCAGATCGATCTCCCCGGTGAGCGCGGCGAGGGCATAGCCCCGGTCGGGATCGGGGGTGCGGCGCAGATAGTCGCCGATCAGCTTCAGCTTGCCGTTGCGCGAACGGGTGTAGACGAGGGCGTCGAGCAGCTGGGAGAAATCGCGCATCGGCGGCGTAACGACCTGCAGGGCGGCGGAGTTGCCTCCCCGGCATAGCCGGTGCCTGCCTCCCCATCGCCAGATGGGGAGGGGGACCACCCGAAGGGTGGTGGAGGGGTAATCGGCGCTGGGCTCAGGGGGATCGCGCGGGAGCCGCTGGCCCCCGCGCCTTCTACCCCTCCACCCCCTTCGGTGGTCCCCCTCCCCGCGCTTCGCGCGGGGAGGCACAGCTAGTCGTCCCGCTCGCCCTTGGTGGCGTCGGTGACGTCCTGGTCGTGGCCGCTCTTGTCGCTGTAGAAGGCGGCGGCGAAGAGGCCGCAGCCGAGCAGGACCGAGAAGAACACGCCTCCCACGGTGGCGATCACCATGTGCAGGCGCAGCGGCTCGTAGAGCGAGATGTACCAGAGCGCGCCGATCACCATCAGCACGCCGGCCAGCGCGATCCAGCCGATCATCCGCCTGAACTCGGCGAAGGCGGAGTTGCGTTCCCCGGGCATGACGGGGGAACACGATCGCTCATGCCCTGGTTCCGAGGGAAAGGATTTTTGCGGCTGTCGGTCGTCCTAAGCCGGAACCGATCCGCGGCGGCCCGCCCGCGGGCGGGGCGGCGAGGGCCGGCCCAGCGTGTGTTCGAGCAGGGCGCCGACGCGCGCGCGATATTGGGGGGTCCAGAGCTTGGAGGTGGCGACATGGTCGAGGCCGGAAAGGAGCCAGAGCTGCTTGGGCCCTCGCGCGGCGGCGTACATCGCGCGGCTGTCGGCGACCCGGGTGTCGCGGTCGGCGGTGCCGCCGATGATCAGGACGGAGCCGCGATAGCGGCCGAGGCCTTCGCGCGGCGAGATGCGGTCCGGGGAGACGCCGTAGCGGAGCCAGGACTGGTCGCCGAGCAGGGGCTCGGCCAGGCGGGCGAGGAACGGGCTGGCGACGCGCTCCAACCGGTTGCGGATGGCGGTACGGATGTCGGGATAGACGGCGTGGAGGATCATGACGTCCGCCGGGAGCGGGCCGTCCTCACCGAGCAGCGCCGCGGCCCCGCCCAGCGAGACTCCGATCACGCCGACCTTGCGCTTCGGGTCCGCGGCGCGGAGCCAGCGCAGCGCCGCGGCGGCGTCCCCCGCCTCGCGCCAGCCGAAGGTGCGCTCGGCCGCGCCGGATTCGCCGTGGCCGCGCATGTCGATCGCGAGCACGGCATAGCCGAGCCCGTTCAGCCACGCGATCTGCCGGTCGAAGATGCGGCGGTCGTTGTTGATGCCGTGGAGGAGCAGGACGGCCGGGGCGTCCCTCGCCGCCCCGGGCCAGTAGCTGCCGGCGATCGGCACATGGTCGTCGGTGATCAGGCGCACCGGCCGGGCGGGCGGCGGCGGGGCGGGGACGGCGTGGTTGACCGGCCGCGCCACGAGCGATCCGGCCAGCCAGGCGCAGGTCAGCCCCATGGCGGCGAGCAGCAGCGCTTCGAGCGCATAGCTCGGCACGCGCCTCGCGCGGCGGCTCACGCCTCCAGCTCGATGTCCCAGTAAAGATAGTCGCGCCAGCTTTCGTGGAGGTAGTTGGGCGGGAAGGAGCGGCCATGCTCCTGGAGCTGCCAGCTGGTCGGCCGGTAGGGGCGGCGGTTGAGGTTCATATGGGCTTGCGACGGCGTGCGGCCGCCCTTCCGCAAATTGCACGGCGCGCAGGCGGTGGCGACATTCTCCCAGGTCGTGCGCCCGCCCTGGGCGCGCGGGACCACGTGATCGAAGGTCAGCTCGCGCGTGTCGGTGCAATATTGGCACTGGAAGCGGTCGCGCAGGAACAGGTTGAACCGGGTGAAGGCGGGATGCTCGGAGGGCTTCACATATTGCCGGAGCGCGATCACCGACGGCAATTGGAAGGTGCGGGTCGGGCTGTGCACCTCGCGCATATATTGCGCGACGATGTCGACCCGCTCGAGGAACACCGCCTTGACCGCGGTCTGCCACGGCCACAGGGACAGGGGATAATAGCTGAGCGGGGTGTAGTCCGCGTTCAGCACCAGGGCCGGGCAGGCGTCGGGATGCCGGATGAGGTCGGGATGGTACATAGACTCGCGACGGCCCTTTGCGCTCCTTCGGGAACTCCCGCACGGCCCGGCCTGTCGCACCCAGGACGGGGAGGATCGCCCCCTGTCCAGCCCCTCTTCCGAGGAAGAGGGGACGGCGTCATGACTGCATGGGCCGAGACTCGCGGTCAAGAGCCAAGTCGTTGATCGAGGTCGTTTCCCGCTTCGCGCCCAGCCCGACCGGACCGCTCCACCTCGGCCACGCCTTCTCGGCGGTGCTGGCGCACGATTTCGCGCGGGAGCGGGGCGGCGCCTTCCTGCTGCGCATCGAGGATATCGACCCGGGCCGGACTCGCGAGGCTTTCGTCGCCGGGATCGTCGAGGATCTGGGCTGGCTCGGCCTTCGCTGGGACGGCGAAATCGTGCGCCAGTCGCGGCGCCTGCCGCTCTACGCCGAGGCGCTGGCGCGGCTGCGGGCGGCGGGGCTCGTCTATCCCTGCTTCTGCACTCGGGCCGCCATCGCCGCCGAGATCGCCGCCAGCGCGGCGGCGCCGCACGGGCCGGACGGACCGCTCTATCCGGGCGCCTGCCGGCTTCTGTCGGACGCGGAGCGGCAAGCGCGCGCCGGCGAGCCGCACGCCTGGCGCCTCGACGTGGCGGCGGCCTCGGCGGGGGCGGGGCCACTCTACTGGCGGGACGGCGAGACCGAGGTGCTCGCCGAGCCGGAGGCGCAGGGCGACGTCGTGCTGGCGCGCAAGGACGCGCCGGTCAGCTATCATCTCGCCGTGACCGTCGACGACGCCGCGCAGGGCGTCACCGACGTGGTGCGCGGCCGCGACCTCTACGCCGCGACCGACGTCCACCGCCTGCTCCAGGCTTTGCTCGGCCTGCCGACCCCGCACTACCACCATCACATGCTGCTCGCCGACGCCGAGGGCCGCCGCCTCGCCAAGCGGCACGGCGCGCCGGCGCTGGCGGACCTGCGGGCGGCCGGGGCCGATCCGGCGGCGCTGGTGGAGGGGCTGCGGGCGGGGCGGCTGCCGGAGGGATATTCGCTCTGAGCCTTCCTCCCCATCCGCAGGATCGGGAGGGGGACCGCCAATATTGGCGGCAGAGGGGTAGGAGGCGAAGGCTTTGTCCGTTTAGCGCCCGATCCGCGAAATCCGAGCCAGCTACCCCTCCACCACCTTCGGTGGTCCCCCTCCCATCTGCCGACGGGGAGGCACGGGCCGTTGTCCCCCTCCGCGGCAGCGCCTACATAGAGGCGATGAGCGTCCTTCTCCTCATCCTCATCTTCGCCGCCGCCGGCGCGACCCTTTTCGTGCTGGCCAAGGGGGTGATCGGGATGGCGCAGGGGAAGGACATTACCGGGCAGCGCTCGCAGCAGCTGATGCGCCAGCGCATCCTGTTCCAGGCGGTGGCGATCGGCCTCGTCATCCTGTTCCTGCTCATGGCCAGCGGGAAGCACTGAGCTGGTCCGGCTCAACAGGATCTACACCCGCACCGGGGATGGCGGCGACACCGGTCTGGCCGACGGCTCGCGCATTGCCAAGGACCATCCGCGCGCGCGGGCGATCGGCGACGTCGACGAGGCGAACAGCGCGATCGGAATCGCCCTCCTCCACGTCGCCGACGAGGGGCGGCGGCGGATGCTTCGGGCGATCCAGAACGAGCTGTTCGATCTCGGCGCCGATCTCGCCACGCCGGGCGAGGATTTCGCGCCGTCCGCGATGGCGCTTCGCATCGTCCAGCCGCAGATCGACCGCCTGGAGCGCGAGATCGACGCGATGAACCAAGGGCTGGCGCCGCTGCGCAGCTTCATCCTGCCCGGCGGAGGCGCGGGCGCGGCCCAGATCCACCTCGCCCGGGCGATCGTCAGGCGGGCCGAGCGCGCCGCGGTCGCCGCCGCCCGCGAGGTGGCGCTCAACCCGCTCGCCCTCGTCTATTTGAACCGGCTGTCGGACCATCTGTTCGTGCTCGCCCGAGCGGCCGCGGCGGCGGAAGGAGGCGACATTCTGTGGGAACCCGGCGCGACGAGAAACGCTGACTAACCGGCGTTACGGGTCTAGAGCCTGATCGTTTGAGGTGGAAGCGCTTCGCGCTTCCGGCGAAAGCGTGAATCAGGCTCTATTCAAAGGGTCGAGACCTTGATTCACGCCTCAGGCTGATTCAGCCTGAGACGATCAAGGTCTAGAATGACCGGCAGGACGGCCGGAGGGGCATGATGGCGACCCAGGCAGAGCTTCCCCGCAGCGACGCGCTCGCCGAGCGCTTCCAGGCGGTGCGCGCGCTGAGCCTCGGCCTCGCCGCGCCTCTCTCCGATGCCGATGCGACGATCCAGCCCTTCGCCGAGGCCTCGCCCGCCAAGTGGCACCTCGCCCACACGACCTGGTTCTTCGAAAGCTTCGTGCTGAGGGACCATGTGCCCGGCCACCGCCCCCGGGACGAGCGCTGGAGCTATTTGTTCAACTCCTATTACGAAGGCGAGGGCGAGCGCCATCCGCGCGCGGCGCGCGGCATGCTCGCCCGGCCGGGCCTGGACGAGATAAGCGCCTGGCGGGGCGAGGTGGACGACGCGCTGCGGCTCGCTTTGCCGGCGCTGGGCCCCGCGGCGCTCAGGGTGCTGGAGCTCGGCCTCCACCACGAGCAGCAGCACCAGGAGCTGATGCTGACCGACATGCTCGCCGCCTTTGCCGCCAACCCGCTGAGGCCGGCGGTGTGGCCGCGCGGCCCCTCCGCTCCGGCCGCCGCGCCGGAGGCGATGGGCGGCGCCCGGCGGCCCGGCGGGATTTACGAGATCGGCGCGCCCGCCGGCGGCTTCGCCTTCGACTGCGAGCGGCCGCGCCACCAGGCCCTGCTGCCGCCGCACGAGCTCGCCGACCGGCCGGTGACCAACGCCGAGTGGCTCCGCTTCATCGCGGAAGGGGGCTATTCCACGCCGTCGCTGTGGCTGGCGGACGGCTGGGACTGGGTTCGGCGCGAAGGCATCGAGGCGCCGCTCTACTGGGAGCGGGGCGAGGGGGCATGGCTGCGCTTCGGGCTGGACGGGCTCCATCCGGTCGAGCTCGGCGAGCCGGTCTGCCACGTCAGCTATTACGAGGCGGAGGCCTTCGCCCGCTGGGCCGGGGCGCGGCTTCCGACGGAAGCCGAATGGGAGGCGGCCGCCGCCGGCTTCGATCCCGCCGCGGGCAACCAGCTCGACGCGCCGGGGCCGGTGCGGCCGCGCGCCGCGGGCGAGGGACGCGGGCTTCGCCAGCTGTTCGGGGACGTGTGGGAATGGACGGGAAGCGCCTATCTCCCCTATCCGGGCTTCCGGCCCGAGGAAGGGGTGGTGGGGGAATATAACGGCAAGTTCATGGTCGGCCAGATGGTGCTTCGCGGCGGCTCGTGCGCGACTCCGCGCGGCCATGTGCGGGCCTCCTACCGCAACTTCTTCTACCCCCACCAGCGCTGGCAGTTTTGCGGGCTTCGCCTGGCGCGCGAGCCGTGATGGACGCGCCCCGCCGCGCCGTCGCCGATCCGGATTTCCGCCACGACGTCCTCGCCGGGCTGGCGACCCGGCCGCGCGCCATTCCGGCCCGCTGGTTCTACGACCGGCGCGGCTCCGAGCTGTTCGAGGCGATCACCAGGTTGCCGGATTATTATCTCACCCGCACCGAGACGGCGCTGCTCGAGGCGCATTGCCCCGAAGTGGCGGCGCTGGTGGGAGACGGCCAGGCGGTGGTCGAGTTCGGCTCCGGAGCGTCGACCAAGACCCGCATCCTGCTTCGCGCCGCGGCGCCCCGCGCCTATGTGCCGATCGACATCAGCGGCGATTTCCTGCGTCAGGCGGCCGGCGCGCTGCGGCGGGATTTCCCGAGCCTTCCGGTCTATCCGGTCGAGGGCGACTTCATGGTCCGAATCGACCTTCCGGGCGAGGTGGCGGGCGCGCCGAAGCTCGGCTTCTTCCCCGGCTCGACCATCGGCAATATGGTGGCGGGGACCGCGGTCGACATGCTTCGGGCGATGAAGCAGACCCTGGGCGTCGGCGCCTGGCTGCTGATCGGCATGGACCGGGTGAAGGACCCGGCCGAGCTGCTCGCCGCCTATGACGATCCGGGCGGAGTCACCGCCGAGTTCAACCTCAACCTGCTGCGGCGGATCAACGCCGAGCTGGACGGCGATATCCCGCTCGACGCCTTCCGCCACCGGGCGCTGTGGAACGAGGCGAGGAGCCGCATCGAGATGCACCTCGAGGCGCTGCGCGACGTCCGGTTCGGAGTCGACGGCCTCGGCTTCGCGATGGCCGCGGGCGAGACCGTCCACACCGAGAACAGCCACAAATATGGCGCGCGCGACGGCCGCTTCATGCTTCTGGCGGGCGGCTGGGAGCCGGTGCGGGAATGGACGGACGCGGAGGAGCGGTTCGCGCTGCTGCTGGCGCGGGCGGAGCCGATGCGCACCGCCCCGTAAGGGGGACAGAATTTGGGGCCTAGGCTTCGTGGTGATTAGGTTGAACCACCCCCCGCTCATCCTGAGTAGCCGGTGAGCTTGTCGAACCGGCGTATCGAAGGACGCACAGCTCTGGGTCCTTCGATACGGGCCTTCGCCTTCGCTCAGTCCCTACTCAGGATGAGCGGTTCAACCCGGGTAGAACCCGCCCTAAGGGCGCGTCACGTTGGCGTTCCAGGTGTCGATCCAGACGGTGGCGCCGCGGCATTCGTCCAGCTGCCGGCGCCGGACGAGGCGGAAGCGGGCGCCGTCCCAGGCGAAATCCTGGGAGAGGCCGCAATCGGCGAGGCCGCGGCCCTTCATGAACATGCTGAGCCGGCCCGTCCTCGCGTTCCAGCTCGCGTTGAAGGCCAGCGAGGCGGGGCTGCCCTCGCCGCCGCTGTCCATGGCGACGTCGTAGGCGGCCGGCACCCACGGCCCCCGGTCGGCGGCGACGAGCAGCAAAGCGGCCTGGTTGTAGGCGCCGCTGAGGCAGTGGGCGGGCACGTAAGCGAGGCTGTGGCCGGCGTCGAGCCGGTAGGTTTCCGGCGGCACCTTGTCGTCGGGATCGCCGGTGCCGCAGGCCTCGTCGCGAAGCTTCGCGGCGACGGCGAGCGGCATCGCCCGCGGCGGCCTGGCGGACGGCGGCGCGGCGCGGATGACGGGCAGGCTGCGGTCCGGCAGCGGCAGCGGCGCGGTGCCCTTGCGGACGATGGCCGTGGGCGTGCCGACCCGCCCCTGGCGATCGTCCATGTAGAGGAGGGCGGCGGCGGCGCCGGCCGGCGAGATGCGGCCGATCCGCTCGCCCTTGGCGTCGATCAGCTCGATGCTGCGCGCGGAGGGCAGGGCGGCGAGCAGCGGCGCGATCGCGCGGGGGTTCAGCTCGGCCCCCAGCGCGCCGTGATAGAGGTCCGTGTCGATCCGCCGGCCGTCGACCAGCAGCGCCACCCGCCGCGGCGTGTCGGGGCTCTCCATCTCGAAGACGATTCGCGGGCCGGTATCCGGGCCGGCCTGTCGCCACACGCGCATCACCAGCCAGTCTTCCGGTTCGCCGTTTTGCGGGAGGAGCGCGACCGCTTCGCACTTGCCGCCATTGTCGCAGCCGACCGTCCAGTCGCGGAACAGCTTGACCTCGCCGGGATGCGGCGCGGCGGCGGCGGCGGCGAGGAGAAGGAGGGGCATCATGCGGGGCAGCTTAGCGGGGCGGTGGGCGGGAGGCTATCGTTCCCCGGCCGACGGCCGCGGGGGCTTCGAAGCGTCCTCGCGTATCTCGGCGCTCCGGGCCTGGCGCTCATATTCCACGGCCATTTCGGTCAAGCTGTCGCGGACGTCGCCGGTGCTGACGCCTTTGGCAAGGCGCCGGCACTGGCCGGCGAGCGAGCGCAGGGAGGTTGGGTCGTCGCGCGTCACGCGGGGACGATTTGCGGCGCGGGCGTCATGATGCGCTCCTTGTCACGGGGGATGGGCGCCCGCGGCCGTCTCTCCGCGGCCGCGGGCGCCTTACAGGGCGGACAGCAAGCCTCGCGGCGCCGCCGCACGTAGAGCCGCTGATCTGGATTAAAGTTCCCCCTTAACCTCAATTAGTTTTGGCGGGTTCAGGGCTCGACCCGCACCGCATCGGCGAAGGACAGCGAGAAGACCGGGCTGCCGGCTTCGTCCTCGACCTCGATATGGTGGCCGAGGGCGAGGCGGCCGTGGCGGATCTGGTCGCACATCATCTCACGGGCGCCCGCCAGAGCGGCGGCGCGCGCCGCCTCGGCGTCGGCCAGCTCCATGCCCTCGTCGTCCAGCATGACGATGTCGTCATAGACGTGGAAGAAATATCGGGGCACGCGGCCTCCTAGCAGCGCCTTGGCGGCCCGCGCTTTTACCTATGCCCGCCGCCTCCGCCTTCATCCAGATCAGCTTTCATACCCGCTGCTCGATGTGGAGATAATTGGGGTTGAAGCCCGACGCCGATTCCAGCCGCCGGTAGTCGTGGATGGTGAGCGCGCCGCGGTTGAGGCTGATGAGGCCCTCGGCGCGCATCCGCTGGAGGACGCGGTTGACGTGGACGGGGGTGAGGCCGAGCGCGTCGCCCAGCTCCTCCTGGGTCAGCGGCAGCTCGTAGCTGTGGTCGGTGGCGAGGCCGACATTCTTCATCCTGAGGTAGAGTTCGCACATCAGATGGCCGATCGCCTCGAAGGCGTCGCGGCGGCCGACATTGACCAGCCACGCGCGCAGCACCGCCTCGTCGACCAGGGTCGCCCACCAGAAGGCCCGCGCGATCTTGGGGCGTTCGGTCAGAGCATCCATCCTCGAGCGCGGTATGTAGGCGACCCTGGCCCGGGTGATGGTGGCGATCGAATGGTCCATCTCACCGAGGATGGTGACGTGGAGGTCGCAGAAATCGCCGGGGATGAGGAAGGCGGTGATCTGCCGAGCGCCGTCCGGCAGCACCTTGTAGCGCGCCGCCCAGCCTTCGACCATGAGGTGGACATGGTCGGGCCGGTCGCCCTCGCGGATGATGTTGCGGCGCGGGGCCATGTCGCGCGCGCCGAGGCCGATCTCGGCGAGGGCGGCGCGGTCCTCCGCGGGAAGATCGGCGACCGTCTCCAACTTGGCGAGCAGTGGGTTGCCAATATCGGCAGCAGAGTTTTCGGCCTGGAGATCGACTTGCGACATGATCTATGTTAAGACCTAGATCGCGCGGGCGTCGAATCTAATCGAACCTATGTACCTAACATATGTTAGGGGCCACGTGGCTATCACAGGTGGAATACAAGCCCCCCCCCATGGGTTAAGAACTTTCTATCACCGGCCGACAGCAGGGCACCGGTGGCTGAGAGATCCGACGCGCTCCCGCCCCTAATTTCGCGGAGTGCGTTTGAATGGCCTTACATGACGGCGTGGAGCGAGCCGTGCGCAGGCTCGAGACGCGCGTGCCCCTGCACGAGGCCGACCGGCAGGCGGTGCGCGGGCTGCCGTTCGTCTATCGCACCCTGGAGCCGGCCGCCTATCTGGTGCGCGAGGGCGAGCCGCCGCTCTTTTGCGCGCTGCTCCTCACGGGCTTTGCCTACCGCCACAAGGTGACCGGCGACGGCGAGCGCCAGATCCTCTCGGTCCACATGCCGGGCGAGTTCCTCGACCTCCAGAACAGCTTCCTCGCCGTCGCCGACCACAACGTCCAGGCGCTGACCCGGATCGACGCGGCGATGATCCCGGTGCCGGCGCTGCGCAATCTCGCCCAGGAGCATCCGCTCGTCGCGCAGGCGATGTGGATCGACACTTTGATCGACTCGTCCATCTTCCGCGAGTGGCTGGTCAATGTCGGCCGGCGCGACTCGCTGGGCCGCATGGCGCACCTCTTGTGCGAGTTCGCCCTTCGGCTGGAGGCGGCGGGGCTGGCCCGGGACGGCCGCTACGAGCTGCCGATGACCCAGGAACAGCTTGCCGATACGACCGGCCTCACCCCGGTCCACGTCAACCGCGTGCTGAAGGAGCTCGGCCGCCGCGGCCTCATCGAGCGCGACAAGCGCTCGGTACGGATCGTCGACTGGGACGGCCTGCGCGAGGTCGGCGACTTCAGCACCCGCTATCTCCATCTGGAAGTCGGCGGCCCCACCAATATCGCCTCCGCGCGATAGCCGAACGCTGCATCGAATCCTCCCCAATTCGCCGCGCGGACCGGGAGGGATTGGCCGTCGCCGCGAACCTGCTTTCCCACAACAGCCGGAAAAGGCGCGATAATCGCCGCCACCTAATCTAGATAAACGCAGCCGATTCCCGCTCCCCCTATGCCTTCCGTAACTGGGGGGCACCCGCGTGGACTTTCACGCCGGCGGTGCTTCGCTCGTTGGGGAGAAGCTGTGCCGGACCCGCATCCGACATTCGACAGGATGATCGCCCGGCTCGACCGCCGTTCGCCGCTCGGCGAGGCGGATCGGCGCGCGCTCCTCGCTCTGCCCCATCATGTGCGGCGCCTGCCGGCGGGCGGCCATGTCGTGCGCGACGGCGACCGTCCCGATTATTGCGGGCTGCTGCTCAGCGGCTTCGCCTATCGCTACAAGATCACCGGGGAAGGCGCGCGGCAGATCATCTCGCTCCACATGGCGAGCGAGTTCGTCGACATCCAGCACAGCTTCCTCGGCGTCGCCGACACCAGCGTGCAGACTCTGACCGAAGCCGACGTCGCCTTCATCCCGAGGAACGCAATCCAGGAGCTCGCGCTCGGCCGGCCCGCGATCGGCCGGGCGCTGTGGATCGACACGCTGATCGACGCCTCGATCTTTCGCGAATGGGTGGTCAATGTCGGCCGCCGCGACAGCCGCGCCCGAGTCGCCCACATATTGTGCGAATTCTCGCTCCGGCTCGAGGCGGCGGGGCTGGCGAAGAACCACCGCTACGAGCTGCCGATGACTCAGGAGCAGCTCGCCGACGCCGTCGGCCTCACCTCGGTCCACGTCAACCGGGTGCTGAAGCAGCTTGCCGAGGAGGGGCTGATCAGCCGCGACCGCCGCCATGTCACGATCGAGGACTGGCAGCGCCTGCGCGACGTCGGCGATTTCAACGAGCGCTATCTCCACCATGACGCCATCGCCGCATGAAGCCCGGCGCAGGCTGATCCAGATGATTGCGCGGCCGCCGCGAATCGCGCAACATCCGCGCTTCGCCGCGTAGAGTCCCACCCGCAGCCTCTTTCGGGAAAACCCATGTCCAGGCAGGATCGCATCCGGCACCACGCCGACCGCGCGTTCGAGGAGCTCGACCGCGCCCGCGCCGCGGTTTCGACCGAAGCGGCGATCGCCCATCTCAGCCTTTCCGAGCTGCATCTGTCGCGGATGAAGGCGCTCAGCGACGAGGCCAGGCCCGACCTCCAGCTGGTCGGTTCGGGCGACTGAGCCGCAGCCGGCTTCAGCCCGAACATAAAACCTAGGTTAATCAATATCGTAGAACCAACCTAACTCACGTCAAAGCGGAGCCACCGTAATAATACGACAAGGGTCATCGGCGCTTCCGCCGGGCGAGTCGGGATCATCGCGGTGCAGGACGAGATCAAGTTCCACACGGACCGGGCGATGTCGGAGCTGGCGCTCGCCTCCGGCACCGCCAATCCCGAGGCCGCGCGGGCGCACCTCAGGCTTTCCGGCCTCCATCTCGACCGCCTCCGCCAGCTTTGCGAGCCTCCCGCCGCCGGCTCCCTCTCCCGCGCGGCGGGCCGGGGCGCAGCGTAACCCCATCCTCCGCGGCGCCCCGCTCGATTCCCCCCTCCCTGCCCGCAGGGAGGGGGCAGGGGCGCCCTTGCTCCCGCCTCCCCGTTGCGCCAGTGACGGCTCGCCACCAGGGGAGCTCCGATGCGTCACGCCGCCCTTATCGCCTTCGCCTGCCTCACCGCCTGCGCGGCGCCCGAGGCGGGCACCCGCGACCCCTCCTGGCGCCCGGCGCCGGTGCTCGACGCGCCGGAGCCGGCCAAGGTCATCGCCTCGGCTCCGCCGGAGGCGTGGCGGGCGGTCGATCCGGAGAACCTCCTCGTCCTCGACCTGAAGGACGGCGGACGGGTGCTGATCGAGCTCGCGCCCGATTTCGCGCCGGTCCATGTCGCCAACATCCGCGCCTTCGCCCGCGCCGGCTGGTGGGACTCGGCGACGGTCTACCGGGTGCAGGACAATTATGTCGTGCAATGGGGCAATGGCGACGCCAAGGTCGCGCTTCCCGCCGGGGTGGTGAAGCAGCCTCCGGCGGAATATGACCGCCCGCTCGCCGGCCTTGACGTGCGCCCGCTCGGCTATCCCGACAGCTACGCGCCGAGAGTGGGGCATGCGGCGAGCTGGCCCGTCGCCTACGATCCGCAAAGCGGCCGCGCGTGGCTGACCCATTGCTACGGCTATGTCGGAGTCGGCCGCGACCTCGCGCCCGATACCGGCACCGGCGGCGAGCTCTACGCGGTGATCGGCCACGCGCCGCGGCCGCTCGATCTCAACATCGCTTTGGTCGGCCGGGTGATCGAGGGCATGCCGCTCCTCTCCGCCCGCCCGCGCGGCACCGGCGCATTGGGCTTTTACGAGGATCCGAAGCAGGCCATCCCCATTGCCCGAGTCCGAGTCGCCGCCGATCTGCCGGCCGCCGAGCGCCCGCGCTACGAGGTGCTTCGCTCGGAGAGCGCGGCCTTCGGCGATTATGTGACCGGCCGCGCCAATCGCGGCGGCGAATTCTTCCGGCGCCCGGCCGGCGGCGTCGACATTTGCAACGTGCCGGTTCCGGTGCGGAAGGCGTCCTGACGCGAAAACGCCGGCCCCGCCTGTTGAAGGGGCCGGCGCTCGGCGGCGGCCGGGGCCGCCTGGGGAGAGCCTGGGCTAGGCCGCGTAGGCCTGGTCGCCGCTATACATCGGGCGGCGGATGGTGCGGACGATGGCGCCGCCGGCGATCATCGGCGCATTCTCGAGCGGGAGCGCGGTGGTGCAGAAGGCGCATTCGGCCATCGACCGGCCGATATACCAGTGGGTCCGCCCGCAACCGGGGCAGTAATTCGTCTCGTGCTCGCGATAGACGATGTGATAGCCGCGCTGGTCCGCCTGGGGGATGATGCAGCCGCCGCGCGCCTCAAGAATACTCGTCGCCATGACACCTGGCTCCTTTTTTACTCATCGAGGGGCCCAACGAGCGACGACTCCGAGGAGTTTCATGGCGCCGAGATGAACGAAGCCGCGCCGCCTCCGCCGCGGCCCCTGTCATGTCCCGTAAAAACCGCAGAAATCCGCCACGACCAGCCGTTCCGAAGTCCGGATGAGCCGTTCCTGCAACAGCCGAAAAATTTTTGCCGGGCGGCTTTTGCGCCGATTTGGGACGCCCGCCGGCCCTATTTTTCCTCGGTCAGGCGGATCTTGTCGGTGCGGCGCCTGCCCAGGCGGCGGTTGCGGCGGCGCTCGCGCCGGGCGTGGGCGATGACGACCATCAGTGGGAAGGTCAGCGCCGCGCCGACGCCGATCGCCAGGGCTACGCTTTCGTCCACGGCCGGCTCTCTCTCCTGCCGCCGCCTTAGCGGCTCGGGAGTTCGTCGTCACCTCCGGGGGTGCGCCTAGGCTGATCGACATTCAGAATATTTCGCGCGCCGTGCCGGCTTTAGCCCCTCCCCTTCAGGGGAGGGGTTGGGGTGGGGCTTGTCGGTTCGAGCCTCGCGAGGAGGGTGGTGGGGTCACATTCCCCACCCCAAACCCCTCCCCTGAAGGGGAGGGGCTTTTGCTACGATGCGATGCCGCACGGGGGCCGGGTAACTGGACGCCGGGGAGACAGGCAAGCAGCCAGCTTTTTTCGGGCTCAGCGCCGAATGTCGATACAGCCTAGAAAGGCAGCCAGCGATTCTTCTCGGAGAAGCGCATGTAGCCGGCGTTGACGCCGAGCCGAGCGCCGACGCCGAGGCGGACGGGGATGAGGACGATGTCGCCGCGCCTCAGGTAGCTGGCGGTGAAGCCGCCCACCACATAGGCATTGCCCTCCGCCGACGGATAGCGGCGGTAGAGGCGCTGGCTGTCGTGGAGGTTGTAGACGAGCACGAACACCTTGCTCGCGTCCGCCCCCGCGTCGAAGCCGATCGAGGGGCCGGTCCAGTAGACCGGGCGATCGCCCTCGATCTGGTGATGGAGGGTGCCCGAGCCGTAGCGGACGCCGACGACGAAGGCGCCGCCCGCCTCGCGACCGGTAATGTAGGCGCTGGGCTCGCCCTGCTCCCTGAGCAGCTTCTGGATGAGGTCGCCAAGCCCTTCCGCGCCGCGGCCGAACACGCCCTCGGCGGCGCTGAACACGTCCTTGCGGGGCACCGTGTCGCCTCGGATCGAGGCGCTTGCGCGCTCCCCGGCGGACGGGGCCGAGGCGTCGGTCGGAGCGGCCGCCTGCGGGCCGGCCGGGGCCGCCGCGTCGGGACCGGCGGGAGTCCCCTGCGGGCCGGGATCGACCGGCTGATAGTCGCTTTCCGGGGTCCCCGGTTTCGGATCGGAGGGGGCGGGCTGCGTTGCCGGGGGCGGCGCCGCATTGGGATCGATCGTGCTCACCTGGGCGGGCGCACCCGCGGCGACGAGGCCGGCCGAGCCGGCGCACAGCAGCTTCAAGAACACGCGACGCATGGCGATACTCCCCCTTACGCTCCGGCCGGACGCTAATCCCGCGCGGGCCAAAGGTGCAACGAACCGGCGACGAGACGAGTCGTTCTTGCGCCGGAACGGCGGTTTTCGACCGGTTGAACCCGCGAAAGCCCCTCGCTATAGCCCCCGCTTCGGTGCGCCTGGAGACGTGGGTGAGTGGCTGAAACCAGCGGTTTGCTAAACCGCCGTAGGGGGATTACTCCTACCGAGGGTTCGAATCCCTCCGTCTCCGCCATCCACGATCCCATCAAAGTGGTACTTTGATGGGGGCCCTAAACGAGAGCTAGGACCCCCATGCTCAGCCTCCCCTTCATCCGCGACCATCCCGAAGCCGTCCGCAAGGCGGCCGTGGAGAAGAATGCCGCGCTCGACCTCGACCGGCTGCTCGCGCTCGACGGCGAGGTGCGGGGGTTGAGGACCCGGATCGACGAACTGCGCCGGCAGCGCAACGAGATCAGCGCGAGCTTCAAGACCGCCGAAGCGGCGGAGCGGCCGGCGCTGGGCGCGAAGGCCAAGGCGTTCGGCGCCGAGGCGGCGGAGGCGGAAGCGGCCCTCGCGGAAAGATCGGCCGAGCTCGACGCGCTGCTGCTGCGCGTCCCCAACCTGCCTTGGGAAGGGGCGCCGGTCGGGCCCGACGAGAGCTTCAACACCGTCGTTCGCACGGAAGGGGACCCGCCGCGCTTCGACTTCGAACCGCGCGACCATGTCGCCCTGGTCGAGCTGAACGACTGGGCGGAGCTGAGGCGGATCACGCAGGTGTCCGGCTCGCGGCAATATTGCCTGAAGGGGCGGCTCGCCTTGCTCGAGCAGGCGTTGATGTTCTGGGCGCAGCAGCGGCTCGCCGCCGAGGGCTTCGCGATCATGACGGTGCCCGCGCTGGCCAAGGCGCAGGCCTTCGTCGCGACCGGCCATTTCCCGGGCCACGAAGAGGAAGCCTATCATATCCCGGCCGACGATCTCTATCTGGCCGGCACCGGCGAGATCGCCCTGACCTCGCTCCATTCGGGCGAGATCCTGGAGGCGGAGAAGCTTCCGATCCTCTACGCCGGCTATTCCCCCTGCTTCCGCCGGGAAGCGGGAAGCGCCGGGCGCGACGTTCGCGGGCTGCTCAGGGTCCATCAATTCTACAAGCTCGAACAATATGTCATCTGCGAGGACGACGACGCGGAAAGCGCGAAGTGGCATGCGCGGCTGCTCGCCAATGCCGAGATGCTGCTCACGGACCTCGAAATACCTTATCAGGTGGTCGAGACCTCGACCGGAGACATGGGACTCGGCAAGTTCCGGATGAACGATATCGAGAGCTGGGTGCCTTCGCTCGGCAAATATCGCGAGACGCACAGCTGCTCGACCTTCCACGATTGGCAGGCGCGGCGGGCGAACCTCCGCTGGCGCGACACGGAGCGGAAGGTGCGCTTCGTCCACACCCTGAACAATACGGCGCTCGCCAGCCCCCGAATCCTCGTGCCGCTGCTCGAGAACCACCAGGAGACGGATGGGCGGGTGCGGCTGCCGGCGGCGCTGCGCGGGCTGATGGGCGGCGACTATCTCTGAACCCGCCGATTATCGCGTGCCGTCGCGCTGGGCCCTGTTGAGGGAGGGCGCCGCGCTCTTCGCCCGCCTCTACCGCGCGTTCGGCCGGCTCGGCGAGCGGGGCCCTCTCGACGGGCCGCGGCTGATGGTCATCCCCGGTTTCCTCGCCACCGATCATACGACGTTGGGCCTTCAGCGTGCGCTGGCGAAAGCGGGCTGGCGCGTCACCGGCTGGGGCATGGGCCTCAACCGCGGCGTCAGGGCCGACACCGTTACGAGGATCGTCGAAGGGCTCGAAGCCTTCGCCGGCGGCCGGCCTGCGGTGCTGGTCGGCTGGAGCCTCGGCGGCATCTATGCCCGCGAGGTCGCGAAGGAACGGCCGGACCTCGTCGCCAGGGTCGTCACGCTCGGCTCGCCCTTCTCCGGCGACCGGCGCAACAACAATGTCTGGCGGCTCTACGAGCGCGTCGCCGGCCATCCGGTCGACGACCCGCCGGTCGCGAGCGACCCGTCGGTCAAGCCGCCCGTGCCGACGCTCGCCATCTGGTCGCGCCGCGACGGCATCGTCGCCGTCTGCGCCGCCCGCGGCGAGCCCGGCGAGAGCGACGAGCAGGTCGAGCTCGACTGCAGCCACATGGGCTTCGCCGTCAGCGCCCGCGCCTACCCGCAGATCGTCGAGGCGGTGCGCGCCTTCAGTGCCTCCCCATCCTGAGGATGGGGAGGGGGACCAGGCGGAGCCTGGTGGAGGGGTAGCTTTCCCGGAAGCCGAGTCTCACGCGTGAACCGCTGACTCCTCGGCAGTTACCCCTCAACCGCCCAATTGGCGGTCCCCCTCCCCATCTTCCGATGGGGAGGAACTAAAGAAACGGCGCCGCGACGTCGGCGGGCACCCTCAGCGGCCGCCCCGTCGCCTTGTCGAGGATGGCCCAGGTCGTCCTCGCCCGCACCCGCGCCTTGCCGTCCGAGCCGGTGAACTCGACCAGCCGGTCGAACCGCGCGCCCTTCGGCGCTTCCGCCACCCAGGTGCGGCCGGTGACCGTCTCCCCGGGCAGCACAGCGCGGAGATAATCGATCTCGTGCCGGGTCACGACCCAGATATAGGCCGCCTTGTGCGCCTCCCGCGCGACCGCTTCCCAGTGCGCGGTCGCCAGGTGCTGGATCCAGCGCACCCACACCGCATTGTTGACATGGCCGAGCTCGTCGACGTCCGCTTCCGTCGCGGTGACGGTGCGCTCGAACGCGTTCACGCGCCGCCCATCTGCGCCAGCACGAAGGCATAGGCTTCGGCGATCTCGTGGACGCGCTCCCAGCGGCCGGACTTGCCGCCGTGGCCGGCGCCCATGTTGATCTTGAGGAGGAGGAGATTGTCGTCCGTCTTCGCCGCTCGGAGGCGCGCCGCCCATTTGGCCGGCTCCCAGTAGGTGACTCGTGGGTCGTGGAGGCCGCCGGTGATCAGCATCGGCGGGTAGGCCTGGGCGCGGACATTGTCGTAGGGGCTGTAGCCGCGGATCAGGTCGAACGCCGCTTTGTCCTCGATCGGATTGCCCCATTCGGGCCATTCGCCCGGCGTGAGGGGGAGACTGTCGTCCAGCATCGTATTGAGCACGTCGACGAACGGCACGTCGGCGACGATCGCGCCCCACAGATCGGGGTCGGTGTTGGCGACGACGCCCATCAGCTCGCCGCCGGCCGATCCGCCCTGGATGGCGATTCGGCCCGGCGCGGCAAAGCCTACGGCGATGAGGCCCTTCGCGGCGTCGACGAAGTCGTTGAACGTGTTGGCGCGGTGCTCGAGCTTGCCGTCGAGGAACCAGCCATAGCCGAGATCGTCGCCGCCGCGGATGTGGGCGATGGCATAAGCGTAGCCGCCGTCGAGCAGGCTGATTCGACTGGTCGAGAAACTGGGCGGGATGGCGATGCCGTAGGCGCCGTAGGCGTAGAGGAACAGGCGGCCGGAGCCGTCGCGCGGGAAGCCGGCCGGATAGACGATCGAGACGGGAATGCTCTTGCCGTCGCGCGCGGGCAGCATCAGCCGCTCGGTCGCGTAGCGCGAGGCGTCGTAGCCGGACGGTATCTCCTGGACCTTCAGGACCTCGAGCCGGTCATCGGCGGGGTGGTAGTCGTAGATCGTCGTCGGCGTCACCATCGAGGAATAATGGAGCCGGTAGGCCTCGGGCGCGAATTCCGGGTTGCCGCCGAAGCCGGCCGAATAGGCCGCTTCCGCGAACGGAATGCGCCGCTCCTCGCCGGCATAGGTGCGCAGCAGCAGCTGGTCGAGCCCGTCAATCCGCGCGGACAGAGCGAGATGGTCGCGATAGGCGCTGAGGCCGGTGAGATAGACGCGGCCCGAACCGGGCCGGATCGTGGTCCACTCGCCGGGCCGCGCCGGGTCCGCCTCGGCGAGGCGGAAATTGACGTGCTCGTCGTTGCTGAGGATCCACAGCCTGCCGTGCGCGGCGTCGACCAGATATTGCCGCTTCTCCTGCCGCCGGGAGATGAGCACCGGTTCGGCCTCCGGGTCGGCGGCGGGGAGGAAGCGAACCTCGTTCGACGCATTGTCGCCGGTCGCGACGAAGATCAGGCTGCGGTCCTGCGAGCGCGAGACGCCGACGCTGAAGCCGAGCTCCTCCGTCTCCTCGTAGAGCGTGCGGTCCTCCTCCGGGGGGCGGCCGAGCCAGTGCAGGCGGGCGCGGTAGCTGCGCCAATTCTCGTTGACCTCCGTATAGATCAAAGCCTTGCCGTCGCTCGTCCAGACGGGCTGGCCGATGCCGACCTCGGTGATCGTCTCCAGGTCGGTGCCGGCGGCGAGGTCGCGGATCCTGAGCTTGAACCGCTCCGAGCCGTTGTCGTCGACGAGGGTGGCGGCGAGCCGCCCGTCGGGGCTGACCGCGAGCGCGCCCAGGCGGTAATAATCCTTGCCCTCGGCCTCGCCGGCTTCGTCTAGGACGACCTCGTCGGCGCCCCCCGCGACGCTTTTCCGGTACCAGGTCCGGTATTGCGCGCCCGGCGTGAAGGCCCACCAGTAGAGCCAGTCCCCGTCGCGGATCGGGACGGAGGCTTCGTCCTCCTTGATGCGGCCCTTCATCTCCTCGAACAGGGTGTCGACCAGCCCGCGGTGCGGCGCCATGGCGGCTTCGAAATAGGCGTTCTCGGCCTTGAGATAGCCGAGCACGTCCTCGTGCGTGACCTCCGGATAACCGGGGTCACGCAACCAGTGCCAAGAATCCTCGACGGTGATTCCGTGGCGTTCGTAGCTGTACGGGCGCGGTTCGGCGCGGGGCGGCTCGGGAAGGGTCATGCGCTCTTTCTTGGCAAGGGAGGCTGGTCTATTCGGGTCCGCTGATAGCGAAGCGCGAGGATTTTGCCATGTCGACCTACGAAGCCCGCCTGCGGGCGTTGCGCGAGCAGTTGAAGGCGGACCGGCTCGACGGCTTCGTGGTGCCGCTCACCGACGAGCATATGAGCGAGTATGTCGGCAGCTACGCCCAGCGCCTCGCCTGGCTGACCGGATTCAAGGGTTCGGCCGGCGCGGCGGCGGTGCTGCCGCAAGAGGCGGCGATCTTCGTCGACGGGCGCTACACGCTGCAGGTGCGCGACCAGGTGGACGGGCGGCACTGGAGCTACCAGTCGGTGCCGGAGACCAGCATCGCCGACTGGCTGAAGGTCCACGCCCCGGACGGCGGCCGCATCGGCTACGACCCGTGGCTGCACACCAAGGATTGGGTGCAAAAGGCGCGCGAGGCGCTGGCGGACAAGGGCGCCGAGCTGGTCGCCGTGCGGCGCAACCCGATCGACGCGGTCTGGGCCGACAAGCCGGAGCCTTCCAAGGCGCGGCTCGCGGTCCAGCCGGACGCGCTCGCCGGCAAGTCCTCGGCCGCGAAGCGCCAGGAGATGGCCGACTGGCTGCGCGAGCGGAAAGCCGATGCCGCCGTGCTTTCCGCGCTGGATTCGATCGCCTGGACCTTCAACGTGCGCGGCGAGGACGTCGAGCATACGCCGGTCGGCCTCTCCTTCGCCCTGGTGAACGACGACGGCACCGCCGAGCTGTTCGTCGCGCCGGAGAAGATCGGCGACGACGTGCGCCAGCACCTCGGCAACGGCGTGCGCATCCACGACCGCGACGCCTTCGAGCCGTATCTCCGCTCGCTCGCCGGCAAGACCGTCGTCGCCGATCCGGAGCGGGCGGTGGCGGCGATCTTCGAGGCGCTGGAGAAAGCGGGGGCGAAAATCGTCCAGAAGCGCGACCCGGCCGTGCTCCCCAAGGCGCTCAAGAATGAGGCGGAGATTGCCGGCCACCGCGCCGCCCAGGCCCGCGACGGCGCCGCGCTGACCCGCTTCCTCCATTGGATTTCGTTGGAAGCGCCCAAGGGGCATGTCGACGAATTGCAGGCTGTCGAGAAGCTCCACCAGCTCCGCCAGGCCTGCGGCGACCTGCGCGACACCAGCTTCGACACCATCTCCGGCGCCGGGCCCAACGGCGCCATCGTTCACTACAAGGTCAGCGAGGAGACCAACCGGCCGATCGAGCTCGACTCGCTCTACCTCGTCGATTCCGGCGGGCAATATCCCGACGGGACCACCGACGTCACCCGCACGGTCGCCATCGGCACGCCGAGCGAGGAGATGCGCGACCGCTTCACCCGCGTGCTGAAGGGCCATATCGCCGTCGCCCGAGCGGTGTTCCCGGACGGCACCCGCGGCAGCCAGCTCGACACGCTCGCCCGCCAATATCTGTGGCAGGCGGGGCTCGATTACGCCCACGGCACCGGCCACGGCGTCGGCGCCTATCTCGCCGTCCACGAAGGGCCGCAGCGTATCTCGCCGGCCGGCTCCAGCCAGGCCGGGGGCGACGAGCCGTTGCGGGCCGGCATGTTCCTGTCGAACGAGCCCGGTTATTACAAGACCGGCGAATATGGGATCCGGGTCGAGAATCTCGTGCTGGTCGTGCCGGTCGAGATCGACGGCGCGGAGAAGAAGATGCTGGGCTTCGAAACCCTCACCTTCGCGCCGATCGACCCCCGGCTGGTGGCGGTGGAGATGCTGTCGCGCGAGGAGCGGGATTGGCTGAACGCCTATCACGCCAGGGTGCTGGAGGTGGTCGGCCCGCAACTCGAGGGCGAGGCGAAAGCCTGGCTCGAGGAGCAGTGCCGGCCTTTATGAAGCCTCTCCGTCCCCGGGGGAGATATCATCCCCCCGCGCCTGAGCCTTCCTGCGCCTGAGATTCTCCCTCAGCGCCTCGGCCAGCCGCTTCTCCCGTTCCTCGTCGCGCTTCGCCATCGACTCGCCGCCTTGACAATCCTCGCGGGCCCCGGCCATAGCGCCGCGTCCCGCGGGCCCCCACCGAAATGTCATTTCGACGGGAAGGTCGACAGGCGATGCTGCCGTAGCTCAGTGGTAGAGCGCATCCTTGGTAAGGCTGAGGTCGTGAGTTCAATCCTCACCGGCAGCACCACCGCCTGATCGGCCGCCCCCTCAGGTCGAGGTAGCGCGCACCACCATGTCGAGCACGGCCGGGTGGAGTGGCCGGACGAATTCGCAGCCCATCAGGTGGCCGCGCATCCACACCACGCGGGCATGGAGGCTCTCCAGCCCCGGCAGCTTCAGCCAGACGTCGAAGCCGGCCGGCAGGTTGAGATGGGTGGCGGCTCGGAAGCCGGTGGTCGAGAGATCGACGACTTGGACGGTGACGGCGTGGGCGCCGCGCTGGCGCAAGCCGGCGCCGAGCACGACCTCCTTGCGCGCGGCCCTGCGGCCTTCCTCCCCGGATTGGGTGCTGAGCTCAGCCGTCAGCGCCATGGCGGTTCAGCGCTCCCGTCAGTGGCCCGTCACGTCGAGGCCGACCGACGCGGCCCAGAGCCGCGCCAGCTTCTTCTCCTGGTCGCTCATGTCCTCGCCGAACAGGCGTGGGCGGCGGAACCGGGGCTGGCTCTGGTCGACGGAGGTGCGGCGGAGTTGGACGAGAACTTCGTTTTCATCGATCATATAGGCAAATTCGAGACCGACCCGATCGCTGCCCGCCCAGGCGACGCGGGCGGGGACGCTGGTCGAGCCGCGGTGGAACACGACCTCGCTTCCGACCGGCGGCACGACGCTGCATTCGACGAGGGCGCCCTTGCGCGACAGGTCGCGCAGCCGGCACTCGATTTCCCCCGCCGCCGTCCTCAGCTTCGCGGCGAGAAGGACGCGCGCCCGCTTCGCCCTGCGCTTACCCGCGGCCGGTGCATCAACGAAGGATTCAACGCCCATCTGCCACTTTCCCTTTGGTCCGTTGCGGCACGCTACGCCCGAGGCACCTAAATTGTGGTAAACACCGGCGGCTTTTCGGCACCATCCGCGTTGACCCGCGGCCCGCCGGCCTTAAGGGGCGGGCATGCGCTTCTTCTCCGACAATGCCGCGGCGGCCTGCCCTGAAGTGATGGCCGCCCTCGGCGCCGCCAATCGCCTCGACACGGCCTATGACGGGGACCGGCTGAGCGCCCGCCTGGACGGCGCCTTTTCGGAGCTGTTCGGCACCGAGGCGGCGGCGCTGTGGGTGGCGACCGGCACCGCCGCCAATGCCCTCGCTCTGGCGGCGCTCTGCCCCCCTTACGGCAGCATCGTCTGCCACCGCGACGCCCACATCCAGAACGACGAATGCGGCGCGCCCGAATTCTACACCCACGGCGCCAAGCTCCTGCTCGCCGAGGGGGAGGGCGCCAAGCTCAACCCGGACACGGTGAGCGCCCTGCTCGAGGGCGTCCGCGACGACGTCCACCAGACCCCGCCCGCCGCCCTCTCGATCACCACCGCGACCGAATATGGGCTGGTCTACACGCCCGGCGAGGTCGCCGCGCTCGGCGAATTGTGCCGGTCACGCGGGCTCGCCTTCCACATGGACGGCGCCCGCTTCGCCAATGCGGTGGTGAGCACCGGCGCCTCCCCGGCCGAGCTCACCTGGAAGGCCGGGGTGGACGCGCTCAGCTTCGGCTTCACCAAGAATGGCGGCATGTCGGTCGACGTGCTGGTCTTCTTCCGGCCGGAGCTGAAGGCCGCGACCCTCTACCGCCGCAAGCGGGCCGGGCACCTCCTCTCCAAGGGCCGCTATCTGGCGGCGCAGATCCTGGCGATGCTGGAAGGCGAGGTGTGGCTGCGCAACGGCCGCGCCGCCAACGAGGCCGCCGCCCGCCTCGCCGCCGCCGCCGGCCCCGAGCGGCTGATCCTTCCGGTGGAGGCGAACGAGTTGTTCGTCCGAGTCACGCCGGGGGAGGCGCAGCGGCTGCGCGACCAGGGTTTCGACTTCTACGACTGGGGGCCGGGCGAGGCGCGGCTGGTGACGAGCTGGGATTCGGATCCGCAGGCGGTGGACGCCCTCGCCGCCGCCATCCGGGCGCTGTGAGCCGCGGCGAGCCGCCCCCGACTCCGGAGCCCGCCGCCTTGGCCTTACCCACCGGGGGAGGGGATGGGCACGCCTCCTTTCTCGAGCTCCGGGTCCTCCTGCCCTTCCTCCTCGTCACCGCCATCTGGGGCTCGACCTGGCTCGTCATCCGCGACCAGATCGGAATCGTGCCGCCGACCTGGTCGGTGACCTACCGCTTCGCCATCGCCGCGGCGGCGATGTTCGCTTATGCCGCCGCGACCGGCGCGAGCCTCAGGATCGGCCGCGAAGGCCATCTCCTCGCCCTGACGTTCGGCATTCCGCAATTCGTCCTGAACTTCAACTTCGTCTACGCGGCGGAGCATTACGTCACGTCGGGGCTCGTCGCGGTGGTCTTCGCGCTGCTGCTGGTGCCCAATTCGGCGCTCGCCCGGCTCTTCCTCAGGCACCCGATGAGCGGCCGCTTCCTGATCGGGTCCGGCATCGCCATCGCGGGCGTCGCCTTGCTCTTCCTCCAGGAGCTGAGGGCGAGCGCCGCCCATCCGGGCGAGGTGCTGATCGGCATCGGTCTCACCCTGCTCGGCGTCCTGTCCGCCTCCGCGTCGAACGTCCTCCAGGGCACGCAAAGGCTGCGGCGCCGGCCGATCGCGTCGATGCTCGCCTGGGGCATGACCTACGGCGTCGCCGCCAACGCGATCGTCGCCTACGCGCTCTACGGGCCGCCCATATTCGAGGCGCGGATCGGCTATTGGGTGGGCCTTTGCTATCTCGGCCTGCTCGCCTCGGCCTTGGCCTTCACCGTCTATTTCGGCCTGATCCGAGCCATCGGCCCCGGGCGGGCGGCTTATTCGAACGTGCTCGTGCCGATCATCGCCATGGGGCTCTCGACCGCGTTCGAAGGCTATCACTGGTCGAAGCCGGCGGTGGCGGGCGGCATCCTCGCGCTCGCCGGCCTCGTCATCGCGCTTCGCTCGCGGCGGGAGCCGGCAGGGACCTGACATCCGCGCCGAGGCGCGTTGCGCGACCGCCTTGGCGCTCCTAAGCGGGACCGATGCTCGACGCCCAGAACGCCCCCGCCGCCCCGCCCGCCACGATTCGCCGCGAGGATTACCGGCCGCCGGACTGGCGGGTGACCGAGATCGCGCTCGAGTTCGAGCTCGACGCGGAGCGGACGCGGATACGCTCGATGCTGAACGTGGAGCGGAGCGGCCGCCACGACCGGCCGCTGGAGCTGGATGCGGAGGCGCTGCGGCTGATCGAGCTCAAGGTGGACGGCGCGCCGGCCGATCACCGCCGCGAAGGGGACCGGATCGTCGTCCCGTTGGGCGGCGACAAAGCCGTCGTGGAGACGCTGGTGGAGGTCGCGCCGCGCGCCAACACCCGGCTGATGGGCCTTTACGAATCCGGCGGCATATTGTGCACCCAGTGCGAGGCCGAGGGCTTCCGGCGGATCACGCCCTTCCCCGACCGGCCGGACGTCCTAGCCCGCTATCGGGTGAAGATGGTCGCCGACAAGGCGCTTTACCCGGCGCTGCTCGCCAATGGCGATCCGGTCGGCTCGGGTGAGCTGGGCGACGGGCGGCACTGGGCGGAGTGGCACGACCCGTTTCCCAAGCCCTCCTATCTGTTCGCGCTCGTCGCCGGCGACCTCGCGGTCAATCGCGACAGCTTCACCACCCGTTCCGGGCGCAAGGTCGATCTCGGCATCTGGGTGCGAGAGCCCGACCTCGCGAAGACGGCACACGCCATGGCCGCGCTCAAGACGGCGATGAAGTGGGACGAGGAGACCTATGGCCGCGAATACGATCTCGACGTGTTCAACATCGTCGCCGTCGCCGATTTCAACTTCGGCGCGATGGAGAATAAGGGCCTCAACATCTTCAACTCGCGCTACATCCTGGCCGATGCGGAGACCGCGACCGACGCGGATTTCGACGCCATCGCCGGGGTCGTCGCCCACGAATATTTCCACAATTGGTCCGGCAACCGGGTCACCTGCCGCGACTGGTTCCAGCTGTCGCTGAAGGAGGGATTCACCGTCTTTCGCGACCAGCAATTCTCGGCCGACCAGGGCTCGCCGCCCGTGAAGAGGATCGAGGACGTGCGGATGCTGCGCACTACGCAGTTCCAGGAGGATGGCGGCCCGCTCGCCCATCCGGTGCGGCCCGAAAGCTACCAGGAAATCTCCAACTTCTACACGGCGACCGTCTACAACAAGGGCGCCGAGCTCATCCGCATGCTCCACACCCTGCTCGGCCCGGAGCGGTTCCGCGCCGGCACCGACCTCTATTTCGAACGCCACGACGGCGAGGCCGCGACCTGCGAGGATTTCGTGCGGGCGATGGAGGAGGCGAGCGGCGAGGATCTCGCCCGCTTCCGCCTCTGGTACAGCCAGGCCGGCACGCCCAGGGTCCGCGCCGAGCTCGGCGAGAGCGGGCGGCTGCGGCTCAGCCAGGAGGTGCCGCCGACGCCCGGCCAGCCCGCCAAGCAGCCCATGCCGATCCCGCTGCGCCTCGCTCTGTTCGGGGAGGAGAGCGGGCGCAAGCTCGATGAGCGGCTCGTGCTCCTGGATTCGGCCGAGCAGGTCGTGGAGCTAGGCGGCCTGGCGGAGCGCCCGGTCATGTCGATCAACCGCGGCTTCTCGGCGCCGGTGATCGTCGAGACCGACCGCGCGGCGTCCGATCTCGCCTTCCTTTCCGCCCGCGACGACGATCCGTTCGCCCGCTACGAAGCGATCCAGCAGCTGATGCTGGACACGCTGCTGCGCGATATTGCCGGGGCTTCACCGGCCCATGACGCGGTGATCGAGGCGGTCGGGCGGACGCTCGCCGACGCCACGCTCGATCCGGCGCTGGTGGCCGAGGCGGTGCTGCTGCCGACCGAATCCTTCCTGGGCGACCATATGGAGCGCGTCGATCCGGAGGCGGTGTTCGCGGCGCGGGAGGCGCTCCGGGCCGAGCTGGGCCGGCTGCTCGAAAGGCGCTGGCGCGACGCCTATGCGGCCAATGCGGCGAACCGCTACGAATATTCGCCGGCCGCCAAGGGCGCGCGGCGGCTCAAGACGGTGGCGCTCGGCTATCTGATGGCGTCCGGCGCGCCCGACGCCCCGGCGCTGGCCGAGCGGCAATTCGCCGAGGCGGACAACATGACGGACCGCCTGGGTGCGCTCGGCGCCCTCGTCAATTCGCCGGCGCCGGAGCGCCACGGCGCGCTCGCCGGCTTCTATGAGCGTTTTCGCGAGGATTCGCTGGTCATCGACAAATGGTTCACCGTCCAGGCCGGGGCGACTCGGGACGACACGCTCGACGCGGTCGAGGCCCTCGCCAGGCATCCCGATTTCACCCTGTCCAACCCGAACCGGATGCGCTCGCTGGTCGGCGCCTTCGCCTCGAACCAGCGCGCCTTCCACGAGGCCGGCGGGCGCGGCTACCGCTTCCTCGCCGACATGATCCTCGCCGTCGACCGCCTCAACCCGCAGACCGCCGCCCGCCTCGTCGCGCCGCTCGGCCGCTGGCGCCGCTTCGGGGAGGGCCGCGCCGCGCTCATGAAGGCGGAGCTGGAGCGGATCGTCGGCAGCGAAGGCGTGTCGAAGGAAGTCTACGAGCAGGCCTCGAAAAGCCTCGGCTAAAGCCCCTCCCCTTCAGGGAAGGGTTGGGGGTGGGGGATGTGGCCCCACCGCCCTCCGCGCAACGCCCGAACGACAAGCCCCACCCCAACCCCTCCCCTGAAGGGGAGGGGCTTAGATCAGCCTACCCAGTCGGCGACCTGGGCCGCGACCTGGTTGGAGGCCTGGTTGAGGGCGGCGGCGACCTGGATGGCGTCGGCGGCGCCGACCGGGACCCGCGCCTCGAAGCGGTTGGTGGCCACCGCCTGGTCCGGCCGGGCGAGGCTGGCCTCGAACAGCACGACCGCCTCGGATGCGTTCGGATCGTAGCCGAAGCGGAGCAGCTGCCCGCCCAGCACGACGCCCTGGACCTGGGTGTAGACCGACGGATCGACCACCACCCAGTCCGAGCGCGCGGCGATCGTGTCGGAGAGGAGCTGGCGGAACAGCTCGTTCGGCCGGTCCGCCCAGACGCCGTCCTTCAGATATTGGAGGGTCGTGGGGTTCACATAGACGGCGAGGCGGGTGTTGCCGATCGCGCGCGGCACCGTCGGCGAGGTCACGGTGATGACATGGCCCTGCGTGGCCCGGCGCGGCTGGGCCACCGGCCGCGACGTCGCGGCGGCGATGGTCAGCAGCTGGGGCGGCGCCTTGCCGCCCAGCGAGCAGCCGGCCAGCGGCAGCAGGATGGCGAGCGCGGCGGCGGCGAGGGAAGTTCGGATCGCGGTCATCGTCGTCAGCGCCTCTTCTGCGGGCGGTAATCGGGAAGCTTCTCGCCGCCGAGCGCGCCGCCAATGCCCTGCTGGTCGAGCCGGTCGGTGATGCCGCGCAGCGACTGGCTGGTGGCGCGAAGGTCGCGGACCAGCTGGCCGACCTCCGGCAGGGTGCGGGTCGAGAAGGTGTCGACGCCCGGCCGTGCCGCGGCGAGCAGCTTGTCGAGATTGTCCATGCTCGTCTTCGCCGACTGGACGGTGCGCCGCAGGTCGCCGATCAGCGGCCGGGCGTCGCGGTCGAGGACGTTGTTGGTGGTGTCGGCGAGGCGGCCGAACCGCTCCGTCGCATCGCCCGCCTGGCGGATCGCGATGCGGGCGTCCGCCATCGTCGCCGCGATCTCGTCCGAGCGCAGCGCCAGGTTCTTGCTGATCACCTGGACGTTGTCGAGAATCGCCGCGATCGAATTCTGGTTCCGGTCGGACAGGAGCGCGGTCAAATGCTCGGTCAGCGAGGTCACGCGCTCGAGCAGCTCCGGCGCGTTGTTCAGCAATGCCGCGAAGCCGCCGGGCTTGGGCGGGATCACCGGCACGCCGTAGGGGCAGTGGCCCTGCGGGTCGTCCGGCGGGCAGCCGAGCGGCCGCCCCCGAGGCACCGGCTGGCCCTGCTTCTGGTCGGGCGGGGCGAGCTGGATCTGCGAGACGCCGGTAAAGCCGACCCCCTGGATGGTCCCGGTCGTGCCGTGGAGCACCGGCGTGTCGCGGTTGACGGTGATGCGGACTCGGACCAGCTGCGGCGTGTTGGGCTGCAGGCTGATCGATTCCACCTGGCCGACCGGAACGCCCGAATAGGTGACGGCGGAGCCCTTCGCCAGGCCGTCCACGGCCTGGTCGAAGAGGATGTCGTAATGCTTGTCCTGGTCGCCCGCCGCCTGGGACAGCCAGATGACGAAGCCGACGACCGCGACGATCATCGCCAACACGACGCTGCCGACGAGGATGTGGTTCGAGCGCGTTTCCATCAGGTCCTAGCGTCCCCCTCCGCGGCTTCGGCGCGCGCCTCGGCCTCTTCGACCGCCTCCTCGGCCGCGCGTCCGCGCGCCCCTCGGAAATATTCCTGTATCCATTCGTGGTCCAAAGCCAGTAATTCCGGAATCGTTCCAACCGCGATCACCTTGCGGTCGGCGAGGACGGCGACACGGTCGCAGATCGTGTAGAGCGTGTCGAGATCGTGGGTGATCAGGAAGACGGTGAGACCGAGCCGGTCGCGGAGGTCCATCACCAGCTGGTCGAAGGCGGAGGCGCCGATCGGATCGAGGCCGGCGGTCGGCTCGTCGAGGAACAACAGCTCCGGGTCGAGCGCGAGCGCGCGAGCGACGCCGGCGCGCTTCCTCATGCCGCCGGAGAGCTCGGCCGGGTACTTCGGGCCCGCGTCGGGCGGAAGGCCGCTCATCACGATCTTGTAGGCGGCGATCTCGTCGAGCAATTTCTCGCTGAGGCGCGGGTAGAATTCGCGCAGCGGCACCTCGACATTCTCGGCGACGGTGAGGGTGGAGAACAGGGCCGCCCCCTGGAAGAGGATGCCCCAGCGCTTGCGCACCGCCTGGATCTCGCGTTCGCCGCCGTCGAGCATCGGCACCCCGAACACGCGTATCTCGCCGTCATCGGGGCGCTGAAGGCCGATGATCGAGCGCATCAGCACCGACTTGCCGGTGCCCGACCCGCCGACCACGCCGAATATCTCGCCGCGCTTCACCTCGAGCTCGATCCCCTCATGGACCACCTGCTCGCCGAAGCTGTTGACGAGGCCGTGAACCTCGATGACCGTCTCCGCCTCGCTCACAGCCAGCCCACGCTGGTGAAGAAGACGGCGAAGAAGGCGTCTAGCACGATGACCAGGAAGATCGCCTGGACGACCGCGGCGGTGGTGCGCAGGCCCACCTCCTCGGCATTGGCCTCGACCTGCATGCCCTGGAAGCAGCCCGCCATGGCGATGATCAGCCCGAACACCGGCGCCTTGACGAGGAGCTGCCAGAGGTCCGTCATCGGCACGACCTCGCGGATTCGCTGGACGAAGGTGATCGGCGGGATGCCGAGCGAGATCCAGCAGAAGATGCCGCCGCCGATGATCGCCAGCACCGCGGCGTAGAAGCCGAGCAGAGGCATCATCAGCACCGTCGCGAGCACGCGCGGAAGCACCAGGGCCTCCATCGGCGAGACTCCGATCGTGCGCATCGCGTCCACTTCCTCGGCGAGCTTCATCGATCCGAGCTGGGCGGCGAAGGAGGAGCCCGAGCGGCCGGCGACCATGATCGCCGTCATCAGCACGCCCAGCTCCTTGATCGAGCTTCGGCCGACGAGGTTGATGGTGAAGACCTCGGCGCCGAATTGCCTGAGCTGCACCGCGCCCTGCTGGGCGATGACGATGCCGACGAGGAAGCTCATCAGCCCGACGATGCCGAGGGCGTGGACTCCGACCACCTCGAAGCGCTGGACCACCGCGTTGACGCGGAAGCGGCGCGGGTGGCGGATCAGGTCCCAGGTCGTGATCAGAAGCGCGCCGAAGAAGCCGAGCAGGCCGCGCATGGTCTGCCCGGCGGTGATGGTGGCGACGCCGATCTGGTCGAGCACCCGGCTGAAGGCCGGCGGGGGATCGGGGCGGACCTTGACCGGCTGGTCCGCCGCCTCGACCTGCCGCAGAAGCGTGGCGACGGCCTCGCTGGCGCCGACGATCTCCCCGTCGCGCTGGCGGGCGGTGCGGTGGACGAGCCAGGCGCCGATCGTGTCCATGCGCTCGACCGCGGAGAGGTCGAGCACGAAGCCGCGCCCTTTCATCCGGTCGAGCCGCGTCGGCAGCGGCCCGAGCTTCGGCAGCACGAGGTCGCCCTGGAAATGCAGCACGCGGCGGCCGTCCTCGACCGTCTCGTTGTACCTCGCGACGCTGCTCATGCAGGCGACATGCTTCAATTCCCCCGTCCGGGCAAGCTGGACAGTCAGACGTTCCGATGCTTCACGCGGTTCCATGACGGCGCAACTGGCCATTTACGACATGGACCGCACGGTGACTCGGCGGGCGACCTTCGGCGCCTTCCTCCTCCACGCCGCGCTGCGGCTCGCGCCGTGGCGGCTGGCGCTGCTTCCGGTGGCGGGCCTCCTGACCCTCGCCTACGGGCTTGGGCTGATCGACAGGGGGCGGCTCAAGGAGCTGAACTATTCGCTCCTGGTCGGGCGGGTGGCGCCGGAGCGGCTGGAGCGGGCCGTCGACGGCTTCGCCGAGCGCCAGCTGAGGACCAACATCCTTCCCGGCGCGCGCGCGGCGATCGCCGCCGACCGCGCTGCCGGCCGCCGCCTCGTCCTCGCCACCGCCTCCTACGCGCTCTACGCGGCGGCGATCGGGAGGAAGCTGGGCTTCGACGACGTCATCGCCACCCGCACGCTCAGCGACGCGAAGGGCCGCACCCTCGCCCGCATCGACGGCGCCAATTGCTACGGCCTCGCCAAGCGCGACATGGTCGAAGCCTGGCTCCAGCGGGAGGGCCTGTCGCGCGAGGCGGTCCACATCCGCTTCTACTCCGACCATGTCAGCGACGCGCCGATGCACCGCTGGAGCGACGAGCCGGTGGCGGCCAATGCGGACGCGCGGCTGGTCCGCCTCGCCCGGGCGGAGGGCTGGGAGGTGGTGAGCTGGCGGGGCCGGTAGTCCCTTCGCCTTACACGGCGCCCAGCGCCTGGTCGAAGTCGGCGATGAGGTCGTCCGGGTCCTCGACGCCGATCGAGATTCGCACCAGATTGTCGGTGATGCCGAGCGCCTGCTTGCGCTCGTCGGGGACCGACAGGTGGGTCATCGCCGCCGGCGCGCTCGCCAGCGTCTCGGTGCCGCCGAGGCTGACCGCGAGATGGGCGATCTTGAGCGCGTCGAGGAAGGCGAAGGCCTCGCGCTCCCCGCCGTTGAGATAGAGCGAGAAGGTCGAGCCCGCCCCGGTGCAGTGGCGGCGGTAGATGTCCGCCTGGCGGGCGTCGTCCCCGCCTTCGAGGAAGCCGAGATAGCCGACGCTCTCCACCTTCGCGTGGCCGCGGAAGAATTCGCACACCTTCGCGGCATTCTCCCCGGCCCTGGTCATCCTCAGCTCCAGCGTCTCGAGGCTGCGCAGCAGCATCCACGCCGTATTGGGGTCCGTAATGGTCCCGATCGTGTTGCGCATCATCCGGATCGGATCGATCAGCGCCTTCGCGCCGACCACGCCGCCGGCCACCAGGTCCGAATGGCCGCCGGCATATTTGGTCAGCGAGTAGATGGAGAGGTCGGCGCCATGGTCGAGCGGCTTGGACCAGAGCGGCCCCAGGAAGGTGTTGTCGATGGCGATCGGCGGGCGCTGGTCGCCGAACAGGGCGTCGCGGGCGGCCGCCACGGCCTCGACGTCGACGAGGGCGTTGGTCGGATTGGCGGGGCTTTCAAGGTAGATGAGCGGAACCCGGCCCATCCCCTTGGCGCGCTCCAGCACCGCCTCGATCTCGCCCCGCTCGGCGCCGGCCGGGAAGTCGAGCCATTGCACGCCGAAGCGGCCGAGGATGCGGGCGATCAAGGTCTCGGTCGCCGCATAGAGCGGTCCGGAATGCACGATGACGTCGCCGGGCTGCACGAAGGTGAGGAGCAGGGTGGCGATCGCCGACATGCCCGACGAGAAGGTCAGCGCCTCCTCCGCATCCTCCCAGACCGACAGGCGGTCCTCCAATATCTCCTGGTTGGGTCCGTTGAAGCGCGAATAGACCAAACCCTCGGCGCCGCCCGGCCGCTTGCCCGTCACGCCCTCGAAGTGGCGCTTGCCGGCCGCGGCGTTCTCGAAGACGAAAGTCGAGGTGAGGAAGATGGGCGGCTTCAGCGACCCTTCCGACAAGGCCGGGTCGAAGCCGTGGCCCATCATCAAGGTGGCGGGGTTGAGCCGGCGGCCGCCGACTTCGAGCACGGCGGGCTTGGGCCGGCGGCGCGGCGCCGCGCCGGTGAGGTCGGATTCGTCTTCAGCCATGACAATGTCTCCTTGCGCGAGTCGCAATTTTGTGGAGACCGAGCCTGTTCGAGACAGGCTCACCGGACGCCCTGCGAGCGCCCCGGAGGGGTGAGGTCCGTTGCCCGCCCGCCCTCTAGCCGATTCCGCCGACGCCCCGCTAGCCCGTCTTTCCCCCCTCCCTTTCAGGGAGGGGAGTCAACGAGCGCGATGATCGAAACCTGGCGGCCATAATCCGCCTCCCCGCGGTGGGTGGCTCGGCGGTAGCTGAAGAAGCGGTCGGGCTGCGCGTAGGTGTCCTCCCCCAGCGCCTCGGTGCGCGTCAGCCCCGCAGCCGCAAGGCGGGAGAGGACGTAGCCTTCGAGGTCGAACAGGCGCCGCCCGGCGCGCGCGCCGTCGGCGAAGAAGCGCTCATTCTCCGGATCCGCGGCGGCGAAGCGGCGGAGGAACGCCTCGTCCACCTCGTAGGAGCGGCGGGCGATGCAGGGGCCGATGGCGGCGGCGATCCGCGAGCGCTCCGCGCCCAGCCGCTCCATGTGCGCGACGGTGGCGTCGACCACGCCGCCGAGCGCCCCCTTCCAGCCGGCATGGGCGGCGCCGATCACCCCCGCCTCGGCGTCCGCGAAGAGGATGGGGGCGCAATCGGCGGTCAGGATGCCGAGGGCGAGGCCGGGGCGGTCGGTGGCCATGCCGTCCGCCTGGGGCCGGGCTTCGTCCGGCCAGGGGGCGGAGACCCGGAGCGCATCGCCGGAATGGACCTGATGGAGCGTGACCAGCGTCGCGCCGGGCGCCACCGCCTCGACCGCCCGCCGTCGGTTCTCGCGCACCGCCCCCCGATCGTCGGTCGAGCCGAGGCCCACGTTGAGCCCGGCACAGATGCCCTGCGAGACGCCGCCTTGGCGGCCGAGAAAGCCGTGACGGGTCCCGGCGAGCGCGGCGGCGCGCAGCACCTCGACCGTCAGGCCAGGCTCAGATGCCATATCTCGTCTTCGTCGGCCTGCTCGCCGACCATGAAGGCGTAGGGCGCCACATAGGCGAAGCCGTAGCGCCGGTAGAAGGCCTTGGCCCGGTGATTGTCGGAGTAGACCGTGAGGTACAGGTCCTGCGTCCCCTGCCGCCGCGCCTCGCCCAGCGCCCACTCCATCAGCGCGGGAGCGATGCCGCGCCCGTACCAGGACTTGAGCAGATAGAGCTGGCGAAGCTCCAGCGCGGGCCGCTCCGGCGCGACCGGAAGGGTGAGTGGGCCGAGCTTGCAGAAGCCCGCCGCCGTGTCTCCGTCGAAGGCCAGCATGAACCGGTAGGCCTCGTCCTCCAGCTCGCCGCGAAAGCCCGCCGGGCTCAGCCTGTCCAGGAACGCCCGCAGGTCCTCGGGCCGGTAGAGGTGGCCGAACGTCTCGAGGAAAGCCCGCTCGAACAGGTCGGCGATGAGGGCGGCGTCCTCGACGGTGGCGGGACGATAGGAAATCATTCGAAGCCCGCCGGATCGGGCCAGCCGGGCGCCGCGAGGGCCATCACCTTGAACAAATCTCCCATCTCCTCCGCCGCGACCAGCCGCGCGCGTGCCGCCTCGATCTCGTCGGCACGTTCCGGTGCCGTCCTTTGCAGCGCCGCGGCGCGCGTGTCGATGCCGAGATCGCCGAGCCATTTGCCCTGTGCGACCGGGCCGAGCACGCGCACGCCCTCGGAGCCGGCCGCCGCCCCCAGCGCCGCGAAGTCCACATGCACGGTGAGGTCGGCCTCGCCCGGCTCGGCCCACGGATCGGCATAGGCATGGCGGCGGACCGCCTGCAGAGTCTCGCCGGGGGCGGTGCGGGCATCGCCATAGTCGACGATCAGCGCGACGCCTCCTTGGCCGGAAAGCCGCCGCGCGAGCTGGCGAACGACGGCCAGCGAGGCGGGCGACGTCTCGGCCACCGTCCCCGACGGCGCGGTGCGGAGCGGCTCGGGCAAAGCCTCGACAGGGACGCGAGGTCCGGCCTTGGGCACGAAATGCTCCCCCTCCACCCCGACCAGCCGTTCGCACCAGCCCCGCTCCGTCGCCACCAGCTGGCGGGCCGGCAGCGCGTCGAAGAATTCGTTGGCGACGAGGAGGAGCGGGCCTTCATCCGGAAGGGTGGCGACGTCGTCGTGCCAGCGCGCGCCCGGCACCCGCTCCGCCTGCGCGCGCCGCAGCACCGGGCTGGTCTCGACCAACTCCACGGCGGGCTCCAGCCCCGCTGCGCGCATCGCTCGTAGCGCGTCGGCGGCAAGCGTGCCGCGGCCCGGCCCCAGCTCGACATAGCGGGCATTCTCCGGCCGCCCCGCCCGGTCCCAGGCGTCGGCGAGGCAGAGGCCGACCAGCTCTCCGAACATCTGGCTGATCTCGGGCGCGGTGGTGAAGTCGCCGTCCCGCCCGAGGGGGTCGCGAGTGGCGTAATAATGGGCATTGGCGAGCGCCATATAGTCCGCGACGGGGATCGGGCCCGAGGTCTCGATCAGGCGGCGCAGGCGACCGGCGAAGCTCCCCCCTCCCTGCGTGCTGGGAGGGAGCGCTGTCAGGCGATGCTCTCCGCGCCCGCCACGGGCTCCACCCGCTCCCGCCGGCGTTTTGCGGTGGCGATCAGGTAGATTCCGCCGAGGATCATCGGCAGCGACAGCCATTGCCCCATGTGGAGGTGGGTGACTCGGGCGAACGCCATCAGCTGCTCGTCCGCCTCGCGGTAGAATTCGACGAAGAAGCGGCTGAGCCCGTAGCCGAGCAGGAAGATGCCGACCAGCTTGCCCGGCTGGTAGCGCGCGTCGGTCCGCCAGAAGAAGAACCAGAGTACGAGGAAGAGGAGGATGCCCTCCAGCCCCGCCTCGTAGAGCTGGCTCGGGTGGCGCGGCGGCCCGGCGACGAGCAGGCGGTCCTTCACCTCGGGGAAGCGCACCGCCCAGGGGACGTTCGTTACGCGGCCCCACAATTCGTGGTTCACGAAATTGGCGAGCCTTCCGAAGAACAGTCCGAACGGCGCGCAGCAGGCGACGTAATCGTGGATGCGCAGCCAGCTGAGCCCGTTCTTCCGCGCCAGATAGATGATCCCCGCCGTGGTGCCGAGGACGCCGCCGTGGAACGACATGCCGCCGTCCCACAATTTCAGTATTTCGAGCGGACTGTGGAGGTAGAAGCCCGGCCGGTAGAAGATCACGTAGCCGAGCCTTCCGCCGAGGATGATGCCGAGCGTCGCATAGAAGACGAGGTCGTCGGCGTGCCGCCGAGCCATCGGCGCGCCCGGGCGGGCGAGCAGCTTCAGCAGATACCACCAGCCGAGCAGGATGCCTGAAAGATAGGCGAGCGAATACCAGCGTATCGCCAGCGGCCCCAGCTGGAGGGCGACCGGATCGAGCCCGAGGCTGTTCCAGTCGATGCCCCGCGGCGCCGCCATCGGCAAAGACGTCAATAGTGGATGGATCAAGGCTTCCCCCTCGGACGAGAGCCCCTATTAGGAGGGGATAAGACAAACGGGAAGGGCGAGGGAGAGTCGAATGCCGAGCGAGCTCGACCGCAAGGTGGATGCGGTCCTGGCGGAGGTGACCGGCCCCGGCGGCCGCATCCAGATCGGCCATGACGACGCGGGCCGCGCCATCGTCACCAACCTGCCGCCCACCTTGCCTTCGATGTTCGACGCCTTCTGCCTGCTCCACGGCGCCACCGAGGGGGTCGTCTCCGGCGGCGAGCGGCTGACCTTCGCGCGCCTCAATGAGGAGGCGACGCGCCTCGCCCACGTCCTCGTCGGAGGCTGGGGCGTGAAGAAGGGCGATCGCGTCGCCGTCGCGATGCGCAACTGCCCGGCCTGGATCGTCTGCTACATGGCGGTGCTGAAGGCGGGTGGGATCGCGACTTTGGTCAACGGCTGGTGGCAGCCCGACGAGCTTCGCCACGGCCTGGCCTTGACCGAGCCGAGCCTGGTGCTCTGCGACGCGCCGCGGGCGGCGCGGCTGGCGGCGACCGGGCTCGCCATTGCCTCGGCGGTGCTGCCGGTGGAGCAGCCGATCGAGGCGGCGCTGGCGCCCCTCCACGAGCGTGGCGGCGGGGACGCGCCGCTGCCGGAGGTGGCGCCCGAGGACGATTCCACCATCCTCTTCACCTCCGGCTCGACCGGCGCGGCGAAGGGCGCATTGTCCACCCACCGCGCGGTGACGACCGGCCTCTACGCCTACACGATCGGGCTCCTGACCCTGCTCGGCATCATGGAGGAGGAAGGTCGCCCCCCGGCCAACCCGCCCAAGACTTTGGTCAACGTGCCGCTCTTCCACGTCACCGGCGAGGTGCCGGTGCTCCTGAACAGCTTCGTCATCGGGCGGACGATGGTGCTGATGCCGAAATGGGACCCGGGCGAGGCGCTGCGCCTGATCGCGGCGGAGAAGATCACCTATTTCGTCGGCGTGCCGACGATGAGCCTCGAGATGATGCAGCATCCCGACCGGGACAAATACGATCTCACCTCGCTGACCGACATCGCCGCCGGCGGCGCCGCCCGCCCGGTCGCCCACGTCAAGAGGCTGCAGGAGAGCTTCAAGGCGGCGCAGCCGGCCTTGGGCTACGGCCTCACCGAGACCAACGCCGCCGGCTGCGGCAATTTCTGGCAGAATTACGCCGACAAGCCCTCCTCGACCGGCCGTCCGCACAAGCCGATCGTTGAGCTCGCCATCCTCGGCGAGCAGGACCGCCACCTGCCGCCCTTCGAGCGCGGCGAGATCGCCATTCGCTCCGCGTCCAACATCCGCGGCTATTGGAACGACCCGGAAGCGACCGCCGCCGTCTTCACCGCCGACTTATATCTGCGCACCGGCGACATCGGCTATGTGGACGAGGACGAATATCTCTTCATCGTCGACCGCAAGAAGGACATCATCATCCGCGGCGGTGAGAATATCAGCTGCCAGGAGGTGGAGGCGGCGATCTACGCCCACCCGTCCGTGTCGGAAGCCTCGGTGTTCGGCGTGCCGGACGAGCGCTTGGGCGAGGTGCCCGCCGCGGCGGTCTATTGCGAGGACGACCCGGACCTCACCGGCGAGCAGCTGAGGGAATTCCTCGAGGACAAGATCGCGGCCTACAAGATCCCGGTGCGGATCTGGATCCACCACGAGCCGCTGGTCAAGCTCGGCACCGGCAAGATCGACAAGAAGGTGCTGCGCGACCGCTATGGGGCTGCAAGTGCCTCCCCATCGCCAGATGGGGAGGGGGACCACCCGTAGGGTGGTGGAGGGGTAGAACGCGCAGGCTTCTGCCAGTTACCCCTCCACCACCTCCGGTGGTCCCCCTCCCCACGTTTCACGTGGGGAGGCACTCCTAGGTCGCGAAGCCCGGATCGAGCCGGTAGGCCTTCCTCAGCAAAGCCGGCCACGCCAAAGCGCCGGCGGCCATCTTCAGCCCGACCTTGCCCTGCTGCGCGGTCACTTCGGGCGAGCCCTGAGGCGGGTTGTTGAGCCCGCTTTGGCCGGCGGACAGAGCGAGGATCTGGGCCTGGCAGGCGCGCTCCAGGAAATAGATTTTGATGAACGCCTCGCCGACCGTCTCCCCCACCGCCAGCGTCCCGTGGTTCCTGAGCAGCATCGCGCCCTTGCCGCCCAGATCCGCGACGATCCGCTCGCGTTCGTCGAGGTCGACGGCGACGCCCTCATAATCGTGATAGGCGACCTCGTCGCGGATCAGCATCGCCGTCTGGGTGAGCGGCAGCAGGCCCTCGCCATGGGCCGAAACCGCCTGGCCGTGCGGCGTGTGGAGGTGGATCACGGCATGGGCGTCCTCGCGCGCCATGTGGATCGCGCTATGGATGGTGAAGCCCGCCGGATTGGTGATGAACGGCGTCGGATCGACCGCCCGCCCCTCGACGTCGACCTTGACCAGGCTGGAGGCGGTCACCTCCTCGAACATGAGGTTGTAGGGGTTGAGCAGGAAATGATGCTCCGGCCCGGGGATTCGGGCGGAGAGGTGGGTGAAGATGAGGTCGTCCCAGCCGTAATGCGCCACCAGCCGATAGGCGGCGGCGAGGTCGACCCGGATCTTCCACTCCTCCGCCGAGACCTTGCCCTCCAGCGAGGGGATGTCGACGGACTGGAGCGGCGCCGTCTGCGCCATGTCGCGGTTGATCGCTTCGACTCGGCCCATCGCGCCTCTCCTCTTCTCAGGCCCCTATAGCGTCCGGATGCGCCCGGGCGAAGGCGTCGAGCCGGCCGGCCTCGGCATCCGCCCGGACTAAAGTGGGAACCTCGTCCAGCGGCACCGCGAACCGCCGCGCGTTGAACATCTGCGGGACCAGGCAGAGGTCGGCCAGCGTCGGGGAATCGCCGAACAGGAAACGGCCCGCCCGCGGCGCCGCCATCGCCTCCAGGGCGGCAAGGCCGTCCGCCACCCAATGCCGGTACCAGGCGTCGCGCGCCTCCTGCGGCTGATCGAGCGGGTGGCTGAGATATTTGAGCACGCGCAGGTTGTTAAGCGGGTGGATGTCGCAGGCGACCGCCAGGGCCATCGCCTGCACATGGGCCGCGTCGGCGGGATCGGCCGGGAGGAGCGGCGGCTCCGGACGGGTCGCGTCGAGATAGAGGATGATCGCGAGGCTCTGGGTCAGCCGCTGCCCGTCCATCTCCAGCATCGGCACCAGGCCCTGCGGATTGCGGGCGCGATACTCGTTCGACTTCTGCGCACCCTCCAGCAGGTTCACCGGCACCCGCTCATAGTCCACGCCCTTGAGATTGAGCGCGATCCGCACCCGGTAGCTCGCCGAGGAGCGGAAATAGTCGAACAGGACGGGCGCGCTCATCGGCGAATTTCCTAGCGGGCCCGTCCCGGCTTGCCTAGCGCCCGCCCGCCCGGTTACGGCGCGGGGTGCATCGTTCGGGAGCGAAGACCTTGGCCGGGAGCAAGACGAAGAAGACCGTATTTTCCGGCGTCCAGCCGACCGGGGACCTGCATATCGGCAACCTGATCGGCGCGATTTCGCTGTGGGTGCGCGAGCAGGACAGGCACGACAACATCTTCTGCGTCGTCGACCTTCATGCCCTCACCATTCCCGAGGCGATCCAGGCCGAGCGGCTTCGCTCCACCAGCCTCGATGTCGCCGCCCTCTACGTCGCCTGCGGAATCGACCCGGAGAGGTCGATCATCTTCCTGCAGTCGCAGGTTCGCCAGCATGCCGAGCTCGCCTGGATTCTCGACTGCGTGACCCCGACGGGCTGGATGAACCGGATGACCCAGTTCAAATCCAGGGCGAAAGACGCGGAAACGCTCGGCGTCGGCTTCTACGCCTATCCCGTCCTCCAGGCCGCCGACATCCTCCTCTACCATACCGATCTCGTGCCCGTGGGGGAGGACCAGCGGCAGCATATCGAGATCGCCCAGGACATCGCCCAGCGCTTCGAAGGGCTGTTCGGCTACCATTTCACCCGGCCGGAGATCATGGTCCAGAAGGTCGGCGCCCGGGTCATGGGCCTCGACGATCCCGAGGCGAAGATGTCGAAGAGCTCGGCCAATCCGCGCCACGCCATCGGCCTGCTCGACGAGCCTGCCGTAATCCTCAAGAAGCTGAAGTCGGCCAAGACCGATTCGCGCACCGCCGTCGATGCCGCGGATCCGGGCGCCGGCGTTAGGAACCTGCTCACCATCTACCAGGCCTTCGCCGGCGGGACGTGGGACGAGGCGCTGAGGCGGTTCGAGGGCCAGGGCTATGGCGCCCTGAAGACCGGTGTGGCGGAGGCGGTGATCGCCGGGCTGGAGCCGATCCAGCGCCGCTTCGCCGAGCTCCGCCGCGACGAGGGCGCTCTGCTGGCGATGCTGCAGCGCTCGGCCGAGGCGGCGGCCGAACGCGCCGAGGCGACGATGAAGGACGTGCGCGCCGCCGTGGGCGTCAGGTGAGCGAAGCCGGCGCCGCGGCGGCCGCTTCCGCCCCCTCGCGCCGCCACCGCCTGCTCAACATCGTCGGCGGCTCGGCCGGCAACCTCGTCGAATGGTACGACTGGTATGCCTATTCCGCCTTCACCCTCTATTTCGCGCCCGCTTTCTTCCCCAAGGGAGACCGCACCGCCCAGCTGCTGAGCGCCGCCGCGATTTTCGCCGTCGGCTTCCTGATGCGGCCGATCGGCGCCTGGGCGATGGGCATCTATGCCGACCGGCGCGGCCGCAAGGCGGGGCTCACCCTCTCGGTCACCCTGATGTGCGTCGGCTCGCTGATGATCGCGCTGACTCCGGCTTATGCCAGCATCGGCCGGATGGCCCCGGCGATCCTGCTCCTCGCCCGCCTCCTGCAGGGCCTCAGCGTCGGCGGCGAATATGGCGCCAGCGCCACCTATCTGAGCGAGATGGCGGAGCGCCGCCACCGCGGCTTCTATTCGAGCTTCCAATATGTGACCCTGATCTCGGGCCAGCTCATCGCCCTCGCCCTCCTGCTCGTCCTCCAGGCGGCGCTGAGCGAGACGGCGCTCGAAGCCTGGGGCTGGCGCATTCCCTTCGCGGTCGGCGCTTTGCTGTCCGTCGTCGTCTTCATCCTCCGCCGCCGCCTCGCCGAGACTCGGAGCTTCCATAATGCGAAGCGCGAGGCACGGCCGAGGTCGAGCGGCTGGACCCTGTTCCGCGACCATCCCGGCCCCGCCTTGCTGGTGATGGCGCTCACCGCCGGCGGCACGCTCGCCTTCTACGCCTACACCACCTACATGCAGAAATTCCTGGTCAACACCTCCGGCTTCGGGCGGGAGACCGCGACCGCGGTCACCGCGCTCGCCCTCCTCGTCTACATGCTCCTCCAGCCCGCGGCCGGCGCGCTGTCGGACCGGGTCGGGCGCAAGCCGCTGATGATCGGCTTCGGCGTCCTGGGCACCCTGCTGACCGTGCCGATCTTCACCACGCTGGAGCATGTCGAAAGCCCCTATGCCGCCTTCGCGCTGGTGCTCGCGGCGCTCGTCGCGGTGACCGGCTACACGTCGATCAACGCGGTGGTGAAGGCGGAGCTGTTCCCCGCCCACATCCGCGCCCTCGGCGTCGCCCTCCCCTATGCGCTCGCCAACACCATCTTCGGCGGCACCGCCGAATATGTCGCCTTGTGGTTCAAGCAGCAGGGGATGGAGCGCGGCTTCTACTGGTACGTGGCCGGCCTGTGCGCTCTGTCCCTCATCGTCTACGTCCGAATGCGCGACACGAAGCGCCACAGCCTCATCGCCGAGGATTGAGGCGGGCGGGGAGGCTGGTGCCGCGGGGACCATTGGGGATCGCCGCCGGATCGTCGGCGGAACGCGGCTCAGCCCTGCGCGGCCACGTCGAAGGCGACGGAGATGCGCCGACATTCCCCTCCGTTGGGCACCGTCTCGTGCGGTACGAAAGAGGGAAAGAGCAACAACATTCCGGGCTCGGGGTGAATGGTAAGAACCGGCCAGGGCGGTTCCACGCCCGCCCCGGGGGGTAGCCCCCCTATCCGTATGGCGCCGGGAGACGCCGCATCGAGCCCCGCCCGGCCTTCGGCAACGCTGACATAATATACCCCTGTGAGCCACCGTCCCGGATGATGGTGAAGGCGTTGATGGCCTCCCGCCGGGAACACCAAAGCCCAGGGCGTGAATGTCGCGCGCTTCGGCCGGGCGGCGACGAACGGATGCGTCCCGCAAATGGCATCGGCATAAGTGGAGACGGCGTTTCGGATGGCGCCGATCAGCGCGACGGCGGCGCGGTCGCTCTCGGACGGAAAGGTGCGCGTCCTCAGCCCCCCCCGGCTCGCGTGGCCGATCGGGTCGGGGTGAAGCGTCTCGTTGCCCAATATCTCCTCGGCGAGGCTTTGCCGAAACGCGGGATCGGAGCCGAAGCCATCGGGAGCGGCCAAGGTCTCGACGCTCAGGAACCGGTCGATGCCCATCAACTCCGACGCGGCGCCGTCCTGTCCCAACTGGGCCAGGGCCACCGCCCGGTAGTAAACCGCGTGCATCGCGGTCGGATCGGCGGACAAAACCTCCTCGGCGACCTTCAGCAATTCGTCGGGACTGCCGCGCGCGCGCGTCGCTCGGGCCTCCAGCAGGTCGGGGTCCGCCGGACTGGAAGCGGCGACGCGGGCTTCGAACGGGGCAGCCTCGGCGAGGCGTCCCTGGCGCGTCAGCAGCTTGAAAGCGAATAGGGGGGCCCAGGGCGATCCCGCCCGGGCGCGCGCGACACCGAGGGCGCCCTCGATGTCGCCCGATCTGGAAAGCGCCTCCGCCAGCGCCTCGTGCAGGGCCTCGTGGGAGGGAAAATGCCGGCAGGCCTGCGTCAGGGACGAAATCGCCTCCGTCAGCAGGCCCGCACCGCCCAAAGCCCCGCCAAGGGCCAAGGCCAAAGACGGGTTATCCGGGCTGTTCTCCGCCGCAATTCTCGCCAGCGCCGCCAGGGCGATATGCTGCTTCGCCGAACGGGGGCTGGCCCAGCGGATCGGCACGCGTCAGAGAGTCAGGAAAAACCGCCCCCGCCCTCGCCGCTGAAATTGTCGGCGGCTTCGGCGCCTCGCGCGACGAGCCTGGTAACCTCCGGCTTTTGCCATGGCGCCTTGGGATCGTCGCTTTCCGGCGCTAGCAGATCGGCTTCTATCGGTTTCACAGATTTCTCCTTATCTTAGCTAGCTCTAGTTGATCGCAAGGCGAGCGCAAGGATGATTTTTCGGTGAGCATTTGGCCGTTTGAGCCGGCGGAACCGCGTCGCCCGGCATGACCGCACCGGCCTATCTCGTCGCCTCGCGGCAGGGTCTGTATGCCGTCGGCCGCGAGCGATGGCGGTTGCTCGTGGAAGGCTGCTTCTTCGGGATCGCCTGCACGGGGGACGCGGTGTTCGCGTTCCGGCATGGATCGGATTCCCTCGGCTGTGACCCGAATTCGGGCTGCGTCGTCCATTATGTGTGGCGTGCCGGCCAGCTGGTGGAAGCCGGCATCGTCGTCGACGGACTCGACCATAATGTCCACCAGCTCGATTTCTTCGACGGCGCCTTCTTCGTCGTCGACACGCTCAACCAGCGCGTCCTCGAATATGATATTGGCTGGAGCCTGGTCGCCGCCCACCGGATATTGCCGCCGGCGGAGCGGGACGGACCCGATCACGCGCACCTCAATTCGATCGCCGGCACGCCGGAGACGGTCTGGGTGATGCTGCACAACGGCAATCGCGGCCGTCCGAGCGAGATAGTCGAGCTCGACCGCGCCTTCAACGAACGCGGCCGGACTCCACTCCCGTGCGACGGCTGCCACGACATAGTTCCGTTGCCGGACGGGCGGCTTCTCACCTGCCTTTCGCCGCGCGGGGAGATTCTCGTGGGGGCGGACGAAATCCATCCCATCGATGCTTTGTGGACCAGAGGGCTCGCGTTGGGTCCCGAGGAAGTGGCGGTGGGAAGCTCGCTCTACGGCCGTCGCCTCGGCCGCGCTCTGCTTCCGGGTTTCGTGACGTTCCTCGATCCGGCCTACCGCAAGATCGGCCGCATTCGCCTTCCCGCCGCTCCCACACAGATCCGCCGGCTGGATTTCTGGCCATTCTAGAAGGAGCTTGGTGCCACAGATGGGGACACATTACCTTTGACGAAAAGTAGGTGTCCCGTTTCCCCGAAGCGCATTACAGGCGGCCATCCCGCTAATGAGGTTGGCTTCGATATTTTTGAGCGGCTGAAGACCTGACTACGTAACCCGAAGGGGTGCGAACGAGATCGCCGGACAGCGGGATTGCTCCGTTCGGCATGATCGGCAAGGCGGCCGTTTCCGGCCAGATTTTCTCAATCTGGGGAACCAGCTCTTGGCGAAGCCGTGATGCGCGATCCGGGTCTTGGCCAAGTGAAAACGAGAGCCACACTCGTCCAATGTGATCCTTGAAATCCATTGCGGACGCTATCGGCTCTTCGTCATCCGCCCCTCGCCAGACTGTCGCACTGAATGTAATCGGCGAGACCTCCGATTGACCCTCCAGTTCATGCGGGGTGGCCGCATCGACGTGAAAACCTTGCGCTCGCGCCTCTCTCGAGAGAAGCTCGAGGAAACGCGCTTTGTCCGCCGCCGTCGGCAGCGGGACCTCATACGCGGCTACCGTCTTCGCCCGTTCCGGCTGCTCCGCAGCGCCGCATCCGGCAAGAAGCAACAATAGGAGGAGTAGGTGGCGAGGCATGCTTCTCCACTCCGCCTCAAACCGGTGGGGGTCAACGGGCGCGGCCCCGCCATTCAGCACCGCATCTGGCTGCCCCCCCTTTGTGGGTTCACGGCCTAAGCGACGCCGAGCCTCCCGCGCTCCCCGTCGCGGGGCGTCGCCAGCTCCTCGGGCGTCAAAAGCTCGGCAAAATCCTCCGCCTCGAAGAACGGCCTTATCTCGATCTCGCTCGGGCCCGGCATGGGATTGGGGCAGCGTTTCACCCAGGCCACCGCCTCGTCCATGTCCTTGACCTCCCAGATCCAGAAGCCGGCGACCAGCTCGCCCGCCTCGGGGAATGGGCCGTCGATCACCGTGCGGCGGGGGCCGTCGAAGGCGATGCGCTTGCCCTCGGCGCTCGGCTTGAGGCCGGCGCCGGCCACCATGATCCCGGCCTCGGCCAGTTCCTCGTTGAACCGGTCCATCGCCGCAAACGCCTCGGCCGTGGGGAGCGCGCCGCTTTCGCTGTCCCCGGTGGCTTTCACGAACACCATAACCCGCATCTGCACTCTCCTCGTTCGAGCCGGTCCTGCTTCTCAGGAATCCCCATGGAGTACCGAAAAGCGGCGGTGTCCTACCGATGTCAAGAAAGTGGTGCCGCTTGAGGGACTCGAACCCACGACCCCATCATTACGAATGATGTGCTCTACCAGCTGAGCTAAAGCGGCGTTCCCGGGGGAGCCGGGCCTCTAACAGCGCCCGTTGCGCGTGACAAGCGGCCCGGGCAAGCGGGCGGGCTCGCGCCCCAAGTCTTAACGCTTCTTCAACCATGACCGGTGCATGCCTCGCTTCGACGACACAGAGGCAAGGACCGCCTGATGGACAGCCTGCGGGCATTCGACGACGATGGCGTCTACGGCGCGGCCGACGAGGAGGAAGCCGCGATCGAGGCGCCGCCCGAGATCGGCACCGACGAGCGGCGCATGCACGTGCGCGCCTACAATTACTGGGTGTCGCTGCTCGACGGCCGCCCGTTTCCGGCGATCAAGGACCTCGATCCGCACACGCTCGACGATTTCGGCCCGCACAGCGTGCTGCTCGATTTCACCGACGGCAGCGAGGACCCGAAGGTGGCCTGGCTCGGCCAGGCGCTGCGCGAGGAATGCGCCTTGCTCGGCGAGGTCCGCCGGATCAGCGACGTGCCCAAGCGCTCGCTGCTGTCGCGCCTCACCGACCATTATATGCAGATCATGGCCAATTCGGCGCCGATCGGCTTCGAGGCCGAGTTCGTCGGCCAGCGCGGCCACAACACCATGTACCGCGGCATATTGATGCCCTTCTCCTCGACCGGGGAGGCGATCGATTTCATCTACGGCGTGATCAACTGGAAGGAGATTGCGGACAGCGACACCGCGGCGGAGCTCGCCCGCGACGTCCGTTCCGCGCTCGCCTCCGCGCCCGCCCCCGCCGTCGCCGCCAGCCCGGTCTGGGCCGACGGACCGAACTCCGAGCCGCCCGCGCCGGTCCTCGCCCCCGCCGCCGCCGCCGAGGAGGCGGAATGGGAGGAGCCGAGCCTCAACTTCGACGCGGGCCTCGCCGACCATCTCTGCGCCGCGCGCGAATGCGCCGAGGCGGCGGGCGCCGCCGACTCGCGCAGCCGCGCCGCGCTCTACCGCGCTTTGGGACACGCCTACGATTTCGCGCTCGCCGCGGCCTCGGAACCGCGGGATTATGCGGAAATGCTGCACGATGCGGGCATCAAGGCGCAGGCGCGCGCGCCGATGACGGCGGTCGCCAAGCTCGTCTTCGGCGCCGGCAGCGACAAGGCGCGGCTCACCGAATTCGCCGCCGCCCTTTCCTGGGCTAAGCGCGAGGCGCTGCCGATGGGCGGCTTCACCGCCTATCTCAAAGCCGCGCAAGGCGGCCTCAAGGCGCTCGTCCAGGCCGAACGCCGGGCGCGGCGGCCCGAGCCGAAGCCCGATTCCGGCGATGCCGCCCGCGAGGCGCTGCGCCGCGCGCGCGTCCTCGGCCATGTCGACATCGAAGCCGGCGACGACGAGTTCGTCCTCCTCGTCGCAAGGCGCGACGAGGTGGGTGGACTGGCCGTCGTTGCGCCCGTGCGCGACTCCGCCCTCCTCGAGAGGGCGATCAGGAAAGCCGCGGCTTAGCCTCCCTCCCCCATCGCTCAGCGAGGGGGCGGCGACGCCCTCACCCTTGCCCCTCCCGGCGCACAGGAGCATAGGCGCCCCGAAGCAGGACCCGCGGCCGCGTGAGGCCGCCCCTTCGGGAGCTTAATATGAGTTCGGACAGCATGGTCGCGGACCCCTCCGCCGACGTGCAGATTCTCGACACCCTCGCCCACCTCCTCGTCGAAGGCGCCCTGCCGGGCGAGCTTGCCGACTTCACCGACGAGGACAGGATCGCGGCGGCCGAGTTCGTCGCGGCCTGCGCCCGGCGGCGCCCCTCCGGCCTCGCGTTGGTGCGCATCGAGTCCCTCGGCGGCGCCGCCGGCCAGCGCCGGATGCGCATCGGCATCGTCAACGACGACATGCCCTTCCTGGTCGATTCCGTCGCCAACACGCTCGCCGCCCGCGGCCTTACCGTCCACCGCCTGCTCCACCCCGTCGTCTGCGTCGCCCGCGACGAGAATGATTGCCTCACCGGCATCGAGCCCCGCTGCGACGAGCGCGAGCGGCGCGAGTCGATGATGTATCTGGAGGTCGACCGCGAGGACGCCCGCGGCCGTCGGGAGATCGTCGCGGAGCTCCACCGAGTCCTCGCCGACGTTCGCGCCGTCGTCGCCGACTGGCAGGCGATGCAGGCGCAGATGCGCGCCGACGCCGCCGCCGCGGAAGGCGAGGGGGCGGAGCTGCTGCGCTGGTTCGCCGACGGCGCCATGACCCTGCTCGCTTATGAGGTCGAACGGCCGGAAGGGCCGCCCACCGATCGGCTCGGCCTGTTCCGCCTCCCCGGCGATCCGACCGATCCCGGCGGCGCGGTCGGCGCGATGCGCTATTTCGAGGAAGGCGGCGCGGTTCCCCTGCTCGCCAAGGCGGAGCGCCGCGCCTCCGTCCACCGCCGCGTGCCGCTGGACCTCGTCGTCGTTCCGGTCCGCGAGGGGGGCAAGGTCACCGCCATCGGCGTTCACGCCGGCCTCTGGACCAGCCAGGCGCTGAGCGCGCCGGTCGAGGAGGTGCCGTTCCTGCGCGAGCGGCTGAAGCGGCTCGAGCGCCATTTCGGCTTCGATCCCGCCGGCCACAGCGGCAAGGCGCTGCGCCACGCCTTCACCGCGCTGCCGCACGATTTGCTCGTCAACCTCACCATGGAATCGGTGCAGGAGCTGGTGACGACCGCCATGTCGCTCGCCGACCGGCCGCGGCCGACCCTGATCCTCGCCCGCTCGATCCTCAGGGGCAATATGTTCGCGTTCGTGTGGCTGCCGCGCGACGAGCTCACCACCGCCCGCCGCCTCGCCATCGGCGAGATGATCCGCGCCGCCTCGGACGGGCGCATCTCCAACTGGTCGGTGGAGCTGGGCGACGGCGACCTCGCCCTCATCCGCTACACGCTCTACATCGGCCCTGAGACGCCGACGCCCGACGTCCCGGCGCTCGACCGCAAGCTCGACGCGATGGTGCGCGGCTGGGCGCCCGCCGTCGAGGAGGCGCTGGGCGAGCTGGTCGGCCCGCAGCGCGCCACCCGCCTGGCGCTCACTTATTTCGAGGACCTTCCCGAGACCTTCCGGCTGTCGACCGCCCCGCGCGAGGCGGCGCTCGACATCCTGCGCGTCTGCGATCTGAGCGGCGCCGCCGCCCGCGACGCCCGCCTCTATCGCGAAGCCGAGGACGGCCCGGCCCGCCTCCGCCTCAAGACCTACCGGCTCGGCGATCTCATTCCGCTCTCCGACGCGGTGCCGGTGTTCGAGAATTTCGGCTTCCGCGTGCTCGAGGAGAAGCCCTGGGGCCTCGACGAGGGCCGGCTCGGCTACATCCATGAATTCCTGCTCGAGACCCGCTCGGGCGACGCCGCCGCCGTGCTGGAGCGCGCCGAGCTGGTCGAACGCGCCATCGCCGAGGTCCTCGAAGGCAAGGCCGAGAACGACGTCTTCAACCAATTGCTCGTCGCCACCGGCCTCGGCCAGCGCGACGTCGTGCTGTTCCGCGCCTGGTTCCGCTACCTGAGGCAAGTGGGCCTCTCTTATTCGATGCTGACGGTGGTCGAGGCGCTCAGGAAGGCGCCGATCGTCACCCGCGCGATCATCGCCCTGTTCGACGCGCTCCACGGACCGGGCACGAGCGGCGGCCGCGAGGCCGCCGCCGCGGAGGCGGATGCGCAGATACGCGAAGGCCTCGCCGAGGTGGCGGGCATCGACGAGGACCGCATCCTGCGCCTGATCCGCGCCGTGGTCGCGGCGACGCTGAGGACCAATGCCTTCGCCCCGGCCGGCCGCGAGGCGCTGGCCTTCAAGCTCGACAGCATTAAGGTGCCCAACCTCCCCGCGCCGCTCCCGTGGCGCGAAATCTGGGTCTACTCCCCGCGCGTCGAAGGCATCCACCTGCGTGGCGGCCCGATCGCCCGCGGCGGCCTCAGATGGTCCGACCGGCGCGATGACTTCCGCACCGAGATACTCGGCCTGATGAAGGCGCAGCTGGTGAAGAACGCGGTCATCGTGCCGACCGGCGCCAAGGGCGGCTTCTATCCCAAGCATCTGCCGCCCGTGTCGGACCGCGACGCCTGGCTGGCGGAGGGGACCGAGAGCTACCGAATCTTCATCCGCGCCTTGCTCTCGGTCACCGACAATATCGTCGAAGGCAAAATCGTCCACCCGGACGGAGTGGCCGTCCGTGATGGCGACGATCCCTATTTCGTCGTCGCCGCCGACAAGGGCACGGCGACCTTCTCCGACGTCGCCAACGACATCGCCCTTTCCCGCGGCTTCTGGCTGGGCGACGCCTTCGCCAGCGGCGGCTCGCACGGCTACGACCACAAGGCGATGGGCATCACCGCCAAGGGCGCCTGGGTGTCGGTCCAGCGCCATTTCCGCGAGATCGGCGTCGACGTGCAGTCGGACCCCGTCGTGGTAGCCGGCGTCGGCGACATGTCGGGCGACGTGTTCGGCAACGGCATGCTGCTGTCGAAGACGCTGAAGCTGGTCGCCGCCTTCGACCACCGGCACATCTTCGTCGATCCCGATCCCGATCCTGCGAAGAGCTGGGACGAGCGCAGCCGCCTGTTCGAGCTGCCGCGTTCCTCGTGGGACGATTACGACAAGTCCCTGATCTCGAAGGGCGGCGGCGTCTTCCCGCGCAGCCAGAAGACGATTCCCGTCTCGGCGGAGATGAAGGCGCTGCTCGAGCTCCAGGGCCAAGAGATCGATCCCGCCGGGCTGATGACGGCCATCCTCCAGGCGCCGGTGGACCTGCTCTGGTTCGGCGGCATCGGCACCTACATCAAGGCGAGGTCGGAGACCCACCCGGAGGTCGGCGATCCCGCCAACGACGCCATCCGCATCAACGGCGGCGATCTCCGCGCCAAGGCGCTCGGCGAAGGCGCCAACCTCGCCATCACCCAGGCGGGGCGGGTCGAGTTCGCGGAGGCGGGCGGGCGGATCAACACCGACTTCATCGACAATTCGGCCGGCGTCGACTGCTCGGACAACGAGGTCAACATCAAGATCCCGCTCAACCGGGAGATGGCGGAGAAGCGGCTCGGCTTCGAGGAACGCAACCTGCTCCTCGCCGAGATGACCGACGAGGTCGCCGCGATCGTGCTGGAGGACAACCGCCTGCAGACCCTCGCTTTATCGATCGCGGAGCGGGGCGGGGCGGCGGAGCTGCCGCCGATCCTGCGCGTCATCGAGATGCTCGAGGAGAGCGGCCGCCTCAACCGCGCGGTCGAGGGCCTGGAATCCAACGAAGAGCTGATGCGCCGCGCGCAGGAGCATCGCGGCCTTACCCGGCCGGAGCTGGCGGTGGTCCTCTCCACCTCCAAGATGGCGCTCCAGGCGGCGCTGGAGGCGGGCCGCTTCACCGAAGATCCCACCCTGACGCCGGAGCTCCTCGCCGCTTTCCCGGCGACGATGCAGGAGCGCCACCGCGAGGCCATCCTCCAGCACCGGCTGCGGCGCGAGATCATCGCCACCAAGGTGGCCAACCGGCTGGTCAACCGCCTCGGCATCACCGCCGCCTTCACCCTCGCCGAGGAGGAGGGGGCCTCGCTCGGCCAGGTCTCCGCCGCGTTCGTGGCCGCCGAGCGGCTGTTCGCGATGCGCGAGTTCTGGGACACGCTCGACAGCGCGGACATCGGCGAGCAGGTGCGGCTCGAGCTGTTCGACCAGGCTTCGAAGGCCCTCCAGCTCCACATCGCCGATGTCCTGCGCACCACGTCCGGCAGCACCAAGCTCGGCGACATGGTCGAGAATCTCGCACCCGGGCTCGACAAGCTCAGCGCCGCCGTGGGCGGGCTGCTGCGCCGCGAAGTGGCGAGCGAGGCCGGCGCCCGCCGCCAGCGCCTGGTCGACCTCGGCGCCCCGGGCGCGATCGCCGACCATATCGTCCGCTTGTTCGAGCTGAACGGGGGGGTCGGCATCGCCGCTTTGGGCAAGCGCATCGGCGTCGACGAGATCGCGCTCACCAACGCCTATACCCGCCTCGGCGAGGCTCTCGCGCTCGACTGGGCGCAGGGTGCGGCGAACCGCTTCCCGGCCCGGGACCAGTGGGAGCGGCTGCTCACCGCCGGCCTCGCCCGCGACTTCGAGCAGCTCCGGCTCGACTTCCTCTACAGGAAGCGCGCCACGGACCCGCAAGAGGCGGTCGAGCAATGGGCCTCGGCCCAGGGGCCGAGGATCGAGCAGTTCCGCCGCGTCGTCGATCGGGCGAGGACCGCCCCGGTCACGACCGCGCCGATGCTGGCCCAGATCGCCACCCAGGCGAGGGTGCTGCTGGCGCGCTAACTCCCCTCTCCCAGGGGGAGAGGGGCCGGGGGTGAGGGGCTCCGGCGTTTCCGGAGAGTCACGAACCCTCTCCCCCTACCCCTTTCCCAAGGGAGAGGGGGGTTTCCGCTCGAACAGCCAGACGCGGATGGCGCTGGCAAGATTGGCGGGGTCCCGCGCCTCGACCCGCGCTGCGTCGATCCGCGCGACGAGCGCGTTCAGCGGCACGGCCTCCGCCTCCGCCGCCTCGCGCAGTGCGTCCCAGAAGACCGGCTCGAGGCTGATCGACGTCGCGTGCCCCGCGATCATCATCGAGCGTTTGACCGGGCCCGCCATTCGGATCGAAGTACCACTTCGATCCGATTAGTACATGTGCTGCCCGCCGTTGATGCTCAGCGTCGAGCCGGTGACGAAGCCGGCATCCTCGCCGCAGAGGAACAACACCCCGCGCGCGATTTCCTGCGCCTTGCCGAGCCGGCCGACGGGGATGCGCGCCACGATCTTGGCGAGCACGTCCTCCGGCACGGCCGCCACCATCTCGGTATCGATATAGCCCGGGGCGATGGCGTTGACGGTCACGCCGGCCCGCGCGCCTTCCTGCGCGAGCGCCTTGGTGAAGCCGTGAATGCCGGACTTGGCGGCGGCATAGTTCACCTGGCCGTATTGCCCCGCCTGCCCGTTGATCGAGCCGATGTTGACGATGCGGCCGAACTTGCGCGCCTGCATCCCCTCGAACACGGCTTTCGCCATGTTGAAGCAGCCGCCGAGGTTGACGTCGATCACCTCGTCCCACGCCTGGCGGGTCATCCGCTTCATGGTTCCGTCGCGGGTGATGCCGGCATTGTTGACCAGCACGTCGACCGGCCCGAGCTCGCTCTCGACCTGCCCTATGCCGGCGATGCAGGCCTCATAGTCGCTGACGTCCCATCGGTAGGCCTTGATGCCGGTGCGCGACGTGAAATCCGCCGCCTTCTGCTCGTTGCCGGCATAATTGGCGGCGACGGTAAGGCCGGCGTCGCGCAGCGCGACGCTGATCGCCTCACCGATGCCGCGCGTACCGCCGGTGACGACTGCAACTCGTGCCATCCTCTCTCTCCCGTTTTTTTGTTGTGGGGCGGCCCTTACGGGGCGGGCACCCATCCTTCAAGCTCACGGGCGATCAGCGTCTTCAGCATCTCGACCCCGCGCGCGCTGTCGTTGAGGCAGGGAAGGTAGGCGAAGTCGGTCCCGCCCGCGGCGAGGAAGGTCTCGCGGCCGCGTATCGCCAGCTCCTCCAGCGTCTCGAGGCAGTCCGCGGCGAAGCCCGGAGCGATGAGCGCCACCCGCGTGACGCCGGTGCCGGGCAGCGAGGCGAGCGTCCGATCGGTGGCCGGCTCCAGCCATTTCGCCCGGCCGAAGCGCGATTGGAAGGTGACCGTTAGCTCCCGGCCCGAGGCGTCGGCCAGCAGCCGCGCCGTCTTGCGGCAGTGGCAGTGATAGGGATCGCCCAGCTCGAGCGTGCGCTGCGGCATGCCGTGGAAGCTGGCGAGGATCGCCTGCGGCACGAAATCGAGCGCCGCCAGCCCCGCTTCCAGCGAATCCGCCAGCGCCGCGATGTAGGCCGGGTCGTCGTAATAAGGCGGCAGCGTCCGCACCGCCGGCTGCCAGCGCATGCCGCGCAGATGGAGGAACGCCTCGTCGGTCGCCGTGGCCGTCGTCGCCGCGCAATATTGCGGGTAGAGCGGCGCGATCAGGATGCGCTCGCATCCGGCGGCCTTGAGGCTGTCGATCCGCTCAGCGATGGCGGGCTTGCCGTAGCGCATGGCATGATCGACGATCACGCTTGCCCCGAACGCGGTGGACAGCGCCCGTGCCTGGCGGCCGGTAAGGACGGCGAGCGGCGAGCCTTCCTCCGTCCACACCTGCCGATAGGCATGAGCGGACCTTCTGGGCCGGGTCCGCAGGATGATCCCCCTCAGGATCGGCTGCCAGACCAGTTGCGGGATCTCGACGACTCGAGGATCGGAGAGGAACTCCCTGAGGTAGAGCCGCACCGCGCCGGGCTCGGGCGCGTTCGGCGTGCCGAGGTTGATCAGCAGCACGCCCACCTTCGGGGCGGGAATGACGGGATGGCTCATGCGGCGCTTCCGATCGCCAGCGGCAGCGATCGCAGCCGCTGGCCGGTGAGGGCGAAGACCGCATTGGCCATCGCCGGGGCGGCGGTCGGCACCGCGAGCTCGGTCGCGCCGCCGGGCGCCTCCTCGCTTGGCAGGATTTCGACACTCACCTCCGGCGCGTCGCGCAGCGTCGGGAAGCCGAGATGGCCGAAGCCCCGCGCCGCCGGCCGGCCGTCCTCGAAGCCGATCGGGTTGCCGGTCGCGGCGGCGATGCCGAACAGCAGCCCCCCTTCAACCTGCTGCTTCAGGATGTCGGGATTGACCGCGCGCCCGCAATCCACCGCGCAGACCGCGCGCACGACTCGCACCTTGAGGCCGGCGGCGATCTCGATTTCGACCAGAGTCGCGATGTGCGAGCCGAAGGCGCTGAGGCAGGCGAGGCCCATGGAGCTCCCCGGCTGTCCGCCGTCCCACTGGCCGAGCTGGGTCGCGGTGGCGAGGCAGCGCGCCAGCCGCGGATTGCCGCCGAGCATCTGCATCCGGAAGGAGAGGGGCTCCGTCTCGGCGGTCCTCGCCAACTCGTCGACATAGCATTCGGTAAAGAAGGCGGTGTAGGTGTGCGCGCCCGAGCGCCACAGGCCGCACCTGATCCCGGTCGCCACCGGCACATGCTCGATGACGATATTGGGGATGTCGTAAGGCGGCACCGCCCCCGCCGCCGGCGCCGCCGGGCCGCGCAATATCCGCGCGCCGCCGCCGAGCCGCGCCTCCAGCTCCGGCCGCACGTCCGGCGCCGCGATCCGCGCCCGCCAGCCGGTCAGCACCCCGCCCGCGCCGAAGCGGGCGCTGAGCTCCGCCCGCGCGGGCGGGCGGAACGTATCCTGCACCGTCTCCTCCAGCCGCGACCAGATGAGCTGCACCGGCCGGTTCGTCCGCTTCGCCAGCACCGCTGCCTGCTCCACCGCGCGAACCTCCAGCTTGCGCCCGTAGCCGCCGCCGATCGGCGCGCCGTAGAGCGTCACGCGATCCTCGCCGATCCCCGCCGCCCGCGCCGCCGCCGCCCGGGCGATGCCGGGGGCCTGGGCCGGCGCCCACAGCTCCAGCCGTCCGCCCGACCAGCGCGCGGTCGCGGTCAGCGGCTCCAGCGGGGCATTGGCGGCGGGGCCGGCGTCATAACGGACCCCCGCCTCCTCAGCGGCCGGCAGGCCCTTGGCGTCGCCCCGCTCGAACAGCCTCGGCGTCTCGCCCCGCCGCAGCGCCTCGTCCAGCGCCGCCTCGACGCCGCGGCTCGTGACCGGGGCGCCGGGCGTCTCCCATGCCGGCGCCAGCGCCTCCACCGCGCGTTCGGCCGCCCACCAGTCGCCCGCCACCGCCGCCACCCACCCAGGTTCGTCGGCCAGCCCGATCACGCCGGGCACCTTCATCGCCGCCGCGCGATCGGACCGCGTCAGCCGGCTGGCCTCGCAAGGTCCCGCCCGGACCGAGGCGTAGACCATCCCGGGCAGCCGCACGTCCCCGGCATATTGCGCGGTGCCGTCGACCTTCGACGGCAGATCGAGCCTCGGCACCGAGCGGCCGTAGAGGCGATTGTCGAGGCCGCCGCGCACCGGCAGCTCGTCGGGCACGTCCTCCTTCGCGGCGGCTTCGGCCAGCTCGGCGAAGCTCAGCTTCGCTCGGCCGCTGGTCACGAACCCCGCAACGGTGTCGAGCGCGCGCCAGTCGCCGCCCCAGCGCCGCGCCGCCGCCTGCATGAGCAGGGCCCGCGCCGCCGCGCCGGCCTCGCGCATCCTGGGCTCGAAGGCGCGGATCGAGGTGGAGCCGGCGGTCGCCATCGCCGCGTGGCGGACCGCATATTCCCGCGCCGCCCAGCGCCCGCCGCCGCGCAGCCAGCCGGGCAGGGTCTCGTCGCCGGCGGCCTCGGCGAGGAGGGTGTTGGCATAAAGCGCCCCGATCGGCGCCGGCTCCACCCCGACCGTCCGCCAGTCGGCGCCCAGCTCGTCGGCGAGGATCTGCGGCAGGCTGGTCCAAATGCCCTGGCCGAGCTCGGCCTGAGGTACGGCGACGATCACCCGTCCGTCGCTGCCGATCTTGAGGAACGCCCCGAGCAGGGTCTCGCCGGGACCGAGCGGCAGGTTCGGCGGGTAGCGCCGAGGCCACAAAGCGAAGGCGAGAAGCAGGCCGACGCCCGCGCCCCCGCCGACCAGAAAGTTCCGCCGGCCGATGCCCCCCCTCTCGCCGCCTCTCGCCATGCCCGTCTGATAGAGGCGCGGCGACACCGCGGCTAGCCGGGGCGGTACCAGTCCTTCCGAAGCCGCCCCGCGGCGGCGAAATAGAGCGCCGAGCTCAGCACGTAGAAACCGAGGCCGTAGAGGATCGAATATTGGAGCGCGTCGGCGCCGTGGGCGGCGTTCATCCGGTCGGACATGAAGCCCAGGAAGAAGATGCCGAAGCCGATGCCGATCAGGTTGTTTATGAACAGGAAGCTGGCCGAGGCGGTGGCCCGCATGTTCGGCGGAACGATGTGCTGGACGGCGGCGATGACCGGCCCGAGCCAGGCCAGAGCGAGCATCTGCCCGAGCGTGAAGAGGAGCCAGCCGGCGAGCAGCGACGGCGCGAACAGGCCCAGCGCGAAGGCCGGCGCGGCGATCAGGAAGCAGAGCGCCGGGATCAGCGCGTAGGAGGCGGGACGCTCCGGCCCGGTGCGATCGGCGAGCCAGCCGCCGAGCCAGGTCCCGGCGACCCCTCCGACCAGCACGATCGAGCCGTAGAAGATCGACACGCGGACCAGCTTCGGATCGGTCCCGCCGGTGAACCAGGTGGGCAGCGCGTTCATCACCGGGTCCATGCCGGCGAAGTCGAAGCTGCGGCTGAAGAAGCTCGGCAGCCAGAAGATGAGGCCGTAGCCGAGGATCGATCCCGCCGCCGCGCCGAACGACAGCAGCCAGAAGCTGGGCGTGCGCGCCAACGTGGCGGCCACCGTGCCGAAGGGCGGCGCCGGGTCGCCGGCGCGGCCGTCGCTCGCATCGAAGCCGCCGCGGACCGGCTCCCGGATGCCGAGCTTGACCAGCAGGGCTGCCGGGATGCCGGCCAGGCCGACGATGAGGAAGGCCGAGCGCCAATCGAGGTGGCTGGCGATCCAGCCGCCGAAGAAGACGCCGAGCGCGGAGCCGACCGGGATGCCAAGCGAGAAGAAGGCGAGTGCCCGCGCCCGTTTCTCCTGCGGGAAATAATCGGAGACGAGCGCGTAGGAGGGTGCGACCCCGCCCGCCTCGCCGATGCCGACGCCCATCCGCGCGAGGAACAGGTGCCAGAAGCCGTGGGCGTAGCCGCAGGCGGCGGTGAACAGGCTCCACAGGCCGATCGAGACGGCGATGATGTTCACCCGGCTCTTCCGGTCGGCGAGCCAGGCGATCGGGATGGCCAGGCCCGAATAGAAGAGGGCGAAGGCGATCCCGCCCATCAGGCTGAGCTGGGTGTCGGTGAGCCCCAGCTCTTTCTTGATCGGCACGGCGAGGATGCCGATGATCTGCCTATCGATGAAGTTGAAGACGTAGGCGAGGAGCAGGATCAGGAGGACCCGGCCGCCGCCGGCTGCGCCCTTGCTCATGCTCCCCGCCATCTTTCGTCCTTCTAGAAGTTCAGCCCGAAGCTGACGAACACCTGCCGCGGGTTGCCGTAAAAGGCGGTCGCCACGCCTTCAACGCCGAGCGACGGGGCCAGGCCGGGCTTGGCGAAGTTGGGCGAGCTCGGCGTCACCGACAGCACATAGGCCCCGGTCACCGGGTTCACGTTGAGGAACTGGTAGCCGGACGTGATGTAGCGCTTGTCCAGGATGTTCTTGCCGTGGATGCCGATCGTGTAGCGGTCGTTGGCGCTCGTCCAGACCAAATTGGCGTCGAGCAGGGCATAGCCCGGCTGGTCGAGGAACGGGCTGGGCAGCTCGAACTGGAAGGTCTTGCTGCGGTAGGAGAGCGTCGCGCTCGCCGACAGCTCGCCGCCGCCGACCGGCGCCGAATAATCGAGCGTGCCCGACATCGTCCATTTCGGCGTGTTCTGGACGCGACGGAACTTGGCGACGTCGACGGGGATAGCCCGCGATCCCGGCGTCGGGTTCCCGTTGGCGTCGAAATTGGCGACGTTGGTGATATACTGGTCGAACTTCGCGTCGAGATAGCCGAGCGTGCCGGCGAAGTTCAGCCGCTGGCCGCCGTCGCCGCGGAACAGGGTGGCGACCGCCTCGGCCTCGACGCCCTTGAAGCTCGCCTTGCCGGCGTTGGTGGTGACTCCGACGAAGGTCGGCACGCCGTTGATCACGGCGCCGGCCGAGCCCGGCACCTGGACGTTGCGATAGTCGGCGTAGAAGCCGGCGAGCGCGAGCCGCAGCCGGCGGTCGAACAGGGCCGCCTTGTAGCCGACTTCGTAGCTGGTGACCTTCTCGGGATCGAACAGGAAGTAATCGAATATCTCGCTCGCCTCCTGCACGCCGTTGCCGTTCAGGTCCGGCGCCGCGGTGGAGAGGCCGCGCGGGTCGAAGCCGCCGCCCTTGAAGCCTTTCGACCAGCTCAGATAGACCGTGTTGTCGGCATTGGGCTGGAAGCTCAGCGACGCGCGGGGCGTGAATTCCTTGAACGTCTTCTGGCCGTGGAAGTTGGAGGTCAGCGCGCCGAACTGGCGTCCGGTCGGGTTGGTCACCGCGTTGAAGATGCCGTTGATCGGCGTGCCGCCGAGCTCCGGCCGCGGGCCCCTCAGCAGGTTGGCGCGGATCACCGTCGCGTCGCGGTCGTCTTTGGTGTAGCGGCCGCCCAGCGACAGCGAGAGCTGGTCGGTGAACTTGTAGGTGAAGTCTCCGAACACCGCCCAGGTTTTCGTATCGACGTTGCCGATCGTGGAGGCGGTGAGGCCCGGTAGGAAGACGGGGCTGGTCGTCGCCAGGATGACGTCGAAGATGTTGTTCGCGTTGGCGTTGAGATAATAGGCGCCGGCGACGCCCTGCAGCTTGTCGCCCTCGTAGAGCACCTGGAATTCGTCGGAGAATTGCCGGTTGCGGTAGATGGCCGGCACGTCGACGTCGGATTGCGGAAGCGAATCGAAGTCGATCGGCGCGTGGCTCTTGTCCTTGCGGAAGGCGGCGATGTTCTTCAGCGTGACGCCGCCGCCGAGCTCCAGCTCGGCATGGGCCGACAGGCCCCAGGCGACGATGTCCTGCTTGGGAAAATTGAGGCCCGCGCGGGTGTCGTAGACGTTGGGGAGGATCGGCGCGCCGGTGGCGAGGCCGACGATCAGGCGGTGGCCGTTGCGCGGGTCCGACTTGTCGTGCGTGTAGTCGCCGTTGAGGCGGATGTGGAAGTTAGACGCGGGGTCGAGCTCGACGGTGCCGCGGAACGCCCACAGGTCGCGGTTGTAATTGTCGAGGCCGTTGTTGAGATTGTCGCCGAAGCCGCCGCGGCTGAGGCGGGCGGCGGAGGCGCCGATGCGCGCCCCCGGGGCGAGCGGGGTGCTGGCGGTGACGATCAGGTCCGCCTGCCTGTACGTGCCGAGATTGCCTCGCACCCGGAAGGTGGGATCGTCGGAGAGGCGGCGGGTGACGTATTTGATCGCGCCGCCGATCGTGTTGCGCCCGTAGAGCGTGCCTTGCGGCCCGCGCAGCACCTCGATCCGCTCCACGTCGTAGATATCGAGCACCGCCGCCTGCGGGCGGTTCAGATAGACGTCGTCGAGATAGAGGCCGACGCCCGCCTCGAAGCCGGCGACCGGATCCTGCTGGCCGACGCCTCGGACGAAGGCGGTCAGGGTCGTATTGGTGCCGCGCGAGGTTTCGAGGGTGACGTTCGGGGTGGTGTCGGAGAGGTCGGTGACATCGGTCGCGCCCTGCCGCTCCAGCGCTTCCCCGGTGTAAGCGGTGACGGCGATCGGCACGTCCTGCAGGCTCTCCGCGCGGCGGCGGGCGGTGACGACGATGTCGGTGTCGCTGGTCACCTCGTTATTATCGGCGGCCTGGTTGGCGGCGGCGGCGCGCTGCTCGTCGGTCTGTCCGGGCGGCGGCGCGTCGGCCGGCGGCTGGGCGTAGAGCGGCGCGGCGGCGGCGAGGGCGATGAGGGCGGTTCCCACCTTCAGCGACTTGGCAAGCGAGCTGGTCATCGGGATTCTCCTGTGTTCAAGCGGTCTGGGTCTGGTTCAGGCGGACGGGCGGCAGGCTGGCCGCGAAATCGGCAAGGGCGCGGTTGAACCGCTCCGTCTCCTCGATGTGCGGCGCGTGGCCGGAGCGCTCGAAGCGCAGCACCGAGGCGTCAGGCAAGGCGGCGACGAGATGGTCGGCCGTCTCCGCATCGTAGAGGTGGCTGCGCGCGCCGTGGACGACGAGGGTCGGCTGGCGGATGGCGGGGAGCAGGGGCCGGAAGTCCTGACGGACCAGCGAGTCCCATAGGGCGCCGACCGCCTCGGCATCGTTGCGGGCGAATTGCTCCCCCGCCCAGCCGGCAAGCGGGTGACGCGCCTCGCCCGGCGCGAAGATGGCCGCGCCCGCGGCGGTCGCGAAGCTGACGAAATCCTCTTCGATGGCGCGGGAGCGCGCTTCGCACAGCTCGGGCGAGAGGCCGAGCCGCCAGCTGTCGTCGTTGGCGACGCGCGGCGTCATGTCGACCACCACCGCGCCGGCGAAACGGGGGGAGGCGGGTCCGGTGAGCACGTGCCACAGCACCGCCGCGCCCAGCGACCAGCCGACGCCGATCGCGCCTTCGAGGTCGAGCCGCTGGGTAAGCCGCGCCACGTCGTCGGCGAGCATCTCGACGCTCGGCCGGGCGCCGTCGCCCCGCGAGCGGCCATGACCGCGCAGGTCGATGCGGACGATGCGGAAGCGGTCGGCGAGCGCTCGCTGCGCGTCGAAGAAGCCGGCATGGGCCATGAGCCCGTGGAGCAGCACGAGCGGACGCCCTTCGCCTTCGTCCTCGAAGGCGATGCACGCGCCGTCAGCCGCCTTGAACTGCCCCAAATCTTCCTCCCCGCCCGCGCCCGCTCCTTGAGGGAGTCTCTATGCGGCTCAGACCTTATACTGAAACCTGAACCGGTATTCAAGTTCTAACGCCGCGCGTCGCCGTCTGGGACCTTGCCCGCCTCCGGCCCCCCGCTTAGGGTCCTGCTCCCACCCGCCGGAGCGCCCAGATGGATATCAGCCGCCGCGACTTCTTCCTTTCCAGTGCCGCCGCGGGTCTCGCGGCCGGTATGGCCTGGCCCGCCTTCGCCGCGCTCGACCCGAAGCTCGCCGGGACGCTGGACGCCATCGCTTGGGACGTGCTCAATCGTTCGCCCGAGACGTTGAGCCTGCTCGGCCTCGACACCGGCGCCCATGCGGCTGCGCGGGCGAAGCTGGGGGACCGCTCCGCCGCCGCCCGCGCCGCCACCGTCGCGGGTATCGCCAGGCACCGTGCGATGCTCGCCGCCGTCGACCGCGCCTCGCTTCGCGGCCATGATCGGCTGGTCTACGACAGCACCGCCTACCTGCTCGCCAACGCCGCGGCGGGGACTCGCTTCCCTTATGGCGGCATCGGCGATTTCGGCGGCGGCAACCCCTATGTGATCAGCCAGCAGGACGGCGCCTACCAAGGCATCCCCGAATTTCTCGACTCCGTTCATCGGGTCGAGAACCGGAGCGACGCCGAAGCGTACATCTCCCGCCTCGCCGCTTTCGCCGTGGCGCTCGAGCAGGAGACGCAGCAGGCGCGGCGCGACGCGGCGAGGGGCGTCATCCCGCCCGACTTCATCCTCGACACCACGCTCAAGCAGCTGCGCGAGTTGCGCGCCACGCCGCCCGCCGAAGCGCGGCTCGTCACCTCGCTGACGCGCCGGACCAAGGAAAAGGGCATCGCCGGCAACTGGGCCGCGCGCGCGGAGGCGCTGACGGCGCGCTCCATTTACCCGGCTCTCGACCGCCAGATCGCCGCCCTCGCCGAAAACCGCCGCAAGGCGAAGCATACCGCCGGCGTCTACAAGCTGCCGCAGGGCGAGGCTTATTATCGCTGGCTGCTGCAATATTCGACCAGCACAGACCTCAGCGCCGACGAGATCCACCATATGGGCCTGGAGCAGGGCCGAGACCTCGACGCGCGGATGGACTCGGTGCTGAAATCGCAGGGCATGAGCCGGGGCACGGTCGGCGAGCGCCTCGCCGCCCTCACCCGCGACCCGCGCCAGCTCTTCCCCGACACCGATGCCGGCAAGCGCGAGGCGGTCGCCCTCGTCGAGGCGAAGATCGCCCAATTGCGAGCCCTGCTGCCCCAGGTGTCGCGGATGCGCATGGCGGCGCCGCTGCAGGTGAAGCGGGTGCCCCCCGACATCGAATCCGGCGCCGCGCTCGGCTACATGAACTTCGCCTCCTTGGACGGCAAACGGCCCGCCATCTACTACATCAACCTCAAGACCACCTCGAACTGGCCGAAATTCACCATCCCCTCGCTCTCCGCGCATGAGGGACTGCCCGGCCACACCTGGCAGGGCGCCTATGTCGCCGAGCACCGCGAGGACGTGCCGCTCATCGCGTCGCTGATGGGCTTCAACGCCTACACGGAAGGCTGGGCGCTCTATTCGGAGCAGCTCGTCGACGAGCTCGGCTTCTACAAGGACGACCCGTTCGGCCAGCTCGGCATGTACCAGGCGCTTCGCTTCCGCGCCTCGCGCCTCGTCACCGACACCGGCCTCCACGCCAAACGCTGGAGCCGCGAGCAGGCGGTCGACTATATGGTCGCCTCCACCGGCCGCGCCCGCCCCGCCATCACCAGCGAGGTCGACCGCTATTGCGCCTCGCCGGGCCAGGCCTGCGGCTACAAGGTCGGCCACACCGAGATCGTCCGCCTCCGCGACAAGGCGAAGGCCGCCCTCGGCGCCCGCTTCGACGTCCGCGACTATAATGACGCGGTGATCGAGGCCGGCGCGGTGCCGCTGGCGGTGCTGGCGACGGCGGTGGACGATTATATCGCGCGGGCCAAGGCGTAGCCGCCATGGCCCTCCTCGCGGCGGACCTGGAGCTGCGGGGCGCGCTCACCCGGGCCATCGCCGAGCTTGGCCACGCGCCGTCCAACGCGGCGCTCGCGGCCCGGCTCGGCAGGCCGGAGGAGGATGTGGAAGCCTCGCTCCGCCGCCTCCACGAAGCCCATGCGCTGCTCCTCCATCCCCATCGCTGCGTCCCGTGGGTCGTGCATCCCTTCGCGCTCTCGCCCGGCGCCTGCTGGGTCGAGACCGACCGCGGCGGCTGGTGGGCGAACTGCCTCTATTGCGCCTTCGGCATCGCCGCCGCGCTCGATTCCGACGCGGTGGTGGCGACCCGCCTCGGCGGCGAACGCGAGGCCGTCGAGATCCGCATCGCCGGCGGCGAGGTGGCCGGTGACGGCCTCCTCTTCCACCTCTCGACCCCGGTCCGGTCCTGGTGGGACAATGTGATCCATGCCTGCGCCACCTTCCAGCCGTTCCGAAGCGAGGCGGCGATCCATGCCTGGTGCGACCGCCACGCATTGCCGAAGGGCGCCATCGTGCCGCTGCCGGCGATGTGGCGCTTCGCCCGCGACTGGTACGGCGATTATCTCCGCGAGCCCTGGCGCAAGCGGACCCGCGAGGAGACGCTCGCCTTGTTCGAGCGCCACGGCTTCACGGGCGATTTCTGGTCCCTTTGACGGCCTCGGATAGAGAGAAACGAGATTGGACATGGAGCGAAGCGACACCGAATTTGCAGGCGCGATTCCGCAACTCTACGACCGCTGCCTCGGACCGTTCCTGTTCGAGCCTTATGCGCAGGATATCGCCGCCCGCGCCTCGGCGCTCGGGCCCGCGCGCATCCTCGAGACGGCGGCCGGGACCGGGATCGTCACCGCCGCGCTGGCCGCCGCGCTTCCGGAGGCGGAGATCGTCGCCACCGACCTGAACCCAGCGATGCTGGAGGTCGCGGCGGCCCGGATGGCCTCCGGCCGAGTGTCGTTCGGTGCGGCCGACGCCCAGGACCTGCCTTTCCCCGACGGCGGCTTCGACCTCGTCGTCTGCCAGTTCGGCGCAATGTTCTTTCCCGACCGGCCGCTCGCCTATCGCGAGGCGAGGCGCGTCCTGCGGCCCGGCGGCATCCTGCTGTTCAACGTCTGGGACCGGCTGGAGGCGAATCCGGCGGCCGCCGCGGTCGCCGAGGCCGTCGCCGCCGTCTTTCCCGACGACCCGCCGAGCTTCCTCAGCCGGACGCCGTACGGCTATCACGATGCCGCCCGGATCGCCGCCGATCTCGCCGCCGCCGGCTTCGCGGACGCGGCGATCGAAACGGTGGCGAAGCGCAGCCGCGGCCGCGCCTCGGACGTGGCGCCGGGGCTGTGCGAGGGCTCGCCGCTGCGCGCCGAGATCGAGCGCCGCGCCCCCGCCCGCCTCGCCGAGGCGACCGCGGCCGCGCTCGCGCGGCTGCGCGAAGCCGCCGGCGGCGACGAGATCGACCTGCCGATGTCGGCGCTCGTCGTGACGGCCTCCGCGGCCGCTTGATCGAACCTGAAAACCGGTTCAACTTCCGGGCCGGGAGGATTCATGGCATTGGTGAGCGAAGCGACCGCCGCGGCCGACCGGGAGCCGCGGACCGAGCGGGGGCGCAAGACGCTGCGCAAGCTGCTCGACGCCGCGGCGGGCGAGTTCGGCGAGCGCGGCTATCACGACGCCGCCATCACCGGCATCACCCAGCGCGCGGGCGTCGCGCTGGGCAGCTTCTACACCTATTTCGGAAGCAAGGAGGAGGTGTTCCGAGCCCTCGTGCGCGAGATGAGCCGGGCGACGCGGGCCCATGTCGCGGAAGCCGTCACGGGCGCGCCGGACCGGCTGGCGGCGGAGCGGATCGGCCTCGAAGCATTCATCGCCTTCGTCCGCCGCCATCCCGAGCTCTACCGGATCGTCGAGGAAGCCCAGTTCGTCGCCCACGACGTCTATCGCGAACATTACCTCACCTTCGTCGAAGGCTATCGCCGCAACCTCGCCGGCGCCCGCGAGCGAAGCCAGATCTCGGCCGGCAGCGGCGACGTCGAGGAGACGGACGAGGCGCGGGCCTGGGCGCTGATCGGCATCAGCGTGTTCCTCGGCATGCGCTACGGCATCTGGGACCAGTCCTTGCCCCCCGCGCGGGTGGCGGACATCGCCATCGAATTGGTGTCGGAAGGGCTGAGGAAGAGGTGACCGCTTTCCGGCTCTCGCGCTTCTTACCCCTCCACCACCCTTCGGGTGGTCCCCCTCCCCCCGGCTTTGCCGCGGGGAGGAAAGCTCAGCCTGCCTCCCCATCGCCAGATGGGGAGGGGGACCACCCGCAGGGTGGTGGAGGGGTAACTCGCTCGGCCTCGGGAACGGCGCGATGCTGACCCCCGTCCCCGATCTCCTCGCGAAACGCGCCAGCCTCTCCCCGAAAGCCGTCGCCCTCGAAGACGCCGTCACCGGGCGCACGCTCACTTATGCCGAGCTCGACCGGCGCGCGGCTCTGGCCGCCGGGCTCCTCCTGGCGCGCGGGGTGGGGGAAGGGGACCGGGTCGCCATCCTCTGCCGCAATTGCATCGCTTTCTTCGAATTGCTCTTCGCCTGCGCCCGGATCGGCGCGATCCTCGTGCCGCTGAACTGGCGGATGCCGGCGGCCGAGCTCGACCTCCTCGTCGAGGACAGCCGCCCCGTCCTGCTCCTGCACGGCGCGGAGGACGAGGCCGCCGCCGCCGGGCTGGCGCGCGGGCCGGCCTCGATCCACCTCGACGACTATGAGGCGCTGCTCGCCGCCGCCGCGCCCGCGCCGCCACGCCCTTCATGGCCGGCGGACGGCATCTGGTATCTGCTCTACACATCGGGGACGACCGGGCGGCCGAAGGGCGTGATCTACACCTTCGCCATGGCGGTCGCGAACTACGTCAACATCGGTGCCGCGATCGGCCTCGGCGCCACCGACACGACCGCCAACTTCCTTCCCCTCTTCCACACCGCCGGAATCAACCTCCACACGCTGCCGACGCTCATCCAGGGCGGCCGGGTCATCGTCCTTCCCGGCTTCGACCCGGAGCGGATGGTGGCGCTGCTGGAGGCGCGGCGGCTCGACACTTTATTCGCGGTGCCGACCGTCTACCAGGCCTTGCTCGACCATCCCCGCTTCGCCGCGGCGCCCCTCGCCCAGGTCCGTCACTGGGGCTGCGGGGGCGCGCCGCTGCCCGACGCGCTGGTCGAGCGTTCGCGCGCCGCCGGAATCCGAATCTGCGCCGGCATGGGCATGACCGAGACCGGCCCCACCGCCTTCCTCGCCGCTCCGGAGGACGCCTGGGAGCGGGTCGGCTCGGTGGGCAAGCCCCAGCTCCTCGTCGGCGCGCGAATCGTCGACGCGAGCGGGCGCGACGTCGCCGACGGCGAGGTCGGCGACCTCCTCTTCTCCGGGCCGGCGGTGACTCCCGGCTATTGGAACAACCCCGAGGCGACGCGGGCCGCCTTCACCACCGACGGCTGGCTGCGCTCGGGCGACCTCGCCCGGCGGGATGCGGACGGCTTCTGGTACATTGCCGGGCGGCGCAAGGACATGTTCGTCTCGGGCGGGGAGAACGTCTATCCGGCCGAGGTCGAGAACGTGCTCGCCGCCCATCCCGCCGTGTCCGACGCGGCGGTGATCGCGGCGCCGCACCCGAAATGGGGCGAGGTCGGCCGCGCCTTCATCCAGCTCGCCGAAGGGCGGCCGAGGCCGGGGGAATCCGAGCTGGAGGCCTTCTGCCGGACGCGGCTGGCGGCCTACAAGGTGCCGCAGAGCTTCGAATTCGTCCCCGATTTCCCCCGCACCGCGGCGGGCAAGGTGCAGAAGCATTTGCTGGGCACGGTACCGTAACGCCCCCCGCGGCAGTGCCGCCTCTGATTCCCCTCCCTGGAAGGGAGGGGTGAGGGGTGGGTAGCGGCCGGGCGGGCTCGATGCCCGCTCGGCGGCCCACTGCCGCAGAAGGAGGCTCGCTGCGCTCGCTACCCACCCCCGGCCCCCCCCTTGCAGGGAGGGAGGTCGGGTGGAGGGCCGCCACTCTGCCTCCCCTCCCTGGAAGGGAGGGGGTGATGCCTGGGCGCCCGGCGCGATCTAACGCCCGCTCACCGCCGCGCCGCCCATGGCGCGGTAGAGGTCGATGGCGGCGTCGAGGCGGTTCTGGGCGGCGACGGCGTGGGCGTCTTCCAGGTCGAGGAGGCCGCGTTCGGCGTCGAGCACGGTCTGGAGGTCGGCGGCGCCTTCGACATATTGGCTGCGGGCGAGGCGGGCGGTGAGGCGGGCGGCCTCGATCGTCTGCGACAGCAAGGCGACCCGCTGGCGGGAGGAGTCGAGGGCGGTGAGCGCGTCCTGCCCCTCGCGCGCCGCCGCGAGAAGCGCGGCGCGATAGGTTTCGATCGCCTCCATCTGCCGGCCGTTCGCGGTCATCAGCTCGCCCCTCAGGCGGCCGCCGTCGAAGATCGGCGCGAGCAGGCCGGCGCCCGCGGAGAGCAACATCGACAGGGGGCCGCCGGCGAGCGCGCTCTGCCCGAGCGAGCGGGCCGAGATATGGAGGCCGGGCAGGAACGCCGCCCGAGCCGCCTGGACGTCGCCGGAGGCGGCCGCGATCGACGCCTCGGCGGCGCGGACGTCCGGCCGGCGGACCAGCAAGGCGGCGGGCTGGACGGGGCGGAAATCGGCGAAGGCGAAACGGTCCAGGCCGCCCGGCGCCGGCTGGAAGCGCGGCGCCTCCTCGCCCACCAGAACGGCGAGCGCGTTGCTCGCGTGGCTGCGCGCCTCGTCCATCTGCGAGCGCTCGGCCTCGATGCGCTTGACCTCGATCGTCTGAAGGCCGGAATCGACCCGGGTCGCGACGCCTTCGCGGACCTGGATGAGGATGATCCGCTCCAGCTCGCGGGCATTGGCGAGCGCTCGGTCGAGCACCGCCAGCCGGTCGGTGAGGGCGGCGTGGAGGACATAGGCCCGAGCCACCTCGCTCTCCACCGCCAGAGCGGTGGCGTCGCGCTGGAAGGCGGCGGCGGCGAGCCGGGCGCGAGCCGCGCGCTTGCCCGCTCGCGCCTGGCCGAACAGATCGACGTCCCAGGCGATGTCGATGCCCCCGTCGGCGCCCTTGGCGAGCGTGGACGTGCCGTTGGCGAAGGTCCGCGCCGCATTGCCGGAGCCGGCGAGCGAGAGCGTCGGCGCGCCGACCGAACGGGCGATTCCGAGCTGGCCCCGCGCCTGGACGACCCGCGCCCGCGCCACGCCGATGTCGGTATTGGCGGCCCGCGCCCGGGCGATCAGCCGTTCGAGCTCGGGCGAATGGAAGGCGGCCCAGCCTTCGTCCAGCTCGGCGCCGTCCGAGGCGTCCGCGGCATCCGCGGCATCCGGGGCGGCCGGCGCCGCCCATTCCTCGGACAATAAAGTCGGCGCCACTTGCAGCTCCGGCGGCGGCGCGCCGGCGCAACCCGCCAGGCACAAGGCCGCCGCGAGCGGCGAGGCTGCTCTTCCCTTGCGCACGCGTCCCATGGCCCGCTCCTTACAAGCGGCGGGTTAACGAAATCGCCCATGGTTGGCCCGGCCTTAACCCCACTTTGAGGATTGCGGGCCTAGGGGCGGGGACCAGGCGGACAGCGAATAGAGGGCAATGGCGACCAGGCTCTTCCGGGAAGAAGCGATCGAGGCGGGGCGGGACCGGCTGACGGGGACGGTCGTCGCCGCGACTCCGCCGGGGTCGCGACTCTATACATTGGTGCTCGCCGGCGTGGCCGCCGCGCTGATCGCTTTGCTGTGCCTCGGCCAATATGCCACCCGGGTGACGGTGAAGGGAGTCGTCGCCAATGGCGGCGGCATCTCCCGGGTCCACCCGCCCGCGCCCGCCGAGGTTCAGGAGGTGCTCGTCAAGGAGGGCGCAATCGTCCAGCGCGGAACGCCGCTGGTCACCGTCTCGCTGACCCAGGGCCGCGACTCGGGCGGGGAAGGCGTCGCCGGCCGCCTCGCCGAGCTCGACCGGCAGGACCGCGAGCTCGCCCGCCAGCTCGACCTCGCCTCCAGCCTCGGCTCCGCCGACACGCTTGCGCTCGTCCAGCAGAAGGAGGGGCTCGCCGATTCGATCGCCTCGCTCGACAAGCAGCGCGGCTTCATCTCGGGCCAGATCGCGCTCGCCGAGGGCGATACCCGCCGCACCGTCCGCCTCGCCAGGGATGGCGCCGGGACGCAGCGCCAGGTCGAGGAAAGCCGGGCCTCGCTGCTGTCGCTCCGGCTCGAGCTGGAGAAGTTGAACGAGCGGCTGATGAGCCAGCGCGAGACCTTGCGCACCGTCGACGCCCAGATCGCCTCGCGGCGGATCGGCGCCGAGCAGTCGCAGTCGCAGCTCGCCGGCCAGCGCGCCGCGCTCGCCGGGGAGCGCGCCTCGCTGCTCCGCCAGGACCGCCTCACCCTCACCGCACCGGTCGCGGGAATTGTCGGGGACGTCGCCGCCCGCGCCGGCCAGCATATCGAGCCGGACAGCTCGCTCGTCACCGTCGTGCCGGGCAGCGACGTGGTCGAGATCCAGCTCTACGCGCCGTCCCGGGCGATCGGCTTCGTCAGGCCGGGCCAGGAGGTCCGTTTGCTGTTCGACGCCTTTCCCTACCAGAAATACGGCGCCGGCCGGGGCCGGGTCACCTGGGTGTCGGACGTGCAGAGCGACCCCGCCACGCTCGATCCCGGCCTCGGCATCACCGAGCCCGTCTTCCGGGTCCGGGTCGCCATCGAGGGCGGGCTTCACGGCGAGGCGGCGCAGCACCCGCTTCGGCCGGGAATGACGCTCTCCGCCAACCTCCTCCTCGAGCGGCGGCGGCTGTGGGAGGTGTTCCTCGACCCGGTGCTGAGGGCGCTTCGCGGATGAGCGGGATCGACTGGCCCTGGCTGTCGCGCACCCGGCCGATGCTTCAGTCGGAAGCCGCCGAGTGCGGGCTGACCTGCCTCGCCATGGTCGCGGCGCATTACGGGCACCGGGTCAATGTCGGCGGGCTGAGGCGGCGCTTCCCGACCTCGATGAAGGGCGCGACACTCGCCGAGCTGATCAACGTCGCCTCGGAGCTGGAGCTGGCGCCGCGCGCTCTGCGGCTCGAGCTGGACGAGCTCGACAAGCTGCAGACCCCGGCCATCCTCCACTGGGAGCTCAACCATTTCGTCGTGCTCGAGAAGTTCGTCGGCGGCAAGGCGGTGCTGCTCGATCCCGCCACCGGCCGGCGCACCGCCGGGCGGGAGGAATTGAACCGCTATTTCACCGGGGTCGCGCTGGAGCTGACTCCGACCGCCGCGTTCAAGCCGGTCGACGCCCGGGTGCGCACCCGGCTCAGCGACCTGTGGAGCCGGCTGGTCAATTATCGCGGCGCGGTGGCGCAGGTGATCGCGCTGTCGCTGCTGCTCGAGATCACCGCTCTGGCGGTGCCCTTCTTCATGCAGCTGACCGTGGACGAGGCGATCGGGCAGGACGATTCGAACCTCCTCGCCTTGCTCGTTATCGGCTTTGGCCTCGTCTACGCGCTGAGCAACGTCATCCAGGCCTTGCGCTCCTGGGTGGTGCTGACTTTGGGCCAGTCCATCTCCTTCCAGCTCGCCGGCAACGTCTTCCGCCACCTGCTGCGGCTGCCGATGAGCTATTTCGAGAGCCGCCACGTCGGCGACCTGATGAGCCGCCTCGGCTCGACCCAGCCGATCCAGTCGATCCTCTCGGAAGGCGTGGTGAGCGCTCTGATCGACGCGGTGCTGGCGGTGATGACGCTGGCGGTGATGGCGCTGATCAGCGTCAAGCTGATGCTGGTCGTCGCCGGCTCGACCTTCCTCTACATCCTCTTCCGGCTCGCCATCTACCCGCCGCTTCGGCGCCGGACCGAGGAGGAGATCATCGCCCGCGCCTATGAGGAGACCTACCTCATCGAGAGCATCCGCGCGATAAGGGCGATCAAGCTCCACGTCTTCGAGCCGATGCGCGAGAATGGCTGGCGCAACAAATATGCCGACGTCGTCTCGGCCGGCTACCGAACCAAGATCTACAAGATCGTCACCCGGCTGGTGGAGGGCATGTTGCTCTCCGCCCAGCTCCTCCTCACCGTCTATCTCGCCGCCTCGTTCGTGATGGCCGACGAGATGACGATCGGCCTGATGCTCGCCTTCCTCGCCTACCGTTCGAGCTTCATGACCAGCGCCACCGCCCTCGTCGACCATGCCGAGCGCTGGCGGCTGCTGTCGGTCCATCTCGACCGGCTGTCGGACATCGTCGCCGAGCCGCGCGAGAACATCGTCCCCGCCGCGCCGCGCACCGCCGTGCTGCCGCCGCCCGCGATCAAGGCGGACGGAATCCACTTCGCCTACGGCCCGAACGACCCGCCGGTGCTTCGCGACATGTCGTTCGAGATTCCGGCCGGAAGCTTCGTCGCCATCGTCGGCACGTCGGGCGCGGGCAAGACAACCTTGATGCGGATCATGCTCGGCCTGCTCTCGCCGAACATGGGCAAGCTCCTCGTCGACGGCCGGCCGCTCACCCCCGCCACCACCTCGCAGTGGCGCGCCCGGATCGCCGCCGTCCTCCAGGACGACCAATTGCTCACCGGCACGCTGGCCGACAATATCAGCTTCTTCGACGACCGGCCCGACCAGGCGCGGATCGAGACCGCGGCGAAGCTCGCCCGGATCCACGACACGATCATGGACATGCCGATGGCCTATCAGAGCCTGATCGGCGACATGGGCGCGGCGCTCTCCTCGGGCCAGCGCCAGCGGGTGATGCTGGCGCGCGCGCTCTATCGCGATCCCGACGCTTTGTTCCTCGACGAAGGCACCGCCAATCTCGACGAGGAGAACGAGATGGCGATCGCCGACACCATCGCCCAGCTCCCGATCACCCGCATCATCGTCTCCCACCGCCCGATCCTCGTCGAGCGGGCGAGCATCGTCTACCGGCTGGTCGAGGGTCGGCTCGAGCGGGTGACGGGCGGCCGCCAGGATGGCTCGGCGTGGGACCGGCTGCGGACGCTGGCGCCGGGGCTGAGATCTCCCTCCCCGTAAGGGAGGGAGGGGTGAGGGGTGGGTACCGCCGAAGGCGGACCGATCCCGACTTTGGCGCAAGGCTCGCTGCGCTCGTACTCTCGAATTATCGGCGCATGAATTTCAGATGGAGTTGGCCCGCACCAAAATCGTCAATGAAGGCATCAATGGCGAGGACGGTGTGTTGCCGCGAACTTAGACGTGGCAAAGCAGGTGGCGGCGACAATCCGCGAGCAGGCGGGAGTCAAACTCGGCGACACGCCCATTGAGCAGGAGCCTATCGCCTGGGTAAGAAAGAGGCTGAGTCACCGGGCGGCGCTTCCTCAGAGGCGGAAGGATTAGACTATGGGCGATTCGAAAACGCAGTCCGACAAGTTCAAAGAAGCCGCTCGCGCCCTAGAGTGCGACGACGATCCGGAACGCTTCAGGGAGCGCGTCGGAAAGCTGGTGAAGCATATGCCGGTCGAGAAGCCTGAGTGAATGACCGAGGCCCGGACATTCCTTATTGAGGCGCTTCGAGGCGTGATAGCGGGCGGCGACATTACGGGTGAGCAATTAGATGCCCTCAAGGCCCCCGAGACATTGAGGGGTGCGGAGCTGAAGGCCTATTATGGGCTGTGCTATTGGGCCGATGACGGGGATATACGAGAAAAAGACCCCGCCTATGCGCCTATGCGCCGTGAGGGATTGGCCAGACTGCTTCGCCGTCTCGAAGCCGAATAGACTGTCTGAGTTTGTAAGCTACACAATCGCCCTTTCCAGGAGGGGAGTTGCGCGTCAGACGATCGAGCCGGTCGACGTCCTCGTCTTGACCTCGATCTCGATAATGGTCTGCATGCGGTGGACATGGAGGCGCTTGCCGAGGCGGGGGTCGAGGAAATCCCTGAGCAAGGGCGGGCGCGCGGCGCGGAAGTAGAAAGCGGGGTCCTCGCACACGTCCTCGTTGGCGGCGATCTTCAGCTCGTCCTTGCGGGTCACGATCTGCACCACGGCCGGCGCGTGCGTGATCCCGGCGGCGAGGAGCGAATAAGCGCGATGATAGCCGTTCTGGAGCAGCAGCCGCCCGTCGCTCTTCACCACCGACAGGAAGTTCGAGCCGAAGCCGACGACGAAGGCGAGGACCGAGGCGACGGGGCCGAACGTCCTCAGCCCGGCCACCTGCTCGGGCGTCAGCAGCCGCGTGCGGTGGAGGCGGAAATCGGTCGAATCGCAGGTGAAGGTCCAGCGGTCGCTCCCCGCCCGCCGCGCCTTGACCGGCGGATGCGGCCGCTCGAGCGGCAGGCAGAAGCGGAACAGGGCCTCCGGGTCCATGCCGGGCGCGAGGCCGCGGCGCAGCTCGGCGCTGAACCCGGCGCTGACGCTCGACTGGGAGACGATCAGCCGCGACAGCTCGACCAGCCGGATTTCGACCGGCAGGGTGTCGTAGGTCTCGCGGAAATAGGGGTCGGCGAGCAGCGCCGTCTCGAGCGGCTTCATTGCTTTGGGGAGCGGGAGGCATTCCGCGCCGTCGGCGAGCCCCGCCTCTTTTTGCTCCAGCGCGTAGAAAAGGTCGTTGGCCTGGCGCCACTCGTCGGCGAGCTGCCGGGGTTCGATGTCGGCGCCGCCGATCGCCTTGTCGTGCACGAAATCGAGATAATCGTGCAGGTGCGGCTGGCCGAGCAGCCAGACGAGCTCCTCGCTCTCCAGGCTTCGCGGCGGTTCGCCGACCGCCAGCTGCGACGCGCTCTTCTTCATCACGGCTCCGCTCGAACAGGAAAGGCCGACCGGAAGGATATCCGGCCGGCCTTTGGAAGCGGTTAACCCGAGTGCGGAAAAAAGCCGGCGGACCGGCCCTTCTCCGCCCCGGATCAGCAGCCCTTGCGCTTGGACTTGCCGGAATTGCACTTCGACTTCGACTTCGAGCCCTTGCACTTCGAGCTCGAATTGCCGCGGCTGCCCGAGCCGCACGAACGCGCCGGCGGGGTACAGCTGGAGCGGCCGCAGCCGCCGGCACCGTAGACGAAACCCAGTTCCTGAGTGGTAAGATCACGCATCTTGAGCCTCCATTTGCAACGTCGCAATCGGCGTCCGCTCGGGTGAAGGGTCGCCGGAATTGGGACCGTTACGGAGGCTCGGCACAAGCGCTAGAGGCCATTTTCCGCTGTGCCGGATCGGGACGCGAGGGGCAAAATCGTGAAGCCGCGCGGGCGGCGGCGAACCGGCCCGTCAAGTGCCCGCCCTTGATCTTCGAGCGCCGGACGGCGACGGGAAAAGCGTGACCGCCGATCCCCTCCTCCAGGGCCTGCTCGACGCCTTGCCCGAGCCGAGCCTCGTCGTCGCCGGCGGCAAGGTCGTGGCGTCCAACCCGGCGGCCCGGGCGGTGCTCGGCGCCGGCATGGACGGGCAGGACGTCCGCCTCGTCATCCGCCATCCCGCCGCGCTGGAGCGGCTGCTCGGCGGCGCCCCCGCCGGCGACGAGGTCGAGCTGGTCGGCGTCGGCCGGCCGGAGCGGCGCTGGATGATGAGCGTCGCGGCGCTTCCCGGCGGCTCCCGCTTCGTCCGCCTCGCCGACCGCAGCGAAGCTTATGCCGCCGAGCGGATGCGGGTCGATTTCGTCGCCAATGCCAGCCACGAGCTGAGGACCCCGCTCGCCACCCTGGTCGGCTATGCCGAGACGCTTCGCGAGCAGGCGGCCGAGCTGGACGATTCGACCCGGACCCGCTTCACCGGCATCATCCACGACGAGGCGCGGCGGATGCAGCGGCTGGTCGAGGATCTGATCTCCTTGTCGAGGATCGAGGCGGAGCGCTTCACCGCGCCCACCGAGGCGGTCGACCTGCTGCCGCTGATCGAGGAGGCGGCGCAGAATGGCCGCAACTCCGCCGCGGGGCGCGGCTGCACGATCGCGCTCGACGTCGCCGAGGCGCTGCCGCCCGTCGCCGCCGACCGGGCCCAGATCCAGCAGCTGCTCGACAACCTCGTCAGCAACGCGCTGCGCTACGGCCGGCCGGGCGGTCCCGTCGCGGTCCGCGCGACGACGGAGGGGGCCATGGTCCGTCTCGTCGTGACGGACGAAGGGGAGGGGATCGCCGCCGAGCATATCCCGCGCGTCACCGAGCGCTTCTACCGGGTCGATCCGAGCCGCAGCCGAAGCCAGGGCGGCACCGGCCTCGGCCTCTCGATCGTCAAGCACATCGTCGAGCGCCACCGCGGCCGCCTGGCGATCGAGAGCCGGGTCGGCGAGGGCACGGCGGTCCACGTCCTCCTGCCGGTGGCGGGGGGCGCGTAAGCCCTACAGGGAGCCCCATCCGTCACGAAAGTGTCACGCGGCTGTCGCCGTTCCTTCGCGCGCCGCTTCTACCTCCGTCTTAGGCCGGCGACTCGGCCGTCCCGACGGAGGTCTTCTTGAACAAAGCTCTTCTCGCGGTGTCGACCGCGGCGCTCGCCCTCACCGCCTGCAACCAGGGCGGCGGCAATGCCGGCGGCTCCGGCGGCGGCGCCCGCCAGCAGATCCGCATCGTCGGCTCCTCCACCGTCTATCCGTTCGCGACGGCGGTCGCGGAGCGCTTCGCCCGCGACAACCCCCAGTTCAAGGCGCCGATCGTCGAATCGACCGGCACCGGCGGGGGCCTGAAATTGTTCTGCGCCGGCGTCGGCGCCGCTCATCCCGACATCGCGAATGCGTCCCGCCGGATCAAGAAATCCGAGTTCGAGGATTGCGCGAAGAACGGCGTGCGCAACATCGTCGAGGTGCCGGTCGGCATCGACGGCATCGCCTTCATCGAGGGCAAGGACGGGCCGGCCATGGCGCTCACCCAGGCGGATATCTACCGCGCCCTCGCCGCCCATCCGTTCGGCAAGGGCGCCAACACGGCCAGGACCTGGAAGGACGTCGATCCGGCCCTCCCGGCGACCCCCATCCGGGTCTACGGCCCGCCGCCCACCTCCGGCACCCGCGACGCCTTCGCCGAGCTGATCATGACCAAGGGGTGCGAGAGCGACCCGGCCATGGCCGCGCTCGCCAGGACCGACAAGGACAAGCAGAAGGATCTGTGCACCAGGGTGCGCGAGGACGGCGCCTACATAGAGGGCGGCGAGAACGACAACCTCCTCGTCCAGAAGGTCGCCGCCAATGCCGGCACGATCGGCATCATGGGCTATTCCTATCTGGAGGCGAATGCCGGCACGGTGCGCGGCATCGCCATCGGCGGGGTCGCGCCGACGGCGGAGACCATCGCCACCTTCCGATATCCCGGCGCCCGGCCGCTCTTCTTCTACGTGAAGGGCGAGCATCTCGCCGCGATCCCCGGCATCCGCGAATATGTCGCCGGCTTCGCCAGGGCCTGGGGCCGGGCGGCTATCTCTCCCGCCGCGGCCTCATCGTCTCCCCGCCCGACAAGCTCGCCGCGCAGGCCCAGGCGGCGCGGGACCTCAAGCCGATGACGGCCGACGGGCTGAAATGAGGGGGATGGCTCCTGAAGTGCCTCCCCATGCGCAGCATGGGGAGGGGAACCACCCGAAGGGTGGTGGAGGGGTGACTGGCGCGGAACCAGCGGATCGCGCCCGTACCGAACGATTGCCGTGCCAGCTACCCCTCCACCGCCAAAATTGGCGGTCCCCCTCCCCATCGCCTGCGGCGATGGGGAGGATCAGGTAAGATGCCGCCCCTCTTCCTCTTCGCCCTGATTCTCGGGCTCGGCCTCGTCGGCTGGGGCACCGGCCGCGCGCGGGCGGCGGCTTTCGCGGGAGCGCCCGCCGCGCGCCCGCATTCGGTGAAGGCCTATCACGGCTGGTTCGTCGCGCTCTGGGCGGCGGTGCCGGCCTTGCTCTTCTTCTTCCTGTGGCAGCTGATCGAGCCGGCGCTCGTCACGGATGCGGTCCTCCGCAGCCCGGCCGCGGCGGGCCTGCCCGCCGGCGCGATGGACCGCGCCGCGGTGCTGGAGGAGGCGCGGGGGCTCGCCACCGGCGACGTCGCGGCCGCGTTCAACCCGCTCTCCAACGGTCTGGCCCCGGCGTTCAGGGCGGCGATCGGGCGCTACGCCCTGCTCGGCGCCGCCGTGACCTTGCTCCTCGCCTTGCTGGGCGGGGCCTGGGCCTTCCTCCGCCTGAAGCCGGACCTTCGCGCCCGGACCAAGGTCGAGCGGCTGGTGATGGCGGTCCTCGTCCTCGCCTCGTCGGTGGCGATCCTCACCACCGCCGGAATCGTGCTCTCCTTGCTGTTCGAGGCGCTGCGCTTCTTCTCCAAAATCTCCCCGGCCGAATTCCTGTTCGGCCTCCAATGGAGCCCGCAGACGGCGATCCGCGCCGACCAGATCGGCTCGTCCGGCGCCTTCGGGTCGATCCCGCTCTTCTGGGGGACGATCTTCATCGGCGCGATCATCGCCATGGCCGTCGCCATCCCGCTCGGCCTGATGAGCGCGATCTACCTCACCCAATATGCCCATCCCCGCGCGCGCAAGTGGCTGAAGCCGGCGCTGGAGGTGCTCGCCGGCATCCCGACCGTGGTCTACGGCTATTTCGCCGCGCTGACGGTCGCGCCCGCGGTGCGCCGGCTCGGCGCCTCGCTCGGCATCCCCTCCTCCTCCGAATCCGCGCTCGCGGCGGGGCTGGTGATGGGGATCATGATCATCCCCTTCGTCTCCTCGATGGCCGACGACAGCCTCGCCGCCGTCCCCGGCGCGATGCGCGACGGCTCCCTCGCGGTCGGCGCCACCCCGTCGGAGACGATCCGCAAGGTGCTCGTCCCAGCGGCCCTGCCCGGCATCGTCGGCGGAATCCTCCTCGCCGTCAGCCGCGCGATCGGCGAGACGATGATCGTCGTCATGGCCGCCGGCCTGGCCGCGAACCTCACCCTCAATCCGTTCGACAGCGTCACCACGGTGACCGCGCAGATCGTCCAGCTTTTGACCGGCGACCAGGAGTTCGACAGCGCCAAGACGCTCGCCGCCTTCGCGCTTGGGCTGGTGCTGTTCGTCATCACCTTCATGCTCAACGTCGTCGCGCTCCGCGTCGTCAGGAAATATCGGGAAGCCTATGAGTAAGGCGCCCACCGACTGGTCGGGCGAGGCGATGCGCGGGCGCGTCGCCCGCCGCTATGCGAGCGAGCGGCGGTTCAGGCTGGCCGGCCTCGCCGCCGTCGCGCTCAGCCTCGGCTTCCTCGTCTTCCTGCTCGGCACCATGACCCTGAACGGCGCGGGCGGCTTCCTCGAGACGCGGGTCAAGGTGGCGGTCGATTTCCCGCGCTCCGGCCTGCTCCTCGATCCCGCCGCGCTGAAGGGGCCCGGGGCCGGGGAGGCGCTCGCCGGCGCGGATATCGAGGGGGCCGTCGCCGCCGCCCTCCAGGCGCGATACGGGCCGGCCGGGGCGGAGATTGTTTCCGAAGCGGCCTGGCTGCGCGTCAGGGACGCGATCGCCGCCGATCCCTCCATCCTGGGGCGCAAGGCGGATTTCCGGCTGCCCGCCGCCTCCGGCCTGGAGGACCGCCCGGACTATCGCCGCCTCGCCGCCGCCCATGCGCTGGAGCGCGGCGTCGACACCCATTTCCTCACCTCGTCCGACGCCACCGATCCGGCGGCGGTCGGCATCTGGGGGGCGTTCAAGGGCAGCTTGCTGACCATGCTGGTGACGATCGCCATCGCCTTTCCGGTCGGAATCCTCTCCGCCGTCTATCTGGAGGAATATGCGCCGCGGAACCGCTGGACCGGAATCGTCGAGGTGTCGATCAACAACCTCGCCGCGGTGCCTTCGATCATCTTCGGCCTGCTCGGCCTCGCCGTCTTCCTGAACGTCATGCACATGCCGCGCTCGGCGCCTCTGGTCGGCGGCCTGACGCTGGCGCTGATGACCATGCCGGTCATCGTCATCGCCGGGCGCAACGCGCTGAAGTCCGTGCCCCCTTCCGTCCGCGACGCCGCCCTCGGCATCGGCGCGAGCCCGGTGCAGGTCGTCTTCCACCACATCTTGCCGCTGGCGCTGCCCGGCATCCTCACCGGGACGATCATCGGCATGGCCCGGGCGCTCGGCGAGACGGCGCCGCTGCTGATGATCGGCATGCGCGCGTTCATCGCCACGCCGCCCGGCGGCCTCTCGGAGCCCGCGACCGTGCTGCCGGTCCAGATCTTCCTGTGGTCGGACGAGGTGCGCCTCGGCTTCATCGAGAAGACCTCGGCCGCGATCCTCGTGCTTCTCGCCTTCCTGATGGCGATGAACGGGCTCGCCATCTTCCTCCGCAACAAGTTCGAAAGACGCTGGTGACCCTCGTGACCGAAATTCTCGAAGCCCCCGCCGCCGCCATCGAGGCGGCGCCGCCCTCGCCCGCGGCCGACGACGTCAAGATCCGCGCCCGCGGCGTCAGCATCTTCTACGGCGCCAAGAAGGCGGTGGACGACGTCTCCCTGGACGTCGGCACCGAGCATGTCACCGCCTTTATCGGCCCGTCCGGCTGCGGCAAGTCGACCTTCCTGCGCAGCTTCAACCGGATGAACGACACCATAGCCGGCGCCCGGGTGGAGGGGCGGATCGAGCTCGACGGCGAGGACATCCACGGCTCAGGCATGGACGTCGTGCAGCTGCGCGCCCGAGTCGGCATGGTGTTCCAGAAGCCCAACCCCTTCCCCAAGTCGATCTATGAGAACGTCGCCTACGGCCCCCGAATCCACGGCCTCGCGCCGAGGAAGGCGGAGCTGGACGAGATCGTCGAACGCTCGCTCCGGCGCGCCGGCCTCTGGGAGGAAGTGAAGGACCGGCTGGGCGAGAGCGGCACCGCCCTGTCGGGCGGCCAGCAGCAGCGCCTCTGCATCGCCCGCGCCATCGCGGTCGACCCGGAGGTGATCCTGATGGACGAGCCCGCCTCGGCGCTCGATCCGATCGCCACCGCCCGGATCGAGGAGCTGATCCACGAGCTTCGCGGCCGCTATGCGATCGTCATCGTCACCCACAACATGCAGCAGGCGGCGCGGGTCTCCCAGCGCACCGCCTTCTTCCACCTGGGCGAGCTCGTCGAATATGGCGTGACCTCGGACATCTTCACCAATCCCCGGGTGCCGCGCACCCAGGATTACATCACCGGCCGCTACGGCTGAGGGACGCGAACCATGGCAAGCCACACCGTCAAAGCCTTCGACGAGGATCTCGACCAGCTCCGCGCCCTCATTTGCGAGATGGGCGGGCTCGCCGAGCAGGCGCTCCGCGAGGCGATGCGCTCGCTGATGCAGCGGGACCGCGCGGCGGCGCTCCGGGTCGTCGAGGACGACCGAAGGCTCGATGCGCTCGAGGCGGAGGCGGAGCGGCGGGTCGTCCAGCTCATCGCCCTGCGCGCGCCGATGGCGGCCGACCTGCGCGAAGCGGTGGCGGCGCTCAAGATCGTCGGCGTGGTGGAGCGGATCGGCGACTATGCCAAGAACATCGCCAAGCGCGTACCCGAAATGCAGGGCCAGGGGCAGATCGAGCCGATGTCGCTCCTCCCCGAAATGGCGCGGATCGCGGCCGAGATGGTTCACGACGTGCTCGACGCGTTCGTCGCGCGCGACGCGGAGAAGGCGCGGGCGGTGTGCGAACGCGACCGCGCCGTCGACGATTTCTACAATTCCATCTTCCGCGCTCTCCTCACCTTCATGATGGAGGACCCGCAGAACATCAGCCGCTCGGCCCACCTCCTCTTCGTCGCCAAGAATATCGAGCGGATCGGCGATCACGCGACCAATATCGCCGAAATGGTCTACTTCGCCGCCACCGGCGACCGCCTCGCCGAGCGCCAGCGCGGCCGGGACGCGGCAATGCCCCAATGAGCAAGGGGCGGATGCTGCTCGTCGAGGACGACCGCATCCTCGCGGACCTGCTCGTCTGGCACTTCGAGCGCGAGCAGTTCGAGGTGCGCTGGACGGCCGACGGCGACGAGGCCCTTCTCCTCGCCGAGGAGAATGTGCCCGACATCGTCATCCTCGACTGGATGATCGAAGGCGTCTCCGGCATTGAAGTCTGTCGCAGGCTGCGGCGAAATTCCGCAACGTCCAACCTTCCGATCATCATGCTCACGGCGCGCGGCGAGGAAACCGACCGGGTCCGCGGGCTCGAGACCGGCGCCGACGACTATCTCACCAAGCCGTTCAGCCCGCGCGAGCTCGTCGCCCGGGTCAACGCCGTGCTTCGCCGCATCCGCCCCGCGCTCGCCGGTGAAATCCTGCGCTACGCCGACCTGGAAATGGACGTGGTCGCCCATAGGGTCCGCCGGGACGGCAAGCCGGTGGCGCTGGGCCCCACCGAGTTCCGCCTCCTCCGCCATTTCCTCGAGCATCCCGGCCGCGTCTTCTCCCGCGAGCGGCTGCTCGAACGGGTCTGGGCGCATGACAGCGACATCGACCTCAGGACCGTCGACGTGCATGTCCGCCGCCTGCGCCGCGCCATGAACGAAGGCGGCAAGGCCGACCTGATCCGGACCGTCCGATCCGCCGGCTACTCGCTCGATTCGGAGCGGGCGCTTTAGCTGTGACAGCCTCGTGACGCGCCGTCACACCGCCGTCTCCGCCGCTTCCCGCGGCTGTCACCGACTCGCTCTAACCCTTGCTTCGGGAGCCGGCGCCAGCGCCCGGCGCGACAAGGGGAAGACATGATGAAATTCCGGACGGCCATCGCCGCCATCACGCTCGCCGCCGTCATTGCCACGCCGGCCTGGTCCGCCGCCCGCCGCAACATCCGAATCGTCGGCTCGTCGACCGTCTATCCGTTCGCCAGCGCGGTGGCGGAGCGCTTCGCTCGGGCCAATCCCTCGATCCCGGCGCCGATCGTCGAATCGACCGGCACCGGCGCGGGCATGAAGCTGTTCTGCGCCGGCGTCGGCGAGCGTTTCCCCGACATCGAGGATGCGTCGCGCCGAATGAAGGCGTCGGAAGCCAGGCTCTGCGCCGACAACGGCGTCACTCAGATCACCGAGATTCAGGTCGGCCTGGACGGCATCGTCCTCGCCGGCGCGAAGAGCTCGCCCGCCCTCAACCTCACCACTCGCGACCTCTACCTCGCGCTCGCCGCCAATCCGTTCGGCAGGCCCAACAAGGCCAGGACCTGGCACGACGTCAATCCGAAGCTGCCCAACATCGCCATCCGAGTCTTCGGTCCGCCGCCGACCTCGGGCACCCGCGACGCGATCGGTGAGCTGCTGATGACGCCGCCTTGCGAGAAGAATGCCGGTATCGCGGCGCTGAAGGCGAGCAACGAGGCCAGGTTCAAGGCGATCTGCACCGGCATCCGCCAGGACGGCGCCTATATCGAGGCGGGGGAGAACGATAACCTCATCGTCCGCAAGCTCGGCGTCACCCCCGGTGCCTACGGCCTGTTCGGCTATTCCTATTTGGAGGAGAATCAGGCTGTGCTGCAGGGCGCGGCGATCAACGGGGTGGCGCCCTCCTACAATTCGATCGCGAGCTTCGCCTATCCCGGCGCCCGGCCGCTCTACATCTACGTCAAGAACGCCCATGCCGCCGCCATTCCCGGCATCCGCCAGTTCGTCGCCGAGTTCACCCGCGAATCGACCTGGGGCAAGGGCGGCTATCTCGTCCGCCGCGGCATGATCGCCTCTCCGGACAACGTCCGCGCCAGCGCGGCGAAGCTGGCGCAGGCGCTGTCGCCGGTGGCCCTTGCCAGCTTGAAATAGTCTGTCACAAAACTGAAACCCAGCCGTCACGGCCATGTCCGGCGCACCCCTTAGCGCTGGGCGCGGCCGGCCAATTTCTTACCCGGAACCGGGGGTTGTCATGAACCTGAAGACGCTTACGCTCGCACTGCTCGCAACCTCCGCGCTCGGCTGGGCGGGCGCCGCCGGCGCCCAGGCGCCGCAGACCGACGCCGAGGTCACCGTCCCGCCGCAGGCGGCCCCGACCGCGGAGGACCTCGCCGCCAAGGCCGCGTTCCTCGAAGCCCAGGTCCAGGCGCTTCAGGACCAGCTCAACGATCTGAAGGCGCAGATGGCGAAGGTGACTCCGACCTGGCGGGGCGCCCCCCAGCTCGACGACAAGAAGGCCGGCTTCAGCTTCAAGCCCAAGGGCCTCGTCCAGCTCGACGCCGGCTATGTCGGCACGCCCGGACCGGTGCGCGCCGGCACGGTCGGCGGGCTCAACTACAACAATCTCGGGTGGAATACGCGCGCCCGGCGGCTCGTTATCGGCGCCGAAGGGACGCTTCCGGGCGGTTTCGGATACAATGTCGAGGTCAACCTGGCCCAGGGAAGCGTGGATTACGAGGACATTATCCTCACCTATCAGCGCCCGAAAAGCCCCGTGCGCGTTACCATCGGTAACTTCTATCCGCTCTCCAGCCTCGAGACGATGACCAGCTCGCGCCTCACCAGCTTCCTGGAGCGAGCCTCGTTCACCGACGCCTTCAACTACAATCGCCGCCTCGGCGTGTCGCTGGCTCTGCTCGATCCGGCGAGCGACCGCTACACCCTCACCGCCGGGATTTTCGGCCAGGAGATCAACAACACCAGCTTCAACCGCACCGGCTGGCAGGCGAGCGTGCGCGGCACCTTCTCGCCCGCCGTGGGCAACGCGAAGCTCCACCTCGGCGCCAACTTCCAGCACCGCGTGCAGCAGCGCGACGCGCAGAACGTCCAATACCGCTCGCGCCCCTTCACGCAGGTCACCGACCAGCGCTTCGTCGACACCGGCCTCATCGCCGCCGACGGCGACGACATCGCCGGGCTGGAGTTCGGCGCGATCGTCAAATCCTTCCACGCCGTCGCCGAAGCGCAGCAGGTCTGGGTGCGCGGTTACCGGCCGGGCAAGCTGTTCGGCCCCAATGACGGCGCGGCGGGCGGGGCGTTCTATGCGGGCAGCCCCGGCTTCCGCTCGGCCTATGCTGAGGTCGGCTATTATCTCACCGGCGAAACGCGCGGCTACAAGAACGGGCGGTGGGACCGAACCAAGGTCCTCCACCCGTTCAGCGAGGGCGGCTGGGGCGCGCTCCAGGCCAATGCGCGGGTCGACTGGCTGGACCTTCGCGACCGCGTCGCGGGCGGCACCGGCCTCTTGGCGCCCGACTATGTCAACGGCGGGCGGCAGCTCGGCTACGAGCTGAGCCTGATCTGGAACCCGATCGACTATATCCGCTTCCAGGCGCAATTTGCCCACGGCGCCTTTGCCGGCGGGCCGCGCGCCACGACGGTCGCGCCAGCCTCGACGCAGCCCGCGGACCAGCGCAGCTTCGGCACCGATACCGTCGCGGTGCGGGCGCAGGTCGACTTCTAGAGGCCCGGACGCACCGGCCGGGCCTCTTTGGCCCCAGAAGGCTGCCCGTTGCCTGAGGCGGTCTCAGCTCTCCAGCAGGCGCGCCACCGTCAACTGCTCGCGCGCGATCGGGCGAGGGGCTGAGCGGGCGGCGAGGGCCAGCCAATGGCCGGGCAGGCTTTCGGTGTGCAGCCACCATTCGGAAGCGGGACCATGGGCCTCGGGCAGCGCGGCGAGGCGCGGCTCCGCGCCCTCGAGGACGATCTCGCGGGGCGGCAGCGAGAGGCCCATGCCGATCGCCTTGGCGACTGCCTCCTTCGCCACCCACAGGCGCATCAGCCGGGCCGGACGGTCGGCGCAGCCGGCGAGCTCGGCGGCTTCCTCGGGCGCCAGCACCATGCCCTCGAAGGTCGCTTCGTCCGGCGCGCGCAGCGCCGCCTCGACGTCGACGCCCACGTCCAGCCCGCGCGCCACCGCCACCGCGACCAGCCGGTCGGTGTGCGACAGGTTGAAGCGGATGTCGTCGAGCGGCGGATCGAGGCTGGGCTTGCCGTAGCCGTTCACCGCGAACGCCCAGGCGCCGGCGCGCCCCGCCCCCCGGTCCAGCGCATGGCGAAGCAAGGCATGGGCGGCGGCATAAGCGAGACGGGCAGGCTCGACCGCGAAGCGGGCGGCGCGGTCGCGCTCCGCGGCATCGAGCCGGGCGAGCAGCGCCGGCAGGCGGGGGGCGTCTTCCGGCGACACTTCGCAAAGATAGAGCTGGACGGTCATGGTTCGCGGCTTACCCACCCTCGCGCGGCCCGCGGCCGCCTTGTGGCAGGATTAGCAGGACCGCGCCCGGAAGATACAGGCCGCCGCCGACGGTGAGCGTCAGACGTGCGCCGGTCGAGAGCGCTTCGCGTCGCCGGCGATCCAGGTTTCGAGCACTCGGCCGCTTCCGTCGAGCAGCGCCATGTCGGCCCGGAGGCCGGCCTCTATCTCGCCCTGGTGCGCGTCAATGCCAAGGAAACGCGCGGGGTGCAGGCTCGCCATGCGTATCGCGTTTCGAGATCGACGCCGAGCATGGCGACGGCGTTGCGGACGGCCCCGGCCATGTCGAGGTCCGACCCGGCGAGCGTCCCATCCTCCTTGACGCAGGCGCCGTTCTTGGGGCTCGATCGCCACCGCGTGATGGCTCTTGCTGACTGCAACCAGTCCGGGACATTGCTTAGTATATGAACTCAATGGGGATCAGATTTTGATCGAAGGACTACGCGAAGCCCGACGGCTTGCGGGCTGGTCGCAAAGGACCTTGGCCGACCGGGTCGGCGTCGATGCTCAAACCGTCAAAAGGTTGGGAAAAGGCGTCGGCAGGCTGCCCACCCTGATGGCTACCATGACCGCGTTGGACTTTCGTATGACGGGTCTTGGATCTGGCAAGGCTCTGCCGGAGCAGTTGCGCGCCTGCCGGCGTAGGCGGTCGATGTCGCTGGATGAGCTGGCAGTGAGGTCTGGCCTATCGCGGGCGACCATCGCCAGTCTCGAGCGAGGCGGCGGATCGGTCGCGAGCTTGCTGCGCTTGCTGGCAGTGCTCGCGCCGCATGCTCGCCGCCGCGCTCCCGAGCGGTCCTATTGGGGACAAGGCGATAAGGACGACCGGGACTGTCGCTTCACGCCGCCCGACTTCATGGCCGGTAACTACGCGTCCTTCGGTGAGAACGACCTCGACCCCTGCGCCCGTCTGCTCAGTCCGGTCATGGCGCGTCGCCGCATCCTGTTGAGCGAAGGCGGCGACGGGCTTGTTGACGAGTGGGCGGGCAGGCTTGCGTACGTCAATCCACTGTTCTCCGAGCTCCTCAAATGGCTCCGTCGTGCGCACGATCAGTGGCACGCCGGCAAGGTCGAGACGGTCGTCTGCCTCGTCCCGGTTTGAACGGACTCAGCCTGATTTCACCACACCCTCAGCGCCGACGCAGAGATCTACCTGCTGCAAGGGCGCGTGCAGTTTCTGGATTCGCGAGGCAAACGTCAGCACACGCCGTTTTCCTTGATGCTCCTGACACTCGGTGCGAGCGCCGAGCAGAAGGAACGATATGCGCAAATGGGGCCGGGCTACTGGTTGGACCGCCGAAGCTCCGGAAGGTGTTTGTCCACCACCCCGGTGGACGTTGTCGCCGGCGGCAAAGCGAGATGATGTTTCGCAAGAGCGATCGATCATACGCTGCCGGTTAGATCGTCGACGAGAAGGCTTGCCACCGCGGCGCCCGCTGCTGCGCCGACGAGCTGCGCCAGCACGAACAAGTGAACCTTGGCGGGCGCGGTGCCGGCGAAGCTGTTCCCTTCTCACGCATCTAGGACGGCGCGAACGGCGCGGCCCAGATCCTGCTTTCGGTAGGGCTTGCTCAGCAGCGGTCCGGCCTGTGCGGCATGGGCGTTGCCGGCGGCGAGCTCCGTATAGCCCGATGTGAACAGCACTTTGAGATCCGGCCGCAGCGTGCCGAGTTGCTCGGCGACGTCATAGCCCGTCATTCCGCCCGGCATGACCACGTCGGTCAGCAACAGGTCGAAGGCGGCCCCGCCCGTCGCCATGGCGACCGCGCTCGCGCCGTCGCCGGCATCGATGGTGGCATACCCAAGGTCCTTGAGCTGGCGCAGGACGGTGCTGCGGACGTTGGGATTGTCCTCCACCACGAAGATCGTCTCGCGGCCGCGCGTCGCGGCCTCGGGAGCCGGTGGAGCGGCGCGGACGGAGTCAGAGGGAGCTTCCGCACGCGGCAGATAGAGCTTGATCGTGGTGCCGTGGCCGAGCTCGCTGTAGACTTTGATGTGCCCGCCCGACTGCTTGACCCAACCATAGACCTGGCTGAGGCCGAGGCCGGTCCCCTTGCCTTCCGGCTTGGTCGTGAAGAACGGCTCGAAGGCGCGCGCGATGACGTCCGAGCTCATGCCGGTGCCGCCGTCGCTCACCGCCAGCATCACGTAATCGCCGGGGCTCACCTCGATATGATGGGCCGCATAATCCTCGTCGAGGACGACGTTCTCCGTTTCGATCACGAGCGAGCCGCCGTCGGGCATCGCATCGCGCGCATTGATCGCCAGGTTCACGAGCGCGTCGTCGACCTGCGTCGGATCGATCAGCGCAGGCCACAGGTCGGCGGCGGGATGGACCTCGAGCCGGATGGTTTCGCCGAGCGTGCGCCGCAGCAGCGCGGTGATCGCCGGCAGCCGCTCATTGAGGTCGAGCACGACGGGATCGAGATGCTGCTTGCGGCCGAAGGCGAGCAGGCGCCGGACCAGTTCGGCGCCGTGAGACGCCGCGCCGAGCACTTCGTCGGTCATCTCGGCCGCTTCCGAACCGTCGAGGGCCTGCTCGCGCAGCAGGTCCGCATTGCCGACGATGATCGCGAGGATGTTGTTGAAGTCGTGGGCGATGCCCCCGGTCAGCCGCCCGAGCGCGTCCATCCGCTGGACCTGCCTGAGCTGGTTTTCGAGTGACTTCTGCTCGGTAATGTCGCGGACGATCCCGAGCACATAATGCTGGCTGCCGTCGGCGTCCGCTATGGGCAGCTTGCGGCCTTCGATGACCTTGGTCTCGCCGCCGACCGACATCGATTGTTCCAGGACGGGCTGCTCCCGCCCCGAGGCCACCACCGCCTCGTCTTCCTCCTGGCAGCGCTCGGCCAGCTCGCGCGGGAACAGCTCATGATCCTCGTGACCTAGCATCTCCGCACGGCGCCGCCCCAGCAGTTTTTCCCCCGCTCCGTTGATCAGCACGTAGCGGAAATGGTCCCTTATGTCCTTGAGGAAGACGGTGTCCGGCATGTTCTCGACGACCGCATTGAGCAGGCCCCGCGACCGTTCGAGTTCCTCGGTGCGCTGCCGGACGCGGTTCTCCAGCTCGCTATTCAGATCCCTCAGCTCCGCTTCGGCGCGCCGCCGCCGCGCCGCCTCCCGGTTCCGCACGGCGAAGAGCCAGGCGAGCGCGGCGAGGCTCAGCGCGACGCCGGCGGCCAGAGCTATGTTGGTGACGACCGCCTGCCGCCCGACGTCCGCCTCACGGTCCTCGAGATCAGCCTGTTCAGTCGCTATGGCCGACCGCACTTCCTGGCGGAGCCGGTCCATTGCGTCCTTCCCGTCGTCCTTCCCTGGGAAGAACAGAATTTTCGGCAAGCCTCCCGCTCGACCCTCCACGACCCGATCGGCCAACGCGATCCGCCTCGCGCCCAGTCGCTCCAGCGCATTCAGATGTCGGGCGAGAACCTTATCGGATTCGGCTTTTTGCCGGAGTCGCTGGAGGCTCAGGGCGGCCTCGGCCTTGCCGGCATAATAAGGCTCCAGATAGCGGCGGTTGCCGGTGATCACGTAGCCCCGCGTTCCGGTTTCCACGTCCTGGAGATGCGACAGATAACGATGGAGTTCAGTGAGGACGGTCTGGCTCTGCTCCGCCTGCGCCGACACGGCCACCAGGCGGTTGGTGCTGGCGAACGAGACCGCGCTCACCGTGATCAGCAGCAGCAGCGAGGCCCAGAAGACCAGCTTCTGCTGAAGCAAGGAGGGATTCCTGATGGGCATGCGTCTGGAGCCGGACCGTCAGCCGGCCTGGGCAAGCCGGAGCGCGACCGGCGGGGATGCGGGCGGGTCGGATGCCTTCGAGCCAGGCACGCTCCCCCAGCGGGCCATCCATAGCGTCAGCCGGTCTCCCGTCATCGGCCTGGCGATGGTGAAACCCTGGGCTTTGTCGCATCCGAAGGCTTGCAGCGCCGTGAGCGTATCCTGGTCTTCGACCCCCTCCGCGGTGACGATCAGGCCGATTTCGTGGGCCATCGCAATCAGGCCGCGCGTGATGGCGCGCGATTCCGTGGACACCAGCAGATCGGCAACGAAACTGCGGTCGATCTTGAGCTCGGTGAACGGGAGGCTCCGCAACTGGACCAACGACCCGTAGCCGGTGCCGAAATCGTCCAGCGAGATGCCGATGCCCTTGAGCCGGAAACGGGTGACGGTGTCCATCAGCCGCGTCGCCTCCTGGGTGGCGCCCTCGGTCAGCTCCAGCATCAGGCGGTCGTGCGGCACGCCCTCGGCCGCACAGATGGTGGCGACCACGTCGGGAAAGCAGACGTGCCTCAGGTTGAGCGCGGAGATGTTGACCGCAAGCTCGAGATCCAGTCCGCCGGCCCGCCACTCGGCCCATTGTCGCGCCGCGCTGGTAAGCGCCCATTCGCTGAACCAGTCGATCAATCCACCCCGTTCGACAGCCGGGATGAAGTCGACCGGCCTGATCTCGCCGCGCCTGGGATGTTGCCAGCGAGCAAGCGCCTCAACGCCGGTGATCGCCCCGGACCGCAGGTCGAGCTTGGGTTGGTACATGAGGTAGAGCTGCCCGGTCGCGGCGGCCTCCTCCAGCCCGGCGAGCGTCAGCCGAGGCACCGTCGCGCTCATGCCGACACCGGTGCGTCGAGCGCTTCGATGGCGGCGCGAAGCTCGGCGGCTCGGACCGGCTTCATCAAGGTCCCGGCAATGTTGAGCCCGCGCGCCTCGCCCAGCCGCCCGGTGGTTTCGAGGACGCGCGCGTCGAATCCGCTGATGATCAGAATTTTGGCCCGGCACTTGACGGCGCCCAGGAAGCGCAGCAATTCCACCCCATCGGCGCCCGGGAGCGACAGGTCGAGAGCTATCGCATCGGGTTCACGAGCGACCACCGCATCCATGAAGTCTTCAGCATCATGGGTGACGGTAACGTCGTATCCGCAGCCTTTGGCGATCCTTTGGATCAGCCGAGCCATCGCCGGCTCATCATCGACAATCAGAAGTCGTTTCATCGTTGCCTCGGCCTGGGTAAACTCACCCGTACGCATGGCCCCCTTCTCCGCGCTACGACCAAAAGGTATCCGGATGATGAATCCGCCGAAGCTTGGTCTCAGGGCTGTTTCGCAAGGATCGGTCGGCCCCTATCCCCACTCGTGAAGAGATAGGGCTTAGTGAAAATCTCATCCAAGGCTGGGCTCCCGGGCAAGGAGCCAAAGGAGCCGACGAAGAACATCCGAACTTGAGAAGGCGCTTGAGCGGCTGCCAGCCATGTTCTCGGCAAGATCGTGTTGAGCTCCACATCTCGATATATTTCCGCGGACCCGCGGTTACTCGGAGCGGCAGGATGCCCGAGCAAGCGGCCGCATTACCGATGCGTAAGAATCCGGCCATCGGGCGGAATGCACCGGAATCCTAGCCCGGCGTCTGGCGACGACGGACAACGGGGGCCGTGCACATGCTGGACGACGACATTCGAAATGGGCCGGATCGTCCCGCCCAGTCCGCCCGCTCGATCGGCATCGCCCGGCTCGTAGCTGGCATCGTCCTTGACATTCCGGCGCTGCGGTTGCTCGTTCGGCTAGCGGGACCCTGCACTTCCACGCGCTTCGTGCAGCCTATGCGCGACGACGATCCCGATGGTACGCGTTTCAAGACGCTCGTCAGGGGACTTCAGCTGTCGTCGACCGACATCAGATTTGTCGTACTGCCGGCCGGTTCCGGTCTGATCAATTGGGCCCAGGGCAACTTGCTCCTCGAACTCGACGCCTGTGCCGGCCGGCGCCCGATTGGAGCGGGGCGATGAGCCTTATCGCGCCGGCACATGGCCGGCGGAGCCTTGCCGCCCTCCTGTCCTGCGCACTGCTCGCGGGCTGCGCCCATTACACCTCGCTGCCGCTGGCGACGCGGCCGCCGCTGGCGCCGTCGGTCGACGCTCTCGCCGGTCGGGTCCCGACCGCCGCGCTGACGGTCGAGGACGTGGTCAAGCTCGCGCTTGAGAACAATCCCGGCCTGAAGGCGACCCGGCTTCGGCGCGGCGTCGCCGACGCGCAGACCCTCCAGGCCGGCATCTTCCCCAATCCAAATCTCAGCGGGGCGCTGCTGCCCTTGCTGTCCGGTGTCGGCACGGTGACCGCGTGGAACATCGGGATTGCCCAGAACATCAAGGCGATCGTCACCTACAAGTCCCGCCGCCGCGCCGCCGCCGACACCGCGCGCCAGGTCGATGCCGATATCGTCTGGCAGGAATGGCAGGTCGCCGGTCAAGCGCGGCAGCTCGCCGCCGACCTGATCATCGGCGCGCGCAGCCGGCCGGTTTATGCCGCCGCTTTCGCCTTGCTCGCCGAGCGTAACTCCAAGCTCGAGCAGGCGCTTGCCGCGCGCAACGTCACCCTGGTCACCGTCGCGCCCGACCGGGTCGCGCTGCAAAATGCCCGAACCGCGCTGAACGCGCTCGATCAACGGCAATTGTCGCTGATGCACCAGCTCGACGCGTTGCTCGGGCTGACGCCGGAAGTGGTCGTGCCTCTCAGCGCGACGGTCGACCTGCCGCCGTTCGACCCCGCGGCAATTCGCGCCGAGCTCGTCACTCTGACCGACCGCCGGCCCGATCTGCTCGCCTTGCGCATGGGTTATGCCGCGGCCGACGAGAACGTCCGCCAGGCGATCCAGTCGCAATTCCCGGACCTCATTCTCGGCGGCGGCGTCGCCAGCGACAACAGCCGCGTGATCAACGGCGGCCCCAATATCAACATCGGCCTGCCGGTCTTCGACCGTAACCAAGGCAATATCGCGATCGCCAACGCGACCCGCGCCCAGCTTCACGACGATTATTCGGCGCGTCTCGCCACCACGATCGGCCAGGTCGGCGCGATGCTGGCCGAAATGGAGCAGCTCTCCGGGCAACTGGCGGCGGCGCGGCGCGACCTGCCGGCGGCCCGGCTCGCCGCCGAACGCGCCCAGCGGGCGTTCGGCGCCTCCAACCTCGACGAACGCGCCTATGTCGAGCTCGTCGCCAACCGCTTCGCCAAGGAGGAGGAAATCATGACTCTGGAGCTGGCGCTTCTCGACCGCCGGATCGTGGTGCAGACCCTGGTGGGGAGCGGGCTTCCCCTCGTCGAGCTGGCGGCCTCCCCGCCCGCCGGGCCGAGACGGTGAGCGCGACGAGGTTTTCTTTGGCCGCAGTCGCGGCGCTCGCCGGGTGCAGCGGCGGATCTCCCCAGTCCGCCGCTGCCCCTGGGCCGAGCGTGCTCGTCACCGTCCAGCACCCCCAGCGCGGCACCCTTCCCACTACGATCAGTGCTTATGGCAGCGCCGGGCCGGCGCTGAACGGCGCGGTGACGCTCAGCGTCGCCCAGCCGGGCCAGGTCACGCAGCTGGCGGTGACGGACGGGGTGGCGGTGCGGGCGGGCCAGACGCTCGTCACCTTCGCCACCGCGCCGGCCTCGCGCAGCGCCTATCAGCAGGCGGCGAACGCGCTCGCCGCGGCACGGAAGCAGCGGACGACGATCGCCTTATTGCTGTCCCAGCAGCTCGCCACCCACGATCAACTGGTCCAAGCCGACAAAATGGTGGCCGACGCGGCCGCTTCGCTCGCGGCGCTGCGCGCCGAGGGCGCCGGTCAGGCGGTGCGGGTTCTGTCGGCGCCGTTCGACGGCATCGTCACGCTGGTATCCGTCGCGCAGGGCGACCGCACCCAGCCCGGCGCGCCTCTGGTGACCGTCGCGCGCGCCAGCGGCATCGTCGTCACGGTCGGCGTCGACCCCTCGGAGCGGCCGCGGCTTCGGCCCGGGCTGCCGGCGAGCCTCCAGCGCCTCTCGGGCGGCGGCGCGATCGCCGGCAGCGTCCTTCGCGTCGACAGCGCGCTCAACCCGCGCACGCGGATGATCGACGTCGATCTCTCCTTCCCGGCCGGTCTGCTGCTGCCGGGCGAAGCGATGCGGGTCGCGATCCAGGTTGGTCAGGTCTCCGGCTGGCTGGTGCCGCACCGGGCGGTGGTCACCGCCAACGGCCCCGCGCGGATCTTCCAGATGGCCGCCGGCAAGGCGAGGAAGGTGCCCGTCGCGGTGATGGTCAGCACGCCCGAGACCGACGTGGTCGAGGGGGCGATTCAGCCGGGCCGGCTGCTGATCGTCGACGGAGCCTATCAGGTCGCGGACGGCGACGCGGTGCGGGCCGCACCGCGATGAACGTCGAAACGCTGCTGCGCACGCAGTCGCGGGCCTTCGTCGGGATCGCGATGGCGATGGCGATGGCTGGCATCGTAGCCGCGATGTCGCTGCCTATCGGACTCTTTCCCCAAGTCTCCTTCCCGCGCGTCGTCGTCGACCTGGACGCCGGCAGCCGCCCGGCGGACCAGACCGCTTTGCTCGTCACCCGTCCGGTCGAGGAGGCCATCCGCACCATCCCCGGCGTCCAGGGAGTGCGGTCGGACACCAGCCGCGGCTCGGCCCAGATCTCGATCGACTTCGGCTGGGGTCGCGACATGGCGGCGAGCACCCTTCTGGTCGATTCCGCCGTCGCCCAGACCGTCGCCACGCTTCCGCCGGGCACGCGCTACGACGTGCGGCGAATGGACCCGACTGTATTTCCGATTATCTCCTACGCACTGGTCTCGGACGGCGCCGACCCCGTCGCCCTGCAGGACCTCGCGCGCTACCAGATCACGCCCCTGCTTTCGTCCATTCCCGGCCTCGCCCGAGTCGCCGTGCAGGGCGGCGAAACCGCCGAGGTGCAGGTGCTCGCCGATCCGCACCGGCTGGCGGACCACAATCTGGCGATGACCGACCTCGCCGCCGCAATCCGTGCGGGGAACGTGCTGAGTTCGGTCGGCCAGGTGCAGGATCGCGGGCGGCTGTCCTTGGTCGTGGCCGATCGTTCCATCGTCAATGCCGCGCAGATCGCCGAGATCGTCGTGCGCGCCGATCCGGCAGGCGTGGTGCGGGTGGGCGACATCGCCACCGTGCAGGACGGCGTCACCCCGCGCTGGCAGCGGATCGTCGAGGACGGCAAGCCGGCCGTCCTGTTCAACGTCTACGAGCAGCCCGACGGCAATGCGGTTCAGATTGCGACCGCGGTGCGGCAGAAGCTCGACGGCTTCGCGCTGCCACCGGGCGTCAGGCTGGTCAATTGGTACGACCAGAGCGTGCTGGTCACCCAATCGGTGGCGAGCGTACGCGACGCGGTGATGATCGGCCTGGTGCTCGCCGCTGTGGTTCTGCTCTGGTTCCTGCGCAGCTGGCGCGTGACCCTGGTCGCGGTGATCGTGGTGCCGGCGACCCTGGCGGCGACGATGATGGTGCTGAGCGCGCTGGGCATGAGCTTCAACATCATGACGCTCGGCGGCATCGCGGCCGCGGTTGGGCTGCTGATCGACGATGTTATCGTCATGGTCGAACATGTCGCGCGCCGCGCCGGCACCACCGGCGCGGACGGCGAGCCCCATGGCGAGGCGTCCGTGCTCCCCGCGGCGCACGAATTCATGGCGCCGCTCACCGGATCGAGCCTCGCGACCCTGATCGTGTTCCTGCCACTGTCCTTCCTGACCGGAGTCACCGGCGCCTTCTCCAAGGCGCTGTCGGTGACGATGGCGGCGGCGCTCGCCATCTCCTGGGCGATGACCGCCTTCGTCGTGCCGGTGCTGGTGCGCCGCCTCGTCGATTTCCGCCGCTGGCGCGATCCCGGCGCGGCCGGCGAAGGCGCGATCGCCCGAGTCCACGACCGCGCGCTCGACGGGCTAGCCCGCCGCCCCTGGCTGCTCGCCCTCATCGCCGTGCCGGTGCTGGCGATCGGCTATATGGGCTATTCGAAGGTGCCCACCGGCTTCATGCCCAAGGTCGACGAGGGCGGCTTCATCATCGACTATTTCACGGCGCCCGGCACCTCGCTCACCGAGACGAGCCGCGAGGTGGGCCAGATCGACGCGATGCTCCTCGCCAATCCGAACGTCGCCACCTTCTCGCGGCGGCTCGGCACGGGCCTCGGCGGCAATCTCGGGCAGAGCTACCACGGCGATTATTTCGTCCGCCTGAAGCCGTCGCACAGCAAGCCCACCGACGCGATCGCCGCCGAGGTCGCCGACCAGGTCGCCGCCAGCGTGCCCGGAGTCCGGGTCGAAGTCGCCCAGCTGATGGAGGATCTGATCGGCGACCTGACGGCGGTGCCGCAGCCGATCGAGATCAAGCTCTATTCGTCGGACCCGTCGGTGCTGCGCGGCGAGGCGATGAAGGTCGCCGCTTTGATCCGCCGAATCGCCGGCGTCACTCAGGTCAAGGACGGCGTTCAGCTCGCCGGCGACGCGCTCGACATCCATGTCGATCCGGTCCGCGCCGGAGTCGAGGGGATCGCCCCGGCCGACGTCGAAACACAGCTTTCGGCGCAGCTCACCGGCATCGTCGCCACCTCGCTGCCGCAGACGACGAAGGCCGTGGACGTCCGCGTCCGCCTGCCGGACGCGATGACGATCGGTCAGGCCGAGCTGGCCTTGCTGCCGATCCGGGCCGCCGACGGCCACGTCTTCCCGCTGTCGCGGGTCGCGACGATCGAGGCCGTCACCGGCCAGCCGCAGATCAGCCGCGAGAATCTGGCGCCGATGATCGCCGTGACCGGACGCATTGTCGGCCGCGGCATGGGCTCGGCGATCGCCGACGTGAAGACGGCGCTCGCCAGGCCGGGCGTGCTCGCCCCTGGCGTCCGCTATGAGCTGGGGGGCCTCTACCAGCAGCAGCAGATCGCCTTTGCCGGCCTTACCAGGGTGTTCGGCGCGGCCCTGATCGCCGAAATGGTGCTTCTGCTCATTCTCTATCGCCGCTTCTGGCTGCCGGTGATCATCATCGGCTGCTCATTGCTGTCGACGACGGCGGTGTTCACCGCTTTGTGGCTCACGGGTGTCGACCTCAACATCACCGCTCTCATGGGCATGACGATGATCATCGGGATCGGCACCGAGATGGCGATCTTCTACGTCTCCGAGTTCGAGGAGCTGTCGCAGCACATGCCGCCGGTCGCGGCGACCCGCGAGGCCAGCCGCAACCGCCTCCGGCCGATCACCATGACCACGCTGGCGGCGATCCTGACGCTGACGCCGCTCGCTCTGGCGATCGGCCAAGGTTCGGGCATCCAGCAGCCGCTCGCCATCGCCATCATCGCCGGCCTGCTGCTCCAATATCCGCTGGTCCTGCTGGCGATGCCTACGCTCGTGCGCCTGACCCTGCCGAAAGCCGACCGCCAGGTGGCGACCGAAGAGCCGTCGCCGGACCAGCCCCCGCCGCAGGCTGTGGCGGCGGCCTGAGGATTTTGCGGGCATTACCGATGCGTAGGATTCCCGCCATCGGGCGGAATGGGGCCGTCGCGTAGCTCGGCAGACTGCTAAATGCACACCAGGACCGAGAGCATGCACGACCAGCAAATTGCCGACCGGCGGAGACTTGCCGTCGCGCCCGTTCCGCCTGCATCCGGGCTGGGACCGACCCGGCGGGGCCGCCTCGGCAGCTGGCCCTTGCTCGTGCGGCTAGTCCGCTGGTCCACCCGCCACGACCGCTCGGCCGATCCCGACCGCGTGTCGCGCATGGGATGGCTGAGGGCGGCGGTGCTCGGCGCCAATGACGGCCTCGTCTCGGTCGCCAGCATCGTCGTCGGCGTGGCCGCGGGCTCGGGGAGCCAGAATCATGTGCTCCTCTCGGGCATTGCCGGCCTGGTCGCCGGCGGGATGTCGATGGCGGCGGGAGAGTTCGTCTCGGTCAGCTCACAGGCCGATGCCGAGAAGGCGGAGCTCGCCCGCGAGGCCGAGGATCTGCGGACCCGGCCGGATTTCGAGCTGGATCAGCTCGCCGGCATCTATGTCGCGCGCGGGGTCGAGCCCGCGCTGGCGCGGGAAGTCGCCGCCCAGATGACGCGCCGGGACGCGCTCGGCGCGCATGCCCGCGACGAGCTCGGCCTCTCCGAGGCCCTGGCGGCGCGGCCGCTGCAGGCGGCCTTCGCGTCGGCTCTCAGCTTCCTTACCGGCGGCGCGGTGCCGCTGCTCGCCGCCTGGGTCACCGACGCGGCCCTGATGGCCGCGTCGGTGACTGGGGCGACCCTGCTGTGCCTGGCCCTGCTCGGCGCGATCGGCGCGAGGCTGGGCGGTGCGAAGGTTGGCAAGGCGGTCTGGCGAGTCACCTTCTGGGGAGCGCTGGCCATGGCTGGCACTGCGGGGGCCGGCAGCCTGTTCGGCGCCCTCGTCCAATGAGGCTGCGCCTTTGCCGCAGGAGGACCCACCCTCAGGCGTTAGCTGAGACGCTGCCTCCTTCGCTCACCCAATCCTGGATGTCGACCGCCTCGGCCTGCCTGGCATCGAGCGCCCGCCGCCGGTAGATCGCCACCAATTGCAGGTGCGCGCGGCGCGCGGCGGGGTGGGTCGCCTCGCCCGCCCACCGTGCCTCAGCCTCCGCCCGGGCGAGGCAATAGCCCGCCTCGTCGTCGGCGGCCCGGCGTGACGGAAATTCGTGCGCTTTCACCTCAACCCCCGATCATGCCGCCGAACGCGGCATCGGGCCGATTCGGCGGCAAGGCTGGGCCGGACACCGGAACGACCGCGCCGATGGCGCAGCGTCCACCGCCGGTGACGAGGGCCGATGCGGTGCCGATCCCTTGCCCGCGCGGTGTCGCGATCGCGATACCGAAGGCCCTGGCGAGCGGCTCGCAGGGCGCGGCCAGGTCGACGCGATACCATTGGCCGGCCGCATCCTCGACATAGACGGTGCGGTCGTTCGGAACGGTCCAGCTCATCACATCGCTGACGGCAAGGCGGTCCGGGATCGCCGCCGGCGCCGCGGCGGCGGGCACGGCGGCGGAGGTCAGGCCGCACAAGGCGGCGGCCGCTATCATGATCCTGTCCTTCATGGCGTGTCTCCTCGAAATCGCCTGTCGCGGAGGACTAAGCCGGTGCCGCCGCGCGGAGCATGGCCCGGCGATGAACTATCCGTCATCTGCGCGCCCGCCGCACATGACCGATTTGTCACGAGACACACGGCACGCCGAAAGCCGCCACCCGCCATGACCGCATCATTCGGCGCGGCCCTTCCGCCGCCTGGCCGCGAAAGGAACGGGAAATGGACATCGGTGTCGTCGGCCTCGGCCATATGGGCTCGGCCATCGCGGGCAATCTGCTCCGTGCCGGGCATCGCCTGACGGTGTGGAATCGCAGCCCCGAAAGAGCGGCGCCGCTGGTCAGGGCGGGCGCCACCCTGGCCAAGACCCCCGGCGACGCGGCGGCCGGCGATTTCGTCCTCACCATGCTGGCGGACGACAAGGCCGTCGACGCGGTCGTCCGAGGCGAAGGCGGACTGCTCGCCGCCGCCGGAAAGGCCCTCCACGTCTCGATGAGCACGATCGGACCGCAATTCGTCGCCGGCCTCGCCCGCGCTCATGCCGAGGCCGGTCGTGCGTTCGTCTCGGCGCCGGTCTTCGGCCGCCCGGACGTCGCGCTCACCGGCAAGCTGTTCATCGCCGCCGCCGGGGCGCCGGGCGATCTCGCCGCCTGCGGGACGCTGTTCGAGGACATGAGCCAGCGCGTCTTCATCGTCGGCGATGCGCCGGAGGCCGCGAATCTCGTCAAATTGTGCGGCAACTTCATGATGCTTTCGGCGATCGAGGCGCTGGCGGAGGCAATGGTCCTGGCTGAGCGCGGCGGCGTGGCCCGTGCCGATCTGCTCGAGATCCTGACCGGCACCCAGTTCGACGCGCCGGTCTATCGCAATTACGGCGAGATCCTGGTCGAGAAGCGCTTTCGCCCCGCCGGCTTTCCGGCGCCGCTCGCGCTCAAGGACCTCGACCTGGCGAGCGCTGCGGCGGGTTCGGCGCGCGTGCCGATGCCCGTGCTCGGCATCCTGCGCGACCATCTCCTCACCGCGATCGCGCGCGACGGCGTGGATGTGGATTGCGCGGCCATCGCCGAGTCCGTCGCCGCCGCCGCGGGGATGGAGACCGGGACGGCCGCAGGATGAGCGGGGATGCCCGCGGGCGGCGAACATGAAACACTCCTCCCCGCTCATGACCCCGAACCACGGCGGCCGGAGCCGCCCGGGACGGCGCGGCAGGATCGCCGCGGCGCTGCTGGTGGGCGTCAGCGCGTGCGCGCTCGCCTTCGCGCTCGTCGAGCGGCAGGCCGGCTTCGTGCTTCCGCCCGATCGCGACGACGAAGCGGGAGCCCTCGTCGACGAAAAGGTTGGCGCGACGGTCGAGCGGCTCGACGGCGGCACGGCGCGGAGCCTCGGCCTCTCGCCGCGGGAGCGGGGCCTCGTCGTCACCAGCCTCGCCATGAACGGCCCGGCCGCGCAGGCGGGCGTCCGTCCGAGCGACGTCATCGTGCGAATCGGAGCGACCGCGGTCGCCTCGCGTGCCGCTGCCGCCGCCGCGCTGCAGGGCGCGCGGTCCCCGGCCACGCTGACGCTGAATCGAGGCGGCCATTATGTTATGGTGCGCCTGCCGATGTCCCGCGCCCCTGCGGAACAAGGAGGCGCGCCATGACGAAGAAGATCCTGGTCGTGGAGGACGACGCGACCACGGCGGACTATCTCGCCAAGGGCCTCGCCCAGAACGGCTATGTCGTCGATCGCGCGGCGGACGGCCTCGACGGCCTCTTCCACGCCGTCAACGGGGACTATGCGGCCGTCATCCTCGATCGCATGCTGCCCGGCATGGACGGCCTTGCGGTGCTCGCCGCCATTCGCGCCGCCGGCGCCGACGTGCCCGTCATCATCCTTTCGGCGCTGGGATCGACCAATGAAAGGGTCAAAGGGCTGAAGGCGGGCTCCGACGATTATCTGGTCAAGCCCTTCGCCTTCTCCGAGCTGATCGCGCGGCTCGAAGTGCTGCAGCGGCGGGGCACCGCGCATGGCACGCCGGTCGTCACCAGCCTGACCTGTGCCGATCTCAGCATGGACCTCCTGTCACACCGCGTGGAGCGGGCGGGAGCCCGCATCGACCTTCAGCCGCGCGAGTTCAGACTGCTCGAATTCCTTCTGCGCAACCAGGACCATGTCGTCACCCGCACGATGATGCTCGAGGAGGTGTGGGACTATCATTTCGATCCGGGCACCAACGTCATCGACGTCCATATCAGCCGCCTCCGCAAGAAGATCGATGAGACGGGCCAGGTGCCGCTGCTCCATACGGTGCGGGGGGTCGGCTACAAGCTGAGCGAGGCCGCTTGAACGGTCGCGCGGCGACCCGGCTGTGGCATTCCACGACGGCGCGTTTCGTGCTGCTCTACCTTGCGCTGAGCCTGCTCGGAACCGTGCCCGTTCTGGTCTTCATCTACGATCAGACCGGACACATCCTCGTCGGCGCTTTCAAGCAGAGGGTCCACGATCGCGAGGCCATCCTCATGGGCGACTATCGGCGAGGCGGCGCCCCCGAGGTTGCCCGGTCAATCCGTGAGCGAGTCGCGAGCGGCGCCACAGGCTATGGCGTGGTCCTGCTGGTCGACCCGGCGGGCCGCAGGATCGAGGGAAATCTCGCTGCCTGGCCGCCGACGCTGACGCAACCGACCAAGTGGAAGGTGATGCGATTGTATCGGGACGGCCACGCGCAGCCCGAAACGTTCGCGCTGGACACCCTCCAGTTCCCGTCGGGGCATCGGCTGCTGGTCGGGACGCTGTTCGAAGACCAGGTGCGGATGCGCCGAGCGCTTTTCATGGCCATAGCGGGGGCGCTGTTTCTGGCCGTGCCGATCGGCCTCGCCGGCAGCTTCGTCCTCATCGGTTTCGTGAATCGGCGCGTCCGCGCGATCGACAACGTCGCCGCGCGCATCGCCGCGGGCGATCTCAGCCGGCGCATCGAGACGCGGGACACGGGTGAGCCGTTCGACCGGCTCGGGGACTCGCTCAACGCGATGCTGGCGCGGATCGAAGCTCTGGTCGAGGAGCTTCGTCTCGTCACGGACGGTTTGGCGCACGATCTTCGTTCGCCCTTGATGCGCATCCGGGCGAGCCTCGACAGGGCCGCCGAGGAGCTCGCCGGCAATCCCGGCCGGCAGGCGATGAAGGCAATTACGCAGGAGATCGAGGGGATGCTCCGAATGACCGCCGGGACGCTCGAGATCAGCCGCACCGAAGCCGGCATCGGGCGGGAGAATTTCGCGGCCTTCGATCTCGGCGCGCTGATCATCGACCTTTGCGAGATGTATCAGCCCCTGGCCGAGGAGAAGGGCCTCTCCATCGCCGTCGAGAAGCCGCCGGGCTTGAGCTATTTCGGCAATCGCGAGCTGATCGGCCAGGCCGTCGCCAACCTGGTCGACAATGCGATCAAATATGGCGCGAGCGGCGGCGCCGTCCGGATCGGCGCGGAGGACCGCGACTCCTCGGTCCATCTCTGGGTCGCCGACCGCGGCGCCGGAATTCCGGCGGACCGCCGCGACGAGGCGATGCGCAAATACGGCCGACTCGACGGCGCCCGGACGAGCGACGGCAGCGGCCTCGGCCTCGCCCTGGTGCGCGCCGTCGCCCGACTCCACGGCGGCGACCTGCTGATCGAGGACAATGACCCCGGGCTTCGGGCGGTGGTCGTCCTCCCTCGGGGGTAGAGCGTTTCGGCATGTCGAGCCGCCCGATGACCCCTCGCATTCGACTTGGCTAGAATCGCGCCGAGGTCCTCATCCCGACGATCAGCGCGTCCGGCGTGGCGGCGCCGCGACCGAGCGGGGTGGGCTGGCGTCCGCCGGGATGGAACACGATTTGCACGTTCGGTTGCAGAGAGAAGCCGTCGCCGAGCCGCACCTGATAGCTCAGCTCGGCCACGGCTTCGAAATCCGGACCACGGCCCGTGGCGCCGGTCAGGCCCCGAAGGTCGCGCGCCAGCCCGCGCAACGCCGGCGAGATCCGCGCCACGGCCAGGCCGATGCCGACCGTGTCGGCCGGACGGCCCGGCACCGGACCGCTCACCGCCACGCCGCCATCCGCGTAAAGATCGACGGTGTTGCGGTCGGCGGGGCTGAAGGAAGCGCGAAGGAAGCCCTTTGCCCCGCGCCACAAGGCTGCATCGACGATGCCGTAGACGCCGGCATTGCCGCGATGCCGCAGCGCTGCCCCCGCGCCCGGCGACGCGAGCGAGCGGCCGGCAATATCGAACCTCGGATCGGCGAAGCGATCGAAATGGAGCCAGAAACCGGCGCGCATCGTCATCGTGGGGTGCGCGCCGCCGGGGGAGCGCTGCGCCTCGCCGATCAGGAACGGCTTGCCGGCGAGCCTTAGGCCGTTCAGCCCGTGCCGGTCGCGGCGCTGCGGATCGCCCATCCCCGGCCCGGCGGGGTCCCCGGCGAACAGGGCAAGCCGGAGGTCGGTTCTAGCGTCAGGCGCGAAGGCGATCCGAACGCCGGGCGCCGCCAGCGGATAGGCCGGCCCGCCGCTCGGCTGATCGGCCGCAAAGCTCCCCGGCCAGCCGAAGGTCGAATTGACGAACAGGCTCGCCGTGTCGCTGATCGCGAATTCCTGGCCCGCGGTGAACTGACCGATGCGGACGTCGGCGCGCGGGCCTATCGCCTGCTGCACCCACAGGTTGAACAGGCGCAAAGCCGGCTCCGCTTCAAGGCCGCTTACCGCCAAGAGGTTGCCGATGCGATGCTGCGACAGGCGGCGCCCGCTTATCTGGTGGATGCTGACATGCGCGCTCGCGCCGGCCCAGCCCAGCAGCCGGTCGAGGTCGGCGTCCGCAATCAGGCCGATGCGGCCGAGATAATCGGCGCCCGTTCGTCGGCCGCCGGCGACCAGCGCATTGAGGTCGCTGCCATAGGTGAGGGTCAGGCGCAGGGGCTCGGCACCCGCTGGGGGGCCGTTCTCATGGCCGTGCTGCTCGCTCGGCGTCGCCGGGACGGCGGGACTGCGCGAAGCCGGCGCCTGCGCCAGCAAGGCAACGGACGCCAGGACCCGCGGCACGATCTGAACCCGACCCGATCGATCCACCACGCGGCGGCCCCCCTCGAATCTGCGACGCCGATGCGCCGGCCGCGACGAACATAAAGGATTTGTCACGAAGCGCCCACGGCCGTGTGAGCCGCCGGAGCCCAGTCGAGACGGTGCCTGGACCGCTTCGGAGAACCCCTGCCCGGAGCGGTCCCGCACCCTCCCACCGGCGAAGGCGCAACGAGGACCGACGACATGACCCACTCATCCCGCGCCGCCGACCTCGATCTGCTTCACCCCCGTCTCGTCGGGGCGGGAGCCGCCCTGCTGATCTCGGCGTTCGCGACCGACCTGCTTTACTGGCGGACCCTTCTGCCGGAATGGGAGACCTTCTCCATCTGGCTGCTCACCGGCGGCCTGGTGCTGGCGGCCTGGTCCGCCATCGCCCTGATCCTGGACCTGGTGCTGGGGCGGGTGCGGGCGATCCGGTGGGGACGCTTCCTGGCGCTGACCGCCGCGGCATTGCTCTCTTTCCTCAACGCCTTCGTGCACAGCCGCGACGGCTACACGGCGGTGATCCCGGAGGGTCTCGGCCTGTCCGCGATCGTGGCGATCCTGCTGTTCGTCGTCGGCTGGCAAGGCTGGACCGTCGCCGCGGCGCGCAGGGTGCGGCGCGTCCGACCTCCGCAAGCGTCGCTGGAAGGAATTCGCCGATGATCCGATCGCTCCTCCGCGCGAGCCCCCTGCTCGCGCTCGCCGCCTGCGGGCACCACCCGGCGCCCCCGAGCACGCAATATGGCGCGAACCCCGCGCTGCCCGCGCCGCACCAATATGTGCTGCCGCCGACGCGGATCGCGACGGCGATAGGCTGGGGACAGGCCGAGCATCCAGCGGCCGCGGCCGGGCTCGAGGTGCGCGCCTTCGCCACCGGCTTCGAGCATCCTCGCCAGGTCTACACCCTGCCGAACGGCGACGTGCTCGTGGTCGAGACCAACGGCCCCGCCGCGCCGGTCAATCGACCCAAGGACTGGCTGTTCGGCTTCTTCCAGGGCCGGGCAGGCTCGGGCGCGCCCGGCGGCAACCGCATCACCCTGCTGCGCGACTCGAACGGCGACGGCCAGCCCGAGCTCCGAGCCATCTTCCTCGACCATCTCAACGCCCCGTTCGGCGTGGCTCTGGTCGGGGACCAGCTCTACGTCGCCGACACCGACGCGCTCCTGCGTTTTCCCTACGTGACCGGAGAGACTCGGATCGCGGCGCCGGCGGTGAAGGTCACCGACCTTCCAGCGGGCGCGATCAACCATCACTGGACGAAGAGCCTGACGGCGAGCCCGGACGGATCGAAGCTCTATGTCGGCGTCGGCTCCAACAGCAACATCACGGAGAACGGCATCGACGCGGAAGCCGACCGCGCCGCGATCTGGGAGATAGACCGCGCCACCGGCTTCAAGCGCATCTTCGCCTCCGGGCTGCGCAATCCGACCGGCATCGCCTTCGCGCCGGGGACGAACACGTTGTGGGCAGTGGTCAATGAACGGGACGAAATCGGCCCGAACCTGGTTCCGGACTATCTGACCTCGGTCCGCCGCAACGGCTTCTACGGCTGGCCCTATTCCTATTACGGCCAGCATGTGGACGTCCGCGTCCAGCCGCGGCGGCCGGACCTCGTCGCCGGCGCCATCGCGCCCGATTACGCCCTGAGCTCCCACGTCGCGCCGCTGGGCTTGGTCTTCAGCACCGGAACGAGCCTGCCGGCCCGCTATCGCGGCGGCGTGTTCGTGGGCGAGCATGGCAGCTGGAACCGGATTCCGCTGAACGGCTACAAGGTGGTCTACGTCCCCTTCCAGGTCGGCCGCCCGAGCGGCCCGCCGCAGGACGTCGTCACCGGCTTCCTGACCCCGAACGGTAAGGCGCGCGGACGCCCGGTCGGAGTCGCGCTCGACCGCACCGGCGCGCTGCTGATCGCCGACGATGTCGGCAACGCGGTGTGGCGGGTCGGGCCCGCGGCCGTCCAGCCAGGTGAGGCACCATGAAGGCTGTCTCGCTCGACAGCGGTCCGTTCCGGTCCGGGATCGACCTTGGTCGTCAACATCCGGTGCGACCCCGCACCGTCACATCAAGAGGAGAATGATCATGCGAAAGAGTCTCATCGCTTCCACCGCTCTGGCGCTCTGCCTGGTCGCGGCCTGCAACCGCGGTCCGAATGCGAGCGGGAGCGAGCCGCCGGACGCGGCCGTGCCGTCGGTCCAGGCCGCGGCCTCAGCCGCTACTCCGCCGGCGTCGCGCCAGCTCCAGGCGGCGGAGCCTTTCGAGGCGCTCACCGAAACCGCTTTTTCGGCGACGTCGCCGGAACTCGGCGTCGCGGTAACCAAGGCCGAAGCGGCCGCGGCCGCGATCACGCGCGACCTGCCCCCGGACGCCGCCGGCCGCCTCGCGGACCAGATGCGACAGGTGAAGGCGGAGCACGCCGCCGGCAATCGCGCCGGCATCGCTCTGGCCTCCGTCGAGGCGTATCGCACGCTCGTCACCGCCGCGCCGCCGGCGAACGTGCCAAATGCGGTCAACCTGCTCGATTATGCCGGCTTCCGCTATCAGGCCGAGCTGCGGGCCCAGCCGGTCCGCTGGGACGATGCGGCCGCCTCGGCGGCCTTCGCACGGGCCCAATGGGACCCGCTGATGCCGAAGGTGAGGGACGCCGCGCTGAAGGCGCGAGTCACCGCGGCGGTGAACAACCTGGAGACCGCCGCCGCTTCTCGCGACGGTGCCAAGGGGGAGCGTGCCGCGAACGCGGAGCTTGCGCTCGTCGACGAGCTGGAGACCTATTTCAACGGTCGACCCATGGCGTGAAGCGCGAGGGGCAGCTTTCGTGCACAACAGGTCCGCGGGAGAATGCGCCACCTCTTGGGAGATGAACCTCCCGCAGGGTCTAACCGCGTGAACGGCTTTCCGCCGCAATGGTAGGAGGCCGGACGCCCGCAGCCACAGAAGGTTATTCTGACCGCTCCTTTCGCACAGCCTGACGAAGCCGGACTCGCCGCCCTCGTGCTGGAATCCCGGCCGGCGTTGCTCCGCTTCCTGGCGGCGCGGCGGGTGGCGCCCGAAGATGCCGAGGACCTCCTCCAGGAGCTGTATCTGAAGATCCTGCGGCGGCCGGGCGGGCCGGTGCTCGATCCTTGCGCCTATCTCTACCGGGCGCTCGACCACATGATCGTCGACCGGCGCCGCGGCCAATCCCGTCGGGCCGCGCGGGAGGATTCATGGGGTGAGGTCGAAAGCGGGGACGGGAACGATCCCGGGCCCTCCCCCGAGACGGTCGTGGCGGCGCGCAGCCGATTGGCGGCGGTGCAGGAGGCGCTTTCCGTCTTGCCTGAGCGGACGGTGCTGATCCTGCGCCGCTTCCGGCTGGAGGACGTCGGTCAGAAGGACATCGCCGCCGAGCTCGGGATCAGCGTCAGCGCCGTCGAGAAGCACCTCCAGCGCGCCTACCGCGCGCTCGCCGAGGTCAGGGCGCGGCTGGATGCGGAAGCTCCGGGTCCGCCCCGTCTTCCAGACGAGGAAGGAGGATGATGGCGCACGATTTCGCACCCGGCCTCCTGGCGGAGGCGATCGCCTGGCGGAGCAGCTTCGCGATCGCGTTGCCAAGCTTTGCGCGCAGCTGCTCGATGGAATTTCGGACGGCAGCCGCTTCGACGTTATCGCCGCTTATGCCGCGCCGATTCCGACCACCATCATCGCGGAGTTGCTCGGCATTCCTCCTGAAGATCGCCTCCGGTTCCGAGGCTGGACGGAGACGATCGTCATCGCGGACACGTCCGACTGGGCGATGCTTCGCGCCCTGCCGAGCGGCCGTCACTTCTGCCTGGGCTCCGCGCTCGCCCGTATCGAGGGTGGACTCGCGGTCGGTGCCTTCGTTCAGCGCTTTCGAGGCGTCCGCCTTGCCGCCGAGCCACGGCATCTTGAGTGGAAGGGCGGTGCCACACTTCGAGGTTTGAAGTCCCTGCCGCTTCATGCGTCATAGGCCAGCACGCAAGCTAGGCGATTGTTTTCCTTTGCGGTTTTGATGTGAAAGAGTAGGCTTAGCCATAAGCGGGGGCGCAATGACACGAAGCGAGCAGATGAGTGCGGTGGTTTCGACGCGCGACTGCAGGCCGCTCTGCGATCCCTGTGTTGCTGACCGTCTTGCGCTCAGCCCGAAGCAGGTAGCCGTCGCAGGCCGGGTAGGCGTTCGTGAGCTTCGGTTTCAGCGCTTTCTCGGCCGCTGTTCCGGCTGCTGCACGAACCGGAAGGTCACAGCCTGCGCCAGGGCTGGGCCGGCTGCGCCATTAGCTTCTTGAGCTGCATGCGGAGTGACGGCCCGCAGAGAAGATCGCTTACCTGCGTGAACTCTTCGCGCTTGAGGGCCTACTCGAGCTCCGCCACCGTTTGGAAGGAGCCTGAGGCCACGACGGCGACGTGATCGAGCTTGGCTTGCCCGTGATCGCGCCACCAAACCGACAAAACCGGCGCGCGTCGGCTTAGAGTCAGATATCGAAAACCAATCCATCCTCTCTCCCACGCCAGCCCGCCTCAGATCGTGGGCCAACCTCTCACTATTCCTAGAGAACGCGTCCCCGCGCCGTCTCATCGTCGAGCTGCTTCAGGAACTGGCGCATTTCGGCGATCCTCGGGACCGCCATCCGTCTCGCCGTAGCGGTCACTATCCGCTCCGGGAGCTTGTCGGCGAATTCGGCGATCCTCGCGATGCCACCCGCGTAATGGGTCGCCGAGCCCGTGACGGAGAGCCGGCGCGCGACGCCGACAGTGCCGAGGAAGTCCAGCGCGTCGGCATCGTGCAAGGCGATGGCTTCGCTGCTCCTCCCGGGAACCTTGTCGTGCATGTGGCCGAGAATGGCTTCCCTCACGGCAGCGATCTTCTGCTCGGGAAAGCCGAACTGCCGCAGCAACGGTCCGGCAAGCTCTGCGGAGCGAACCGCGTGATCGACGCCCTCCTTCTGAAAATCGCCGATGGCGCCGATGTCGTGGACGAAGGCGGCAGCGAACAGAACATCCGTGTCGATGCGAAGATTCTCGGCCGCCGCAATCGTCCGCGCCAGCCGGTAGTCGCGTTCGGAATGGGTCCATCCCCAGGCGGGGTGAAGCAGCCTCGCCCGGGCGAATGCGTAGAGCTTCTGCTTCCAGGCGGCGTCGAGCGGGATTCCGGAGACGCTGACGGCGGCGACGGTCCCCGGCGGTTCCGCCGCGGCCGCCGGACTGGCCAGCGCAAACAGGATCGCCAGCCCGAGCAGGGGCTTGGAGAACCAAAGGGCGAGGCGGACCTGCATCACCCTTGGACCCTATACCGAGCTTCGAGAGCCGCCTCGTCCTCCGTCAACGGCCGCGTGTAGGAGATGGATATCAGCCGGCCGAACACGTCGTCTCCGCGCAGGCGGACGCGGGCGGCTGCCGGGTCGGGCAGCGCGTCCCGCACCAAGCGCAGGCGGTCGAGGAGCCCGTCGAGGGACTCGCACTCTCGTATCTCGACAATGTCGCGGACGGCCCGTCTCATTTGTCAGCTCCGGACATGGTGGAAGGGCTCAGGGGATGCGGAGCAGGCGATCGAGCGACAAGCGGCCGCCGCCGAAGGCGATGAGCGGGAGGAACACCGCCGCCCAGCTGAGGTGCGTGGGCCACGCGTCCGGATAAACGAAGATCTCGATCACCGCCGTCATCCCCAGCAGCGCCAGCGCCGCGCCGCGCGTGAAGAGGCCGAGGACGAGCAGGATCGGGAAGACGTGCTCGGCGGTCGCCGCCGCGTACGCCGCCATATGCGGGTCGAGCAGCGGCAGCCGGTATTCGGTCTCGAACAGGTCGAACGTGGTCTGTGGGAAGCTGAACCAGCCTTCGACCTTCGTCCGGCCCGACTGGAAGAAGACCGCGCCGATGCCGACCCGCTGGACGAGGAGGATGAGCGAGGGCCGCAGCACCGTTTCGGCGGTGCGGGCGAAGAGACCGTAGAGGCCGCGGCGACGCGGCGGTGGGGCGGTCGAAGCGAGAGTGGCCATGAGGGTGGTTCCTTTCTTCCGAATGTTCAGACGGGGAGCACGGCACCGGCCGCGATGACTCGGGCGAACAGCGTGGGAATGTCGGCGACCGGATCCGCAGCCTCCAGCGCCGCGGCGATGTCGTTGACCGGCGTGCCGGCGGCTGTGGCGACGAGGAGGCGATGCTCGGCCCGGCCGATCGGCTGGCCGAGCACCGCGCCTCCGCGGCGGGTGAAGAGCGCGCCCTCCGGCCGCCATTCCGGCGCAAGCTCGTCGAAGCCTCCCGGCGCGCGGTGCGCGAGCCAGATGGTCATTGCGGGCGTTTCGAGCCACGCGAAGCGGGTGGCGGGATGGAGGGTCAGGCGAAGACCGGCATAGCGGGTGCAGCCGACGGGGAAGGGCCCGGCGACACGGAGCAGCGCCCGGTCCGCCGCCAGGTGGGATTTCAGCCACAGCCGGTCGAGACGGGCGATGTCCGCCAGATAAGGCAGCTCACTTGTCCAGGGCTGGCGCGCCAGGAAAGCGGCGAAGCCGGTGCCGTAGCGGGAGAGGATCGGGCTCGCCGGCGGCTGCTCCGCCCGGAAATCGAGCGCGGCGGCGGCGAAGGCTTCCTCGCCCACCAGCGCCTCGACCGTCGGGTAGGCGCCGCGGAGCGCTTCCACCGCGCCGAGGGCACAGGTGTTGCGATAGACGGCGAACCCCGGTGCGCGAGCGATCGCGCCGATTGGCTCCGAGGCGAGCAGTGCTTCCGCGAAAGCGTCCTGGAAGGCGGCGAGGTCAGGCATGTTCGAGCACCCTCGCCCGGTAGCGCATGACGGCGGCGGCGCGGTTGCGCTCGGCCATCAGCGTCTCGAAATCCGGGATGTCGCCATCGCGCTCGATCAGCGTCGGCGTCGGGATGGGGCCGGCGCGGTCGACCGCATGGGCATAGAGCGCCCACACCGCTTCCGAGACCGGCCCGTCGTGGCTGTCGATAAGCAGGGCGTCGCCCAACTCCGGATCGGGCTTGTGCCCCGCCAGGTGGATCTCACCGATCGCCTCCGGCGGCAGCGCGTCGATATAGGCCGCCGGGTCGAAGCCGAGGTTGCGGGCGCTCACGAAAACGTTGTTGACGTCGAGCAGCAGCCGGCAGCCGGTGCGCCTGACCAGCGCCTTCAGGAAATCGGTTTCGCTCCAGTCGTGGCCCTCCAATGCGAGGTAGAGGGACGGGTTCTCGATCAGGATCTGGCGCCCCAGCATTGTCTGCGCGATGTCGATATTGCGCGCGATCCGGATCAGCGCCTCGCTCGTCCGCGGGAAGGGCAGCAAGTCGGGGAAGCTGACGCCGCCGCTGCGCGACCAGGCGAGATGCTCGGAGACGAGGAACGGCCGGAAGCGGCGGCACAGCGCCTTCAGCGCGGCCAAATGGTCGGCATCGGGATCCTCGGCGCCGGCGAGCGAGAGGCCGACGCCGTGGATCGACAGCGGCTTCTCGCGGCGCAGCGCCTCGAGCACGGCGAGGCGCGGGCCGCCCTCGACCATGTAATTCTCGGCATGCACCTCGAACCACAACCCCGCCGCCGGAGAGGCGAGCGCCTCCTGGAAATGGACGGGCTTGAAGCTCAGTCCGGCGGTCGGGGTCATGGCTGCGTCTCCCTTAGCGCGCGAGCGGCTTCAGGGAGCCGGCGCCCCTGGGCGTGCTGATCTTCGTGCAGCTGCCCTTGGCGACATACTTCCAGGAAATGCCCGCATAGGCGCGGCGCGAGGTGCCCGCGCAGCTGGTGCCGGGGCCGGCGGCGCAGTCGTTCTTGCCGGCGAGCGAGATGCCGTAGCATTTCTCGCTGTTCGGCTGCGGCGCCACCGGGTGCGCGAGCGCGGCCCCGGACATGGCGGCGAGGGCGGCGGCGGTGACCGCGATCTGGGCGGTTTTCATTGCGTGGCTTCTCCTTGGCAAACGAGGGGTTCGACACCGTCGTCGGTGCGGCTTCATTGTCTCTCAGGAGCCGCCGCGCGTCTCAGGCCGAGGCGGCATGGACACGATAACCAGCCGGCATGGCCGCTCGTCTGGCGCGGCCTGTTGCGCAGGTGTAATCATCAAGCGCCGCCACATGCGGGGAGCGCCGGCCATGGAGATGCAGCAGGTCCGTTACTTCGTCGCCTTGGCGAAGACGCTGAATTTCACGCGCGCCGCCGAGCAATGCAACGTCAGCCAGCCCGCCCTCACCCGCGCCATCCAGCAGCTCGAGCACGAGCTCGGCGGGCCGCTGTTTCACCGCGAGCGCGGCAACACGCATCTGTCAGAGCTCGGGCGGATGATGCTTCCCTATCTGGAAACGGTGGAGGGGCAGGCGCGCGCGGCGCGGGAGCATGCGCGGGCGGCGAAGAAGCTCGAGCGGGCGACGCTGACGATCGGCGCGATGTGCACGATTGGGCCCCAGCTCGTCGCCGAGCTGATGGTCCGCTTCCGCACCGCGCATCCGCAGGTCGACCTCGTCGTCGCCGACGGGGGGGCGCCGCAGATGATCGAGAAGCTGCAGAAAGGCGACCTGGAGATCGCCATCGTCGGCATCCCGGAGGAACTTCCCGAGAGCCTCCACCAGCTCCCCATCTTCGAGGAGCGCTTCGTTATCGTCCTTCCGCCCAACCACCGGCTAAGCGTCAAGAACCCGATTCATGCCGCCGACCTCGACAAGGAGCCCTATGTCGGCCGCTCCAATTGCGAAGTGTTCGAGCCCGTCCGCCAGGAGCTCCACGGCCGCGGCGTCTTCATGCGCCAGGTGTTCAGCTCGCCTCGCGACGATTGGGTGCAGGGCATGATCAAGGCGGGCCTCGGCCTCGGCTTCTTCCCAGAATTCTGCGTGACGGACCCGGACCTGGTCGTGCGCCCGCTCGTGGAGCCGAGCTTCAGCCGGACGATCTATCTCGCGACGGTGCGGGGACGGCCCCACTCACCCGCGGTCGGAGCCTTCGTGCAGGAGGCCCGCCGCTATCCTTGGCCGGCGACGCGGTTGGCGGCCTGACAGGGGCTGCAGGCGCCTTCGGTCAACAGATCATGGCAGTGACCAAGGCTGTTCAATGCTGCCGGAAAGCCCGCATAGATCGCCGTCTGCATGAGGATTTCGATCACCTCGTCGCGCGTCACGCCCAGGTTCAGCGCCGCGGCAACATGAACCCGAAGCTGCGGCGCGGCAGTGCCGAGGGCCGCTAAGGCGGAGATGGCCGCGATTTCCCGGGCGCGCAGGTCGAGCGTGCCCCGCGCGTAGAGGTCGCCGAACGGGAATTCGATCGTCATCCGAGCAAAGTCGGGCGCGATCTCGGCAACGCGGCTGGCGAGGTGCTCGGCAGGATTACCCGTGAGCGCTTCGAGGATCTCGACGCCCTTCAGGTAGCGCTGGTTCACGTCTGCGGCTCCTTCAGCCCCGCGCCCAGCAGGGCGGCCAGCGCTAAGGCGGCGAAGATGCCGGCGACGGCCGCGGTCCAGCCGAGGCGATCAAAGAGCTGGCCGATAAGCGCGGCGCCGGCGAGGCCGCCGCAATAATAAGCCGAGAGGTAGAGGCCGCTCGCCGCCGTTCGGTCCGTCGTCGCCGCGCGGCCGACATAGCCCGTCGCCGCCGCCTGGGCGAAGAAGGTGCCGATCCCGACGAGCACCATTCCGGCGAGGATCGGCGCCAGGCTCGGCAGGAGCATCAGCAGGAGCCCGGCGAGCGCCACCGCCAGAGCGAGGGAGAGCGTGCGTCCGGTGCCGAACCGGCGGCTGACGCGGCCCGCGAGCGGTGTTGTCACCATCGACGGCAGGAAGACGAGGAAGACGAGGCCGAGCGCCCGCATCGACAGCGACAGCGGCGGCGCCATCAGCACGAACCCGACATAGGTGAACGCGCCGATGAAGCCGAACAGGATGAGGAAGCCGATCGCGAAGACGCGGCGCAGCGCCGGGTCGGCGAGATGGGCGGCCCAGGCGGTCCAGAAGTGGCGGGGCGGCGCGGCGGGCTCGTGCATCGGCCGGTTGCGGTTCAAGCTGGCGGCGACGAGCGCGGCGCCAGCGAGGTTCAGGACGGCGAAGAAGAGGAAGCTTGCCTCCGGCCCCACCAGGCTCGCCACGAAGGCAGCCGTGAGGCGGCCGACGAGGTTGCTGGCGACGCCGCCGGTCACATAAGCGGCAAGAGCGCCGGGCGCGGCGGCGAGGGTGCAGCGCTCGGCCAGATGAGCCAGAGTCAGCGTGAATGCGCTGGCCATGAACAGGCCCTGCGTCACGCGCAACGCGGCGAAGATCGTCAGGTTCGGCGCCAGAGCGAGCAGCGAAGTGGGGATGGCGAGCAGCGCCAGGCTGAGCCAGATCGCGCGCCGCCGTTCGAGCTTGGCGCCGAGGGTACCTGCGAGCAGCCCTGCGATTGCCATGCCCATGGTGCTGGCATTGGCGGCGACGCCGATCTCGGCCGGCTTCACATGATAGGCCGCGGCAAGGCTGGGCAGGATCGCCTGGGTGGCGAACAGGTCGACGAGGGTGAGAAAGCCGATCAGGCCGATCGCCAGCGGCGTGGTGAGCCGCGGCGCCGGCATCGCCTCGATGTCGCGCCAGTGCCTCTGGATGTCGGTCATGATCGCTCCGGATGCGGCGGTGGAGGGGTGTGGCGCCCCGCCCGGGGGACGGAGGCGGGGCGCCACGGAGGCCGGCTTCGCGAGGGGGCTGGAAGCCGGCTTCGAGGGGCTCAGTCGGCGGCCTTGATGTCGGCCGAGAGCAGGACGGCGGGGACCTTGCCGTTGTTGATCCAGTAATGGCTGATGCCCTCCGCCTCGCGGGCGAGCTCGCCGGCACGATGGGTGATCGGCACATTGCAGCTGGAGCGATATTCGGTGATCTCGCCGCTGATCGTGATGATCAAGGCGGGGCGGCCGACATGGCTGTGGAAGGGGACGGCGCCGCCCGGCTGGACGACGAGGCGGCGCAGGCGAAGGTCGCGGCCCTGGACGCCGATCTCCTTGCCGAGATCGATCGAGCCGAGGACATCGTCGGTGACGGCGCGGCCTTCGGTGACCCGGCCGGCGAGGGCGTTGTCGCCCGACTGGCCCGCCGGGCACTGGCCGGCGAAAGCGGGGCTGGCGAGGCCGCTGAACGCGGCGGTGGCAATGATCGCCGCCGCCAGCCTGGTCTTGTTGAGGTTGAACATTGCCTTCTCCTTGAGGGGTGACGATGCGCGTCACGAAGCGGCGGGGGGATGCGAGGGACTTTCCGTTTCTCACCCGTCGCCATCGACTGCCGCCGGCTCCGTGACGCAGCCTGAATTCTACGGACGCGGCAAAGGCCGGTGAAATCGCATCCCGGCATGGAGTCGATGCAGGGAAGGCATTTCAGCTCCGTCCCCGTCTCCCCCATCCTTGCCGCACATCATGACAAGGAGCGCGAGCATGGACGTGCAGGTTCTCGAAAGAATGGACGCCGCGAAGCCCCTGGCCGGACGGGTGGCGGTCGTCACCGGCTCGACCAGCGGCATCGGCCTCGGCATCGCGCGGGCGCTCGCCGCCGCGGGTGCGGACGTCGTCATCAACGGCCTCGGCGACCGCGATCAGATCGATTTCGTCTGTCGCGAAATCCAGGAGAGCTGCTCCACGCGCGTCGTCTACAACGCCGCGAACCTGATGCGGCCGGAGCAGGCCTGCGCGCTCGTCGAGGAGACGATCGAGGCGTTCGGTCGCGTTGACATCCTCGTCAACAATGCCGGCATCCAGCATGTCAGCCCGATCGAGACCTTCCCGGCCGAGCGCTACGACGCCATCATCGCGCTGAACCTCTCCGCCGCCTTCCACACCATCCGGTCCGCCTTCGGGCCGATGAAGGAGGCGGGGTTCGGCCGGATCGTCAACGTCGCCTCCGCCCACGGCCTCGTCGCCTCGCCCTTCAAGAGCGCCTACGTCGCCGCCAAGCATGGTGTCGTCGGGCTGACCAAGACGGTCGCGCTCGAAGGCGCCGAGCACAACGTCACCTGCAACGCCATCTGCCCGGGCTACGTCTGGACGCCTCTGGTCGAGAACCAGATCGGCGACACCGCCCGCGCCCGCGGCATCTCCCGCGAGGCGGTGATCAGGGACGTGCTCCTCGCCGCCCAGCCCAACAAGCGCTTCGCCGAAGTGGAAGAGCTGGGCGCGCTCGCCGTCTTCCTTTGCGGCCCCGGCGGCCGCTCGATCACCGGCGCGGCTCTGCCCGTCGACGGCGGCTGGACGGCCCATTGAGATGGCGAGCCAAGCAAACCCCGCTCCGGCGCTTCGGCCGGATCTCGCCGCCGTCTTCGGCTGCCTCAAGGGCAAATGCGGCGGACCCACTGCACAGCGGCCTCCCGTCTTGGGCATCCTGGCGGAACTCGCCTCCTACGGGAGGCCGCAATGAGCCGACCCCATGTCGTGATCGTCGGCGCCGGCTTCGGCGGCCTCGCCGCCGCGCAAGCCCTCGCGAACAAGGCGGTGGACGTTACGGTGGTCGACCGGCGCAACCACCACCTCTTCCAGCCCTTGCTCTATCAGGTGGCCACGGCGGCCCTGTCGCCAGCCGACATCGCGGCGCCGATCCGCTCCATCCTGTGCCGATCCGCCAACACCCGCGTTCTGCTCGACAGCGTCACCGGTGTCGAATCCGCCCGTCGTCAGGTGCGGCTCGGCAGCGGCGGCAGCCTTTCCTACGACTGGCTGGTCCTCGCGACCGGCGCCCGCCATTCCTATTTCGGCCGCGACGACTGGGCCGAACACGCGCCTGGGATCAAGACGATCGAGGACGCCACCACGGTCCGCCGCAAGGTCCTGCTCGCCCTCGAGCGCGCCGAAACCGAGACGGACCAGGCACGGCGCCAGGCGCTGCTGACCTTTGTCGTCATCGGCGGTGGGCCCACCGGCGTTGAAATGGCGGGGGCGATCGCCGAGCTGGCGCGAAAGTCGGTCTCGCTCGACTTCCGCAGCATCACGCCCCATTGCTCGCGCGTGCTGCTCGTCGAGGCTGGCCCGCGGCTGCTTCCGACGTTTCCGGAGGCGCTCTCCGCCAAAGCCCGCCGAGCCATCGAGCAGCTGGGCGTGGAGGTCCGTCTCGGCACGCCTGTCACCGACATCGGCAGCCGCCATGTCCGCATCGGCGAGGAGACGGTTGCCGCGCACACGACGATCTGGGCGGCGGGGGTCCAGGCCTCCCCCGCGGCCTCCTGGCTAAGAGCGCCGTGCGACCGTGCCGGTCGGGTCGTGGTCGGCGCCGATTTGCTGGTGCCCGGCCAGGATCGCATCTTCGCGATAGGCGACACCGCCGCCTGTCCCGGCCCCGGCGATCGGCCGCTGCCCGGAGTCGCGCCGGTCGCCAAGCAGCAGGGCCAGTATGTCGCCGCCCGAATCCTCGGCCGCACCGCGCGCCCGTTCCGCTATCGGGGCTACGGCAATCTCGCCACGATCGGCCGGCGCCGCGCGGTGATCGACTTCGGCCGAATCCACCTCACCGGCTTTCCGGCCTGGCTGCTGTGGTCGTTCGCCCACATCTGGTTCCTGGTCGGCTTCCGCAGCCGCCTCACCGTCAGCCTCTCCTGGCTGTGGAACTACCTCACCTTCGAGCGCGGCGCCCGGCTCATCACCGGCGACATCCCGGCCGACACCCCCCCTGTCCACCCGCTCGAAGCGGCCGCCTGAAAGGAATGCGCATGAACAGCCATCGCGACGACATAAGCTCGTTCGGCCAGACGGTCCTCGTCCTTCAGGGCGGCGGCGCGCTCGGCGCCTACCAGGCCGGAGTCTACCAGGCCCTGCACGAAGCGGGCGTGGAGCCCGAATGGGTGATCGGCACCTCGATCGGCGCGATCAACGCCGCGTTGATCGCCGGCAGCCCCGCCGGGGAGCGTCTCGACCGCTTGCGCGAATTCTGGCGGCGGGTCGAGCACGGCCGCTTCGTCGGTTCGCCTCTCCCCGCCTGGCTCGCCGCCGCCGCGCGTAACATGATGGCCGTGGCAGGCGGGGTCCCCGCCTTCTTCCAGCCCAACCCTATGGCGTTCATGAGCCCGCACACGCAACTCGGAGCCGAAGCGGCGGGCTATTATTCGGTCGACCCGCTCCGCCAGACGCTGAGCGAGCTCGTCGACTTCGACCAGGTCAACAAGGGCCCAGTCCGGCTGACCGTCGGCGCTTCCAATGTCCGCACCAGTGAGATGCGGTATTTCGACAGCCGTGACATGACGCTCGACCTCAAGCACATCATGGCGTCCGGCGCCCTGCCGCCGGCTTTCCCGGCCGTGCGCATCGACGGCGAACTGTTCTGGGACGGCGGCATCCTCTCCAACACGCCGGTCGAGATCGTGTTCGACGACGCCCCGCGGCGCAATTCGATGGTGTTCGCCGTCCACATCTGGAATCCGCACGGCGAGGAACCGGAGACGATCTGGGAGGTGATGAACCGCCAGAAGGACGTCCAATATTCGAGCCGCGCCGCCTCGCACATCAAACGTCAGCGCCAGCTCCACCGGCTGCGGCACATCGTCGCCGAGCTCAGCGCGATGCTGCCGGAGGAGAGGCGGCGGGAGAAGCAGGTGGCGGAGCTCGCCAGCTATGGCTGCCTCACGCGCATGCACGTCGTCCGGCTGCTCGCCCCGGCGCTCGATTATGAGGATCATGCCAAAGACATCGACTTCAGCCCTGACGGCATCGGCAAGCGCTGGGAGGCCGGCTACCGCCATACCTGCGAGACGCTCGAGAAGGCGCCGTGGCGGGCACCGGTGGACCCGAACGAAGGATTCATCCTCCACGAAGCCTGCGGCGGCGAGATGGTCGAAACCTCTGCGGCAGGCGGGTAGCCTGGCCGGTGCGGCGGGGGACGCACTGGACCGTCAGCGCAGGGCTGGTGGCGCGCGTCGGCTCTTGCCCGTTGAGCTGACCGGTGTCCGCCGCCGGGAGCGTCCTTGCGAAGTGACGGCTCGGACGATGCGCCGGAATTTGGGGCATTCCATATGGCTGGGGGCCGGACAGGCGGCCGCATGTCGCAAGCCGTCTCGCACCGCTGTGAGCTTGCGGATCGTCGCCTCCAACTCGTCCGCTTTGGCGGCGAGCATCTGCCGGTCTATCGCCGGCCGGTCGCTGGCTGCACCAAACATCTGCGCCAGCTCGTCGAGCGAGAAACCCGCGGCGCGTCCGGCGCCGATGAGAGCGAGACGCTCGAGCACGGCCGGCTCGAAGAGGCGCCTAAGCCCTCGCCGGCCAATCGACAGGATCAGTCCCTTTTCCTCATAATGCCGCAAAGCCGATGCCGGGATTCCAGAGCGCTCGGCGACCTCCGCGATGTCCAGTGCGCGCACGTCTTGACCTCAAGTTGACTTGAAGTGGCACAGTGCCTTTCCGACTCGGGAATCACAAGCGGAGAGAGACCATGGAAACGACCTTGCAAGCCCCTGTCGGGCGTGGCGGCCGCGCCGGCGCCGGCGCATGGGCGTTGGCCGCCTTGTCGCTATGCATGCTGATGTCCTCACTGGGCACGAGCATTGCGAACGTGGCCTTGCCGGTGCTGGCGCAGGCGTTCGATGCCAGCTTCCAGCAAGTCCAATGGGTGGTCCTCGCCTATCTTCTCTCGGTCACGATAACGGTCGTCGGCGTCGGCCGGCTTGGCGACATGGTCGGGCGGAAACGGCTGCTGATGGCCGGGATCCTCCTCTTCACGGCCGCCGCTTCGCTGGCGGGGTTGGCGCCGACTCTCGGGCTGCTCATCGCGGCACGGGCGGTCCAGGGCGTCGGCGCGGCCATCATGATGGCGCTTGCGGTCGCGATGGTCGGCGAGTCCATGCCTCCGGCAAGCACCGGCAAAGCAATGGGCCTCCTCGGTGCCATGTCAGCCGTCGGAACGGCGCTGGGTCCGTCCTTGGGCGGGTTGCTCATCGCGGTCGCCGGATGGCGCTCGATCTTCCTCATCGCACTTCCCATCGGGCTGCTCGCCTTCATGCTCGCGCACCGTCACCTGCCGGAGGCGCCGGCTACGGGTGGGAGGGGCGGGGCGAAGTTCGACAAGCGGGGGACGATCCTGTTGGGATTGACGGTGGGCGCCTTCGCTCTGTCGAGCACGATTGGCCGCGGGAGCTTCGGCGCGGTGAACGTTGCCCTTCTGGGAGCGGCATTTGCGGGCCTGATCCTCTTCCTCTGGTCGCAACAGAGGGCGGCAGCGCCGCTCATGCCGCTGTCGACTTTTCGCCGGCCGGGCATCGCGGCAGGCCTGGCAATGAGCTTTCTGGTCTCCACGGTACTCATGGCGACCTTGGTGGTTGGGCCTTTCTATCTCTCACGAGCGCTTGCGCTCGATGCGCCTGCCGTTGGACTCGTCCTCTCGGTCGGTCCCATCGTCGTCGCCTGTGCCGGCATTCCGGCCGGGCGAGCGGCGGACAGGTTCGGCCCTCTGCTCGTGACGGCCTTCGGGCTTGGCGGAATCGCCTTGGGCTGCATAGTGCTGAGCTTGGTCCCGGCAACGTTCGGTCTCTTCGGCTACATCCCTGCGATCGTGATCCTGACTCTGGGCTACGCGCTGTTCCAGACCGCCAACAACGTCGCGATGATGGCCGTGGCCGAGGTCGATCGGCGCGGCCTCGTCTCTGGGCTGCTCAACCTCTCGCGTAACCTCGGGCTCATCGCCGGCGCTTCCGCCATGGGCGCCGCGTTCGCCGGTGCCGCCGGGATGGATCACATCGCGGACGCTCTTCCGAGCGCTGTCGCCGCTGCCGCCCGGCTCACCTTTGGCGTCGCCGCGATGCTTATTTTGCTCGCGCTTCCTTTCGCTTTGAGGGCGGTGCTTCCCGCCTTGCCGGCGCAGCGGGTGTTCCGGATCCTGCCGCGACAGCCGAATTTGTAATCTACGGCTCAACGATCCCGAGCCGAATTCCGCTTCAAGGTCTTACGGCTTTCGATGTCGCAGGAGGTCCAAGTCCGCCGCTTCTGGCAGGACCGCCGTCCCTCGAGCCGCCCACACACGGTAGAGCGCGGCGAAGAAGGCATTGGCCCGGCGATGCGCCTCAGCC